>CACOXS010000001.1 GCA_902631255.1 uncultured Pelagibacteraceae bacterium
GAAAAATTTTAGGTCCAGTAAGCGCTCCTATCTTTAAATTAAAGAGCAAATATCGTGTGCGATTACTCATCAGAGGTGCTAAAAATCTTCAATTACAGAATAGTTTAGCGTCAATAATTCCAAAATATAAATTCGCCTCAGGAATAAAACTTTCAGTTGATGTTGATCCAATTAGCTTTAATTAACGCTCAAAAAAACTAATTTTTAGCTAATGTGTTACTTGAAGACTATAAAGGCATGTGCTAATTAAATCGTGATTTTAAATTAATCATATTCATTTAAAGGGTAAAATTGAGTAAAAATAAAGGATTTTCAGATACTACAGCTAATAGATATTCTTTAGCTTTGTATGAGTTAGCGAAAGATTCTAACTCATTGGTTAATGTAGAAATAAATGCAAAAGATTTTTTAAATTTAATTTCAAATAATAAAGATTTTAAAAATTTTATAAAGGATCCTACATTAAACAGAGAAGTTTTGACTAGTGTAATTAATAAGATTTCAGATAATTTTAAGTTAGAAATTCTTTTTAAAAATTTTGTAAATTTTTTGGTCTTAAAAAGAAGATTTTTTTATCTAGAGCAAATTTTAAAAACATTTATCGAAATATGTTCAGAAAAAAGAGGTGAATTGAAAGCAGAAATTAAATCTGCAAAATTACTTAATCAAGAAGAGATTAAAAAAATTACAGATGAATTATCAAATAACTTCAAATCTCAAATAAAATTAAACTATATTCAAGACGAAAGTTTAATTGGAGGTTTGGTCATTCAAGTGGGAAGTACTATGATTGATACATCAATAAAAAGTAAATTACAACAAATTGAAAATAGAATGATAGAGGCATAAATGGAAATAAATCCTTCAGAAGTCACAAAAATATTAAAAGAACAAATTAAAAATTTTGGAGAAAAGGCAGAAATTTCTGAGGTTGGACAGGTATTGTCTGTAGGTGATGGTATAGCAAGAATTTACGGCCTTGATAATGTTCAAGCAGGAGAAATGGTTGAATTTTCTGATGGATCAAAAGGAATGGCTTTAAATCTAGAAAGTGAAAATGTTGGAGTTGTAATTTTTGGTGACGACCGGAATATTAAAGAAGGTGACGTTGTAAAAAGAACTGGAAGCATTGTGGATACCCCTGTTGGAAAAGAGTTATTAGGTAGAGTGGTAGATGGATTAGGAAATCCAATTGATGGAAAAGGTGCTTTGGACAAAGGCATTACAAAAAGTAGAGTTGAAGTTAAGGCACCAGGAATAATTCCAAGACAATCTGTTAGCGAACCAATGCAAACAGGTCTTAAATCAATCGATAGTCTTGTACCAATTGGAAGAGGTCAACGTGAGTTAATTATTGGAGATCGTCAGACAGGCAAAACTGCTGTAGCAGTTGATACAATTATCAATCAAAAAAAAATTAATGAGTTGGGCGATGAAAAACAAAAACTTTATTGTATTTATGTTGCCGTTGGTCAAAAACGATCAACTGTAAGACAAATTCAAAAAACTTTAGAAGAAGCAGGAGCGATGGAATATACAACTATAGTCGCGGCAACAGCATCTGACTCAGCTCCACTTCAATTTTTAGCTCCTTACACTGGATGTGCAATGGGAGAATATTTTAGAGATAATGGAATGCATGCTTTGATTATTTATGATGATTTATCTAAACAAGCGGTTGCTTACCGACAAATGTCACTGATCTTAAGAAGACCACCAGGTAGAGAGGCATACCCAGGTGACGTATTTTATCTTCATAGTAGATTACTGGAAAGGGCTGCTAAATTAAGTGATGATCACGGCGGAGGTTCGTTAACAGCTCTTCCGATCATTGAAACTCAAGGTGGAGACGTTTCTGCTTATATTCCAACTAATGTAATTTCAATTACTGATGGACAAATTTTTTTAGAAACTGAGTTATTTAACCAAGGTATAAGACCAGCAATTAATGTTGGTCTCTCTGTATCTCGGGTTGGATCAGCTGCACAAACAAAAGCTATGAAAAAAGTATCAGGATCAATGAAGCTCGAATTAGCACAATATAGAGAAATGGCAGCTTTTGCTCAATTTGGATCAGATTTAGATGCCTCAACCCAACAACTTTTGAATAGAGGATCAAAATTAACTGAGTTATTAAAACAGAAACAATACTCACCAATGACTGTTGCTGAACAGGTAATCTCTGTATTTTGTGGAGTAAAAGGATATTTAGATGATATTGATTTAAAAGATATTGCTGAATTTGAAAACAAGATTATTGAGAGATGTAAATCTGATAAACTAGAATTAATCGAGTCTATTCAGAATTCAGGTAAATTAGAAGAGGCAACAGAAAAAAGCTTAATTGACGTAATTACTAATCTTAAGAAAAATTTTAAATCTTGATTTATTTATGGCTAGTTTAGACGACCTAAAAAAAAGAATAACAAGTGTAAAATCTACACAAAAAATTACAAAAGCTATGAAAATGGTAGCTGCAGCTAAACTAAAAAGGGCTCAAGATAGTGCAGAAAAAGGAAGGCCATATTCTGAAAAAATGAATAATATAATTTTAAATTTATCTAGCGGTATCTCTGACAAAGAAACAGCTCCTAAATTACTATCTGGATCAGGGAAAGAGCAAGTTCATCTTTGTGTTGTGCTGACGTCAGATAGAGGTTTATGTGGTGGTTTTAATGCGAATATAATTAAAAAAGCTAAAAGTTATTTTGCTAAATTAAATAAAGAGGGTAAGGAATTGAAGATTATTACTGTTGGTTCTAAAGGTAATGATCAGTTAAAAAGAGTATATGGAAATAAAATTATTGAGAACATTTCTTTTAAAAATTCCAAAAACGCAAATTACTTTGATGCAGAAAAAGTTGGAAAAATTATAATTGAAAAGTTTCAAAAAGAAGAATTTGATATTTGTACCATTTTTTATAATCAATTTAAAAACGTAATCACCCAAATACCTCAGGCTCAACAAATCATCCCGTTAAATACAAAAAGTGATGACCAAAATAATTCAGAAGATAACTACGAATTTGAACCAGATGAGGATGAAATTTTAAGTAATTTATTACCAAAAAATATTTCGACGCAAATATTTAAAGCAATGTTAGAAAATTCAGCTAGCGAGCAGGGTGCAAGAATGAGCGCAATGGATAATGCAACTCGAAACGCAGGTGAAATGGTTGATAAACTCACGATTGAATATAATAGAAGTCGTCAGGCAGCAATTACAAAAGAACTAATAGAGATAATATCAGGAGCAGAAAGTTTATAATTATGAGCAAGGGAATAATAACACAAGTTATAGGGGCGGTTGTTGATGTAAAGTTTGAAGGTGATTTACCAGAGATATTAACAGCTTTAGAATGTAAAAATGGAAATAATAGATTAGTACTTGAAGTAGCTCAACACTTAGGAGAGTCTACTGCCAGAACAATTGCAATGGACGCTACCGAGGGACTAAAAAGAGGTGATGAGGTAATAAATACAAATGCTCCAATTAAAGTACCAGTAGGACCTGAAACTTTAGGAAGAATTATAAATGTTGTTGGAGAGCCTATAGACGAAAGAGGAGAAGTAAAAACAAAAGAAAATTGGCCAATTCATAGACCGGCTCCAGAGTTTAATGATCAATCAACAGAAACAGAAATACTTGTAACTGGTATAAAAGTAATTGATCTTTTAGCTCCATATGCAAAAGGAGGAAAGATAGGTTTGTTTGGTGGTGCGGGTGTCGGAAAAACTGTTTTAATTATGGAATTGATAAACAATGTTGCTAAAGCTCATGGTGGCTTTTCAGTTTTTGCTGGCGTAGGTGAAAGAACAAGAGAAGGAAATGATCTTTATCATGAAATGATGGAGTCAGGGGTAATTAAATCTGAAGGCCCTGGTTCTAAAGCAGCTTTAGTTTATGGACAAATGAATGAACCTCCTGGAGCAAGAGCAAGAGTGGCACTTACAGGATTAACTGTAGCAGAATATTTTAGAGATCAAGAAGGACAGGATGTTCTATTTTTCGTTGATAATATATTTAGGTTTACTCAAGCGGGTTCTGAGGTATCAGCATTATTAGGAAGAATACCTTCTGCTGTAGGATATCAGCCAACATTAGCAACTGATATGGGAAATTTACAAGAAAGAATCACTACAACCAATAAAGGCTCTATTACATCAGTACAGGCAATTTATGTACCTGCTGATGACTTAACAGATCCTGCACCAGCAACTTCATTTGCTCATTTAGATGCAACAACTGTACTTTCAAGACAAATAGCTGAAATAGGCATTTATCCTGCAGTTGATCCACTAGACTCAACTTCAAGAATTCTTGATCCTAGAATTGTTGGTGATGAGCATTATCGAGTAGCTCGTGAGGTGCAAAAAATATTACAAACATATAAATCGTTGCAAGATATTATAGCAATCTTAGGTATGGATGAATTGTCAGAAGAAGATAAATTAGTCGTAGCAAGAGCTAGAAAAATTCAAAGGTTTTTATCTCAACCTTTTTTTGTGGCTGAGGTATTTACAGGATCACCAGGAAAACTAGTTGATTTAGAGTCAACAATTAAAGGTTTCGATGCAATTTGCAAAGGTGAATATGATCATCTTCCAGAAGCAGCATTTTATATGGTTGGAACCATTGAAGAAGCCATCGAAAAAGCTGAAAAAATGTCTAAAGATGCAGCAGCTTAATGAGTGATGAATTTAAAATAGAAATAGTTAATCCAGAGAAATCCTTCTTATCAAAAAAGGATGTTAATGAGGTAGTTGTTCCTGCATTTGAAGGAGAAATGGGGATACTAAAAGATCATATTTCTATAATTTCATTTTTAAAACCAGGCATTATTACCATTCAAGCGAAATCTGGTGAAGAAAAGTATTATGTTGAGGATGGAATTATTGAATTTAAAAATGATACTTTGTCCATTTTAACTAGCTATATCCTTAATTTAAAAGATATTGAGAAAAATAAATTGCTGGAATTATTAAAAAATGCAGAGGAAGAGTCTAATAAACCAGAAATTAGTGATCAATTGAAATATTTGGCTGATCAAAAAGTTGAAACTTTGAAGTCTATCAATTAATTATTGTTTTTATTTTTTCTTTAAGTTCTTTATATACATGATATTTGAAATCTACTACCACTTCAGTTATTTTATCTAATTCAATCCATTTCCACTTTAAAAATTCTGGTTTATTTGTTTTAATATTTATATCTTCATCATTACCCAGATATCTCATTAAAAACCATTTTTGTTTTTGTCCCTTGTATTTACCTTTCCATATAATACCTAATAAATTTTTTGGTAGTTCGTAGGTAATTGTGCCTTCTATTTCTGTTATAAGTTTTACATTTTTGATACTAGTCTCTTCCTCTAATTCTCTATAAGCAGCAGCTAAAAAATCTTCTCCGTCATCTACCCCACCTTGTGGCATCTGCCAAAAATTTTTTGGATTATCAATTCGTTTTGCTACAAAAACTTTATTCTCCTTGTTAAGGACAACAATTCCCACTCCACTTCTAAGTGGCAGATTTTTGAATTTTTCTTCCATATTAGCCTTTAAGAAGTTTAATGGCGTATTCTAACTGATTGTCGGTTTCAGTTTTGATTCTGAAATCATCATTTTCCTCATCAATTTCTATATCTGGAGATACACCAACTTCAGAAATAGATTTTCCAGAAGGAAGATAATATTTAGCTACTGTAAGCCTAATTGCTCCATCATTTTTAAGGGGGATGATAGATTGTACTGATCCTTTACCATAACTATTTTTACCTAATAAAATTGCTCTTTTGTGATCTTTGAGGGCTCCTGCTACTATTTCTGATGCTGAAGCTGATCCAAAGTTAATAAGAACAATCAAGATTTTTCCATTTGTAAGGTCACCTTTTTTTGCAAACCATTTTCTATTTTCAGAAGGTTTTCTACTTTTTGTGGATACGATCTCTCCATTATCTAAGAAAAAGTCGGAGATTCTTATTGCTTGAGAAAGTAGTCCGCCAGGATTGTTTCTTAAATCTAAAATGTATGACTTAACATCTTTATTTTTTTCTAATTTTTTAATTTCTCTTTCTATTTGTTTACCACTATTTTCATTAAACGAGGTTAGTCTCAAATAACCTATACTTTTTTCTAAAACGTCAGCTTTAACAGATTGAATTTGTATAATCTCTCTTACAACATTAAATATTAGAGCTTTTCTCTCTCCACGTCTTCGAATTGTGAGTTCAATTCCTGATCCAACTGGCCCCCTCATTAAATCAACAGCTTCGCTGAGAGATTTGCCCTGAACTTGAACATCATTAATTTTAACAATATAGTCGCCTGCTTTAATCCCCGCTCTAGATGCTGGCGTGTCATCTATAGGAGAAATGACTTTTACAACACCTGACTCCATACTCACCTCAATACCAAGACCCCCAAATTCACCACTAGTCTCAGTCTGCATTTCATTAAATATTTCTGGAGACATGTATGCCGAATAAGGATCAAGAGATTGTAGAAGGCCATTGATTGCAGAGTCCATACTCTCAGATTGATTAATTTCATCTACATATTCTTTATTAATTTTTTCAAGTACTTCTCCAAATAAATCAATTTTTTTGTAAATATCATTTTCAGCAGAATTCACTTGCTGAAATAGAAAATAAAATAAAAATAATATTAATGCTTTTTTCATTAGATAATTAATTTTTCTTTAGGTATTAACTCTGACCACATTTTTTCAAGTTCATAAAATTTTCTTTTTTCTGGGTGAAAAATATGAACAATTAAGTCTATACCATCAATTAATTTCCATTCACTACTATCTGCACCCTCAATTTTTGAATTTTTTATGCCGTTATCTTTAAATTTTTCCAAAACTTGCTCAGATAAAGATTGTATGTGCCTAGATGAAGTGCCGCTCGCAATAATCATAAAATCAGCCATAGAACTTTTATCTTTGAGATCTATACTTATTATGTCTTGAGCCTTATTAATATCCAATGTTTTGATGATAGAATTTTTAAGATCTGAAATTTTATCCATTAATTAATTTAGACTATCAAATTTTCCTTAATTGAGAAGACGAAATATTGACTTTATTAAAATTAACAAATTTAAATTTATCACTTTTAAGGGTTTTATATGTCTTTGAATTTAATGATTTTTTCTTATATCCATATCTATCAAAAACTAAAATATTACATTTTTCTGAAATCTGTCTCCATTTATGCCATTTATGAAAATTAACTAAATTATCTGCACCCATTAAAAAAAAAATTTCATTTTTTTTATTTTTGTTGAAGTAATTAATTAGATTTATTGTTTTATTTGATTTAATTTTATTTTCATAAAATTTGACCTCAATAAATTTATTTTTTTTAATAATCTTTTTACATTCTTTAATTCTAGATTGCAGGCTTAAAGAACTTTTTATTTTAAAAGGATTTTTTTTTGTAATGGCCCATATAATCTTTTCAAGTTTAAATCTTTTTACTGCTTCTTTAGATATAGCTAGATGACCATTGTGAGCAGGATCAAATGAACCACCTAAAATTCCAATTCTTTTTTTTTTCAAATTCAAATTACTTCCTTATTTGGCCTTTGCTAGTGACTTGATATTTGTAGGAAGTAAGTTGATTAAGTCCTACGGGACCTCTAGGTGGAAGTGTGTTAGTTGAGATTCCCACCTCACCACCAAACCCAAATTCACCTCCATCTGCGAATTGTGTTGAAGTATTGTGCATAGCTATTGAACTTTTTACCTCATTTAAAAATTTTTTTGCTGCTTTTTTGTTTTGAGTAATTATACAATCCGTATGCATGGTTCCGTATTTGTTAATATGGACTATGGCTTCATCTATATTTTTTACCGATTTCACAGATACAATAGGTGATAAATATTCTTTTGACCAATCTTTAATTGAAGCTTTCTGAATTTTTTTATCAATAAGTTTTCTTATCTTATTATCACCAATAATTTTACATCCATTTTCTTCTAAATTTTTTAAAATTTTATTTCCAAATTTCTTGATTATTTTTTCGTGTAAAAGAATTGTTTCGGTTGCTCCACATATTGCGGTATTCCTCATCTTAGCATTTTGAACTATTTTATCTGCAATCTTAGGATTTGCATTTTTATCTACATAAGAATGACAAACACCTTCCAAATGACCAATTGTTGGAACAGATGACAAATCCTGTACTTTTTTAACTAAACCTTTTCCACCTCTTGGAATTATTACATCAATAAATTTACTCATTTTTTGTAGAAGAAAATCAACAACACTTCTTTTTTTAAGTTTTAAAAACTGAACAAAATTTTCATCAACATTATTTTTCTTTAGTGATTTTCTAAAGAATTTTGTGAGAATAAGATTAGAATAATATGCTTCAGATCCACCTCTTAAAATGACAGAATTTCCAGACTTAAAACATAACGATGCAACATCTGCTGTAACATTGGGTCTACTTTCGTATATAACGCCAATTACACCAATAGGTATAGATACTTTTGATATTACTAATCCATTTGGCCTTTTCCATTTTTCTAAAATGACATTTGTAGGATCCCTTAAACTAATAATTTTTTTTATAGAATTTGTTATCGCAATTATTTTTTTGTCATTTAATATTAATCTTTGGATCAAATTATTTTTAATACCTTTTTTATAGGCATTTTTAATATCCTTTTTATTTTCTTTAATTATCGATTTTTTGTTTTTTAAGATTAGAAGACGATAATCTTTTAGAACTTTGTTTTTTTTTTTTGTACTTAACCTTTTAATAATAGCTTTTTTTGATTTTTTTCCGATATTAGTTAGTAGTTTTTGCATTAAACCTCGACCATATCATCTTTATGAACAACTTCAGATTTTGTTATGTATCCAAGTTTTTTTTTAATCTCATTTGAGTGACAACCCATTATCTTATTTATTTCTTCAGAAGAAAAAGAGCTTAAACCTCTCGCAAATTCTTTATTTTTAGTATCTAGAATTTTTATATGATCACCTTTGTTAAATTTACCTGATAAATTAATAATCCCTGCTGCCAATAAACTTTTACCACCAACTAGTGCTTTTTTAGCACCATCATCTATGACAAGAGTCCCTTTTGGTGAAACAGAACTAATTATCCATTTTTTTCGTGCATGTAATTTAGATATTCTTGACTCAAATAAAGTACAAATATTCTTTTTTTCAATTTGTTGTATTGGATTGTAATATAATCCGTTTGCAATAATCATATTACATCCTGCCAAATTACAAATCTTAGCAGCTTCAATTTTGGTATTCATTCCACCCTTACCAAACTCTGTTACCCCTTTTATGTAAATTTTTTTCATATCTTTATCTAGATTATTCACTTTTTTTATTAATTTTGCGTCTTTAAATAATTTTGGATTTTTTGTGAAAAGACCATCTACATCAGATAATAATATTAAAGTATCGGCATTAGTTATCTGTGCAACACGAGAGGCAAGTCTATCATTGTCACCATATTTTATTTCTGACGTTGCAATTGTATCATTTTCGTTAACGATGGGCATGTAATCCAATTTAAATAGATTCTCAAATGTCCTTTTAGCATTTATTGATCTTCTTCTCTCCTCGGTATCATCCAAAGTTAGCAGAATTTGAGAAATATTAATCTTTAATTTTGAAAAAGTTTGAGAAAATAAATTCATAAGTTCGATTTGACCTACAGAGGCTATTGCTTGACTTTTATCAAGCTTTAAATTTGATTTATTGTAATTCATTTTTTTACATCCAAGTGCAATTGCTCCAGAACTTACAATGATAATCTTTTTATTTTTAGATTTTAGTTTTTGAATATCTTTAGCAAAAGAAGATAGCCATTTTTTTCTTATCTTTTTTTTACTATCTACAATCAGTGATGACCCAATTTTTATTACTATAATTTTTGAATTTTTAAGATGCATAACCAACTAATTTTGCTTTAATTTTGGAAATGTATTCCTTCTTTATTGTAGAAATTGAAATAATTTCTGATTTAGTGATTTTTTTTAAATTTTTCTCAATTTTTTTCATTTCTTTATCGTCAATTAAATCGGTTTTATTTAAAACAATAAGCTCTCTTTTTTTGGCAAGTTCGGAACTATAGCTCTTTAATTCTTTTTTTACCTGATTATAACTTTTTTTAATATCATCGTTTGTTATATCGATCATGTGTAAAAGAGATTTACATCTCTCTATGTGTTTTAAAAATTGTATTCCTAAACCAGTTCCCTTATGCGCTCCTTCTACTAATCCAGGAATGTCTGCAATTGTAACTTCTTTATCATCATAGCTTGCCACACCAAGATTGGGATTTAATGTTGTAAATTCATAATTTGCAATTTTAGGATTAGCATTAGTAATGGCAGCTAGTAAACTTGATTTACCAGCATTAGGTAATCCTATTATTCCAACATCTGCAATTGTTTTTAATTGAAGCCATATAGTAAATTCTTCACCTTGAGTCCCCTTAGTAAATTTTCTTGGAGCTCTATTTGTTGAACTTTTGAATCTAGTATTGCCTAAACCGCCCTTACCACCTGCAGCAGCCACAAACGCCTCTCCAATTGTTATAAAGTCAAAAATTAAAGTTTTATTATCTTCTTCAAAAACCTGAGTACCTAATGGAACTTTGAGAATGAGATCATCTCCACTTTTTCCAGTCCGATTTTGTCCAGCACCATTGTTACCTCTTTTTGCTTTATGATGTTGTTGATATCTAAAATCGATTAAAGTATTTAAATTTCTCTCAGCTTTTAAAATTACTGAACCACCTTTACCGCCATCGCCACCATCTGGTCCACCATACTCGATAAATTTTTCCCTTCTAAAACTTGGAGAGCCATCACCACCATTGCCAGCTTTAATATAAATTTTTACTTGATCTAAGAATTTCATAATACAACGCTATTTTGAGTTGTAATATTAATTGGGTTTTACTGAAACAAAAGTTCTATCGGATTTTGTTTTTTTAAAAACAACTTTACCTTTTATTACTGAAAAAATTGAGTGATCTTTACCCATACCCACATTTTCTCCTGGAAATATCTTAGTACCTCTTTGTCTAACAATTATGTTACCTGGAATAACATTTTGACCACCATATTTTTTTACACCAAGTCTTCTGCCGGCACTATCTCTACCATTCCTTGATGATCCACCAGCTTTTTTTGTAGCCATATTTTATTCCTTTATTTACTCAATTCTTTTTTTTCAGAATCTTTTTTTATTGGTTTAGAAATATTCTCAGCCTCAGATAAAATTTTACCATCTTTTGAAAAAATTTTATTTATTCTAATCATAGAATATTCTTGTCTATGACCATTTTTCCTTCTTGAGTTTTGTCTTCTTCTTTTTTTAAAAACAAGTACAGTTCTATTTTTACTATTTTTTATTAGGTTTGCTTCGACTTTGGCACCTTGAATTGTTGGTGAGCCAATTTCTATCACTTTATTATCGCCATAGGCCAATATATCATTAAATTCAATTTTAGTATGAGATTTTGAATCTGGTAATTTTTCAACTTTTAAAATTTCACCAGACTTCACCTTATATTGTTTTCCACCTGTTTGTATAACTGCGTATGACATAAAATAGATTTTTTATCAGGCAATATAGTCAGGCCATTTCTTTAGTCAAGCCTATTAACTAAAAATTATCCTTTAAATCTCTTAATTTTGAAAAACTTTTTAAATCTTTTGCTTTAAGAAATATATTACATTCTAATTCATCAGCTAAAGTGCTTGGTATTGTTGGTAATGCATTCTGAAGTTTTTTATTAATCTCTAAGATTTTATTTTTTAATTTTAAATTATTAGAATCATTGGCAATACAAAAATTTGAGTTTTGTAAAGTATATTCATGGCCACAATATATTTCCGTATCTTTTGGTAATGATTTGATTTTCTTAAGTGAATTATACATTTGTTCATAGGTACCTTCAAAAATTCTGCCACACCCTAAAGAGAATAGAGTATCACCTGTAAAAATTTTTTTTTCTTTAAAAAAATGAAAAGCGATATGACCAGATGTATGACCCGGAACATGATAAATTTTTGCCTCAAAATTATCTTGCTTCCATATTTGGTTATCCTCTAGAGATATATCAATCTCAGGTATACGATTTTTATCTCCAATAAACCCAACTACCTTAGAATTATACTTTTTTTTTAATTCAAGATTTCCACCCACATGATCGTAATGATGGTGTGTATTAAGTATGAATTTTAAATTTATTTTTGAATTATCAAGATAATTGATTATTGGTACAGACTCGCTAGGGTCAATGACACAAGCGGTTTGATTTACTTCATCAATGATCAAGTAGCTATAATTATCCTGTAGACATTTAACAATTTCAATTTTCATTTATTTTTCTATTAAAAATATACCAAGTTCTCCAAATAAATTTTTAAAAATAAGATTTGAGTTATTAATATCAGAAACATTTTCATTAATTAATGCTAAAGATTTAAAAATTTTAAAGTTAATAATCTTAGAAAATCTGACAAAATCTTTTATCGTGCACATATGAATGTTTGGTGTGTTATACCAATCATGAGGTAAAGAGTTTGTAATTGGCATTGTTCCTTTAAATAATAAATTTAATCTTACTTTCCAATGCCCAAAATTTGGAATAGTTACTATAGCTTTGTTACCAACTCGTAAAAGCTCTTTAATTACGGTCTCAGGATTTATAAAAGCTTGTAAAGTTTGTCCAAGAACAACATACTCAAAAGAGTCATTTGGAAATTGCTTTAAATCAAATTCTGCATTCCCTTCAATAACAGTCAGCCCTTTAGCAATACAAATTTGCACTTTTTCTTTTGAAATCTCTATTCCTCTTATATTAGCGTTTTTATTTGTCTTTAAAAATTCCATCAAAGTTCCATCATTACATCCTACATCAAGAACTTTTGCATCTTTCTCAATTAAATCTGAAATAATTTTATATTCTGGTTTCATGAATGTTTTTCTGCATAAGATTTATCTAAAAAATTTTTAAGAGCTTTTAAGAAATCGGAAACATTTAGCAAAAAAGAATCGTGGCCTTTATCAGACTCAATTTCAACAAAACCTACATTTGCACCAACTGCGTTTAAGGCAATTACAATGTCTTTATTTTCTTGTGTTGGATAAAGCCAATCTGAGGTAAAGGATATTACAAAAAATTTCGCTTTAGTATTTTTAAAAGCATCAGATAAATTTCCATTAAATTGTTTTACTAAATCAAAATAATCCATTGCTCTAGTAATATATAAATAACTATTCGCATCGAACCGATCTACAAATACCGAGCCCTGGTATCTAAGATAACTTTCAATTTGAAAGTCAGCATCAAAACCAAATTTTAAATCATCTCTTTTTTGAAGTTTTCTACCAAATTTTTCTTGAAGTCCTTTTTTTGAGAGATAAGTAATATGTGCAGCCATTCTAGCTACAGCTAATCCTTTATCGGGTACAATATTTTTTGAATCATAATCTCCATCAGACCAATTATGATCTGCCGCAATGGCTTGTCTGCCAAGTTCATTAAAAGCAATATTTTGTGCAGAATGACTTGAAGTACAAGCAATTGGTATTGCTGTTTTAGCTTTATCAGGATAATTACTAATAAATTGTAGGACTTGCATTCCACCCATTGAACCGCCTATAACTGAAAAAAGTTTTTTTATTCCAAAAAAATCTAACAAATTAATTTGTGCATTCACCATGTCATTAATTGTGATGACTGGGAAATCTGTTCCATAAATTTTTTTTGTCTTGGGATTTTCATGGCTAGGCCCAAAAGATCCCATACATCCACCTATTACATTTGCACAAATTACAAAATATTTATCTGTATCTATCGACTTACCAGAGCCTACCGCGTAAGACCACCAACCATCCTTTTTGGTCACTGGATTTATACCTGTTACAAATTGATCACCTGTTAAAGCATGAAATACTAAAATTGCGTTATCTTTTTCATTATTGAGTGAACCATAAGTTTCATACGCTAAAGGAAAATTATTAATAGTCTGACCACAATCTAATTTAAGTGGTTTTTCAACAATCAACGTTTTTATATTTTGTTTTATATTCATAATAAAAGCTGAAAGTTGAATTGTGAGAAAAAAAACTTTTTTAGCGGTTTTTTTAAAGCGCTCGCAATTCAGGTAAATCAGCGCATAAATTTTGTACTAGAAGTTATTTGGTATGTCAATTTTTAAAAATAATTACATTTAAACTATATAAAAAAATGTTTTTTTATTTATAAAGAGCATAAAATTTATAAAAGTTGGCTACCATGAGATTTAAGAAATTAAATATTGAAACCTATGAGCCTGGAAAATCCAGTCTTAAGAGATTTCATCAAGTTGTAAAGTTATCTGCAAATGAGTCAGCCTTAGGTGTCAGCTCAAAGGCTAAAAAAATTTTATCTGATAAACATTTGAGTTTTTTTAGGTACCCAGATGGTAAGTCTAATGCCTTAAGAAGACAAATTTCTAAAAAATTTAAATGTAATGAAGATAGAATTATTTGTGGCGCTGGATCTGATGAGGTTATTCAAATGTTATGTCAATTATTCTTGAATCCTAAGGATGAAGTTATTCTTCCTCAGTATAGTTTTTTAATGTACAGGATATATGCTAAAATAGTTGGTGCAAAAGTTATTTTTGCTAAGGAAAATAATTTTAAAATATCAATTCCTGAAATTATTAAAAATGTTTCAAAAAAAACAAAAATTGTTTTTTTAGCAAATCCTAATAATCCAACTGGAACATACTTAACAAGTTCTGAGCTTTTAGAACTTAGAAAAAAATTGAGAAAAAATATTCTGCTAGTAGTGGATGATGCATATGCAGAATATATGAAAAATAATGATTATAAAAGTGGATTAAAATTATTCAAAAATAAACAAAATGTCTTTATTTTAAGAACGTTTTCTAAAATATACGGTCTATCTTCTTTAAGAGTAGGGTGGGGATATGGATCAAAAAAAATTATTAAAGCACTGAATGTTATTAAGCCACCTTTTAATGTTAATGAGGTAGCACAAAAAGCTGCCATTGAGTCTCTTAAGGATGCTAAGTTTATAACTCGTTCAGTTAAACACAATATTATTTATGCAAAAAAATTGAAAAATTTTCTTAACCAATATGGAATTAATTCAAATAATATATCAGCCAATTTTTTATTATTAAATTTTGAGAAATGTAAATTTAAAGCGAAATATTTTTATGAAAAATTAAAGATGAAAGGAATTATCTTAAGATCAACAGAAAATGGCTACAATATAAAAAATATGTTACGATTAACTATTGGATCAAAAACAGATAATTTAAAATTTATGCGAGCAGTAAAAGGAATGTTTAATTAATGAAAAATGTGCTCATTATCGGCTGTGGCTTGTTAGGATCTTCGTTAGTAAAAAGAATTGCAAAAAAAAAATTAGCAAAAAAAATTTTTATTTTTGAAAAATCTAAAAAAAATATATCAAAGATCAAAAGACTAAAGTTGCCAGGAACTCTTGTAAATAAATTACAAGAGGTAGTTGCAGAATCAAATCTAATTATTTTTTGTACGCCAATGAGTGAATACAAAAAGATGATATTAAGATTAAACAATAATTTTAATTCAAAACAAATTATTACTGATGTAGGTTCGTCAAAAATAGAGTCTTCAGCAATAATTAAAAAAAATTTAAAAAAAAAAATATCCTGGATTCAAAGTCATCCTATAGCTGGGTCAGAAGTAAGTGGGCCTGAGCATGGTAAGGAAAATCTGTTTGAAAATAAGTGGTGTGTATTGATTAAAAATAAGAAAATAAATATGAAACATTTAAAATTTTTAAATTCTTTTTGGAAAAAAATGGGTTCAAAAACTGTAATCATGAATGCGGAAAGACACGATAAAATATTTTCAATTACAAGTCATTTACCACATTTAATAGCTTACAATTTGGTTAAATCAGCTCAAGATTTTGAGAAAAAGCAAAAATATGACTTAATTAAATATAGTGCAGGTGGATTAAGAGATTTTTCAAGAATCGCTGCATCAAATGAAATTATGTGGAGAGATATTTTTTTTGATAATAGAAAAAATGTTTCAAGAGCAATTGATATATTTATCAAAAATTTAAGATCTTTTAAGACAGATATTAATTCAAAAAATAATAAATCAATTCTTAAAAAATTAATTCAAACAAAAAAAGTGAGGTCTAAAATAATCAAATTAAAACAGGATGTAAATAAACCTGACTTTGGTAGAGATTAATAATTACCGATATTACTTACTTTTTTAACTTTCAGATTTGCAGTTTTTTCAATTAATTGAATTGTTTGTTTAGTTGGCATTACTACCACCTTCTTTTTTGGTCCATAAGCATGAATAAATTTAGACTTACTTAGGCATATACCGACATGGCCTTTCCAAAATATTATATCTCCTTTACTTAAATCTTTACCTTTTTTTCTTTTACAAAACTTTATTTGATCTTTTGTATCTCTTGGAAAAAATATTCTGTTAAAATAAAAATAAATTTGGATCAAAGCAGAGCAATCAATACCACCAGTGGTTTTTCCACCCCATAGATATTTACTACTTTTAAATAATTTCATTATTTTTAAATAATCTTTCTCAAGATGATCAATTTTAACAACATCACTTTTTTTTATCCATCTGTGTTTTTTAAACTCAATAAGACCTTTATTTTTGTTTAAAACTGATATGCCAGATGCAAAGTAAAGATAATTTTTTGTTGGTAAAAATTTATTTTTTTTTTTAATAAATATTCTAGATTTTGTTTTTTTTATCTTAAAAGTCGGCTTAAAATTTTTGTAAAAATATTTTTTTTTAATATAACCAGTATAATTATCAAAATTAGTTTTTATTTTAACCCAGTTTTTTTTATTTTTTAATACCTTAAATTTTTCACCGTATAAAATTTGTGATAAAGTTTCAGAATTATTAGAAGGTTCTGCATTTATATTTCCAAGTGAAAAATTATAAAAAAAATTATTTTTCATTAATCTTTAATTTATTTCTTATTATCCATAATATAATTAAAGATGGTATTACCATTATAGCAGTTAAAATAAAAAATACCCCCCAGTCTCCATTAAGCCAATCAACTAAAGCCCCCGATGATGAGGCTAATGTAGTTCTTCCAGCGGTACCTATTGAAGCTAATAGAGCATATTGAGTTGCTGTGTAAGTTCTATCAACTAATAATGATATGAATGCAACAAAAGCAACAGTGGCAAAAGCTGCTGCTATGTCGTCAAAGATTACAGCTATTGCAAAAAGTATTTCAGATTTATCACTCCACGCTAAAAGACTGAACAATAGATTTGTGCTCGCCATTAAAATTCCTGCTAAAAACATTGCTTTTAAAACACCAGATCTTATTACAAATAGTCCACCTAGCAGAGTGAAGATGACAGTCGTTATCCATCCCAAAGTTTTTGAGTAAATAGCAATATCTGATTTACTAAAACCAATTTCTTTATAGAATATAATAGACATACGTCCTAAAAAAGCCTCTCCAACTTTGAATAAAAAAACAAACCCTAGTATCCCCAACGCAATTTGAAAGCTATTTTTTTTAAAAAAACTTATTATAGGTCCGCTGATTGTTCCACTTATCCAAGTAATAGTTTGACTAAGAAAATTTGAATTTTGGAATTTACTAGCAATTAATTGATCATTTTTTTTCTGATTAATTTGTCTTTCAGTTGAGCCAGTTTCATTGACAAACATCAATCCAATATTCATTAGAATTATTAAAGTACCTAAGATTAAAAAAGTTAGTTGCCAATAATTTTGAAAACCTAAATTTTCTAATAAATCTGCAGAAAATAATGACAAAACTCCGCCTAATTTATATCCGCTCCACCACCCAACGACAGCCATCGCTGCGCCCGCAGCCATAGATTTACTCTCGTTTTCGCTAATTTGCTCAATCCTTAAAGCATCCACAGTAATATCTTGTGTTGCTGAGGCAATTGCAATGAGTAAACCTACTGATATTACAAGAGCTAAATTTTCTGAAGGATCAATTACACTCCACAAAAATAATGAGATTAAGATTAATATCTGCATTAGGACAATCCATCCTCTTCGATGTCCAATTTTTTTTGTCAGGTATGGTATTTGAATACGGTCGATTAAAGGAGCCCATAAATAATTAAATGCATAAACTGCAAATATAAGACCAGCCCAACCGACTGTAGATCTGCTTAATCCATCTTCCTTTAACCATAAACTTAAACTACTACCTATCAATACCCAAGGAAAACCAGAGATAGCGCCAAGCAATAATATTTTTAACATTCTTTTATCGAAATAAACTGAAAATGTTTCTGAAAGGGATTGTTTTTTTATTTCTATCATTTTTTAATTTCTCCAGAATGAAGGTAAAAATAATACTAATATAGCAAATAGCTCCAGCCTTCCCAAGATCATACCGATTGTTAAAATCCATTTGGAAAAATCTGGTAATGAGGAGAAATTCCCGTTAGGTCCAATTATTGATCCTAAACCTGGACCAACATTTGAAATAGAGGTCGCAGCGCCTGAAATTGCGGTAATAAAATCAAGTCCATTTAAAGATAATAACGCAGACAATAAAAAAAATATTATTAAGTACATGTAAATAAAAGAAATGATCGATGCTATGAATTTATCATCAATTGGATTTTTATCGTATTTCAACACAAAAACGCCCTTAGGGTAAATAATTTTTTTTAGTTGATTAATTACAAACGAATAAAGAATCTGAAAACGAAATATTTTTATGCCACATGTTGTTGAACCAGCACAACCACCTATAAACATCAAAGCTAAAAATAATACTAGAGGAAAGCTCCCCCAATTGTCAAATTGAGCATTGACATAACCGGTTCCGGTTAGAATAGAAATAACGTTAAAGAAAATTGATCTTAAATCAAATGAACTTGAATTGTTTAAAGTAAGATAAATCGATAAAATGAAAATTGATACGAATATTATCTTAATAAATGTTTTGATTTGAGAATCTGATGTAAAAATAGATCTATTGCCATTTAAAAATTTAATGTACACGATAAATGGTACACTTCCTAAAATAATAAATACCATAGCCGTAGTTTCTATCGCTAAGCTATTAAAAAAACCAATGGATTGATTGTAATTAGAGAATCCACCAGTTGCTATAGTTGTCATCGAATGTGTAATACTATCAAAAATATTCATTCCAAAAATATTGTAAGTAATTGCACACAGCACTGTTAATCCAGAGTAAATATAAATCAATCTTAGAGCAACTTCTTTAGACTTTGGAAGAATTTTTTCAGATGAATCATTATTTGAAATTTTAAATAATTGCATTCCCCCAACATTCATGATGGGCATTAATGTAATCGCCATCACGATAACACCAATACCTCCCAACCATTGAAGTATTGCTCTCCAAAATAATATCCCTTTAGGCATATTTTCTAAGTTTGATATGATTGTTGAACCAGTCGTTGTAATACCTGACATACTTTCAAAAAAGGCATTTGTGACTGAAAATTCTAGATTAGAGAATATAAAGGGCAATGAACCAAATATAGCAATACTTAACCATGCTAATGCAGTTAGAAGGAATGCTTGTTGCAAATTAAGTTTTTTTTCATGATCTAGATTGGAGAGAAAAAATAAGGTTCCAAAAATGATTGTAACAATTGCTGCACCAAAAAAAGAAGAATCTATTTGACCATAAATAAATTGTACAATTATTGGAACAAGCATAAAAATACCAAGAATTATTTGAAGAATTCCAAGAGTGAAAAAAACTGTTTTATAATTAGACATTTTGAAAGAACATTATTTTATGGTAAATAAATTTCAACTCTATAAGAATTAAGTAGTTCGCTAATAGAAGATTTTGTTGAATTATTCATGATAAAAAAAGAAAACTTAGAAAAAACAAGCTCTTGGCCAATCGTTGAAGCAAAAAAAATGCTTAGAGAAAGAAAATCTTTTTTAGAAAAAAAAGGTAAAATTACACTACAGACTGGATATGGCCCAAGTGGACTTCCTCACATAGGAACATTTGGAGAAGTTGCTAGAACTTCTATGATGGTTAATGCGTTAAAACTATTAACTGATCTTCCAACAGAAATTATCACTTTTTCTGATGACATGGATGGTTTTAGAAAAGTACCAGATAATGTACCCAATAAAGAATTGTTAGAAAAAAACCTTCATAAACCTTTGACAGACGTGCCAGATCCTTTTGAAAAATATAATAGTTTTGGTGAACATAATAATGAGAAATTAAAAAAGTTTTTAAATAATTTTAATTTTAAATATAATTTCAAAAGCTCTACTCAATTGTATAAATCAGGTTTTTTTAATCCAACACTTCAAATTATTTTAAATAATTATGATGGAATAATGAATATCATTATGCCTACTTTAGGAAAAGAACGTCAAAAAACTTATTGTCCATTTCTTCCTATTTGTCCAGAAACAGGACATGTTTTAGAAATTCCAGTTAAAGAAATTGATAATTCTAAGTCTAAAATTGTATTTGATAATAATGGTAAAGATTTAGAATCAAGTATATTAGATGGTCATTGTAAACTTCAGTGGAAAGTAGATTGGGCCATGAGATGGTATGCGTTAGATGTTGATTTTGAAATGTACGGAAAAGATCTGATAGAAAGTGCAATATTATCCACTAAAATTATTAAACTAATTGGAAAAAAAAACCCATCTGGTTTTGCTTATGAACTATTTTTGGATGAGAAAGGGGAAAAGATTTCTAAATCAAAAGGGAATGGAATAACAATCGAACAATGGTTGGAGTACGCCTCACCAGAAAGTTTATCATTATATATGTATCAAAATCCAAAAAGAGCTAAAAAACTTTATAATGAGATAGTTCCAAAAACTGTTGATGAATATTTGGAATTTATTGAAAAGGCTAAAACCCAAGATGAGCTTCAGTTACTGATGAATCCAGTATGGCATGTTCATAATGGCAGTGTTCCAAAAGAAAAAATGATTATGTCATTTTCTATGTTATTAAATCTTGTAGAAACAAGTAATGCAGAAAACAAAGAATTATTATGGAAGTTTGTAAAAAAATATAAAGAAAATATTTCTGAAAAAGATCACCCCATTTTTGATAATCTAGTTGGTTATGCTATTAAATATTTTAACGATGTAATAAAAGCCAAAAAAAAATATAAAATACCTGATCAAATAGAAAAAAAAGCACTAGAGGCTCTAATATTAACTTTAGATAAATGTAATGACAAGATGTCTCCTGAGGAAATTCAAACTTTAATTTATTCAACAGGAAAAGAAAATGGGTATTCAGAAAATTTGAGAGATTGGTTTAAATTAATTTATGAAGTTGTATTTGGAGTCGAAAATGGTCCTCGAATGGGTTTTTTTATAAGTTTTTTTGGTGTTAAAGAAACTAAAGATCTTATAATAAATAAAATTAAATAATGTTTTCAAATTTAAGATCTCTAATTTTTAAACTTGATCCAGAGACAGCCCATGGTTTGGCAATAAAGTCATTAAAATTTAATTTTGTGCCAAATGTTTTGGATAAAAATAAAAATAGCCATTTATTTAAGACTAAATTATTTGAAAAAGAAATAGAAAATCCAATTGGAATGGCAGCAGGATTTGACAAAAATGCTGAGGTTTATAATTCTTTATTTAAATTGGGATTTGGTTTTGTGGAGGTGGGGACAGTTACACCTCTTAAACAATATGGCAACCCCAAGCCAAGAGTTTTTAGATTAGTTGAAGATGAAGCATTAATTAATAGATTAGGTTTTAATAACTTAGGTGCAAAAAACATTGTTGATAGGATCTCAAGTAATAAACAAATTGGTTTACTTGGAATTAACATAGGTCCTAATAAAGATACAAATGATAGATTGAAGGATTATATTGAATGTTTAAAAACCTTCCATGAATTTGCAGACTATATTACAATTAATATTTCATCTCCTAACACTGAAGAGCTGAGAAATTTTCATGATCAGGAAAAATTGAATAGTTTATTAAATATCATCAATAGTGAAAAAACAAAACTAAATTCAAAAATTCCAATTGTAGTAAAAGTCTCACCAGATATCAAAGATCAGGAAATACCCAAAATATCTGATGTTCTTTTAAGCAATAATATAAAAGCAGTCATTTTATCGAACACCTCTGACTCTACTCGAGATAAATTAAATGACATTCAAAAGCATCAAAAAGGAGGTTTGTCAGGTAAACCAATAGAAGAAAAATCTACAACACTGATTAATAAATTTTATAAAACTCTTGGTAATAAAATTAAAATTATTGGAGTTGGTGGAGTAGACTCGGGAATAAGTGCATACAATAAGTTTTTAGCTGGAGCGAGTTATGTTCAACTTTATACAGGTATGGTATACAGAGGACCAAATATTGTAAACCTTATTAAAAAAGAGCTTAAGGAATTATTGATAAGAGATGGTGTTAAACATTATAGTGAAATCATAGGGAAAAAAACAACTTCTTAAATTTTATAAACTTGACGCAATCATCAACTCACTTTATATAGTCGGAAATATTATGTCGAAAAAATGTGAACTTACTGGCAAAATTCCCCTTAAAGGTCATAATGTTAGTCATGCTAATAATAAGACAAAGAGAAGATTTTTACCTAATTTAAAAAAAGTAAAATTTACGAGTGAACTTTTAAAGAGAAGCATGAAACTTACTGTAAGTAATGCTGGTGTAAGATCTGTAGATAAAAAAGGAAGTTTTGACGAGTTTTTAAAGACTGTAAAAAATAAAAATTTATCTCCAAGATTAAAGAAGATGAAGAAAAGTTTATTAATTAAGTCTCCATTTCAAAAAAAACAAGTTCAATCTAAGACAGCTTAATGAATAAAACTTTTTTTATACTCTCATTTTTAATGGGAGCAATTGTTTTAGCATCTAACTATTTAGTTCAGTTCCCTGTAAAACATTATGGTTTAGAAGAAATATTAACTTATGGAGCTTTTAGCTACCCGATTGCTTTCTTGATCACAGATTTAGCCAACAGATCTTTTGGCAAAATAGTTGCTAGAAAAATTGTTTATATTGGTTTTGCTATAGGTATTAGCTTTACGCTTTTATTCTCAACAAACTTCACAGACTTAATATCTATAAGAATTGCAATTGGATCTGGTACTGCTTTTTTAGTTGCACAACTCTTGGATGTTCAAATTTTTGATAAATTGAGAAAAAAAGAATGGTTTGTTGCACCTTTAACGTCATCTTTGATAGGTTCAACAATTGATACTTTTATATTTTTTTCAATATCTTTTTATGGAACAGGCATTCCTTGGATCACATTGTCTTTAGGAGATTTAAGTGTAAAAATTTTTGTTGCTTTAATGATGTTAATCCCTTTCAGACTACTGCTGAAAACACTTAAACCAGTTTAGATTTAATATAAATATTTATAAGATAATATTTTATAAGCCAACTTTGCTACTAGAAAATTGTAGGAATTAAATCCTTTAATTGGTGCGAGCTCATTTATATCTGCGCCAACGATGTTTGAATTTTTGGCTGCAATCTTAATTATATCTAAAACTTCATCCCATAGTAAACCACCAGGTTCAGGTGTTCCAGTTGCAGGCATGATACTCGAATCTAAACCATCTACATCGAAAGTTAGATACACAGTCTTATTTTTAATAAGTTTTTTAAATTTTTTTAGATTCCATTTTGACTTATCTTTTGCCCAAAAAATACTAATTCTAGATTTATTTTTTTTTAAAAAAGGTATCTCTTCTCTAGAAATATTTCTTATTCCAAATGAGATTATTGAAACATTCTTATAATCTAAACATCTCCTGATAGCAGATGCGTGTGAAAATTTCTCACCATTGTAACTTTCTCTTAAATCTGCATGAGCATCAAAATGTAAAAGGCAGATGTTTTTGTGTTTTTTAACAAATGGAACTATACATCCTGGCGTGATTGAATGTTCACCACCAAAAGTCATAGGAAAAAGTTTTTTATTAAGAATTTCTTTATTTACTTCAGCTATCTTTTTTAAAGCTTTTTTAATATTCTTATCAATCTTAAATGGTTTTAAAGTTTTAATACCAATTTTTTTGTAAGGTTCACAATTTAATTCCTCATCATATAATTCAACTTGATGTGAAGCTTTAATTATCTCTTTTGGGCCATTTTTAGTCCCACCACCATAACTCACAGTTTTTTCTAGACCAAAAGGAACAATTACAACTTTTTCTTTAAAATTGAATTTATTATCTATTCCAAGAAATCCTTTTTTATTTGAAAGATATTGCAATGTTTTATCCAAAAATTTTTGTAAAGTTTTTTCTATCTCTATTTTTCCATTCACCTTTATGATATGCATCACTTGCAATCAAAGGTAATACACTTGTTGCCTCAGCAAAAACCATTTGTTCTTTCGTGACATCAACTTTACCCCATGAACTTGCCTCTTTTAAAGTTGAACTGCTACACGCACCGTCTCTTGAGTCTGCTACAGTAATTTGCACAGCATATTTATGCATTTCAACATCTTTACCTAAAAGTTCAGCACATATGACTGTGTCCTGAATAAAATTTTTTGGCACTCCACCACCTATCATGAATAATCCAGAACCTTTTGATTTAATTTTTATTTCAGTTAATTCTCGAAATTCTCTTATAGAGTCTATTGTAATATGTGATTTTGGGTTCTTTTCTTGATGAATTACTAAACCAAAACCAGCGCTAGAGTCTGTAAAAGCAGGACAGAATATTGGCACATTGTGATCATAGGCAGTTTCAATTAAAGAGTCTTTCTTTACCGAGTTTTTTTTAAGATATTTTCCCATTTCGTGAATAAATTCTCTAGAGGTATAGCTTCTAGGCTCCAAGTTATCAGCTATTTCACAAATTTTCTTATCACAAATTTGCAATTCATCTTCGTCAATGTAAGTATCGTATATTCTATCAATATAATTTTTTCTAAGTTCAGTATCATCTTGAAATTGAGAGCCTTGATAATGCTTAAATCCTAATGCCTCAAAAAAATCCATATCAATTATCGAAGCACCAGTTGCAACGATTGCATCTACCATATTGTATTTGACTAAATCTTTGTAAATATTCATACAACCCGCTGCTGAGGTCGAACCAGCTAAAGTTAGAAAAATTGTACAATCTTTATCTTTTAACATTTCATTATAGATGTTTGCTGCATTTGCAGTTTCTCTAGATACAAATGACATTTTCTCCATTGATGAAATAATTTTTCTAGAGTCAAAAGATGTAATATCTATATGTTCAACTGGATTTTTAAGAAAGTCTTTTTTACTATTATGTCCTAGATTTTTATTTTTTGACATTAAGCAACTAAAGTATCTTTGTTGCTGTCTTTGTTATAGAGGCTCATTATAGCATTATCTTCAACTTCATAAATTTTATTAGAATAGAAACCATTAAATTGTGTTCTAAAGGTTAAGCCGTATGAACCTAATTGTCCAAGTTCTATATAATCATTTTCTTTAATATTATTAGGTAAAAGAAAAGGACCTTTCATGTAATCCATGCTGTCGCATGTTGGTCCATAAAAATCAAATGCAGTTAATTTTTTTGAAATAATTTTGTTTGAATTATCTTTTATCATTTTAGATGGAAACACAATATTTGGTGTTCCTGCATCAAAAAGTGTTCCATAAGTTCCATCATTTATATAAAGTTTTTGTTTTTTTCTTAAGTTAACCCGAACTATAGTTGAACCACTTTCAGCAACTAAAGCTCTGCCTGGTTCACAAATTATTTCTGGTAAATTTTCAATCTTTAAATTTTCTAGACCTTTCTTAATTTCATCAAAATAACTCTCTAAAGAGGGTGGAATTAAATCTGGATAGATAGTTGGAAAGCCGCCTCCTATATTTAAATAATCAGGAACAATTTTCGTTTTCTTTATTATATTTGCAATTTCGGAAATCCCTTTTGAGTATGAAATTGGATGCATACATTGCGATCCTACGTGAAAACTTAATCCAATCTTTTTTGAATGTTGTTTTACTAATCTTAAAAGTCCTGCCGCCTCTGAACTTATAGCACCAAATTTTTTTGATAAGTCAATTTCAGCATGTTCATTCGATACAGCCACCCTTACAAATAATTCTAAATCTTTTGCATTGCTGGTGCTCTCAATAATTTTTATCAATTCATCTTTAGTATCGAGTGCAAATGTTTTGACTCCATATTTGAAGTATGCTTCACTTATATCTTCTCTACTTTTAATTGTGTGCATGAAAGAACACTTAGATACTTGATCAAATTTTCTGACTGCTTTTATCTCTTCCACTGAGGCAACATCAAATTGATTAATACCACTTTTTAATAAAGTTTTGATTACCTCAGGATGAGGATTTGTTTTGACAGCATACAGAATTTTACCTGGAAAGTTTTTTTGAAAAAATTTGGAAGCTGAAAGAATTGATTTCTTTCTAATACAATAAACCGGTTTGTCTGGTCTCAGTTGATTAACTAATTCTTCAACCGACTTAAATTTTTGCATTTTTCATGCCCCCCAAAAAAAATTTAACAAAAAAAAGTCTTTTTATTTAAAAAAACTTTAATGAATCGAGCAATTAATTCAATACTTACCTAATGTAAAGCAAATAATGACCTATTGAATTGTGGAAAAAAATTCCCATATTGGATATATGAAAAACGAAAGTTCATTACAAAATTTAGCTAATTTCAACAATAAATCACTATTAATTGTTGATGATGACAATCCATTTAGAGAAAGATTGGCTAGGGCCATGGAAAAAAAGGGTTTTGAAGTTATTCAAGCTGAAGGTGTGCAAAAAGGAATTGATACAGTCAAAGCAAAAAAACCAGGATTCGCTGTTGTTGATCTGAGATTGGGTGATGGTAATGGTTTGGAAGTTGTAAAACAAATACAAACCTCTAATCCTGAAAGTAGAATAATAATGTTAACAGGATATGGAAATATTCCAACTGCTGTTGCAGCAATAAAAGAGGGTGCAATCGATTATTTGGCTAAACCTGCAGATGCAGATGATGTTGAAAAAGCTCTTTTAGCTGATCCTGCTAAAAAAGCGGCTCCACCTGAAAATCCAATGTCAGCAGATAGAGTGAAATGGGAACATATACACAGAGTTTTTGAATTGTGTAACAGAAATGTTTCAGAGACAGCAAGAAGACTAAAAATGCACCGAAGAACTCTTCAAAGAATTTTATCTAAAAGATCACCTAAATAAGTTTTCTTAATTTAAAAATTTTCTTAGCAACAAGCACAAGTAAAGTTATCTTAAATATTTCAGCTAATAGAAAAGGCTTGACACCTAAATCGAATATAGGTTTGTCCCATCCGATTAGTGTCCCTAACCACAAAATACCAAAAATATAGATTGTTGATACTGCAAGTATAAGTTTTGAGAAAATGATTAAAAAATTATCTTTTAATTTTACAAAAGAAGCTAAAAAACAAGCTGAAAGAAATCCAATTAGATAGCCCATTGTTGGACCTGTAAAATAAGCTAAACCTATTCCTCTTTCCGGAGAATTCGAAAACACGGGAAGACCTGCAATTCCTTCAATTAAATATAAACCAATTGTCGCAACACCTATTTTATATCCAAAGCTTATTCCAATAAAAAGAACTACAAAAGTTTGCATTGTCATTGGAACTGGATAGAAAGGAATTTTAATTTTTGCCGAGACAGCAAGTAACACAGAACCTAAAAAAATTACAAGTATTGATTTAATTATTTGGGCTTGTGTATTTTGCTTTATAAGTTCCATAAAAAATAATACTCTTATTTCTGTCTATAATCTATATTAATTTCTAATGGGAAAAATTAAAAAAACAGATCATTTTTATTTAATTGATGGATCAGGTTACATTTTTAGAGCGTATTATGCGTTACCACCATTAACGCGTAAAAGTGATGGATTACCGACGGGTGCAGTGAGTGGTTTTTGCAGTATGCTTTTTAAACTTCTAGAGGACTCAAAGTCAAATCAAAATTTACAAAAACCAACGCATTTTGCAGTTATATTTGACTCTGCTAGAAAAACTTTCAGAAACGAAATTTATAGTGATTACAAAGCTAATAGAGCTGAAGCACCTGATGATTTAGCTCCTCAATTTGATTATATTAGAAAATCAGTATTAGCTTTTAATTTACCTTCATTGGAATTGATAAATTATGAAGCTGATGACTTAATTGCAACGTATGTTGAAATGATTTTAAAAGAAGGTGCAAAAGTAACAATAGTATCCTCAGATAAGGATTTAATGCAATTATATAAAAAAAACGTTCGAATTTATGATCCAATGAAAAATAAGTTTATTTCAGAGGAAGATATTGAAAATAAATTTGGCGTAGGTGCAAGTAAGGTAATTGATGTCCAGGCTTTAGCTGGTGATAGCAGCGATAATGTACCAGGAGTTCCTGGAATTGGTGTTAAAACAGCTGCAGAATTAATTAATAAATATGGAGACCTTGAAAAACTTTTAAAATCTGCTCATGAGATTAAACAAAACAAAAGAAGAGAAACACTCATTGAGAATAAAGATAAGGCTTTAATAAGTAAAAAACTAGTGACATTAAAAAGTGATGCTCCAGTAAATAAAAATCTAACAGATCTTGAATTAAAAAGTGTTGATAAAGATAAACTCTATAAATTTTTGAGGGAGATGGAATTTAATAGATTGTTGAGTTCGGCTATCTCTGCATATGGGGAACCAAATTTAACAAGTATCAAAAATGAAGTTAAAATTGAAAAAAATCAAAAAGCAATCAATAAAAAAGAATATTATCTAATTGAAAATTTGGAACAAATCGACAACTGGATAACTGAAGCTGAGGAGTTAGGTGAAGTTGCAGTAGATACCGAAACAAATTCATTAGATCCTCATCAGGCAGATCTAGTCGGTGTTTCATTAAGCTCAAAAATTGGAAAAGCTTGTTATATTCCTATTGGTCATAAATCTAACAAATGTATCGAAAAAGATTTAGTTTTAAAAAAGTTAAAACCTTTACTTGAGGATCCTAGTATCAAAAAAATAGGTCAAAATATAAAATTTGATTTTATAGTTTTTTTCAAACACGGAATTAATATGACTTCAATGGAAGATACTATGCTGATGTCCTATGTTCTTGATGCAGGAAAAAATAGACATAATATGGATACATTGTCAGAAATTCATTTAAACCATAAAACAATATCTTTTAAAGATTTAGTTGGCACAGGAAAAAAGGAGATTAATTTCAGTGAAGTAGATGTTGAAAAAGCCAAAGATTACGCAGCCGAAGATGCTGATATTACATTTAGATTATACAAAAAATTTCAAAAAAGTTTGAAGGATGAAAAAATGATAAATATCTACGAGATATTTGAAAAGCCTTTATTAAAAATTCTTGCTTTTATGGAAATTGAGGGAGTTAAAATAGATAATAAATTTTTAAAATCATTATCCACTAAATTTGAAAAAAAGATTGTTAAAATTCAAAATGAAGTTTTTAAAATATCAAAAAAAAAATTTAATATTGCATCACCAAAACAACTTGGGGAAATATTATATAATGATCTTAAAATTGCAGATTTAAAAAAAACAAAAAAAGGGAGTTTTGCAACAAGCGCTTCAGTTTTAGAAGATTTAGCATTTAAAGGTCATAAGTTTCCCCAATTAGTATTGGATTGGAGACAGGTATCTAAATTGAAAAATACCTACTCAGACTCTTTGCCGGAACATATCAATCCTAACACACAAAGGGTACATACTTCTTTTTTATTAGCAGCTACTACAACTGGCAGATTAGCGTCAAGCGATCCAAACTTACAAAATATTCCGATTAAATCGGAGGATGGTAAAGATATCCGTAAAGCATTTATAGCAAAAAAAGATCATGTTTTAATTTCTGCAGATTATAACCAAATTGAGATGAGAATTTTGGCTGATTTGGCTGATGTGAAAGGATTAAAAAAAGCTTTTAAAAACAACGAAGATATTCATTCACTCACAGCTAGTCAAATTTTTAATGTTGATATTAAAAAAGTAAATCAAGATCAGAGAAGAAAAGCTAAAGCTATAAATTTTGGAATTATATATGGGATTTCACAATATGGATTAGCAAAACAAATTAATGTTACTAATCATGAAGCTGAGGAATTCCTTAAAGCTTATTTTTTGAAATTTCCAGAGATTAAAATTTATATGGACCGAACAATAAAGTTTTGTAGAAAAAGTGGATTTGTAAATAATATTTTTGGAAGACGATCACATTTTATTAATATCAACGATAAAAACTATAATATTAGAAATTTCCAAGAGCGCGCAGCAATTAATGCTCCAATTCAAGGTTCTGCTGCAGAAATAATGAGATTAGCCATGATAAGACTTAATAAAAAATTAAATGATCAAAAAAATCAAAATACAAAAATGTTGTTGCAAATCCATGACGAATTAATTTTTGAAACTCCCAAAGAAGAGGCAAAAAGAGTCAGTAAAATTATAATTGATGAAATGTCTAGTGTTGTTAAGAGTGAACAGCATTCTTTTTCCATACCTTTAACAGTTGATCTAAATACCGGAGAAAATTGGGGTACACTTCATTAATTTAATTGCCCAAATTAGAACAATTTAGTATTTTTATAATTGAGTATGCAGAAACAAACAATTGCCCTTGTTGACGATGATAGAAATATTTTAACAAGTCTGAGTATAGCTTTAGAGAAGGAGGGATTTAAAGTTCAAACATATATTGATGGTGAAAGCGCTTTAATTGGCTTAACTAGAACCCCGCCGGATCTAGCAATCGTTGATATTAAAATGCCAAAAATGGATGGAGAAGAACTACTTAAAAAGCTAAGAAAAAAAACTTCTCTACCAGTTATTTTTTTGACCTCTAAGGATGATGAAATTGATGAATTGCTTGGGTTGAAATTAGGAGCAGATGATTTCATAAAAAAATCTGGAGGCTTTTCAATTAAAGTGTTGATTGAGAGAATAAGAGTGCAACTTAGAAAGAAAGATTCAAAAGAAATTATAGAAGAAAACAAAAGTATAATATCTCACGGTAAGTTAAAACTAGATCCTTCACAATTAGAGTGTGAATGGAATGGTAAACAATTGCCAGACAAACTTACTACTACCGAATTTTTATTAGTTAAGGAATTAGCAAAAAGACCAGGTATAATCAAAGAAAGAGCTCAGTTGATGGATATAGCCTATAGAGAAGATACCGATATAGAGGACAGAACAATAGACAGTCATGTGAAAAGAATAAGAAAAAAATTTAAAAAGGTTGACCCTGAATTTTCAGCTATAGAAACTAGATATGGAAGTGGATATAGGTGGAATGTTAGTTGATGTTAAGCAATCTTCTTAAAAACTTATCTATATTAAAAAAATTTTTATTTATTAATTTTATTTTTTTTACAATTATTGGAATTTTTCTTTTTATTTACTTAAAAAATGTTCAACCAAATTTGATAAAAAAAAAATCATCTAATCACATTGAAATGATTAATAATACAATTGATAATTTGACAAGACTAAATGTCGAATTTGTAGAAGATGATATTAGGAAATTTCTTTTTTCCACAAGATTTCTTTTTCAAAATTTAGATAGAGTGATATTTTTTGATAATCAATTAAACTTAATTGGTGATACAGATACCTTAGATCTTGATCCTAGATCGTTTTCACAAAGATTAGATATTGTTGAATTTGAAGTATTAACTGAAAAAAAAACTAAAGAAATCACTGAGAAAAAAAATATTGATGTTGGAAATAATAACGTTGTTTCTCTTAATGATGTACTTTTAAATTACGCATCCTCAAAAAATTTTGGAACACCTTTTACTTTTACCCAAGAAGAGTTCAATAAATTTAAGCTGACAACAATTAAAAATGTAATGCAAAAAGGTGAAAATATTGGTTATTTAGCTATTACAGAAAATGCAAATGATGTTAAAGCAGCTATAGATGAAAGAAAAACATTTGTAATTAGAACAGCTTTGGCTATTGGCTTAGTAATATTAATTTTCTCTTTTGTTTTAAATAGATATTTTCTAAAACCAATCAAAAATTTAGTAACGTATACGGAAACAATCAGAAATAAAGATCCGAAAGTTACTAATCTTGATATTTTAAAAAAAAGAAATGATGAACTAGGATTACTCTCAAAATCGCTAGATGATATGACAAATGAATTAACTAAAAGGATTTCACATGCTGAAAATTTTTCAACAGATTTAGTTCATGAAATAAGAAATCCACTAGCTTCTCTCAAGAGTGCTTCCGAAATTTTACATGATACGACTGATGTTGAACAAAGGATTAAATTAATTGATATTCTGAGTCACGATGTTCAAAGAATTGAAAGATTGATTACAGATTATTCACAAATGTTAAAAGATGAAGTTGCATTAAGTAAAGAAAAAATTAAAAAACTTGATATCGAGCCAATTATTAAATCAGTAGTAGATGATTTTAATAATATTTATAAATTAAAAAGGGGAATAAATATTTCTTATTCGAACGATGGAAAAAACAAATATTTGATAAATGGAATAGAAAATAGAATTGAACAAATAGTCGCTAATCTTTTGGATAATGCAATATCTTTCAGTGGTGACAATAAAGATGTAATTGTTAAGGTTTCAAAATTGGAAAACGACAAAGTTTCAATTAATATTTTGGATGAAGGACAAGGATTTAAAGAAAAAGATACCAATAAAATATTTAAAAGATTTTATAGTAATAGACCTGATAAATTTGGACAACATTCAGGACTTGGTTTAAATATTGTTAAAAATTTAGTCGATTTACATAATGCTACAATAAGAGCATCTAACAGATTAGACAGAAAAGGAGCAAGTATGGAAATTATATTTCCAAATGCTTAAAGAGTTGTATTGATTAATTAATTCTTTATTGTTAGAAGACGCACCATGGAAGATTTCAAAGTTAAAGATTTGACCCAAGCTGAATTTGGAAGAAAAGAAATTTCAATAGCAGAGAGTGAAATGCCTGGCTTAATGGCTTTAAGAGAAGAATACTCCGGAAAGACACCACTAAAAGGAGCGAAAATTATTGGATGTCTGCACATGACTATTCAAACAGCTGTTTTAATTGAAACACTTGTTGCTTTAGGTGCAGAGGTAAGATGGTCATCATGTAACATTTTTTCAACTCAAGATCATGCAGCGGCTGCAATCGCCAAAGCTGGAATTCCAGTATATGCTTGGAAGGGAGAAACTGAAGAGGAATATGTTTGGTGTATTAAACAAACGATTGAGGGTAAAAAAGATTGGGCGCCTAACATGCTTTTAGATGATGGAGGAGATCTCACTGCAATGATGCATCAAGAGTATAAAGAATTACTTAAAAATGTAAAAGGTGTTTCAGAGGAGACAACAACAGGCATTAAAGCTCTTAATAAAATGGAAAAAGATAAAACTTTGTTAGTGCCTGCAATAAACGTAAATGATTCTGTCACTAAATCTAAATTTGACAATCTTTATGGATGTAGAGAAAGTTTAGTTGATGGCATAAGAAGAGCTACAGATGTTATGATGTCTGGAAAAATTGCTATAGTAGCTGGATTTGGAGATGTTGGTAAAGGAAGTGCTGCATCTTTACGACAAAGCGGTGCTAGGGTATTAGTTACTGAGGCTGATCCAATTTGCGCATTACAAGCAGCAATGGAGGGTTATGAAGTGGTTTTGATGGAAGAGGCAATTAGCAAAGCTGACATTGTCGTTACAGCAACTGGTAACAAAGATATTGTTACAGCTGATCATATGAGAGAAATGAAAGATAGAGCAATTTTGTGTAACATAGGACACTTTGATAACGAAATCCAAGTTGAAGCTTTAAAAAATTATAAATGGACTGAAGTAAAACCTCAAGTTCACGAGATAGAATTACCAAGTAAAAAAAGGATTATTTTATTAGCAGAAGGTAGATTAGTTAATTTAGGTTGTGCCACAGGTCATCCAAGTTTTGTAATGAGCGCATCGTTTACTAACCAAGTGATTGCACAGATAGAACTTTGGAATAATCATAAAAACTATGAGAACAAAGTTTATGTTTTACCAAAACATCTAGATGAGAAGGTTGCCACACTCCATCTTAAGAAAGTTGGAGCAAAATTAACCAAATTATCAAAAGAACAGGCGGACTATATAAGCGTTGGAGTCGATGGTCCTTTTAAACCTAATGCCTACCGCTATTAAAAGTGATAGAATAGATTTATCTTCAGAAAAAGAAACAGAGGAACTTGCATGTACATTTTTAAAAAAAATCAAGCCTGGAAGTTTTATTTTTTTATATGGTGAAATTGGAGTAGGAAAAACTACTTTTATTAGATACCTTATTAATCAATTTCAAAAACTTAATAAATTAGAGATAACGGAAGTTACGAGTCCCACTTTTAATTTGTTAAATGAGTATCAAATAAATGATTTCAAGATAAATCATTATGATCTATTTAGATTAAAATCTGCCGAGGAAATTAAAAATTTAGATTTATTTGAGGATAATAAAAATATAATTACTTTAGTAGAATGGCCACAAATAATTAAAGAAAAACCAAAAAATTTGATAGAATTAGTTTTCAAGTATGGAAAAGATCACAAAAATAGATCTGTGCAAATTAAAGGTTTATAGCCTCTATTCCTGAATGCCAAAATTAATTAAAATAAAGGGAGATGCATCTTTTAGAAGTTTTTTTAGAAAGAAAGTAAATGGTAAATCCTCTATCTTGGTTTATGCCAAAAAAGAAAAATTTAAAAATTTACTTGTATACGATGCAGTAAATAAAATTTTAAACAAGAACAAAATATTAGCACCAAGATTGTATTCCCAAAGATATAATGAAAATTTCATTGAAATAGAAGATTTTGGAAATGAAACTGTTTTCAAAATATTAAAAAAAAAGGATAAAAATAAACTAAGTTATTTTAATCAAATAATTAAATTGTTAATAAAAATGCAGTCTATAAAACATAAAAAAGTAAAAAATTTTAGAAATCAAAATTATACAATTCCAAAATATGATAAAAAGATTTTAATAAATGAGGCAAATTTATTTTGTGACTGGTATGCAAAGAATCATTTATCAAAATCAAGGAAAAAAAAATTTTGTAAAAATTTTCAAAAGATTATTAAAAAATTAACTTTGAAACTAAAATTAAAAGATAATATTTTCGTCCACAGAGATTTTCATGTTTCAAATTTAATGTCAGTTAAAAATCAAATAGGTCTTATTGATAGTCAGGATGCGTTAATTGGCAACAAAGCTTACGATTTAGCCTCTTTAATAGATGATGTGAGAATAAAAACCTCTTACTCTTTTAAAGAGAAAATTTTTAAGTTTTATACAAAAAAACAAAAAAACTTGGATATTAAAAAATTCAAGAATGATTTTGAAATTTTATCAGTTTTAAGAAATCTAAAAATTATTGGAATATTTACCCGCCTAGCACTCAGGGATAGAAAAAAAAATTACTTAAGATTAATTCCTTACACTTGGCAACTTATTAATATGCGTATTGATCAAAATCAAACATTCATTGATTTGAAAAATTTATTAAGTCAAAATTTTAAAAAGATTAAATGAGAATTAAAACAGCTTTAATATTATGTGCAGGCCTCGGAACGAGGTTAAATCCACTTACCTTAAAGACACCCAAGCCTCTTTTGAAATTAAATGAAAAAACAATGTTAGAAGTTTGTATAAATCTAACTTTGAAACTGGGTGTTCAAAAAATTTTTATCAACACATTTCATTTAGGTGATCAAATCTCAAAATTTATTGGAAATAAAAAGTTTCCGATAAATATTCAAATAATCAAAGAAGAAAATGAGATACTTAATACAGGTGGAGGAATATTAAATTTGATAAATTATTCAGATGATAACGATTTTATAATTTTTAACCCAGATACTTTATGGCACAAAGATTATCTTTATGAAATCACTCAAATGCAAAATTTTTATTTTTCTAATAAACTAGATAATATTCTCCTGCTATCAAATAAAGAATTAAGTTTCGATAAAAATTTTTTAGGTGATTTCACATTAGAAAATAATTTGATAAAAAAAAATGAAAAAAACGATTTGATATATATTGGTTGTCAAATTTTGAACAAAAGTTTATTTAAAGAATATAGAGTCTCAAATTTTTCTATTACAAAAATATGGAATAATTTGCGAAAAGAAAATAAATTAAATGGTTTTCAAAGTAAAAAAAAATTCTATCATTTAACAAATTTAGATGTCTTCAAAAAACTAAAAGATCTTTAGCTCTTTCCTTATCAAGATATTCACATTTCGCTATTACAAAATTTTCTCTAAATTCTATCAACATTGGGTTTCCAGTAGGTATTTCTAAATTAGAAATTTGTGTGTTATTTAAATTAAATAAATTCTTACATAGAGCCCTAATAGAGTTCCCGTGTGCAGATATTAAAACATTATTATTTTTTAAATTTTCTTTCACGTGTTTTTCAAAAAAATTTATAACTCTTTCATAAGTGTCTTTTAAAGACTCAGTGTTAGGTAACAATTCTCTCGGAATGTGTTTATAAGTATCAATATTAATTGGATGATATGGACTTTCCTTTTTTAGTGGATCTGGTCTTAGATCCCATGATCTTCTAAACTTATAAATTTTATCCTCACCAATTTTTTTACTCATCTCAATTTTATTCAAACCAGTTAGCACTCCGTAATGTCTCTCATTCAATTGCCAAGCTTTAGTAAAATTTTTTTTATCATCTAATTCTTGTTGAATTATTTTAAGAGTATTATTTGCTCTTAATTGAAGAGAGGTATAATAAAAATCAATTTTGATGTTTTTGTTTTTTAATAGAGATCCTGCTTTTTTGGCCTCCAATATACCTTTGTCGGTCAAATCAACATCAACCCAACCAGTAAATTTTTTCTCTAAATTCCAAGTACTTTGTCCATGCCTTACTAATATTAAAAAACTCATATAATTATCTTTAAATTAAATTTATAAATAAAACTATTAAATTAAATGATAAATTTTTTTTCAAAATTTAAAATATTTTTTTATGTAATCAATTTATTATTAATCATCTTATATTTATTTCCTGGAAGTCTATTGGGATGTATTTTTTTTGATAATTGTAAAGTTCAACCACAAATTACACCAGATTTTCTCCAAATATCCTCTAACCACTTTTACACTTTCGGATTGGTTACTATTTTAGGATATTTTACTTTTTTAAATTCAGAAAAATTAAAACTAGTTTTATATTATCTTTTGGTAATTTCAGTTTTATTAGAAGTGTTTCATATATTAATTCCTGAAAGGAGTTTTCAGTGGTCAGATCTGTTTGGAAATTTATTAGGGGTGGTAGTTGTAATTTTTGTCAAGAATCTTATAAATAAATATGGGATCACTAAAAAATAAATTTGTTATATTATTTATTTTTTTCTTAACAGGATGCTCATCAGTTCCATCTAATACTGCAAATAGTTGTTTAATATTTAGTGAGCGTTATCTCTGGTACAAGTATGCAAAAAAAACAGAGCAAAAATGGGGTACTCCTATTTATATTCAATTAGCTATTATAAAAATGGAGTCAGATTTTGACTGGTTAGCTAAGCCAGCTAGACAAAAAATATTTAAAGTAATCCCTTATAAACGCCCATCAAGTTCATTTGGATATTCTCAGGCAGTAAAAGGGACTTGGGAACAATATAAAAAAGAGACAGGAAATAAGTTAGCAACAAGAGCTAGATTTAAAGATAGTGTCGATTTCATTGGTTGGTATACCAGTAAATCAGAAACTATTTTAAAAATTTCCAAACAAGACGCTTTTAAACAATATTTGGCCTATCATGAGGGCTGGGGAAATTTTAAGCATTATAAAAAAAATAAAAAAGTTATTGGATTAGCCAAAAAAGTTGAGAAACAATCTAATATTTATAAAAAACAATTATTAAGTTGCAGCAATTCTTTAAATAAAAATAAATATATTATTTTTTAGAAAGTTCTTTTTTTAACTCAAGGTCTATTACATCAATTCTTTTAGTGTTTTTTGCTAAAGCTAAATACATTGATGGAGTAACGTATAATGTGAAAAAAGTTGAAATTATCATACCACCCAAGATGGTTGCTCCTACAGCTAATCTTGATCCTTCACCTGCACCTGGGCCAATATTTCCTATAACCAGAGGTATCATTGCGATCATTGTACTTAATGATGTCATAATAATAGGCCTAAATCTTACTGCACAAGCCTCTTTCACGGCTAATTCAATACTTTTTCCTGTAGTCCTTATTCGATTGGCATAATCAACAATTAAAATACTATTTTTAGTCGATATACCGATAAGTATTATCAAAGCGATCTGAGAAAAAATATTAACTGAACTATTTAAAAATAAAATAAATATTAACCCACCAAAAATTGCCAAAGGAACTGTTAAAACTATAATAAATGGATGAATGAATGAATTAAACGTTGCTGCCATCACCAAGTAAGCTGTGAGCAATGCGAGAGCAAAAATTATAAATAATTCATTACTAGTCTCTTTAATTTCCTCGGATTTACCTTTCCAGGTAATTTGATTTTTTGGAGCCAAATCTGCCATTATACTCTCAAAGAATTTTATCGCCTCGGTTAAAGTGTATCCTTCATTAATATTTGCAGATATCGTGACTGCTCGTTGTCTATTGTATCTTGCAAGTTCTTTCGCTGAACCCTCCTCTTTAAAACTAACTAAATTTGATAAAGAAATTAGTTTTCCATTTGTTTCAGAACGAACAAAAATTTTTGAAACTCCTTCTTTATTCCTTCTATCAGATAAATATTGCTGAACTAAAATTGGGTATTCTTTACCTAATTTATTGAAAGTTGTAATTTTTTTTCCTCCATAAAGAGTTTCAAGTGTTTCTCCTATTGCTTTTGTTGATACACCTAAGTCTTTAGCTTTATTTTTATTAATAACTAATTTTACTTCAGGCTTGTTTCGATTGTAATCAGACTCAATTCTTGAGAGACTTTTATTAGACCTCAATTTTCTAATTACTCTTTTTTGAATTTCTTCAAGTTCCTCATAGGTACTACCATAAATAACCATTTGTACTGGCTTATTATAGTTAGACACCCTGATTGATTGTGGAGATATTGGAAATGCAAGAGCTTGAGGTAATGTAACAATTTTTCCTATAGCCTCTCTTAAAACAACCTGTTGTCCCTTTTTCCTATTTTTCCAATCATCCAAAAGTGCAATTATGATAAAACTATTATATGAGTTTGCTGAACTACCAAAACCAGGTACTCTCATAATGAACCTAGAGTACGGACTATTTTCAGCTTGTAAAAGTGGGATTAATCTAGCTTCAACTTTTTGTGCCTGTTCTTGTGTGTACTCAAAAGAACTTCCTTCATCTGTTGCGCCAATAATTAAATAAGCACCACGATCTTCCATTGGCAATAATTCTTTTTTAGAAAAACTAAACAATAATACAGAACAAATAACTATAAATATAATAAAAGAACCCACTAATTTTGTTTTGTGAGCAATTACATCTAGAGTTTCTCTATAGAATTTTGAAAATCCTAAAAATATTTTTTCAAATTTTTGAATGAAAATCCTCTTTGAAGTCTTTTTATTTAAAAATTTACTTGCGAGCATGGGCGACAAGGTAAGAGCAACAAATGATGAGACGACTATTGAAAATGATAATGCAATTGCTGTTTCTCTAAATAATGTTCCTGAAATTCCCTCGATGAATATTAGTGGTAAAAATACAGCTACTAGAATTAATGTTGTTGCTATTATTGCAAATGAAATTTGTTTAGATCCTTTATAAGCAGCAACTAGTGGAGTTTCTCCATTTTCAATTCTTCGATATATCGCATCAGTCATAATCACTGAGTCGTCAGTAATTATTCCAATCGCTAAAATAAAACTTAAAAGAACAAATATATTTATGGACAATCCAAATATATAAAGACCTAAAAAAGATGCTATTAAGCTTACTGGAAGAGCGATTGCTGGAACGACTACAGCTTTAAGATTCCCGAGAAATAAATAAATTATTAGTACTACTAATACAAAAGCAATCAAAAGGGTTTTATATACCTCTTCAATAGCAGCTTCCACGTAGTTTGCTCTATTAAATGAAACTCTTAAATCTAATTCACTTGGTAAAGATTTTTTAACTTCTACTATCTTTTTTTTGATTTCATTCGAAAGTTCGACTGTTGAGGCCCCGCTTCTTGCATAAATACCAATACCTACTGTCCTTAAATTAACCTGATCTTTTGTTTGGGCTTTAAAAAGTGTTTTTTCTGAAACAGGTCCAAATTCAATATCAGCAACATCAGATAACAAAATGACTTTATTATTTGTTTTTTTTATTGGTAACTGTTTAATTGAATTTATATCGTTGTATGATTTATCTAAATTTAATGTTAGATCAATGTTATCTGCCTCAAGAGTACCAGCTGGAAGACTTATATTTTCTCCACGCATTGCAAGTTCGACTTCCTTAATAGTTAAATCATTTGCAGCAAGTTTAATTGGATCTATCCAAACTCTGATACTTAATTCTCTTAGACCACCAACAAGAATCCTTCCAACATTTTTAATACTGGAAAACTGATCAATTAAATATCTCTCTGCATAGTCTCCTAATTCAAGATCACTCCAAGTTGCAGATGATAACGACAACCACATAGTCGTGGTAAAACCAGCTGCCCTTTTTAATATTTGAGGAGGATCAGACTCAGTTGGTAAATTATCTACAACTCTCGCAACTCTTTCTCTTATATCGTTTGCAGCATTGTCTAAATCAATGCTAGTATCAAACTCTACGTTAATTGTGCTTTTTCCATTCTCAGATTTTGAGTCTATATTTTTTATACCTTCAGCACCTCCAATAACATCCTCAACGACTTGAGTAACTTCTTGATCCACAATTGATGCTGATGCAGATTTGTAATCTACTTGGACTTGGACTACAGGTGGCTGTATTCCATTGGGCAATTCTCTAACCGGTAATTTCCAAAAGACAAATAAACCAAAAATAATTAAGATTAAAGACATTACCCAAGAAACAGCCGGTCTTTTTATGCTTAGTTCAGTAATAAACATTTATTTTTTAATAGGTTTTATTTTTCCCCTAGGTCTTACTTTTTTTAATCCTTCTGCAACGATTATTTCCCCTTCATTTAATCCAGAAATTACCTCGATGTTTTTATTACTTCTTAGACCTGTTTTAACCTCAGTTTTATTTGCAACATTTTCGCCATTTATTTTGTAAACATAGGATTTGTCGCCTTCAATCATCACGCTTGTATCAGGTACACTTAATGAGTTTCTGAGATTAAATTTTACGCTTACTTCTAAAAGAGATCCCGAGATAAGTTCAAGATCACTATTTTGCACTTTAATTCTGGATAATATACTTCTTGTATCGGCGTTAATCCTGCTTGACACAAAATCAACTTCACCTGAAAAAGTTTTATTTTTAAAACTGGATAATTTTACTTCAACTGGAAGACCTTTTTTAATAGATGCAGAGTAATTCTCTGGAATTTTGATGTCTGAGTAAATAGTTGAATTATCATCTAATGTTATGATGAATATATTGTTAGATACAAGAATATCTTCCGTGAGACCAGTATAACCAAGCACTCCACTGAATGGAGCTATAATATTTCCACTTTTCAACTTGATTAATACGTCTCCTTTTTTAACAAAGTCTTTTAATTTTAAATCTTCATAAAGATCATCTTTTTTAATTTTGAAAGTTTCAGATTTTTTTGAAATTGCTGTACCAAATGTTTCTATCGTTTCAGCAAATTCCTTTTTAACCACTTCGGTGACAATTATTCCTGGAGGGGGTCTTTTACTAAATTTTTTTTTAAAATGATTTCCAATCATTGTTCTACCAACAATTACTGCTGCGATGATTAGAAAAAATATCAAAATGATTGATATAGTTTTAGTTGATCTTTTCATTTTTTTTTAAATTAAACCGTATTCAGCCCAAGAGCCATCATAAATACAGGGTCGATATTTATCATTTATTAAAGAATATGCTAGTGCCAAAACACACGCGGTTACGCCGGATCCACATGAAAAGACAATGTTTTTATCATTTAAGATTTTTAAGGAAGATTGAAAAATTTTTTCAAGTTCTTGTTTATCTTTAAAAGTTCTATCCTCATTAAGACAAAAGCTAAATGGTATGCATACAGAATTTTTAATACTTCCACTTTTTAATCCCTCTCTAGGCTCAGGAATCTTTCCTTCAAATCTTTCTTTGCTTCTTGCATCAACAACCGTAAAAGTTTGATTTAATATATTTTGGTTAATTGAATCTTTGGTTTTAACTAATTCGAGTTTTTCAAAACTTTTGTAGTCTGACTTAATAACTTTAGATAAATTATTTGTTACTTTTCTTTTTTCTTTCAGCCATTTTTTTAAACCTCCATTTAAAACATGAACTAGTTTAGGATCATGACCATAATAGATAAAATTAAACCAACATCGACAGGAACTTACAACATCAGAATTATCATAAATAATAATCATATCCTTATTTTCAATTCCCATTTTTGAGACTATTTTTTCCCAATTATTTTTATCCACTAACATATGTGGTAGATTTGTATTTTTGTCAGAATTATCATCTAGGTCAAAAAAAATAGACTCTGGGATGTGTTGAATTTTATACTCATCAAAACCCTTTCTTTTCGTTTGTGGCATGTGCCATGAGCAATCAATTATTTTTACTTTGTCTTTATTTTTTTCGAGCCAATCAGTTTCTACTAATGACATTATCTCTTTTCTAAATATTTTTGATGATATTCTTCAGCGATACAATAGTTTTTTAGAAGGGAAATTTTTGTTACAACCTTCCCTGATAACTTTTCATTGACCTGGTTTAGAATATCTTCTGCAGTTTTTTTTTGATTTTCATTCAAATAAAAGATTTCACTTCTATATTGTGTACCAAAATCTGGCCCTTGAGAATTTAGGGTAGTTGGGTCATGAATTTCAAAAAAAATTTTTAAAATTTCTTCATAAGTAATTACCTTCTCATCAAAATCAATTTTAACAACTTCAGCATGATTTGTATTTCCTGTGCAAACTTCTTTATAGGTTGTTTGCGAACTATTACCACCACAATAGCCAACTTCAGTTTTGATAACACCATTAATTTTGCTGAATTTGATTTCAGGGCCCCAAAAACATCCGAGTGCTAAAACTGCTATTTCCATTGATTATGATTTAAATTAATTTACAAATTATTCGTATGCTAAGTAAAAATCAATTGGGATTTTTGTACATGTTTATGTCTGTTTGTGCATTCTCACTAATGGATATAATTGTCAAGTGGTCGGTCAATTATCCAATTGGGCAGGTTTTATTTTTTAGAGGGTTCTTTGGAATATTATTTTATTTTTTTATTATACCGAGAGATAGACTTCACAATTTTTATCAAACTAAAAGACCAGGCTTGCATGCTTTGAGGTGCTTATCGGGTTTAGTTGCTTTAGTAGCAATTTTTATTGCTTTAAGAAAATTACCCCTAGCAACTGTGGTAAGTATTTCTTTTGCTGCTCCAATTTTTACAACTATATTTTCAATTTTTTTATTAAGTGAGAAAGTTGGAATTTATAGATGGTTAGCTGTGATAGTTGGTTTTATAGGAATATTAGTAATCACTGAACCTGGGATAAGTGAACTTAACATCTATTATATTTTTCCCATAATATTTTGTCTTGGTCTTTCTTATGTAGCAATATCAATAAGACAGTTATCGACCACAGAACCAGTTTGGTTAATTTCATTCTATTTTTCCTTATCAATAACTTTATTGAGTTTTTTAACTATTCCACATGGATGGGTTATGCCTAATTTACAGGATTTTATTCTATTATCTTTTGTTGGCATTTTTGGAGGTGTTGCAAATTTATGGTTAGGTCAGTCATATAAGTATTCCGAGGTTTCTTTGGTAACTCCTTTAAAATATTTAGCTCTTTTGTTTGCAATTATTTTTGGATATTTCATTTGGGGTGAGGTTCCAACAATCAAAACTCTTCTTGGAGCCTCTTTGGTAATTATTTCAACATTAATTATTTTTAGAAGAGAAATTTATAATAAAAAAATAATCACTTCTAAAACAATCAATGACTAAAACTCCAAAATACTGGAATAAAGCTAAAAGATATTTATCTAAAAGGGATAAAATAATGTCAAGATTAATTAAAAATTATCGAAGTCCCAATGAAACGATTCTTACCTCAAGAAAGGATATTTTTTTTTCATTATGTAAAAGTATTATTGGTCAGCAGATAAGTGTTGCTGCAGCAAATTCAGTTTTTTCAAAATTTAAGAAAAAATGTAAAAATAAAATAAATCCTAAAACCGTATCTAAATTGACCTTTACACAACTTAGAAATTGTGGATTAAGTAGGCAAAAAGTCTTTGGAATTAAAAGTTTAACAAAACAAATTCTTAATAAATCCTTTAATCCCAAATTAATAAAGAATATGAGTGATGAGGAAGCTATAGTTTATTTATCTAATTTAAGACAAATAGGTAGATGGTCGGCTGAAATGATTTTACTTTTTACTTATAATAGATCTGACATTTGGCCTATACAAGATATTGGGCTTTTAAGAGCGATTTCTAAAAATTATAATAAAAGATATTTTCCACCAGAAAAATTTATATCTCTACTTAAAAAGAGATTTTCACCTTACTGCTCAGTAGCTACATGGTATTTGTGGAGAAGTATAGATCCTGAACCTATTCAGTACTAAATCCCTCAACGATTTGCATGTGTCTTATCGTGGTCTTTTTGGCTAAATCCCAACCAGCCTGATATTCTTTTGATTGATGACATTTAAAAGCTTGCTCGTAATTTGGAAATTCCCAAACGACAGTTCTTAAAAAATCATCACCATCGAAAGTTATATGTTTGCCACCTCTAACTAAAGGTAAACCACCATAACTTTTAATAATTGGGGTTACTGTCTCTGCATACTTTTTTAAATTTTCTTGGTCATCCACTTTAGTATACAAACTTATCCAATAAGCCTTCATGATTTCTCCTTTTTAATTATTTTTAATTATGATAATAAATTTCATGGCTGAGAAATTAGTTATCAGTTTTGATGAATATACTCAAATTGTTGAAAAGTTAGCAATACAAATTCATGAAAAATATAAACCAACTGTATTAGTTGGTATTATGAGAGGGGCAGCTCCTATTATTGATATTTTATCAAGAATTTTGAAATTACCAATCGCATATATTGTTATTCAAAGTTATTCAGGTAAAGGTTTAGAGGATCAACAGGGCCAATTGATGTTTGCAAGAGAAATAAGTTCTTTGGCAAATAACAAGGATTTTAATAAGGTTCTTCTAATAGATGATCTTTCAGATACTGGTTTAACGCTTAATAAAAGCATTGAGTGGTTGAAAAATTATGGCCCAACTAAAGATTATATAAAAGAGGTAAAAACTGCCTGTTTATGGAAAAAGAAATCATCAACTTTCGAGCCTGATTTTTGTCCTATCAGATTAGATTCAGATCCATGGATTGTTCAACCTACAGAACATTATGAGGAATTGTCTATTGATGAGATTTTGAGAAAAAATAAACAGGGCTAGTATAAACTAGCCCTGTTTAATTAATATTTAAGCAACTGCAAAACTAACAACACTTAAAATTGCTATTACCCAAATAGCTGGTGAAGTAGTTGCAAATTTTCCAGTAAATATCTTGATCAATGCATATGATACGAAAGCTAGAGCAATACCATTGCTGATACTATAAGTTAAAGGCATAGCGATCATCGCAAGAATTGCTGGAGCAGATTCCGAAACATCATTCCACTCTATGTCAGTAATATTTCTTATAAATAGAACTGAAACAAAAAGTAAAGCAGCACCATCAATTTGTTTTGGCAAACTAGTTGCTAAGGGTGCAAAAAATATACATGCTAAAAATAATATACCAATTACCAAAGAGGTCATGCCAGTCTTTCCACCAGCTTTTACTCCGGCCCCAGACTCAACGTAACTAGTTACAGTTGTAGTTCCCATTACAGCTCCAGCAACAGTACTAACGCTGTCTGATAACATTGCTTTATTGATGTCTTTAACTTTTCCATCTTTGCCTACTTTTCCAGCTACATTAGCAACTGAAGTTAAAGTTCCTGCAGTATCAAAAAAGTCTACAAACAATAGAGTAAATATGACCGTAGACATTCCAGCTGTCATAGCTGCAGATAAATCAAATTCAAAAAGGTAAGTCATTGAAGGTGGAGCACTTGCAATGCCATTAAATTTTGCAAGACCCGTAGCCCAAGCAATTATACTAAATACTAAAATACCAATAATGATATTACCTTTGACGTTCATCTTATCTAAAACAATTATTGCAATAAAAGTTGCACATCCTAATAAAACAAGTGGATCACTTAAATTTCCAAGCTGTACTAATGTTACAGGATTATCAACAACTACTTCCATTATCTGAAGACCAATAATTGCTAAGAACAAACCAATTCCTGCACCAATTCCTAACTTCAAACTCTTAGGGATAGAGTTGATAAGCCATGCTCTTATTGGTGTTAATGATATAATTAAAAATAATACACCAGCAACTAGTACAGCACCCAAAGCTTGTTGCGGTGTATATCCCATACCTGCACAAACTCCAAAGGCTACAAAAGCATTAATCCCCATTCCTGGCGCAAGACCAATCGGCCAAGTTTTTCCATGAAATGCCATTATGAAACAAGCCAAAGCAGTTGCTAGAATAGTTGCAGTGTAAACTGCGCCGAAATCAAAGAAACCTTTTTCGGGTCCAGCAAATTCACCTGATAAAATAAACGGATTTAAAAACATAATATAAGCCATGGTTAAAAAAGTAGTAGTACCGGCTATTACTTCTGTTTTAAAATCTGTTTTGTGTTTTTTGTACTCAAAATATTTGTCTAACATTATTCCTCCTATCCTGACTAAATAGATGATTCTTTTGACAAATGCTTAGCCAAATCTAATTTTATCAACATAATTCAACTAAGAAGTTTATATTTTGGTCATATTTAGAAGCTAGAATATGAAAATGAGAAATTTTAAATTAATCGTGTTGTTACTTAGTTTCTTCTTAATGGTCACCGCATGCAAGACCGTACAAGAAAAAACTGACAAAATTGTTGAGCAAGAAAATAAAAGATTGAGTAAATACATAGGTCAATTATCCAGTGAACTTAAAATTGATCTAGGAAATCCTGATGAGGATTTTAAGAACGAAAAAGGAAATCAAGTTATTGTATATAAAACAAAAAAATATGGTATTTCTTGTGAAAGGAAATTTGAGGTAGACACTAACTCAGTGGTGATTGGATTTTCATCAAAAGGATGTTTTTAGTTTACTTGCGGAGCTAGTTACCCCGCAAGCAAGGCTTTAACTTATCTAATTTCGATTAGTTTTTTCTTCTTGTGCTCTGGTACAATTCTCTCGCAAGATATTGTTAGAAGTCCATCTTTGAGTTCAGCACCATTTACTTTAACGTCATCAGCAATTGTAAATGATCTAGCAAATTGTCTTTGAGATATTCCCTTATGAATAATCTCTCCATCAGCATTTTTATCTTCAGATTTATCAACTTGTTTTGTTCTTACAGTTAATAAATTATCTTCGAACTCAACCTCAACATCTTTTTTGTTGAATCCTGCTAAAGCAACTTCAATAGCGTAGTTATCCTTACCAGTTTTTCTGATGTTGTATGGTGGGTAATTGGATTGCATTGTCATTGCACCATTTCCCAACATATTCTCAAATTGATCAAACATATCGTCGAACCCAATCGAGAATGGTCTTAATGAGTTAAATATAGATAGATCCTTACTTGTCATATATCCTCCTTTGTTAAGCAAGTTTATTTATAAGCCCCATTAGGCGACCTACAAAACTTATATGGGAACGATTTAAGTTTTTTCAAGATTGGAAATTAAATTTTTTTTGAAATTTTTAGTGCAAAAGCATAGTCTAAAGCTATTTCTTCTATAGCACCATCTCTACCTGATTTTCCACCATGACCTGCATCCATTTCTGTTTTTAAAAGTAATAAATTATTATCTGTTTTTAGGTCTCTTAGCTTGGCAGTAAATTTAGCAGGCTCATCAAACAATACTCTATTGTCACTTAAACTAGTGGTAATTAACATATGAGGGTAGTCCATTTTTTTTATATTATTATAAGGAGCGTAAGAAAATATATAATCAAAGTGATCTTTGTTATCTTTGGCATTACCAAACTCATCAAATTCGCCAACTGTTAATGGTAGAGAGTGATCAAGGTTAGTAGTTAAAGAGTCAACAAATGGAACCGCCATTATAATTCCTAAAAATAATTTTGGAGATTGGTTTACCACTGCTCCCATTAATAATCCACCTGCAGATCCACCCATACCAATGATCTTTCCAGCAGAAGAGTATTTCTTTTCAATTAAATATTTAGCTGCATAAATGTAATCCTCAAAAGTATTTTTTTTGTTTGTTAATTTTCCTTCTTTCCACCATTTCATACCTTTTTCCATTCCACCTCTAATATGAGCTGTGGCCCAGATGATATCTCTGTTGATCAAACTCAAACGTGTAGATGAAAAACTAGGGCTCATTGAATTTCCGTATGAACCATAACCGTACAATAAGACATTTGCAGTTCCATCAATCTTAGTTTTTTTATGTCTTGTTATTGTTAAAGGAACCATTCTTCCATCATGAGATTTATATTCAATTCTCTCTACGATATAATCTTCTGAATCATGGCCCGATGGAATTTCCTGTTCTTTAACTAATTTTTTAGATTTATCTGAAAGATTATATGAATAAACTCTTGATGGAGTTTTCGGCGATGAATATCCAAGGTAAATTTCGTCTGTGTTTCGATCTTTTTGTTTAAGAGAAATATTTGGTACGTATACTTTTTCATCTGAAAAAATTAGTTCTTCCTCAAAATTTGTTGATATATTTCTAATGAATAACTTATCTAATGCATCAGAAGTTTCTGATCGAATTATCCAATTTTTTAAAAACACACAACCACCAATTAAAACCTCATCTTTTGAAGGCACAAAAGGTTTCCAATTTTGGTTATCTAAGCTTGAAGAGATATCAATCTTAAAATCTTCAGCACTATTATTTGTATGATTGTAAAAATTATTAGCCCAAGAATTTATAGAGTATAAAATCCCTCTTTGTCTTTTAATAATTAATTTTGGTTTAGGAATTATTTCATCAACGCCAAAGTAGTATTGCTCTGATGTGTTATGATCAGAAGTTGTTATTAGATAATATTTTTCATCAGAGGTTAAGCTTATTCCAACTGTAAAAGCTTCACTTTTTTCCTCAAACACCAAATAATCCTCACTTAACTGGTCTCCAATTTTATGTCTATATATTTTTCGAGCACGATGATTTTCATCTAATTTTGAGTAAAAAATATATCTATCGTCAAGACTAAAAATAATACTGCCAGATGTGTCCGTTATTTCTTTTGTGACTAGCTCATTTGTTGAAATATCTCTTATGAATATTTTGTAATATTCTGACCCTTTGGTGTCCAGAGAATATGCAAGCAACTTATCGTTATGGCTTACTTCTAAATCTCCCACTCCAAAATATTCAACGCCTAATTTTTCTTTTTCTTTATCTCCGTTCCAAATTTCCTCAACATTATCTGTATTAATTTTTTTACGAAGTTTGATAGAATAATTTCCTTCTGTTGTGGTTTTTGTCCAATAATCATAAGTGTGATCTCTAAAAGGAAGAGACTCATCATCTAATTTTATTCTTCCCTTTATTTCATCAAAGAGTTTTTTCTGTAAGTCTTTTGTATCTTTAAGATGATAGTCAGTATGATTGTTTTCTTCAATTAAGTATTTTTTTACTTCTGGATTTAATTTATTTTTGTCTTTTAAGACTTCAAGAATATCTTTTTGATGTATCCAGCTGTAATTATCTTCCCAACTAGTATTGTGACAAGATTTTATTTCCAGTTTTTTTCTAAGTTGTGGTACCTTCATAAAAAAGAAGAACTATATGAATATCATAATTTATACATTAGTCATTTTGACTATTTTATACTTTCTATTGAAATTTATAACTAAGATATCCTCAAAAAAAATATCAAAAGGTCTAAGGATTTTATTAATACTTGGATTCATTGTATTAGCAATTTTATTTGCCATAGGTGGGCGTTTTTTATTAACTTTGCCTTTTACATTAGCTAGTCTTGCATTATTAAAATTAAAAGGTCTATCTATTTTTCAATTAATATCACTTTATAGATTAATTCAAACATTGAGAAGATCAGGAAGATTTTCTTTTAATCAATCGAACCTAAATAACTCATCTTCAATTTCAGTAACTGAAGCATATAAAATATTAAATTTAGATGTGAATAAAAAAATTACAAAAGAAGATGTAAATAAAGCTTATGTTAAAATACAAAAAAAAATCCATCCGGATATTTCACCGGAGACAGCTAGATTGTCCTCAATAGTAAATGAAGCAAAAGATATAGTTTTGAACGATATTTCTTAATTTAGAATCTCTAAAGCTTTATCAAATATTTTCTGCGGATTTATTCTATCTTTTCCAGAGGTATGATGCCTAACAGTTTCTTCACCATCTGGAATTACCGGGAACATTTTAGAGTTATAATTTCCATAAATAATTGGCGTATCAACCATCAAAGTAATAGTTTTAGTCCCCAATGCAGCAGATAAGTGACTAAAACTTGAGTCATTACAAATAGACAGATTACAGTATTTTATGATCGGCAAAATTTCTTTAATCGATAAATCATCTAAAGGTAAACATGTGTCTTTAAATTTAGACTGAAGTATTTCATTAAGAATAATTTGTTCGTCACTATTTTTACCAGTGGCAAGATAAAACTTACATTTTTTAATTTTTGAAATTTTTTCCATAAAATCAATAAATATTTTCGAGGGAACCCTTTTTGTAGGTCCTGAGCCACCAATTCCTAAGAGTATATTAATTTTATTTCTATCAATGTTAAATTTTTTAACTGATTGTAAAATAGTTTCATCATCAATATGTATTTCAGGATCATCAATTTCTTTAATATTTAACTTATCTTTTAAAAATTTTTTAGGTGTATTAATAATGTGCTGGTCAGTTTTACTAAATAATGGATACTGATAAATTTCGGCTATTCCTGATAATTTTGCTATTAAGTTAAACCTAAGAGAAGAATTAAAAATGAAAATTTTATCAAAGTTTTGTTTTTTTAATTCTTTAATCAAATTTAAAGTTCCAAAAAAACCACCATGTTTATTGCTTAATTTTTTATCTCTTTCTAAGATAAGAATTTCATTAATGTAATTAGTTTGATGTAAGAATTCTGCAGCTTTAGAATTTTCTCTCACCAAGAGACTTACTGGTGAATTATATTTTTTTGATATTGCCTTAATAAAGGGTAAAAAGATTACTGTATCGCCAATACCCATTCTATTTTGAACAGCTAATATTTTCATATTCGATTTATAAACTTTACTAATTTTTATATTTTATATAAATTTTTATTATGACAAAAATAAGTGGGGTATATGCAGCTTCGATGTCAGTTCTGAACTCTGATTTGAGCTTAAATATTGAAAAAACCATATCACATGCAGAAAATTTAATAGACCAAGGTTGTCATGGCACTGCAATTTTTGGAAGCACTGGCCAAGCACAATTAATTCCTATCGTTGAAAAGATTAAATTACTAAATCACCTTTCAGAAAGTAAATACAAAGAAAAACATTTAATTGGAACAGGATTAAATTCTTTAAATGAAACAATTAATTTGATGAAAATTTCAGTTTCTCTTAACTTTAAAATATTTTTAATCATGCCACCAGCTTATTATAAATATCAAGACAAGGATGTAATAAACTTTTACACAAAAATCATTGATGCAATACCAGAGTCTAAAATTATACTATATAATTTTGAGAAATTGTGTGGATATAAATTTAGTATTGAATGTGTGGAAAAATTGGTTCACAAATTTCCTGATCAAATTGTAGGTGTGAAGGATAGTTCTTACAATTTATTTGAAAAGTTAAAGTTGGAAAATTTTTCAGTTATGCCAGGTTCAGAGTCAAAATTACTTAAGGGATTAGAAAATGGTTGTTCAGGTATTATTACTGCAACTTGCAATGCTACATCTCAATTAGCTCGAAAAGTTTACGATGATTTTAAAGAAAAGAAAGATCATTCTTTAAACCAAAAATTAATTAATGTCAGAAATACTTTTGAAAAATATAATTTAATTTCAGCTCTTCATACTTTGTTTTCAAAAGAGAACAAAATTTATGGAAATCTATTACCACCTTTAAGTTTACTTAGCGAAGTTGATGAGAGAAATCTTTTGCAGAGTTTAAAAAATTTAAATTTTGAAACAAAATCACAATTGGTAGCTTGAGATGTATTTAGCGAGATTTCTTAATAAAGTATTTAAAAAAGGAGGGTTTATCCTGACCGATGCTGATTCCAAGGATTATATTATTGGTCAGCCAACTGACAATCCTATTAAATTAAAAATTCTTAATAAGAAACTCCATTATAAATTATTATTTCATCCAGATCTTTACTTTGGGGAGGCATATACAAACGGAGATATAGTTATCGAAAATGGATCTCTGACAGATTTTTTAGATCTAGCATTGATGAATATTGGAAGAAACGAGTTAAACATTTTTAGTTATCTTTTAAATAAATTAAGGGGGTCATATCGATATCTTACCAATTTTAACTTTATCAAAAAATCTAAAATGAATGTTTCACATCATTATGATATCAAAGATGATCTCTATGATTTGTTTTTAGATCCTAAAAGACAATATTCATGTGCTTATTTTAAAAATGAAAATGATAGTCTTGAAATTGCACAGAATAATAAGATTCAACATATAATTAAAAAATTAAACATTAAACCTGACCAAAAAGTTTTAGACATAGGATGTGGTTGGGGTTCATTAGCAATTGATATTGCGAAAAATGCAAAGTGTGAAGTTACAGGAATAACCTTATCAGAAAATCAACTAAACTATTGTAATCAAAAAGCAAAAGAAATGAATTTACAGAACCAAGTAAAATTTAAATTGATGGATTATAGAGAGCTAGATGAGAAATTTGACAGAATAGTGAGTGTTGGTATGTTTGAACACGTTGGAAGGAAATTTTATAAAAAGTTTTTTAAACAAATTGAAAAATTGTTGAAAGATGATGGTGTTTCGTTAATTCACACTATTGGGTCTGTTAACCCGCCAAGAGACCCTCATCCTTGGATTACAAAATATATTTTTCCTGGTGGTTATACACCAAGCTTAAGTGAAGTAACGAATCCTATTGAAAAAGCTGGCTTAATTGTAACTGACATTGAAGTTTTAAGACTTCATTATGCTCATACTTTAAGACACTGGAAAGAAAACTGTTTAAAAAATAAAGATAAAATAATCCAAATGTTCGATGAAAAATTTTTTAGAATGTGGGAGTTTTATCTCGCTGGTTGTGAAATGGCATTTAAGTGGGGTGATCAAGTTGTTTATCAATTTCAACTCACTAAAAATTATAGATCAACTCCGGTGACTAGAGACTATATTTATCAATAAATTATTGATAGAATCATTTCTTCTCAGAAATGAAAAAAAAACAAAAAAAATCAAAGAAAAAAAGAAAAGTATTTAAAAAAGCCAAATCCTATAATTTTCGAAGAAAAAGTAAAAAAACTAAAAGGGTTGTTAAAAGACTCAAAAAAAAAAGAGTTATCAAAAAAAGGAGAAATAAGGTTAAAAATTTAAAAAAAACTAATTATTTAAAACAAATTAAAAAAACCCAAAACGACAGTATAGTTTTAAAATTAGTTAAATTACAGCTATCCCTGAAACCTCAATTTAATTTTAAATTTAATTTTAGTTTAGAAAAACATATTCAAGGTTTTTTTGACAAAATTTCAGAGACAATTTCAAGTTACAAAGTTTTAAAACGTGATGAAAAAAGAAGAATTAAGATAGAAAAGATTGAAAGAGAGAGGGCAGAAAAAATTGAGTTGGCTAAACAAAAAGAGGAAGAACAATCTCTTAGAGTTAAACTAAAAGAACAAACACTTAAAGAAGAAGCTAGATTAGAAAAACAACGAGTAAAAGATATAAAATTATTCCTAAGAAAAGAGCAGGCACTTTTGAGAATTGAGCAAGCTGAAAAACAAAAACAGTTTTTAAAACAATTAAGACTAGATAAACAAATTGAAAAATTCAGAATTAGAGAAGTCAAGGAACTAGAAAAACTTGAAAAAATTTCTTTAAAAGAAAAAAGAGAAGACTATGCAGGTTTACAAGAAAGAATTGATAAACTTAAGGAAAAATATCGATTACTTCGAGACCAAAAAATCAAAGAAAGGGTTGAAGCATTAGGGGTTAAACTTCAAGGTGATGAAGATAAAGAAACCTTATTAGAAAAAGAAAAAGAATATACTTTAGCAAGACAAAAAATTGAATTTGCATTAGAAAGTTTTTACAGAAGTGCAAGTAGCCTAGTATTTCAGTTAAATAAAAGACATATCACCCGCGACATGCCTATTTTTCGTTGTATAGACAGAAGATTTGAAACAGGTGAAGTTTTTATTAAATGGGATGAGTCACAAGATGATGACTGGTTATTGTTAATTTATATTAAAAATAATTCTCCAGATGAAGGAATTGTTATTGAAGATAAAACTAATCCTGAAAAAAATCTTTCTCATGAATTTAGAAATGTAGATATTTTCAAAGCCTCAGATACAATGGTAGACTCTTTAACGCAACTCATTGCAAGGAAAAGAGCCAAAAATAATAATTAAACATTTATATTAAATTAGGTATTATCTGTAATGATTTTAGGATCTGCCTTTCTAATAATTTTGTATTTAATTTTCAGATACATTATTGCATGGATCACATATTTTAATAATTTAGACCCAAGACTTGGTGATAGTACATGGCGGTTTACGTATGATTATCCAGTAGTTGGTGAGAGAGATATCTCTGATTTGGATGATAAAGACTTTGTTAGATTAAGAAGAAAAAAGAATAAAATTATTTTATTAATGTACTCAATAGTCTTAGTGATGTTTGTATCTTCTATGTCTCTATTAAGTAAATTTTTATTATTTTTTACAAGTTAGATTTTTTAAGTTGCTTTTTATTTTTTAAGTAAAGAAAAAAAGCTACTATTTCATATACAATTGAAAATATATTAAAGATGATTGGTAACTTGAAAAATTTATAAAGAAATTTATATTTTGGCATTTTTTTCCATAATAATAAAAAAGCTTCCGCTCCTCCAATAACTTTTTCACCATCTTTGACATGCAGTCTTCTCAAAAGTTGTTTACTATTTTTAGAGGTTTCTTGTTCAGCTAATTCATTATCTGTAATATCAACCCAATCAATTTCCTCTATTTCTTCCTTCTTATAGAGATCAATTTCTGCCTTACAAATTTTACAAGAATTATTAAAATAAACTTTCATAATTAGATGTTTTATTACTAATTTGTCTCATATATGTACATGCGTAAAATACTCTAGTTGAAAAATCTTTGAAACAATCTATTTAATGTCTTCTATGAGTAATTTCTTTGAAAAATCAGACCTATCAAGAAGTGAGGCTGAAAATATTATTTCGGACACTCTTGAGAAATGTGATGATGGTGAGTTGTACTTAGAAAATTCTAAATCCGAGTCAATTTTACTAGATGATAATAAGATAAAAAATTCTAGTTATAATTCAGATTTAGGATTTGGGTTTAGAGCTATCTCTGATGAAGTAGTTGCTTATTCTCACTCTAACGAAATTTCAAAAAACTCATTAAAGCAATCTTCAGAAAATTTAAAATCGACACTTAAATCTGTCAAAGGTACCTATAATCATGAAATTCCTAAATCTAATAAGAAATATTACGAAAACATTAACCCTATTGAACAAAAATCTCTTAATGAAAAAATTAAAATACTTAATGAAGTAAATAATTATTTACGTTCAAAAGATGACAACATTAAACAAGTAACAGCTAATTTTTTGGGAGAACAAAAATCAGTTGAAATAATTAGATCTGGTGGAGAAACTTTAACTGATGTTCGTCCTTTAATAAGATTCAATGTATCCGTTATGCTTGAGAAAAATGGAAGAAAAGAGACAGGTGTGTATGGTGTTGGGGGAAGACAATCCTACGACTCTTATCTAAAAGATGATAACTGGAAAAGTGTTTGTGACGAGGCTTTGAGAATAGCTTCGGTAAATTTAGAGAGTAAACCTGCACCAGCTGGCGAAATGAAAGTTGTGCTAGGACCTGGTTGGCCAGCAATATTAATTCATGAGGCTGTTGGTCATGGTTTAGAAGGGGATTTTAATAGAAAAAAAACCTCAGCTTTTCATAATTTAATGGGCCAAAAAGTTGCAAGTGAGGGAGTTACAATTGTTGATGATGGTACTATTGATAACAGAAGAGGTAGTCTTACGATTGATGATGAGGGAACTCCGACAGAAAAAACTGTTTTAATTGAGAATGGGATTTTAAAAAATTTTATGCAAGATCGTCTAAACGCTCGTTTAATGAAAACCAAATCTACTGGTAGTGGAAGAAGAGAAAACTATAGACATATAGTTCTTCCAAGAATGAGAAATACAATGATGCTGAATGGTAATCAGACTCAAGATGAGATGATTAAAGCTGTCGATAAAGGTATTTTTGCTGTGAGTTTTGGTGGTGGACAGGTTGATATTACATCTGGAAAATTTGTATTCAATTGTACTGAAGCTTATGAGATTGTTAATGGCAAAATTGGATCTCCAATTAAAGGCGCGACACTTATTGGAGATGGCCCTTCAATTTTAAAAGAAGTTTCTATGGTTGGGAATGACATGATGATGGATCCTGGTATTGGAACATGTGGAAAAGCTGGTCAAGGTGTCCCCGTAGGCGTTGCTCAACCATCTATACTAATTAATAAGATGACTGTTGGTGGTACAAAACTTTAAATGGTCAAAGATCAAGAATTTCTAGAGAAAAAAGCATCGTATTGTTTAGGTTTGGCTAAGAAATTAGGCGCAACCGAGTCTAGTGTGATTGTTAATAACTCTGTATCTGAAACTGTTAATTTTAGAAATAAAAAACTAGACGAGTCTAATAGATCAGATGATCTTGGAATAAGCATCACCACTTACATTGGAAAAAAAAAGTCATCAATATCTTCCTCTAATTTACTTGATGATAACCTAAATATTTTGATTGAAAAATGTGTTGAGACAACAAAGAATACTCCTGAAGATGAATTTAATTCATTACCAGATAAAGATTTATTGGCCAAAGAGGTTAAGGATTTGAATCTTTATGACGATACTCATATAGAAAATGATCAAAAAATAGATTATTTAAAAAAGTTAGAATCTGCTGCTTCCAATGATAAAAAGATTGTTAATACAGAATCTAGTTTTACTCAAAACAAATCAAATTTTATTTTAGCAAATAGTGGAGGTTTTTGTGCTGGCTACAAAACATCTTCATTTACAGCTTCCAGTGTTACAGTTGCCAAAGATGAAAAAAGTATGGAGAGAGATTATGAATATTCTAGTAAATGTTTTCTGAAAGACTTGGATGACGCAGGAGAATTAGGCAAACAAGCTGCTGATCAAACAATTAGAAAATTAAGCCCTAAAAAAATAGGTAGTGAAAAAATTGCTATAATTTTTGATAAAAGAATAGCTAAAGGAATACTGAGTACCTTTGCAAGCGCAATTTCATCATCAGCGATATCAAGAGGAACCTCTTTTTTAAAAGATAAAGTTAACCAAAAAATATTTTCAGATACAATTAATGTCTTAGATAAACCAGATATACTCAAAGGTTTAGGCTCAAGAAATTTTGATAGTGAGGGGGTTAAAACTGATACTCTTAAATTAGTAGACCATGGAATTTTAAAACATTATTTGATTGATACTTACAATGGAAAAAAATTAAACCTCAAATCAAATGGAAGATGTGGAGGGACAAGTAATCTTTATTTTGAAAACGGAAATATTAGTTTTAAAGATTTATTGAATTCAAAATCAAAAAGTCTCTACATAACAGAAACTATAGGACACGGAAGTAATATTGTAACTGGTGATTATTCTGTAGGTGCAACAGGTTTTTTAGTGGAAAACGGAGAGTTTAAGTATCCTATAAATGAAATTACTATTGCAGGTAATTTTAAGGACATGTTTAAGAATATTACTCTCGCAAATGATTTAGAGTTTAAATATTCAACTAATTCACCAACCATGATGATTGAGGGAATGGTTGTTGCTGGTAAATGAGTGAATTTTGCGTAATCGGCTCAGGTATTTCCGGAGCTACAATTGCGAATCTTCTTAATAAAAAAAATTCAGTAATCCTATTTGATAAAGCGAGAGGTCCAGGAGGACGTGCATCTTTCAAAAGAATGAAAGGTAATATAGGCTTTGATCATGGCACTCAATACTTTTCGCCAAAAACACCAGAATTTAAAAAATTTACCAAAGATTTAATTAAAAAAAGAATTTTAAAGGTTTGGGTTGGTAAACACATTTTTCTTAACTCCAAAAAAAAAGAAAATAAAAAACATCTGAAAATTATAGGTAAAAATGGAAACAATGATATTAGCAAGTACTTATTAAAGAAAATTAATTGTAACTATCAAAGTGAATTAAAAAAAATTCATTATAAAAACAAACTTTGGCATTTATCATTTGCTGATGGAAAATTGAGATCTTTTAAAAGTATTATTTTGACCTGTCCTTTTCCGCAATTAAAAAAACTCTCTAAAAGATTCATAAATAATTCTTTTTTAAAAAAATCAATTAAAATGGATGCAAATATAACTACTATGATTGCTATAAAAAAAAACAAAAAATCAAATAGTAGCTATCTTTTTGAAGATCCAATTCTTGGTTGGGCTGGTAATGAAAATTCAAAAAAAAGATTTAAATCAAAATATGATTTATGGACCCTTCAAAGTACATTTAAGTGGGCAAATAAAAAAATTAATCAAAATAAAAATAATAAGAGAGAGAATTCAAAAATTATGATTGATAAGTTCTTTCAACTATCAAATATTAAAAAAACGAAAATAAACTTCTCTCTTAATCATGGTTGGAAATATTCTTCAAATTCAAAACCTTTCAAAATTAAAAGTTTTTGGGATCCAAAGAAAAAAATAGGTGTCTGTGGTGATTGGTTTGTAGGACCAAGACTAGAGTCGGGATGGATAAGTGCACAGGACTTATTTAAGAAAATTTCAAGATAAATTATTCAAAGCTTTTTAATCTGTACTCCCAATTACCCATCCTGGAATAAGTCACTTTTAAAATTCTTAAATTTTCTTGATCGTACCAAATATTAAAGTCTAATCGTTTATCTTTAGGAATATTCATATCTTTAGATTTAAGTGTAAAATGATCAGCATCATAAATTTTTCCATAAAGATCAATTTTTTCTTTTCCTATAAAAGTAACAACCTGTTCTTTAATACTTCCAGATATTGGGCTTATTTGAGATCCTGCTTGTAAGATTTTATGATTCCACCAATTTCCAATAACGTTATTAGTTGTTGCTTCGCCATTGAATGAGGAGCCCCTGATATCATATTTTTTACTTTTTTTATTTAATTCTAAATTTACAAATTTTTCTTTATCATTTTGAAGAGTTTTAGAGTTAAAAGATATCAACTGATCTTTGATATATTTTTCTTCACCATATGACTCCACTTGAAAAATTGTAGCTCCTAATAGATCAACAGAAAATTTAAATTGATTTGTAATAATAGTTTCTTCGCCATTTCTCTCAAAAAAATAATAATTGTATCCAATTAATTCACCATTTCTAAAAATCTCCATTTCAATTTTGTTATATTTATTGTAGTGACCCATATGTGCCATGGAAATAACTGGAAAAATTACAATAATTAAGATGGCTATAAATTTTTTCATTTGGCAATTACATTAGTGGACTTTATCTATAATAGAAATAACTTATTAAGATGTTTTTAAAAATAAAGAAAATACCAAAAGTTAATTGGAGTTCTGAGAAGCCATATAATTTTAAACCAAAATTTTCCACTTTCTTTTTTTTATGTTTTGGTCTGACGTTGTTTGGTCTTGGTGAAGGGTTATTGATTGTTTCCTTAACAGGCGCTTCTCCGTGGAGTGTTTTAGCTCAAGGTATTTCCTTAAATGTTAACTTAAGTATTGGAACAATTACTCTTTTAATAAGTATTGCTGTTTTAATTTTATGGATACCTCTGGGCCAAAAACCAGGGATGGGCACAATATTTAATGCCTTAATTATAGCCTTTATGATTGATCTTTGTATTAAGTTTGTACCAACCCCGTCTAATTATCTTAATCAATTAATCCTAGCAGTAATTTCTGTAATGATGGTTGGAATAGGTGGGGGCATTTATTTAGTTTCCAACCTTGGTGCAGGACCAAGAGATGGATTAATGATTGGTTTACAAAAAGTAACTAACTTACCAGTGGCAGCCGTTAGAGCTTTTTTAGAAATTTCTGTTGTAAGTATTGGCTGGTATTTAGGTGGAACAGTAGGGGTTGGAACTCTTTTATTCGCTTTTGGTATCGGTCCGTGCGTTGCTCTAGGTTTATTTTTAGTTGATAAAATTTTTGATTAAGCAGCAGCACCTGATTTTTCACTTCTTTTTCTTTCATGAGGATCAAGAATAGCTTTTCTTAATCTACAAGATTCTGGGGTAATTTCTAAAGCTTCATCTGTGTTTAACATACTTAATTGTTCAGCAATTGACATTTTTCTTACAGGAGTTAAGACAACATTTTCGTCAGTACCTTGTGTTCTCATATTAGTTAATTTTTTTCCTTTCATGACATTAATAATCATATCTCCTGGCTTAGGTGATAGACCTACAATCATTCCCGGATAAACTGGATCGTTATGAGTTACAAACATTTCTCCTCTAGCCTGTAAATTAAAGATTGCAAAAGCAACTGCCTTTCCTTGTTCCATAGAAATTAAAGCACCATTTCTTCTGCCCTCCATTTCCCCTTCAAATGGACCATATTCATGAAAAATTCTATTAATAACACCATTTCCTTTTGTTAGTGTTAAAAATCTACTTGTATATCCCATTAAACCTCTTGTTGGTGCATGAAATATAAGTCTCTTTTTATTTTTACCAGTATCTTTTAATTCTATTAGTTTACCTTTTCTTCTATTCATTGAATCAATTATTTTTGATGAATGTTCTTCATCAAGATCCATAGTAATTTCTTCTATTGGCTCAAGTTTATTTCCATTTTCATCTTTTTTATAGAGAACTTTTGGAGGGCTCACTGTCATTTCAAAACCTTCTCTTCTCATTTGAGTAAGTAAAATTTCCAACATTAATTCACCCCGACCACTAACTACAAAAGAATCATTTCCCTCATTTTCAGTAAATGTAATTCCAACATTATTTTGTGCTTCTTGAACTAATCGATCTCTAATCTGTGTACTTGTAAGTTTTTTACCTTCTGTGCCAGCCAAAGGCGATGTATTTACAGTGATGGTGATTGACATAGTTGGAGGATCTATAGGAGTAGCTTCTATTGGATCGTTAACTTCAAGATCACAAATAGTATCTGCAACGTTAGCTTTTTCTAAACCGGCAACAACTACAATATCTCCAGCTTCACCAACCTCAATTGGAACTTTTTTGGTACCTTCGTATCTAAAAATTTTAGTTAATCGACCTTCATCAACTTTCTCGCCATTTAAGTTGATTGCCTTAATTGCTTGATTAGCTTTTGCGGTTCCTTGTGAAATTCTACCGACTAAACTTCTTCCTAAGAAACTATCAGCATAAAGAAGTGTAGAGAGCATAGCAAAAGGTTTTGATTTGTCTAATTCAGCTGGTTTAACATGGTCTATAATTTTATCTAAAAGTGGATTAAGATTCTCTCTTGGACCATCAACTTCAAGATCTGCCCATCCAGACCTTCCACTAGCATATAATACTGGAAAATCTAGTTGTTCTTCATTAGCATCTAGACTCACAAATAAATCGAATGTTTCATCTAAAACTTCATTAGCTCTTTGATCTGATTTATCCAATTTATTTATAACTACAATCGGCTTTAAACCCTGTTTTAATGCTTTTGCTAAAACAAATTTTGTTTGAGGCATTACTCCTTCAGCAGAGTCTATGAGTAATAAAGCTCCATCAGCCATGCTAAGCACTCTTTCAACTTCTGCAGCAAAATCTCTATGACCGGGTGTATCAATTATATTGATTCTTGAATTCTTCCAATTAATCGATGCAGGTTTAGCTAGTATTGTAATTCCTCTTTCTTTTTCTAATTCTCCAGAGTCCATCAGCCTTTCATCAACAACCTCATTTTCTCTAAATGATCCACTTTGCTTCATTAAGTTATCAATTAAGGTTGTCTTGCCGTGATCAACATGGGCAATTATGGTGATATTTCTTATAGTATTATTCATAAATCTGGGTTCTTATACATATTTAAACACTTTTGAAAACTTAAAAAAAACTACACTAGGCTTGAAAAAATTAAGTGCTCTCTTTTTAATTTGCGTTTTTTCGCTTTTCGCGTTTTAATTTTCTTTTTTCTTTAAAACTTAATTTAGGTTTTTTCTTAATACTAGAGTCTTTAAATGATTTTCCACTATACCTTTTCGACATAAAAATAATTCAATATTACAAATTTTTTAAAGAAAAAAAAAGGGCAGTAAAAACTGCCCTTTTTGAATTTTTGTTTGAGATTAATGAGGATTACATTCTCATACTGGTTTCTAATAATACTTGATTTACTTAACATTTTGAAAATTCCTTCATCACTCTTCATCACTATTTAAAGCATGTTAAAAGATGATTATTTTATTTTTCGAACTCTTTTTTAATTGGAGTAAAATATAAGAAAACTAATATCGCTCCACTATTTGCCCAACCTAATCCATCAAGCAAATAAGAGATTGGGTCATAAGCACCTATGCCCATTAACAACGCAAATATTGATCCCAAAATGAATAGAAATAAATACATTTGTTTTCCAATATTCTTAAATTTATATAATAGATATAAATTTACTAAGTATAATACCAAAAAAACTAGAGCAATTACTCCAAGCATATCGTTCATATCGTTTGATTGACTTATACCTTCATTAAAAGCGATAACTATTTCAGATTCAAAAAAAGCAGAAATAAATATTAAAATTATTAATGATAAATCTAATAAAATTAGTCTTTTGAATATTATTTTTAAATTCATATTATGTTAATTATTACTACAATTTAAAAAAATACCAAATAAAATTGAATAAAAATGGGACTATATACCAGTAGAAAAAATTTTGATTTTGAAAAATTTGTAAAAATTCTTGGAAGAGGAAGAAACTCTTATATTATTTTTGCAATAGAGGAGGCATGTGGTGGTGAAGAAAAATTAAAAGCAATTCAAAAGATGATTTCATTGAAGAGTCAGTAGAAACAGGAAGGAAACGAGAAGGGCAACTCGATTTAATTAATCAACTATAAACCTAAGAATAATTTTACAATATAGAATAGTCCAAAGCACAATATTATGAATAAAATAGCACCTGATAGTAACTGCCATAGAAAAAACATAGTAAATTAATAATATAGTAAAATGAGTTGGTTGTATAAGTTTTTATTGGATGTAATTGAAAAAAAAGATTTTTGTACGCAATGTCATTGTACAACATGTGGTGCAACTGAATTTAGAGCAACTCTTATTTCTAAATTAAAAATTTATAGCAAGATTCCAAACATTACAAAATTATCAAAAACTAATGAAAAAAAAAGGTTTATTGCTCCAATGTACCTAGATTTAGAAAAAGAACTACAAAGAAAAATTGTCAATGAGATAAGTGATGAATTGAGAAAATTGACAGATGATCAGATATCACGTTTAGAAGAATTAAAAAGAGATTTTCCAGTGCTAAGATGTTTATTTGTTGAATTTGAAAATTCCTCTGATTATTTATACTCCTTACTAGTTGGTACTCCTGCGGGAATTTATTTAAAAGGTATGATTGAACATCATAAAAATGAATATTGATATTAATTTTAATTTTTATTCTGATACACCCAAAGGAAAAGATCCCGATACATTTAGTGAAACTTTAAGAAAGTATCACCAATTTCTCTGGAGTAAATCTTTACCAAATGGATCAATTTTTAAACTGGATATTAAAATACCTAAAATTCTACATCATAAATCAGATTTAGGAGAGTTTTTTTTATCCAGCGATTCACTTGCCCACGATTATAGTAAATGGAAAAGAACAGAAAATATTATTAAACAAATTCCTAAAAAAGAAATAGAATCTTTTTATAATCTTGGTTGTACTATTGGAGGATATATAATTTTTCCTTCTAACAGAGTTGATGATAAAATGACAATTAATGGTTCTCGTGGAGTAAATAGCAAGATTAAAGATAGATTTGATTTAACACTTGAGTGCATAAAAAGATTTTATCTAAATGATAAAAGTCCATTAACTGAAACTCTAAATAGATATAAGTCTTTTTTTAAATTATTTAATAACTTTGAAGGATATGTAGATTTTTTTCTTCTTCAAGATTTGGTTAAGGAAAAATACTCTAAAATTGATTATTTCTTACCATTTGATAATTTTCAAAATTCACCTATCCCAAATGATATACTAGAATACAAATTGTATAGAAAAAATATGATTGAATTTATTAGTAAAAGAAATCAAAGAATTAAAAATTATTTAAATGAAAAAATTTAATACAGATATTTTTTTTGATATTCTATCGGGTAAGGATAAAGAAAATCTGGTAAAAAAAATGAATATTCTTCAAAATCCACAAGTATTATTTCAGTATGCTTTAGCAAAAGGGTATGGTTTTAATAAAAAAGGTCTTTGGTACGACTTCATTAATGATTTATTTGATATGGGTCAATATTCAATAAAATCAAAACTCAATGAACTTGATAACCAGATTAAGTATAAATCAATTTTAGCAATAAAAGGTGGAGATGAAAAACATGTTTTTTTTTTAGATGTTGGTTTATTAAACTTCTCAAGAAAAGATAAGTATTTTCTAATTTATTCGTTTAATTCATCAGATAGTTATGATTACCCAGAAGTTGTAAAAATATACAATTCTCAAAAAAAAATAGATAAAAAATTGTTATTTAAGAACATTTATACAGTTCTAAAAAAAAATGGTCTTTTGACTTCAACAATTAAGAAAAAAATCAAAATCTGAATGAAATTAAAAAAGATATAAAAAAAACCCCCGAAACTTTCGTTCCGAGGGTTCTAATTTTGTTTAGTGTATGTATTTAGAGTGTTCTCTATATGTAAACGTATTACATTCTCATACTGGTTTCAAAAATACGAGTATTTATTGACATATTGGAGATACATTCATCATCATTCATCACTTTTCAAACGCAATTCAAAAGCAATTCAAAAGATGACTTCATTTTAATGTTGGGATAGGTTTGGGTATGAAAGCAGTATGGACATCAGGAAAAGTAAAAAAAAGTAGTTATAAACTTAGTAATTTGAAACTAAATTTTGAACCAGGAGAAATTTTACTTTTATGTAGTTTGAGTGATTTAAAAAAAAAAGAAAATTTAGATAAGGTTAGAAATTTCTTTTCAAAAGATTTTCAAGATAGAGAAGCAAAAGATTTTTATGGAGACAGATATCCTTATGGAGATTGTCATCTTTTTAATGCAGTAGTATCAAATAAATTTTATGAAAAACACAGAATGTACGGTTACAATAAAGAGACAGTTCTTCAAAAAATTAAAGATGACGAAAAAAATAATTACATTGAAAGACATACTCCAGGAAGCGATCATAATTATAATTATATTTATTTTTTTGATAACGATAAGGATGGATTGTCACCAAACATTAGCAAAGTAATTAAAAAATCCAATAATAAACAATTAAGTTTTTTTGTTAATCCTAGTAATATTGCAACAAGTGATTTTATTGATAAGGCAATATTTTTACAGGGTAAGCACAAACCTTACGATGGAAAATTATTTAAGATTAAAAAAAACGAATTAGTATTTTGTTGTATTCCAGAAACAAAAAATATTAAGTGTAAGACACAATTTACAAAAAGTGATTTAGAAAAATTTGATAACGATATTGATTTCTTTATCAAAGATAGAATTAAGAAAAATAAACTTATTAAGTTTAAAGTTCCCAATGGTGTTTATGGAATATATAAAATAAAATATATTACATTTAATTATGAAAACCTTCGCGGAATTGCTGAACCTTATGAATTGCTTGGACATTTAATTAAAAAATTCAATCCAAAAGAAGGTACAATAGGTCATGAACAGGAAAAATTAGAAAGACTCTTTAAAAATGGCACTCTGTCTAAGTATCAATTTTCTAGGGCACGCATGAGATCATGGGAGGGCGATACACTTTCAGGGGAAATATACTCTTTAAAAAGAAAATACAAAAAAGGCACTTTGTCAAAAAAAGATTTTGAAAAAGAAAAAAATAAATTAGTTCTTAGAAAACTCGATTAGCAAAAAAATAAAAACCCCTCCCCAAATCTTTCATCATACATTCATCACTATATTCATCACTAATGGTTTTCGTATAAATAAAAAAAAAGGGCAGTAAAAACTGCCCTTTTTGAATTTTTGTTTGAGATTAATGGGGATTACATTCCCATGCCGCCCATTCCTCCCATGCCACCCATGCCGCCCATTCCACCAGGCATTCCAGCAGGAGCCGCATCTTTTTCTTCTGGCTTGTCGGCTATCATTGCTTCTGTTGTTACTAATAATCCAGAAATTGATGCTGCATCTTGAAGTGCAGTTCTAACAACTTTAACTGGATCAATAATACCCTTAGCAAACATGTCACAATATTCTTCATTTTGTGCATCATAGCCATGAGTTTTTTTATTCTGTTCTAACAATTTACCAACTACAACTGAACCATCTACTCCAGCATTTTTAGTAATTTGTCTAATAGGAGCTTCTAATGCTCTTCTAACTAAATCAACACCAGCTTTTTGATCCTCGCCTTTGGCTTTTACTTTTTCAAGCTCTTGAGCAGCATATAACAAAGCACATCCACCACCTGTTACAATACCTTCTTCAACTGCAGCTCTTGTTGCATTAAGTGCATCTTCAACTCTGTCTTTTCTCTCTTTAACTTCAACTTCTGTAGCACCACCAACTTTAATTACAGCAACACCACCAGCTAGTTTAGCTAATCTTTCTTGGAGTTTTTCTTTATCGTAATCAGAAGTTGTTTCATCAATTTGTTGTTTAATTGAAGAACATCTAGCCTCGATATCAGATTTTTTACCGCTTCCATTTACGATAGTACTATTATCTTTATCAACTTTAACTTTTTTACATGATCCAAGATCATCTAATTTAACGTTTTCAAGTTTAATTCCTAAATCTTCAGAAATTACACTTCCACCAGTTAAAATTGCAATATCTTCAAGCATAGCTTTTCTTCTGTCACCAAATCCTGGAGCTTTCACAGCTACTACTTTTAGACCACCTCTTAATTTGTTAACAACTAAAGTTGCCAAAGCTTCACCTTCAACATCTTCAGAAATAATCATTAATGGTCTACCAGCTTGTACAACTGCTTCTAAAAGTGGAACCATTGGTTGTAGATTTGTTAATTTCTTTTCGTGTAAAAGAATAAAAGGATTGTCTAACTCTGTCGTCATTTTATCACTGTTAGTAATAAAGTATGGTGATAAATATCCTCTATCAAACTGCATCCCTTCAACGACATCAAGTTCTGTTTCAATTCCTTTATTTTCTTCAACTGTAATAACACCTTCATTACCGACTTTTTGCATTGCTTTTGAAATCATACTTCCGATTTCTTTGTCGCCATTTGCAGAAATAGTTCCCACTTGAGCAATTTCATCACTATCTTTTACTTTTTTGGCTGAAGAAACTAAGTTTTGTTTTACAACATCTACTGCTGCATCAATACCTCTTTTTACATCCATTGGGTTCATTCCAGCTGTAACGTATTTTACACCTTCTTTAACAATTGCTTGAGCTAAAATAGTTGCAGTTGTTGTTCCATCACCAGCTTCATCATTTGTCTTGCTAGCAACTTCCTTAACCATTTGAGCACCCATATTTTCAAACTTATCTTCAAGGTCAATTTCTTTTGCAACTGAAACACCATCTTTGGTAATTCTTGGAGCACCATAAGATTTATCCATCACAACGTTTCTGCCCTTAGGACCTAAAGTTACCTTAACAGTATCAGCTAAGATATTTACACCTCTTATCATTGCTGATCTTGCTTCAGCGTCAAATTTAACAACTTTTGCCATTATACTTTCTCCTTTAACATATATTATTTACTTGAAATACCCATAATGTCTGACTCTTTCATTATGCTGTATTCTTTACCATCAATTTTGACTTCAGTTCCTGACCATTTGCCAAATAAAACTTTGTCTCCAACTTTAACATCCATTGGAATTTTTTTTCCATCTTCAGTTTTTGCACCACCACCAACAGCAACAACTTTTCCCTCTTGAGGTTTCTCCTGTGCCGTATCTGGTATGATTATTCCTCCAGCAGTTTTTTCGCTGCTATCTAAAACTTCTATTAAAACTCTGTCATGTAACGGTCTAAATTTCATATATTCTCCTATATAAATATTGAGTTCATATAGAGATTGGTAATACTATTTCAAGATATACTTGATAATTAGTTTATTAAAAAAGGTAGGAAATTGTGGATTTTTTGGTTTATAGATTATTTTAATGACGAAAAATTTAGACATTGAGGGTTTAAGATCAATTGCAGATGACTACGAGTTATTTTATGTGGATATTTGGGGGGTAGTCCATAACGGGATAAATGTTCATAAGAATGCAATTTCTGCTTTAAAAGAAATTTTAAAATTAAAAAAAGATATTGTTCTTTTAACAAACGCACCAAGGCCGAATAAAAATGTTAGGAATTTTTGTGAAAAACTTGGGATGGATAAAACTTTATCAAAATATGTTTTTACATCCGGGGAAGCAGCAATTAAATATTTAAAAAAAAATTTATATTCAGACAAATTTTTTCATGTTGGCCCTCCAAGAGATTTTGATTTATTTGAAGATTTTAAAAAAAACAAAACAAGTAATATAAATGATGCATCATATTTATTATGCACAGGTTTGTTTGATGAGCAAAAAACTGATTTAAATTATTATAAAGATATTTTAGAAAGCTCAATTTCAAAAAAAATGATTTGTACTAATCCTGATTTGGTTGTTGATAAAGGTGAAAAAAGAGAACTATGTGCAGGTTCAGTTGCAATAGTTTTTGAAAAAATGGGAGGAAGAGTTACTTATTTTGGAAAACCTTATCCTGAAGTGTATAATCAATCTATAGATAACACTAATAAAAAAACTCTCTCAATTGGTGATAATTTGAATACAGATATAAAAGGCGCGAATCTTTTAAATTTTGATTCTTTAATTATTTCAAATGGTATTCATAAAAATGAAATTAAAGAAAATGGAATTGAAGCAACTGCGAAATCTTATGAAACAATCTGTAACTATATCCAATCAGATTTAAAATGGTGAAAATAAAATTATATAATAGTTTTAATATTAAAAAAAATCATAAAAACTCAATTATTTTAATTGGAAATTTTGATGGACTTCATTTGGGGCATCAAAAATTATTTAGATTAGCAAAAAGATATAAAAAAAAATATTCTACAAAGATTGGTGTTTTAACTTTTGAGCCGGTGCCAAAAATGTTTTTTAACTCCAACTTAAAAAATTTTAGATTATCGAATTTAAACCAAAAAATTGAAAATCTTAATAAACTCAATGTTGATTTTGTTATTATACAAAAATTTAATCGTAATTTTTCAAAAACAAAATCAATTTCATTTATTAAAGAAACTTTAGGCAAAAGACTAGGTCCAAAATTTATTTTCGTAAGTAACAATTTCAGATTTGGAAATAAAAGAGAAGGGAATGTAAAACAGTTAATTCATTACGAGAAATTATGTAATTATAAAATTGTTAAACCACAACCTTTATCAATTAAGAAAAAAATTATTTCATCATCATTATTAAGAAAATATTTGCAGAGCGGGAAACTCAATAGTGTCAATAACCTTTTAAATAGAAAATGGTCTATTGATGGAAAAGTCATAAAAGGTAGACAACTAGGAAAAAAGATTGGTTTTCCAACAGCCAACATAGATATCAAAGATTATGTTTTGGCAAAACCAGGTGTTTATGCTGTTAAAGCTAAGAAAATAAAAAGTTCAAAATATATTAAAGGAATAGCCAATTTAGGATACCGACCTACATTTAACGGAAAAAAAATATTGCTAGAAGTTCATTTATTTAATTTTTCTGGAAATTTATATAATAAGTATTTAAGAGTAGAATTTTTAAAATTTATAAGAGCTGAAAAAAAATTCAAAAATATAGATCAATTAAAAAAACAAATTAAAATTGATTTAGTAATTGCAAAAAAAACGAAATGAGTAAAAGCCAAATTAATTTACCCAAAACAGCTTTTTCAATGAAAGCTAATTTACCAATTAGAGAGCCAGAAATTCTAAAACTTTGGAAAAAAATTGATCTTTACAAAGAGTTAAGGAATTCAAGAAAAGGAGAAGAAAAATTTGTTCTCCACGATGGTCCTCCATATGCAAATGGAAATATACATATGGGTACTGCGTTAAATAAAATACTAAAGGATATTATAGTAAAGTTTCATCAAATGGATGGCAAAGACTCTGTTTATGTTCCAGGTTGGGATTGTCATGGTTTACCTATTGAATGGAAAATTGAGGAACAATACAAAAAAAATAAAAAAAATAAGAATGATGTTCCAATTGTGGAATTCAGAAAGGAATGCCGAACGTTTGCTGAAAAATGGATTGAGGTTCACAAAGACCAGTTTAAAAGATTAGGTGTTGTTGGTGATTGGGAAAACTATTATTCAACAATGAGTTATGATGCAGAGGCACAAATTGTAAGAGAACTTGGAAAATTTTTAAAAGAAGGGAGTCTTTACAGAGGATTTAAACCAGTTTTATGGTCAACCGTAGAAAAAACTGCCTTAGCTGATGCCGAGGTTGAATATCAAGACCATAAATCTGATACGATCTATGCTTGTTTTCCAATTAAATCATCAAAAATTAAAGAACTTAATGATTGTAATATTGTTATATGGACAACCACTCCCTGGACGATACCAGCAAACAAGGCTTTAGCTTATAATGAAAGTTTAGATTACTTGATAATTCAAATTAATGATGAAGGAAATTTCAAAAATAAAAAAGTTGTTGTTGCAGAGGCATTATTAGAGTCAGTTTTAAAAGATTGTGAGATCAAAGAATTTAAAAACCTCAAAAAATTCAAAGGTGAAGATTTAAAAGATACTATATGCAAGCATCCTTTTTTTGATTTAGGTTATGATTACGATATACCAATGTTAGAGGCACGTTTTGTTACAACCGAGCAAGGAACAGGAATTGTTCATTGTGCGCCAAGTCATGGACCTGACGATTTTAATCTTTGCTTAAATAATGGAATAAAGGCAATTGAGACAGTGGATGATGATGGAAAATATACAAATAATGTTTCTCTATTTGAAGGTTTACATATTTTTAAGGCTAACCCAGTTGTGATCGAAAAATTGAAAGATCAAAATAAACTTCTGTCAAATGGTGAATTGATCCATTCATATCCTCACTCTTGGAGATCAAAAGCACCTTTGGTTCATAGAGCGACACCACAATGGTTTATTTCTATGGAAAGTCATAAACTGAGAAGTAAGGCGTTGAAAGCAATAGACGATACGACCTTTTATCCAAGCAAAGGCAAAGAAAGATTAAAATCAATGATCGAGACAAGGCCAGATTGGTGTGTATCAAGACAAAGAGTTTGGGGTGTACCACTTCCTATTTTTGTAAATAAAAAATCTAATGAAATTTTAATAGACGATAAAGTATTTGAAAATATTGCTAATATTTATGAGAAAGAAGGATCCGATTGTTGGTTTTCAGACGACCCACAAAAATTTTTAGGTGATAAATATAAAGCGGAAGATTTTGAAAAGCTTAGCGATATTGTTGAAGTTTGGTTTGATAGTGGATCAACCCATTCTTTTGTACTGGAGAAGAGAAAAGACCTTAAATGGCCTGCATCAATGTATTTAGAGGGCTCTGATCAACATAGGGGCTGGTTTCATTCCTCATTATTAGAGTCATGTGGAACAAGAGGTAAGGCACCTTTCGAGTCAATATTATCTCACGGGTTTGTTGTGGATGGAAAAGGTCTTAAAATGTCAAAATCTCTTGGAAATGTAATTGCACCTGAGGATATTTTGAAAAAATATGGTGCCGATATTTTAAGAATTTGGGTTGCTGCATCAAATTATGCTGAAGATTTAAGAATAGATTATTCTATTTTGGACCAGCATTCTGAGTCTTATCGTAAAATTAGAAACACATTTAGATATTTATTAGGAAATATAAATGATAAATATGAGGATGTTAATTTAGATAAAATTGACGTCAAAAGCTTGCCAGAGTTAGAGAAGTTTATGTTGAGTAAGATTCATTCTCTCAACAACAAATTTGAAAATTATTTTAAAAAATATGATTTTCACAATCTTTATAAAGAATTATTGAATTTTTGCACAACAGATTTGTCAGCATTCTATTTTGATATAAGAAAGGACACTTTATATTGTGATCCAATTAATTCTGAAAAGAGAAAATCTTGTGTTACAATTTTGAATGTCTTATTAAAATCTTTACTCAGATGGTTCGCTCCAATATTATCTTTTACAACTGAGGAAATACATCAACTGATATCAAAGAATACTAAAAGCGTCCATTTAGAAAAATTTCTTATTTTTCCAGATAAATTTAAAAATGAACAGCTTACAGAAAGATGGTCTCAATTAATAAAAATTAGAGATGTGTGTAACATAAGTATTGAGGAAAAAAGAGCTAATAAAGAAATTGGTTCAAGTTTAGAAGCTGAACTCAAAATTAAATTAAATCAAAAATATAAAGATATAATCTCAAAAATTGATTTATCAGAACTTTGTATAGTATCAAAAACTCAAATTAATTTTGATGAAGGTTCAGATATTCTAGTTGAAACTAAGAAAGCCACAGGTGATAAATGTCCTGTGTGCTGGAAAATAAGTGTTGAGCCTTGTGAGCGACATTCTCAATAATGTCTAAATATTTAAATAAAAGTTTTATCGTTAACCTTTTTATAGTTTTAGGTATTTTTGGTCTCGATAGGTTTACCAAAATCTATGTGATTTCTGAAAATGAAAAAAATTTGTCGTCTGAATTATTTGTATCAAAATTTTTAAATATAAATTTAATTTATAATGAAGGAATAGCGTTTGGTCTGTTATCATTTGATCAAAGTCATATGTACAACATTTTAACAATTTTAATTTTAGCTGTAATTTTAATTATTTTTTTTATGACTTTAAAAAGTGTTGGTTTTAAAAAATATTCACTTTTAATGATATTTGGTGGAGCCCTAGGTAATTTATATGATCGAATTTTTTTTAAGGCTGTGCCAGACTTTATTGATTTTCATATCGGAAATTTTCATTGGTTTATTTTTAATGTATCGGATATATTTATTTCATTAGGAGTATTATTTTTGATTATTTTTGAAATAATTGATAATCAAAAAAATAAAATTAATGAAAAAAATATTTAAACTAACAACAATTATAATTTCAATTTTTGTTTTAAATTCTTGTGGAACTATGGGAGAAGGTTTTAGTTCACAGAAAAAAAATAGCATAGATGAATTTTTGGTTGAAAAAAAATCACCTTTAGTTATGCCTCCAGATTTCAATGAATTACCATTGCCACAACAATCTAATCAAATATTTGAGAACGAAGCTGAAGTAGATATTAAATCACTGTTGACTGATCAAAAGGGTGCAGAGCAAGATAATCTTACCACAAATCAAAACACAAATTTTGAAAATTCCATTATAGAAAAAATTAAAAATAATTAATGATAACTTCAGGAATTTATTTTAAAAATTTTAAGATAATAAAACAAAATTCTAAAATAAAAAAAAATCTTATAAAACTAATTAGAGAAAATAATGAAATACTTCAATCTTTTAGTAAAAATTATAAAGATCAATTTAAAATTAAAAATTTACAAATTTTCAATAAATTTAATGATATCCGTATAATTGGAATTGGTGGCTCATCATTAGGCGCAAAAACTATTTACAGTTTTCTTAAAGATAAGATTAAAAAAAACTTATTATTTTTAGATAATTTATCAATCCTCAACAAAAAATCTGTAAATAAAAGATATTTAAATTTAATCATTTCTAAATCAGGTGGAACTTTAGAGACAATAGTTAATTCTAATATATTTGTTAAAAAAAGTGATAAGAATATTTTTATCACAGAAAATAAAAAAAATTATTTAAATTTGTTAGCTCAAAAATTAAAATCAGAGATTGTTTACCACAATAATTTTATAGGTGGTCGATATGCAGTTTTATCAGAAGTTGGGATGTTACCTGCGGAATTGATGGGTCTTAATCCAAAAAATTTTAGACAATTTAATAATTTAATTAAAAATAAAAAATATTTAAATGCGCTTATATCTAATGTGTCTTTTATAATAAATTTAATCAAAAAAAAAAAATTTAATTCAATAATCATAAATTATGATGAAAAATCTCAAAACTTATTTTCTTGGTATCAACAATTAGTTGCCGAAAGTTTAGGTAAGAATGGAAAGGGTTTGTTACCAGTCGTATCTAACATGCCTAAGGACAACCATAGCGTTATGCAGCTTTATTTAGATGGTTTTAAAAATAATTTTTATACTTTTTTTTATGCCCACGAAAATAATACTTTTAAAATAAATAATAAGTTTATTTTATCTTCACAAAATTATCTTAAAAATAAAAATATTCAAAACATTACTTACGCTCAAAAAAAAGCTACAGAAAAAGTTTTTACAAAAAAAAATATACCTTTTAGAAGCTTTGAAATAAAAAAGAGAGATGAAAAAACTTTAGGTGAGTTATTTTGTTTTTTTATGTTGGAAACAATCTTAATTGGAAGAGCTCTAAAAATAAACCCTTATAATCAACCTGCTGTAGAGTTAATTAAAAAAGAGACTAAGAAAATTTTAATTTAGATTACCAAATATAATTTTGGATATTCCATAATTCTTTTTATCCAGAACTCTGAAATTTTTTGAAAACTCATCATTTTCTCTTTTATGCCTATGCACAATAATCACCCCATCTTTATTGAGTATCTTTTCTTGAAAAATATTTTCAATAATATTTGACAATCTTTTTTCTTTATAGGGAGGATCTAAAAATATAATATTAAATTTGAGTTGAATTTTTTTCAAAAAAGAATTTGACATTAAGTTTTCCTCCATAATCTCATATTTTTCTCTCATATTTAAATTATTTAGATTATTTTTTAAAATTGGCAAAACACCATTGTAATTTTCTACAAAAGTAACATGTTCAGCTCCTCTTGACAAACACTCTAAACCAAATGAGCCAACACCTGCAAATAGATCTAAAACTATTGAATTTTCGATATTGATCTTAAATTTATTTGAGTGATTAATAATATTAAAAATAGATTCTTTTGCTAAGTCCTTTAAGGGTCTTGTTTCTTTGTCTTTTGGTTGTAAAATTTTTTTTCCTTTAAATTTTCCACCAATTATTCTCATTTTTTTATTACTTTATAACCAATATCTTTTCTAAAAAAACCATCTGACCAATTAAGATTGTCGAGAAGTTGATGAATCCTATTTCTTGATTCTTCAAAACTATCTGATAATGAAACAAAATTTAAAACCCGTCCACCCATTGCTAAAGTAACACCACCTCTTTTAATAGTGCCAGCATGAAATAAGTGATCATCAGTGTTTAATTCAATTTTATTGATATTTTTGATTTCAATATTTTTTTGGTAGGATTCAGGGTAACCTTTTGAGCACAAGACAACACATACACTTTTTTTATCATTCCAATTAATTTTGCTTTCATTTAATCTTCCATTACAGCATGAATCAATAATTTCACCGAAATCTGTATTTAGCTTAGGAAGAATAGTTTGACACTCTGGATCACCCATTCTAACATTATATTCAATTAAATAAGGTTCATTATTTTTTATCATGAGCCCTGCATATAAAAAGCCTTTATATGATGATTTTAAATCTTTAAGTGCTCTTAAAGTTGGATTAATTATATTATTTAAAATCTTTTTTTCGAGCTCTTCATTTATTAATCTTGATGGTGAATAAGCACCCATACCACCAGTATTTTTTCCTTTATCACCTTCCTGAACTCTTTTATGATCTTGAGCCGTACCAAAATTTTTGTAAGTAATGCCATCACTTAAAATGAAAAAGCTCATTTCTTCACCCTCTAAAAATTCTTCAATAAGAACATTTTTAGCATCACCAAATTTTCCATCAAATATTTCCTTAACTGCTTGATAAGACTCTTCTTTATTTTCACAAATATAAACACCTTTCCCTGCAGCCAAATTGTCTGCTTTAATGACTATTGGAAAATTTGATTTATCTAAAAAATTTTTAGTTTGATTAATATCATTAAATATACCAAAATTTGCAGTTGGAATATCATATTTTTTACAGATATTTTTTGTAAATATTTTAGACCCCTCTAATTGTGAAGCGACTTTGCTAGGTCCAAAGACTTTAATATCAAAGCTTTCCAAGTAATCTGTTAATCCATCAACTAAAGGTTTTTCTGGGCCGATTACTACTAATTCTATTTTTTTTGAAAAAATGAAATTTTTGATTTCCTCAAATTTGTTTATGTCTAAGTTAATGTTCTCAGCTATTCCATCAGTCCCAGCGTTACCAGGAAAACAATAAATCTTATCAATTTTTTTTGACTTATTCAATGCATGACAAATAGCATGCTCTCTTCCCCCACTTCCTATAATCCCTACAATCATGTATAAACATATAAACTATAAATGAATAAAAAATTAGCAAAAATAAAATATTTACCAAATAATTTTCAAGTAATTGAAAAAGGTGACTATGTAATTTGTGCAGTTTCGGGTAAGGCAATCAGTCTTGAAAATTTGACTTACTGGAACGTTGAACTTCAAGAACCGTATTATTCATATGTTGAGGCTTCTAAAAAAAAAGAGGAATTAGACAATAAATAGTATTATTTCCAACGATTATGAGACCATATCCAATTATAAGGATTAGCAAATATCATTTTCTCTAGAGTCTTATTTAATTCGTTTGTAATATTTTCAATAGTATCTTCGTTTGAGAAGAGAATTGGTTTATGAACTTTCATTTTGAATTTAATGCCTTCATGTCTTTCTATAAAAATAGGAACAACAGGCATATTGAATTTTTTTATCAATTGTGCTGGAATAGTAGTAGTAAACGCTTTCTCATTAAAAAAATTTGATTTAATACCCTGAGAAACTCTCTGATCTATCATAAGTGCCGTCGAAAAACCCTGGTTATTAAGTTTTATTAATTCTTTTAATCCGCCGATTCCTTTTTTAATTTGATTTTTGCAGATATATTTTTTTCTTACTCGCTCCATAAATTTATTTAAAAAAATATTGTTTAGTGGTCTATAGATTGCTCCAATTTTAATACCTATTTTGTCTATCTGCATTGCCATAAGCTCAAAGTTACTAAAATGCCCTGATATAAATACAACTTTTTGATTTTGATCTTTGATATTCAGAAGGATATCTTTACCGTCTATAGAAATATTTTTACCAAGATTACCATTTCTAAAATTTTTCATATAAAGATATTCTGCAAAGACTCTCCCATAATTATTCCACATTGAGGATTTAATTTTTTTTAATTCTTTTGAATTATAATCTGGAAAAGCTTTTCTTATATTATTATCAATTATTTTTTTTGACCTAAAAATTGGACCGATAATTTCAAATAATTTTCCACTAAGAAAAGAGGAAAATTTAACTCCAATGATCTTAAAAATAATGTAAAAAATACAAATTATAATAAATTGTATTAAGTATTTAATTATTCTCATATATCTTTGAAATATCATTAACAAAAGTTTTTTGGTTTATAATCTTTAATTCAGATTTAATATAAACAATTTTATCGTTGTTGTTCAATCTCATGTAGTCTTTTTCAGTAGTCATAATTTTACAATTTAAATCTCTTGAAATTGAAATAATATCATCAATTTTTTTTTGTGAGTATCTATAATGATCAGGAAATTCTATCTCCTTTACAATGTTAATGTTATTATTTTTTAACATCGATATAAAAGTCTTATGATTTCCTATACCTGAAAAAACTAAATATTTATCATCTTTATCAAACTCATTTATATTTAACGGGATATATTTTCCTCGATAAATATTGATACTAGCATCGATATTATGAATATATTCTATGATATTATTAATATTTTCATTATTTCCATTTAGAAAAACATTTTTGTATTTTTTTAAATTTTTAATATTTTCTCTAAGTGGTCCAGATGGAATAGTAAAACTGTTACCAATCCAGTTATCAATATTAAAGCAAACAATATTATAATCATAATCTATTGATGGATCTTGCAAACCATCATCAAAAATTGCAAGTTCAAAATTTTCATCAATTGCTTGTTTAATAGATAATAATCTATCTTTTGATTTAAAAAGTGTTCCATGATTTGCTAATATCTTTTGCTCATCAATTTGATCTGAATAATATTTTTTAATAAAACAAGTTTTAATCTTATCTTTTAAAATTTCATTAATCTTTATGCTCAAGGAGGTTTTACCTGTGCCCCCTAGATATATATTTCCTACACAAATAGTTTTAATTTTTGAATACTTCTTCTTTTTTGTCGTTAAGTTTTTGAGAGATTTAAAAATTTTGAGTAATAATGATATAGGCAAAAATAAATAGGAGAGAATGCTAGGTTTGTTGTAATCCCAAAATTTGGGTTTTTTAAATTTCATTTTGAATTGATTTATCTAACTCATTTAGGGTTTTTTTAAGTATAGTTTTACCAAGAAATTTCATTTTTTTTACTTTTTTCATATTTTTTTTAAAAATTATTGAATTGGCACATTGTTGAGGGGAGTTAATTGTGGATGATATTTTTAATTGATTTAAATATTTGTAAACATCTTTAAAATTATCAATATTAGGTCCATGTAATATTTTTGCTCCAAATCGAGCAGGCTCTAGTGGATTTTGACCACCTCTTTTTATAATTGAACCACCTAAAAAAACTGTCGCAGCGAGTTTGTAAAACTTTTTAGACTCCCCAAAAGTGTCAACAACATAAATATCGATATTTCTCAATTTTTTTTTGTTTGATTTATGCGATACTACATTTAGCCCAAGTTCACTAATTTGTGAGATAATTTGGTCAACTCTATCAATATGTCTGGGTATTATAATCGTAATAATATTTTTTATTTTTTTTTTCAAAAGAATATGTGTTTTTGCTGCAAATAATTCTTCGGTGTTATGTGTACTTGCTGCAACAAAAGTTTTAAATTTTTTAAATTGTGAGAATAATTTTTTATCTGAGTGATTTATTTCTAACATATCATGTTCAATAAATTTTAAATTTCCAGTAGACTTTATATTTTTAACGTTCAATTTTTTTAGATAATAATTTGTCTCTAAATTTTGTGAATATGCTTTGTCTACTAAACTAAAAATAGAATTAGAAAATTTTTTTATTTTATTCCAACGATCAAAAGATTTTTTAGTAATTCTAGCATTAAGTAAAATTAAAAGAATATTCTCATTTTTTATAGACTTAAACATACTCGGCCAAACTTCAGACTCTAAAAAAATTGCTACATCTGGTTTCCAGTGACTTAAAAATTTTTTTGAGAAAAATACATGATCTATTGGATAAAATTGATGAATAGTTTTTTTGAATTTAATTTTTTCTAATACTTTTGATGAACTCAGTGTGCTAGATGTTATTAATATTCTATTAATTGATTTGTCATTTTCATATTTTTTAATTACTGGAAGAACACTCAATATTTCACCTACACTAGATCCATGAAACCAAATTAGTTTTCCACTTCCTCTTTTTTTAGAAAATAAACAAAATTTTTCTTTAAATCTAAATTTGTCCTCTTTGTTTTTAAAGACTCTTACAATTACTATTATTGGAGAGAAGCATATAATTATTGTGAGTAAAATTTGATAAATAAAAAAAATCATTACCTCTGAAATTGTTTATCATGAAAATTTTTATAAATTTTTGAATTAATTAGTAAATCTTCATGTTTTCCATAATCAATTATTTTTCCAGAGTCTATGACAAATATTTTATTTGAGTTTAAAATAGTCGAAAGTCTGTGAGCAATTACAATTGTAGTTTTATTTTTTGTTAAGATTTTTAAAGCATCTTGTATTTTTTTTTCAGTTTCTGAGTCTAAAGAGGAAGTTGCTTCATCTAATAAAATAATTGAACTTTTTTTTAGCATTGCTCTTGCTATCGAAATTCTTTGTTTTTCTCCTCCAGATAATCTAACGCCATCTTCACCAATTAATGTCTCATATTTTTCAGGTAAATTTTTTATAAACTCTTCACAATGTGAAAGTTTAGCTGCTTCAAATATTTCTTCATCACTTGCATCTAGATTAGCATATTTAATATTGTTTCTAATTGTATCATCAAAAAGAGTTGTTTCTTGACTAACTAAAGAAATATTTTTTCTCAAAGAATGTAATGTGACATCATAAATCGATTGATTATCTATTGAAATATCACCAGATTTACAATCGTAAAACCTTGGAATTAAACTTAAAATAGTAGATTTACCGGAGCCGCTATGACCAACTAGTGAAGTCATTTTTCCTCCTTCAAAATCTAAATTAATTTTTTTTAAAACATCACCATCAGAATTTTTATAACTAAATAATACATCTTTAAATTTAATGTTTGCATTTTCGATGTAAATTTCTTGAGCATTTTCCTTATTTTTTATAATGTTTTTTGTATCAACCACCGGCAAGATCCTTCCAGCCGCAGAAAGACCTTGATTAACTATGATATTCAAGGTCGAAAGAGACCTAACTGGTTGATATGCAAGCATCATCGCAGCGAGAAATGAAAAAAAATTGTTTACACTTAACTCATTACTGGCAATTAACTTCCCCGAGTAGAAGATTAAAATTGCTATCATAAACCCAGTGAGAACCTCCATTATAGGAGATATTCTTACGACCACGATTCCAATTTTTTTATTTTTTTCTTTAAGTTGATCTAAATAATCATTGGCTCTATTAGTCTCATATTTTTCTTTTTGAAAAATTTTAGTTAATTTGTGATTTTTAAATAGTTCAACTAGGTACCTTGTTAAAAAACCTGACTTTTCTTGAGCCTGAGTTGTAACCTTACCCATTCTTTTACCAAGGGATCTTGCAGCTGTGCTAGCTATTGGAATCAATATTATTGCAATTAATGAAAGCTTCCAATTTTGTAAAAACATGACAGTTAATAGACCTATCAAAGTTAAACTATCTTTAAAGAGATTAAGAATTCCATTACTTAACAAATTGGTTATATGAAGAACATCATAAGTTAAATTAGAAATAAATTTACCTGAGTGCTTTTCATCTATTGATTGAGTATCTGCATTTATTAAAGTACCCAACATATCTATCTGTAGCTTTTTTTTTATTTCTTCTGCAACGTTGATCATCATCACTTTAGCCAAATAAAGTGATACACCTTTAGTTGTAAATGCTAAAATTATTAGAATAGGTATTAAAATTAATAATGATTGGTCTTTTTGAATAAAGATTTTATCAATTGCTGGGTCTAAGAGCCAAGCGATCGCTGAAGTGCTTCCTGCTACTAACAATGAAAAAAATATTGCCAAAAAAATTTGTTTCAAATATTTTTTTGTATAATCTTTATAAAGTCTTTTAAGAATTTTTGTCTTGTTCATTATCAAAACAACTTTCCAATTAAAATGTTAAAAAATATAATAATACCCAGACTATTATTGCTCTTAAAAACCTTTAAACATGAAGTGGGATTTTTTGAGTCAAAATTATTTATTTGATAAATTAAGTGTATTATTGGAATTAAAATTAATAAAAAATATACTGGACTAAAACTCATTATTAGTCCCCCAATAATAAGAGAAGATACCAGTGATACATAGCATAATATTAAAAAAATTTTTGCTGTTCCTTTAAACTTTATTGAAGTTGATTTCACTCCTATAATTTCATCATCTTTAATATCTTGGAATCCATAAACAGTGTCATATCCTAGTGTCCAAAATATGGCTCCAATATAAAAAATCATCGGTGTAAGGCTTATTTGTTCTGATATGGAAGTCCAACCAAGTATTAATCCATAATTGAATGTAATTCCTAAAAAAAGTTGTGGCCAATATGTAAATCTTTTCATTAAAGGATATGTGAAAGCTAAAGGCATAGATGCCAAGGCAATAATAATTGTAAAATAATTAAAATTTATCAGAACTAAAAAAGCAAGTGAGCACAAGATTAACACATATAGCAATCCAATTTTAATAGTTATTTTTCCTGAAGCTATTGGTCTATCTTGAGTTCTATCAACTCTTTTATCAAATTTTCTGTCTAAAATATCATTAACTATACATCCTGCAGATCTCATTAAAACTGAACCAAGAAAAAAAAGTAAGAGATAATTGAAATAAATTTGAAGATTATTAGAAAAATCGTAAATCAAAGTTAATCCCCAAGCGCATGGCCAGAATAGCAACATGTAACCAATTGGTTTTTTTAGCCTCGTAAGCTCAATAAATAAATTTAATTGGTCCATAAAATTTTACTTGTAAATAACAAAGCCAAGATTGATAATCAAATTGATTCGTATGAATATAGATTACACTGTTACCGCATTAATGTTTCCTGCAATCCCACTGATAATGGGAGTGTATTCTAATAGGTTTCATACTTTGAGTTCTCTAATAAGAAAAATACATGATGAGTACGTATTTGAAAAACACACCCCACCTGAATGGAAAGACCAATTGATAAATTTAGAGAAAAGAATTGGTGTTTTAAAATTAAGTATTTTATTTGCTGCTTTTGGATTTTTGTTCAATATGCTAACTGTTTTCGGTCTTTATTTACAGGAACTTTTTATTGCAAGAATAATTTTTGGATCATGTTGTTTATCAATGATGATTTCAATTATATTTTTTATTATTGAAATTCAGATCTCAACTAAGGCTCTTAGACTTCATCTTTCTGACATGGATATTCAATTTAAGGAATAATTACTGCTGGACCCGTTAACAATCTTGCCTCTAAATCTTTATGAGCTTGAGCAGCATCTGTTAAAGAGTATTTTTTTGAAATTTCTACTTTAAATTTGTTAGATAAAATTGCATCAAAAACTTTTTTTGCTGACTCAACTAATTCCTCTCTTTTAATCGTATAATGCGCGATGGATGGTCGAGTAAAAAATAATCCTTTAGCATTAATATCTTTTTTTACATCAATAGTATCAACATACCCAGATGCATTTCCAAATGCTACCATCATACCTCTAACTTTTAATGTTTCAATTGAGCCTTTAAATGTTTTTATTCCAACACCATCATAAACAACATCAATACCATTTTTTCCTGTAATTTTTTCAACTTCTTCTGAGAAATTTTTTTCAGAATAATTAATTACATGATGACAGCCATTTTTTTTGGCAATTTCTTCTTTAGCTTTTGAACCAACTGTTCCAATAACTTCTGCACCTAGAGAATTAGCCCAAGGGCACAAGATTTGACCAAGAGCTCCAGCTGCTGCATGATAAAGCACTTTGTCTCCTTTTTTTAATGGATAAGCTCTGTGCAATAGATATTCTGCAGTAATTCCTTTTAATGTTATACAAGATGCCACCTCATCAGAAATTCCGTCAGGAACTGAAATTAATTTTTCCTCAGGCATAATTTGTTTTTCTGAATACGCTCCAATTGGCATTGATGCATGCGTAACTCTATCGCCAACTTTAAATAATTTTACTTCAGATCCTATTTCTTCAATAACGCCACTTGCTTCAAGGCCAATACCACTCGGTAATGGAATAGGGTAGAGTCCTGTCCTGTGATATATATCTATATAATTTAGACCTATTGATTTGTTTTTAATTAAGACCTCTTTTGGACCTGGTTTTCCTATGTCTATATCCTTAATAACCAAAACCTCTGGTCCACCAAATTTCTCTATCTGTATTGATTTCATTTTTTATTTTACAAATGTGCCGTTATGATAATCTTGAACGGCCTGCAATATCTCTGCTTTAGTGTTCATTACAAACGGACCACCTCTTGCAATTTCTTCATTTATTGGTTTTCCAGAAATAACTAAAAATTTAGCCTTTGATAAAGCTCTGACTTTCAAATTTTCACCTCTTGTAAGTAATATCAAGGTGCTATCCTTAACATTTACATGTTTTTGCTCACCAATCTTTATTTCACCATCTATTAAATAAATAAAACTATTGTGTGTAAATGGGAGAAGAAAATTAAAATTCTTATCTTTATTTAGTTCGACATCAAAATAAACTGGTTCAACATTGTGACCTTTGACTGGACCTTCTGCCTTTTCAAACTTACCAGCTATAACTTTTACTTTTTTATCATTATCTTGATGTACGCTCATTTTATCTGCATCAATATAAATATACTCAGGTTTGCTCATTTTTAATTTTGCTGGCATGTTGATCCATAGCTGAAATCCATGAAGTTTCCCTTCTTTCATTGCAGGCATCTCTGAGTGGATAATACCACTTCCAGTTTTCATCCATTGGACATCACCAGCAGTCATTTTACCTTCACCGCCTGTACTATCCTTATGTTCAAAATCACCAGCAAGCATGTAAGTCACAGTTTCAATTCCTCGGTGGGGGTGTGGAGGAAAACCAGCTACATAATCATCACTATTTTCAGAGCCAAATTCGTCTAGCATCAAAAAAGGATCAAAGTAATTGGGTTCAACTCCAATACTTCTTTTTAATTTTACTCCAGCTCCATCTGAAGCTGGGATCGGATCGATGATTTGTTTTACTTCAATATTTTTCATCCGCTTTAATTAACGAATTAATTATTAATTTCAAGATCACTTTTTATCTAAACAAAAACCTTTAGCACCATTAACTACCAAGAATAAAAAACCACCAGCTAAAGCAATGTTTTTAAGAAAAGCAGTAAGCTGTACCTGATCAGCAAAATCATTGTGAAAAATAATAGCTGTTGCAAAACAAAATAAACTTAAAGCCGCAGCAGCAATTCTGGTTTGATAGCCGATTACAATCAGAATGGGTCCAATTATTTCAAGAGCAATTGCAGGTATAATTAAAATTCCAGGCAAGCCAAAACTTTCCATCCAACCTGTGGTTCCCTCATAATTATTGATTTTAAAAATTCCATTTAAAAAAAATAATGCAGATATTAAAACTCTTGCAAATAAATCTAGTAGTTTAATCATGTTAAATTAATATTAGTTAATACAATGGCGGATTGTAACATTCTTTTCAAGCACAAAAAAAAATATTTTGTCACCTTTGATCCTTATTTTTAAAATATTAAACTAATTGAATTAGTTCGTTAAGATCTGTAATTTGATATTTTGGTTCAAAATCTAAGTTATCAAAAATGTTATTATTTCTATTTACCCAAATAGATTGGTACCCATAATTTCCACCACCTGAAACATCCCAAGTATTGGCACTTAAAAATGCAACTTCACTCTTGTTTATATTATATTTTTTTATAGGCATATCATAAACTCTAGAACTTGGTTTATATACGCCAACTTTTTCTATAGAAAATATATCATCAAATAAATTGTCCAAATGATTACTTTGAACTAATTCATCTAATAGTGATGGAGTACCGTTTGATAAAATAGCTAATTTAAATTTTTTTTCTTTTAGAGTTTTCAAAGTTTCTGGAACCTCTTCAAAAGGTGATAGCACTTTATATAAATTTAATAGTTCATTTCTCATTGATGGATCAATATCAAAAGCTTTAATTGATTTATCTAAACTATCTTCTGTAACTTGCCAAAAATCTTTGTGTCTATCCATTAAACTTCTAAGCCAAGTATATTCTAATTGAGTGGTCCTCCAAAAGTTTGCAAATCTCTCCCATTTATCTCCAATTTTATCTTTGCATTTTTCTGCAGCTGAATTAACATCAAACAACGTTCCATAAGCATCAAAAATTATTGCTTTAATATTTTTCATAAATTAATTTAACATATATGAGTAATATAAGATTATTTTTTTCGAGTACATTATCAAAAAATATGATCGATAAATTAGATAAATCCCAATCTCATTATTTGACCAAAGTAATGAGACTAAAAAAAAATGATATTTTTTCTTTATTTAATGAAACTGGTGAATGGGAAGCAAAAATTTTGAATATCACAAAAGATTTTGTTGAATTTAAATCAACCAAACAATTAAGACTAAAAGAAAATGTCCAAGAATTATGGTTAGCATTTTCACCTATTAAATCAAATTATCAAAACTTTATGATTCAAAAAGCAACTGAATTAGGTATTTCAAAATTTTTACCAATAATTTTCGATCGAACTATTGTAAGAAAGATTAATAAAGATCGGCTAGAAAAAATAGTTGTAGAAGCATGTGAACAATCAAATCGAATTAGTGTTCCAGCCATCGAGCAAGCACAAAATTTAAAAAGTTTTCTAAATTCTAATTCAATGAATTTAATTTTCACAGATTTAAATTCAAATAATAAAAAAATTGAAAAAACAAAGTTTTCAGATAAACCAATTTGCATCATTATAGGTCCTGAGGGAGATTTTTCAGAACACGAAAGGCAGGAGATTCTCTCTTTTAAAGGAGTACAAGCACTTAAAATTAATGACAATATTTTAAGATCAGAAACCGCAGTGATATCTGCAATTTCGATTATAAATTATGTGATTAATTGATAAATTGTCGCGAAAACTAAAGTGTAATTTTTACAAAAGGGCTTTATATACCTAGTTAAAATGAAAAAAATTTTATTTATATTTTCAAGTATTTTAATCTCTCAAAATGCTTATGCAAACCAACCTGTTGATTGGCAATTAGGTTTCCAAAAAGCGGCATCGGAGTCGATGAGAGATATTGTGGCCTTTCACGATAATTTGTTATTACCGATAATAATAGCGATCAGTGTATTCGTTTTATTTTTAATGCTTTATGCTTGTGTAAGATTTAGAGCTTCAGCAAATCCTAATCCATCTAAGAGAACTCACAATGTAACTGTCGAAGTTTTATGGACTTTAATTCCTTGCTTAATTTTAATTGTTATGGCGGTTCCATCATTTAAAATTTTATATAAGCAAGACACGATTCCGAAAGCAGATTTAACAATCAAAGCAATAGGCTACCAATGGTATTGGGGTTATGAATATCCTGACGAAAATCTGGAATTTGACTCCTACATGATTGAGGAAAAAGATTTAAAAGCAAATCAACCAAGATTGTTAGCTGTTGATAATGAAGTTGTTGTTCCAGTTGGCAAAGTAGTTAAAGTTTTAATCACAGCAAATGATGTTTTACATGCATGGGCCTTGCCTTCGTTTGGAGTAAAAAGGGATGCGGTACCTGGAAGAATCAATGAAACGTGGTTTAAGGCTGAAAAAGTTGGTACTTATTATGGTCAATGTTCAGAACTTTGTGGTATAAAACATGCGTTTATGCCAATTGCAGTAAAAGTAGTTAGTGAGGATGAATATCAAGAATGGTTATCCGAAGCGCGAGTAAAATTTGCAAAAGAAGAAATAGAAAATCAAAAACTTAAATTAGCGAGTAAATAAATTATGTATACACAAACAGCATCACACGATCATCATACTCCAACCGGTTGGAAACGTTGGGCATATTCTACTAACCATAAAGATATCGGGACAATGTATTTAATTTTTGCAATTGTTGCAGGAGTTATAGGAACTGCTTTTTCTGTTTTAATGAGAATGGAATTAATGCATCCTGGTGATGGCATTTTAGGTGGTAATTATCACTTATATAATGTGCTGGTTACTGGACATGGTTTAATAATGATTTTTTTCATGGTAATGCCAGCAATGATTGGTGGCTTTGGTAATTGGTTTGTGCCAATTATGATTGGAGCTCCTGACATGGCATTTCCAAGAATGAACAATATCTCTTTTTGGCTATTACCTGTTTCTTTAACTTTATTAATCTTATCAATTTTTGCAGACGGACCTCCAGGACAAACTGGTGTTGGGGGTGGATGGACGATTTATCCTCCGTTGTCTTCAAAAGCTGGACAACCTGGACCAGCGATGGATTTAGCTATCTTAAGTTTGCACTTAGCGGGTGCCTCGTCAATTTTAGGAGCAGTTAATTTTATTACTACTATTCTAAATATGAGAACTCCAGGTATGACATTACATAAAATGCCTTTGTTTGCCTGGTCTATATTAGTAACTGCATTTTTATTACTATTATCTTTACCAGTATTAGCTGGAGCGATAACAATGCTATTAACAGATAGAAATTTTGGTACTGCCTTCTTTGAAGCCCAAACAGGAGGTGATCCAGTTTTATTCCAACACTTGTTTTGGTTTTTTGGTCATCCAGAAGTTTACATTTTAATCCTTCCAGGATTTGGAATGATTAGTCATATAGTTTCTACATTTTCAAGAAAACCTGTTTTTGGATATTTAGGAATGGCTTATGCGATGGTGGCAATCGGAATAGTTGGATTTGTTGTATGGGCTCACCACATGTACACAGTTGGACTGAGCACAGATACTAAAGCATATTTTTTAGCTGCAACAATGATTATTGCAGTTCCAACAGGAATAAAAATTTTCTCGTGGATCGCAACAATGTGGGGTGGGTCAATATCTTTTAAAACACCAATGGTATGGGCATTAGGATTTATTTTTATGTTCACAGTTGGTGGTGTCACTGGAGTGGTTTTAGCTAACGCAGGTGTTGATACTGCAATGCATGACACTTATTACGTAGTTGCTCATTTTCACTATGTGCTTTCTTTAGGAGCTGTTTTTGCAATCTTCGCAGGCTTTTATTATTGGTTCTCAAAAATGAGTGGTTATGAGTATTCCGAATGGATGGGTCAGTTACATTTCTGGTTAACATTTATTGGAGTTAATTTGATTTTCTTCCCTCAGCACTTTTTAGGATTAGCTGGGATGCCGAGAAGATATGCTGATTATCCTGATGCGTTTGCCGGATGGAATTATATATCTTCAATAGGGTCTTATGTGGCCGTAGCTGGACTTGCTGTATTTTTTATGAATTTGATTTATGCATTTGCCAAAAAGAAAGCAGCTGCACAAAATCCATGGGGTGAGGGAGCAACAACGTTAGAGTGGACTGTGCCATCTCCACCAAATTTCCATACTTTTGAGGAATTGCCAAAATTTGAAGATGGTCAGGGTACACAAAAATCGCACGGCTAATAAAATTAAGAGTATTAAGAACCGATGGATAATTCAAGGCTAAAAAAAAGAAGTTTAAGCCAAGAAGATTTATTTAATCTTTCAGAATTATTTAAATTGATGAAGCCAAGAGTTATGTCATTGGTAATTTTTACCTGTGCCGTAGGTTTATTAACAGCACCCAACATTGTTTCAACTAAAGATGCAATTATTGGAATTCTTCTCGTTTCATTAGGTGCAGGAGCGGCTGGTGCTTTAAATATGTGGTATGAGTCTGATCTTGATGCTTTAATGACCAGAACCTGTTTAAGACCGATCCCGACAGGGAAAGTCAATAGAAATCAAGCTTTGATATTTGGTGTTACATTATCAATTGTTTCAGTTGTAGCTTTAGATTATTTTACCAACAGAGTTTCTGCTGCAATATTATTACTAACAATATTGTTTTATGTATTTGTTTATACAATCTGGTTAAAAAGAAGAACTCCACAAAATATAGTTATTGGTGGGGCAGCTGGTGCTTTTCCACCAGTTATAGGATGGACTATTGCTACAGGCACTATATCACTTGAACCATTAACATTTTTTTTAATAATATTTTTTTGGACACCCTCTCATTTTTGGGCGCTTAGTTTATACAAGTCCGATGATTACCGAAAAGCTAAAATACCAATGTTGCCACTTACCAATGGAATAGAAAGTACCAAAATCAATATATTCATTTATTCTTTATTGATGATACCAGTAATTATTTTTCCATATTTAATTAATTTTGTTGGCCTAACATTTTTAATTCCATCATTGCTATTAACTTTCTATTACAATTTTTTATGTTATGAGTTGTTGAATTATAAAAAAAATAGATTTAACTCTAAGAAAGCAAAAGCTATATTTGGATATTCTATATTGTATTTATTTTTAGTTTTTGTTCTGTTTTTGATTGATAAGATAATATGATTACACCAGATAAAAAAACAAAAAGAAAAAATATTATTACGGCATTAGCTATTATTGCGTTTATGATTTTTCTTTTCTTTTTTACTTTATATAACACAGGGGTATTTGATAGGTCGATATGATAGAAAAAAAGAAATTAACACCATTAGTTCTAGCTGGGATTTTTGTTTTGATGTTAGGTTTATCATACGCATCGGTGCCTCTTTATGAGATTTTTTGTAGAGTTACTGGTTTTGGAGGAACTACTCAAGTAGCAGATAAAGCTCCAAAAATTGTTTTAGATAAAGTAGTTAGTGTAAGATTTGATACCAATGTTAATAATTTACCATGGGACTTTAAAGCAAAATCAAATGTGATGGATGTTAAAGTGGGTCAAGTAAACAAAATTGAGTTTGAGGTAACCAATAATAGCAATGAACCAACTGCAGGTGTAGCAAGTTTTAATGTTTCACCCTCAAGCTTTGGAAAATATTATAGTAAACTTGGTTGTTTTTGCTTTGAAAAACAAGAATTAAAAGCTGGTGAAACTGCTACCTACGTGATGACTTTTTATTTAGACCCGGAAATGGTCAATGATGCAACAGTAAAAAATTTACAGGATGTAACTATGTCGTATACTTTTTTCTCGACAGATTACTATAAACAATCATAATTCAAAAAAATGTCAGCTGAAAAAAAACATGATTACCATTTAGTAGATCCAAGTCCTTGGCCTATCTATGTTTCACTCTCATGTTTAATTTTAGCAGTTGGAGCTGTTTACTACATGCATTATGAGGTTTCATGGGGAATGTACCTTGGATTTGCTTTATTAATTTATGGAGCATACATGTGGTTTAGAGATGTAGTTATTGAGGCAGAGCATCAAGGACATCATACACCTGTGGTTCAAATACATCATCGTTACGGAATGACTTTATTCATTGCCTCTGAGGTAATGTTTTTTGTTGCTTGGTTTTGGGCTTACTTTGATGTGAGTCTTTTTCCAAACGATTTCGTTGGAAATGTATGGCCGCCAAAGGATATAGAAACTTTTGATCCATGGGATATACCATTAATAAATACATTGGTTCTTTTGTTATCTGGAACTACTGTGACTTGGTCTCATCATGCTCTCTTAGAGGATGATAGAAAAGGATTTATTCAAGGATTGGTTTTAACAGTTATATTAGGAGTTTGTTTTACTGCCTTACAAGCTTACGAATATCATCATGCAACATTTGCTTTTTCAGATCACATATATGGTTCAGTATTTTACATGGCAACAGGATTTCATGGTTTTCACGTGATCGTGGGTACAATTTTCTTGGCTGTATGTTTGTGGAGAGGAAAGTTAGGTCACTTTAACAAAGATCATCACTTTGGTTTTGAGGCGGCAGCGTGGTACTGGCACTTTGTTGACGTAGTTTGGCTATTCTTATTTGCTGCGATCTATATTTGGGGAAGCTAATTTTGAACCTTGAAACATAAATTTTTATTTTCAGTTTTTATCATATTTTTTATATTTGTTTTTGTTGCTTTAGGCATTTGGCAGATTATTCGTTTGAATTGGAAGAACAATCTCATATTAGAAATTGAAAATTCATTAAAAAATCCACCAGTTCAACTTTCACAATCTAATCAACAAAATTTTCTCAAAATCAAAACGTCAGGTCGCGTTGATTTTGAGAAACAAATTTACTTATATAATTTGAATGACTCTGGAACACCTGGATTTGAAGTTTTAAACCCAATTCTAATAGATGGTGAAAATTATTTACTCAATAGAGGATGGATACCATTTGAAAAAAAAGATACACCAGAGATAAATATATTGGATCAAAATAATATAGAAGGAACTCTTAAAACACAGGGAAGAAAAAATATATTTAAACCAGATAATGATATAAAAGAAAATTACTGGTTTAGTTTGAATAGAGAAGATATCTCAAAATTTACTGGTAAAGAATTTTCTAAGTACATAATATATTTAGATGGAAACTATCAGTTTCCTAGACCGAAAAAAATTACTGCTAATATTTCTAACAATCATAAAAAATATGCAATGACATGGTTTTCATTAGCGATTTCAATTCTTTTGCTATATCTATATTTTAGAAAAAAGAATTATTAAATGAATTATATTAGTACAAGAAATAATCAGAAAAACTTTACTTTTAAAGATGTTTTCCTCAAAGGTTTGGCAGATGATGGGGGACTATTTATTCCCAAATCGATTAAACCCTTTAAAGAGGAGGAATTAGATAATCTAAAAAACCTTAGTTACAATGATTTAGCTGCTGAAATAATTTATCCATTTATAGGAGATTTCATGTCTAAAGATGATCTAATCTCTTTGATTTCAAAATCATATTCAAATTTCAGATCCGATGATGTTGTAAAAATATCAGATCTAGGAGATTTAAAAGTATTAGAATTGTTTCATGGACCTACACTTGCTTTTAAAGATATCGCAATGCAACTAATAGGTAATTTTTATCAATATCATTTAGGCCGTGATGAAAAAAAAATTAATATAATAGTAGCAACTTCAGGCGATACGGGTGCTGCTGCCATAGACGCTTTAAAAGGAAAAAATAATTTAAATGTTTTTGTATTACACCCCAACAATAAAATTTCGCCAGTGCAAAGAAGACTAATGACAATACATGAGGAGAGTAATGTATTTAATATTGCGGTGGAGGGTAATTTTGACGATTGCCAAAATTTAGTAAAAGCAATGTTTAATGACGAAAAATTTTCTAAAGCAATTAATATGTCAGGCGTAAATTCAATTAATTGGGCAAGAATTATTGCTCAATCTGTGTATTATTTTTACGCTTACTTTAAAATTGGAAACGGCCAACCTCTATCTTTTTCTGTTCCAACAGGAAACTTTGGTGATATTTACGCTGGTTATTTAGCGAAAAAACTAGGTCTTCCAATTGATAAACTAATCGTAGCTACAAATAAAAATGACATACTGCATAGAGCTATATCTGGTGGTGATTATAGTCAAAAGAAAGTTGAGGAAACAAACACTCCAAGTATGGATATACAAATAGCAAGTAACTTCGAAAGGCTTTTATACGACGTCAAAGATTGTAACTCAGAAGTTACAAAAGATGTAATGGGTGAAATAAAAAATAACACTTATAAAATTGATAAAAACGACTTAGATAAAATCAAAAAGAATTTTATATCTGAAATGCTTAATGAAAACGAAACTGTCGAAATGATTAAAACTATCAATGACGAATATCAGATAGTAGTGGATCCGCACACTGCAGTAGGGATTGGTGCGGTGAGAAAATTAGGATTGGAAAAAAATTGTGTTGTATTATCAACTGCACACCCTTGTAAATTTCCAAAAGCAATAGAAGATGCAATTTCAAAAACTGAAAATTTACCAGATAGTCTAAAATACGTTAATGACAGAAAAGAAAAATTTGAACTTCTATCAAATGATATTGAAAAAGTTAAAAAATATGTAATGAATTCGATATGAAACTTAAAATAAAAGATCAACTACCAGATACAGAGATTTTTCAACTTGTTGATGGTGAACCTCAAAAAAGTAAATTAAGAGAAACTATTGGTAATGGTAAAGCTGTTTTGTTTGGTTTACCTGGGGCATTTACATCAACTTGCTCTAAGCTTCATCTTCCCGGATTTGTGGCAAATGCAGATAAGATAAAAGCAAAAGGAATACAAAATATATTTTGTTTATCAGTAAATGATCCTTACGTAATGAATGGTTGGGGAGAGATTAATAATACTGGAGATAAGATTAAAATGTTATCTGATCCATATTTGTTATTTACTAAAGCAATTGGTGCGGAAGTTGATCGTAATGCAAAAGGTATGGGAATTAGATCAAATCGTTATTTAATGGTGATTGAAAATTTTACAGTTGTTAATATCCATGTTGAAAAAGAAACTAAAGAATGTGGTTTAACTTCAGCAGAGAACTTATTAAATAATCTTATCTAGGTAGGGCAGTTCTATTGCTAGGTGCTTCAACTTTATAATGATTTATTTTTATAATACTTTTTCAAAGCCCTCAAAATTAGGTGGACCAATATATAAATCTCTATGTTTTCCAGCATCTTTATGCGCAAGTCTAAATGCTTCAGACTTTGTCCAATTCCAAAAATCTTCTTTTGATTCCCATATACTATGAGATGCATAAAGAGTATGATCATCGCTACTGTCACCCTTTACTAAATTAAAGTTTTTAAAACCTGGTACTTCTGCTAAATGAGTTTCTCTATTTTTCCAAACGTTTTCAAACTCAGGTTCTCTCCCTTTTACGATTTTAAATCTATTCATTGCGATATACATTTTTTCTCCTATACTTTTCCTATTCCGAAAAAAGCACCCGCAATTATCAATAACCAAATAATTCCTTTTATTAAAAAAAAAGAAAAACTACTTATTAATAAGTACTTTTTAAATTTATTTTTCACAAACATAAATTATCAATAAAAATTTTACAATCGATGCGATATTTAGACATTCAAAAAACAACACCAATAAAGGTGGTAAATCTACTTTTACGGCTACCTTTTTTTACTTAGTTAGTGGAGGGAGGGGATCGGTTACTTGCTATGATTGGCACAAAGATACCGGTTACAAAAAAAATATTGCAGTTTCCATTCAATCTAAAACTGTTTCTGATTGGGTTGATAGTAATTATGGGATGAATTAAATGATTTAGTAGTTTTATCTAATAGTATTCATTTTTAAAAAGGGGATGTTTTGTTGCTTGGTGCCCGAAGTTAGGTAAATTTCACTTATTTATACAACCAAAATAAACTAATTTTACGTATTAGTACGAGTCGGGCAAATGTGCTAGGATCACTGATTATGAAAAAGGTTTTAGGAGCATTAATTCTCTTTTTATTTTGGTGTAGTGTTGCAAATGCATTTTTGTTACGAGATGTTTTGATTTTTGAAACTGGCAATGAATCTAAATATCAAGGAAAAACTAATTTTAATGGAAAAAATTATAATGTTTGGACTATAAAAGATTTTAAAGGTCCAGATAATATTGAAAGAGATGTAGTTCAATTTGTACATACAGACAAGAATACTAATAAAGGAGAACAGATAACGATAATATATTACCCATCAGAAAACCGTGTTTCCTATAGATTTTATGAACCTGCAATAATAGACACACCTCAATGGGAAAATTTCTATTTAATTGAAGATTATTCAAAATATAAAAAATCCTGGTACACGAATAAATTTGTTTTTAGGGATGCTGCAACAGGTATTGATTATGGAAAATGGTTTTTACGTGATGAAAAAAAATGGATGCGTGGAGTCGTAAATCATAATTTACCCGAAAATGAAAATTGGTTAGTATTTGAAGAAAATGAAGAACTGTATACACAAACAGATCTTAGTAAAAAAAAAATGAAACAAGAATTTAATAAAATATCCCAACATATTTCAAAATATGAAGAGTATAAATATTTTGTGACTCAGATTGAAAAAGACTATTACGCAAAGGTTCAAAATAACGGTGGGAAAACTAAGATTACTGAAAAAATAAAACCAGATGAAATTCCAGACGATTTAGAGGCTGAAAAGAAAAAAATAGCCCGAGAAAGGGATGAATTACAGAAAGAAAGAGAAAGAATAACTAAAGAAAAAGAAAAATTGGAAAAAGAGAAAAAAAGAATAGCCAAAGAAAAAAAACAAAAAGAGGAAGAAAAAAATCTTTACGCATTTAGTTCTGGGTCTGGATTTATTACTAAATCAGGAAATGACGGAAACATAATTACCAATAATCATGTTATAGAAGGCTGTGACAAAGTTATTGTTTCTCATAAAGGAAATAGAATCATTGCTAAAATTTTTGCAATTGATCAAACTAATGACTTAGCAATTCTTAAAGCAAATGTAAAAAGTCAAAATGTTTTTTCTGTATCTCTAAAGGATGCTGAATTATTAGAAGACATAATTATTGCAGGATTTCCATTAGGAAAAGAAGTAAGTGCTTCTATAAAAATTTCAAAAGGTAGCGTCTCTTCGCTCGCAGGTTATGGAGATAATTACTCAAATTTTCAGACAGATGCGGCTCTTAATCAAGGAAATAGTGGAGGGCCAATTATAAACCTACGTGGGGATGTGATTGGTGTGGCTGTTGCAAATTATGGCAAAAAAGAAGGAATAGAAAGTTTTAATTTTGGTGTCAAATCGTCAACCCTAAGGGCTTTTGCAAATTCTAATAATATTAAATTCAACATTCCAAGAAACCGTCCTATGTCTAATTCTGATCTTGGTAAATTGATAACAGATGCAACAGTATTTCTGGAGTGTCAAATGACCATGGTAAAAATAAAAAAAATAATTACAGAAATAGAAAAAAATAGAAAAGCTGTGTACGAAGAATTTAAAGAATAAAATTTATACTAATAGATGTTAAGGGGCGTTCTGTTGCAAGGTACCCCAACTATAAATTAGCAGCATCTTTAGCGAGTAAATCTACTTCATTATTTAATTCATCCGCTGAATGAGCTTTTACCCAGTTCCAACTTATTTCAAACTCATTATTTAGTAGATCTAATTCTGTCCAAAGTGCTTTATTACTTACTTCTTTTTTGTTTGCAGTTTTCCATCCATTTTTTTTCCAATTGTGTATCCACACCGTTATTCCAGATTTTACATATTTAGAGTCAGTAAAAATTTGAACTTTGCTTCCTTTTGGAATTTTTTTAAGCGCCTCTATAGGTGCTAATAATTCCATCTGATTATTTGTGGTATCTTTTTTACCTCCTTTGAGTTCAGTTTTTTTCCCATCATTTAATATTATTGCTGCCCAACCACCATTGCCAGGATTGCCAAGACACGAACCATCAGTGTAAATTTTTATCATTAAACTAAATAATCCTTATAGTTTTTTAAATTATTGTGAATTATTAGTTTTTGATAATATTCTCTTGGATCTTTAATTTTTATTAAAGCAGTTTTCGGAGTATTTGTGTAGTCGTAAAGTCTTGTAAGAAAATATCTCATCGCGGCAGCTCGGCATAAAATATTCAATGATTTTTTTTCAATTCCAGAGATCTTTTTAATTCCTTCATATCCTCTAATTAAATTTTTAACCTTTTTTTTATTTAATTTAAATTGCGATTTTTTCTTATCAAAACAAAGAGCGTTAATACATATTGCTATTTCATACATAAAATAGTCGCTTGCAGCAAAATAAAAATCAATAATTCCAGAGATCTTATTTTTTTTGAAAAATATATTATCTATAAAAAGATCACCATGTATTATCCCATTTGGTAATTTTTTTGGCCATTTTTTTTTAATTTCTCTAAAATTACTTTTGAGAAATTTTTCTAAATTAATGAATTTTTTTGATTTAAATTTAATACTTTTTAACAATGGATTTAAATTTTTTATGTTCATTGAGTTTTTTCTAAACAATCTTATTTTTTTTGAGAAAGAGTGCATTTGAGCCACAGTTTTTCCAATATCGTAACAATTCTTCAAACTAAGATTTTTTTTATCTTTTCCATCAAGAAATGAAACAACACAAGCAATCTTATTCTTTATTTTAAATAGATATTTTCCATCACGATTTTTCAATGGTTTTGGACATCTTATCTTTAGATCATTTAGTTGATCCATTAATTTCATAAAAAAAGGTATTTCTTTTTTTTGAACTCTTTTTTCGAATATAGTTAGTATAAATTTATTATTTTTTGATTTTAATAAATAATTAGTATTTTCAATTCCTTGCTTTATACCTTTAAAACTTAAAAATTTTTGGTTTTCAAATTTTTTATTAATATGCGAAATGTCTTTCTTATTTAACTTTGTGTAAACAGCCATTTAATTTAATTTTTTTGGAACACGAAAAACTACGTTTTCTTTTATAATTTCCACTTCTTCTATAGTGACTGTAAATTTATTTTTCAATTCTTTAATAAAATTTTCGACAAGTATTTCAGGGGCAGACGCACCAGATGAAATTCCAATTATATTTACATTTTCAATTAAGTTGAATGGAATTTCACTTTGTGAGTGGATCAGTATTGAGTTTTCGCAGCCCGATTTTTTAGCTACTTCAACAAGTCTTACTGAGTTAGATGAATTTCGACTACCAATAACGAAAAATAGATCACACTTTTTTGCAATGTTTTTAACAGCCATTTGTCTATTAGTTGTCGCGTAACAAATATCTTCTTTCGCAGGCTCTCTAATATTTGAAAATTTTTCTTTAAGTATTGATATTATTTCTTTTGTGTCATCTACTGATAGGGTTGTTTGGGTAACATAGGCAATTTTTTTAAAATTTTTTGGATCATAATTATTGGCTTCGTCCTCATTTTGGATAAGGTCAATTGATCCTTTAGGCAGTTGTCCCATTGTTCCAATTACTTCAGGATGATTTTCATGCCCTATTAAGATTAAATGGTATCCAGCCTTATGAAGATTTTCGGCCTCTCTATGAACTTTAGAAACCAACGGACATGTTGCATCAACATAAGTCATATTATAGTTTTTTGCATCTTGTGGAATTTTTTTTGGAACACCATGTGCAGAAAAAATAACTGGTCTTGTTTTATCTTCAATTTCTTCAAGCTCTTCCACAAATATTGCGCCTTTATTCCTTAGGTCATCAACAACAAATTTATTGTGTACTATTTCATGTCTAACGTAAACTGGAGAACCATACTTTTGAATTGATTTTTCAACAATTTCAATTGCTCGTTCAACACCGGCACAAAATCCTCGCGGAGCAGATAACAATATTTTAAGTTCTTTGTTTTTCATTTTTATCTAAAAGATACTCAAGTAATATATGTGGAAATGTTAAAGACGCCAAACCTATAAAAATGACTTTAATAATTGAGTTATCAAAATCATATTTAAAATTCAGCAAATAAATACCAACTAAACAAATAATAGCAGTTAATATCGTAAGTGGCATAGCCTTTTGAATAAAAATCAATAACCCATTTTTAATATTATTGTTATCTAATTCGTAAATTAATGTGATGCTATGTCTTACAGAATGTAAAAAGCAAAAATAAGCAGTAAATGCTATTAAAGGAGAGAGATAGTAATTTAAAATCAATATAGAAAAATAATCAAAAAAAATTGAAAAATTCCTTAAAGTAAATTTTTTAATAAACAAAATAATACTCGAAATAGAACTTAAGATTATCCCTAAATCTATTAATCTATTATTCTCAATAAAACTTAAACTTGAGTAAAAATTTTCATTATCAATTAATAATAATTTAAATATTGCTATAGTTTCATCAAAATGAAAATATAATGGTGCCCAAATAACAAGTGATCCTTTTAGGAAATATAGTATCCCTATAAAGTGTGAGTTATAGTCATGCAAAAATTGTGTATCCTCTTTACCAAAATGATATGAGGCAACCAATAGAAATATTATTAACAAGATAGATGGTATAAAAATCCAAAGTATTACAACCACTATAGCTATTAAGATATATGAAATATAAAATAAAGCTATATTTTCAATTTTAAAAATCTTTAGAAGCTTCCCACCCTTGACGTGATCCAAAGATCCATGTGATACACCAATGATTAAAATCAAAAATAAACAAAATAATGGCGACAATATAAAGTTATTAAATTTAAATAGTATTAAAGAAAAAATGTTACAGAATAAAAAAAAAATAAAAGAATGATTTAGATTTATTTTTTTTAGATTCATATTCATTTAGGTTTAATAAAATAAAGCTTTGATAAAAATCCATTTTGGCATTTTTAAAATTATAGTCAAATCTTCAAGAAAATTACTCTTATTGGAGAGAAATTTGATAATTGTTTTAGGAGAACTTTGAAACATTTTAAAAAAAATTTCTGACATCCTTTTTGGATGTTTTTCAAGAACACGTAAAAATATTTCATCCAAAAATTGATATTTTCTATTAATTTCAAATTTTTTAACATGGTGAATATTTTCAATATTTTTTCTAATAAATTTACTATGTTCTTGTATGTTTAAAAAAGTATATCCAGTACTCAATCTTGTCATGCCGCCGGCAGTTCCAATATTAATTTTATTTTTTTCATTTTGAAATGATGGATAAAAAAGTGGAATTGCACCTATCTCTTTATAAGTAATTTTATAATTTTTTAAATTTAATTTCTTTTCGATATATTCTTTAATTTGTTGATCATAATCTTTTTGAGAGTCATCATTCATTTTTGAAAGCCAAGTACTCTCAATCAATGCCTTTTTTTTTGAGAAGGGAAGTGTGTAAAAAAAATGGACGCTTTCCCTTTGATCACAATCAAAATCCATAAGATTAAAAATGTTTTCATCGAAATAATTACTCTCAGTCTCTATTTCAACTCCACAAAAGTGTTGCCATAAATTTCTAAAGTCTTTTTTGATAGTAGGAACACTATTGAATATAAATGAATTTTTGATGCTGATGTCTTTCAGTTCCTTTAAAAAAAAGATATTTTTATTTTTCTTTAATGAATTATTTATTTTCTCATAAAATAAACCACTATCGATGCTTTGATATGGATAATTTTCACATTCAAGAAAATTAGTTTTATTAGGTGCATTAACTGAAAAATTTTTCCAATTTTTTATGACACAATCATCAAAATTATGCTCAGATACTCTCCAAAAAGACCAGGTCTTATCTCTTTTGTATTCATCTCGAGGCTCGATTATTGCTAAGGTTTTATTTACTAATTTATTATGGATCTCTAATTCATAGGCTAGAGATAAACCAGCACAACCACCCCCAATAATTATGTAATCAAATTCTTTCATCAAGATTAATTTCTTTATTAATCAATAAATGATCGTGTTCAATTTGATCATCATTTTTATTTAATAAAGAAAGTATAATTAGATCATAAATTGATAAAATCGTCTCTAAAACTTTTTCAAAGTTTGAAACATAAATTTTTCCAGATTTACTATAATTTTCAAAGGTTTTCTTTTTCAAAATTTTATATCCAATTTTTCTGTATATTCGTCTAGCAACTAAAATACTAAATCTAAAACTAAATGGAATTTCTCTTATGGAATTAAATGAATTTTCATAAAATGTATCTGCAAGTTTAATAGTTGAGTTAATTTCCTCAAAATTCCCATTTATATAAGATCTATTTTTTTTTGAATCCTCAATCACATCTCTTGATATATTGGTGAGTTGCATTGCTATACCAAGATCGATTGCAGATTTAAGAGATTGTTTTTTACTCACTTTTAAAATTTTTGCCATCATCAGTCCAACTGTTCCAGCTACTCTATAACAATAGATTAAAAGATCTTTTCGAGTATCTATTTTTACATTTTGTTTTATGTCTGACTCTATCCCATCAAATAAATCATAAATTATTTCCAGAGAAATATTGAATTCATGAATAATATTCCACATATTTTGAATAACAGGATCCTCAAAATTTTTTTGTTTAAAATCACTTACAAACTTTTGGAATTTTATTTTTTTTATTTCTATTTCGCCTTCGTCATCTGCAATATTATCTACAACTCTACAAAAATCGTACAAATAAGAACAATTTTTATAGGTTTTTTTTGGTAAAAAAAAACCAGCCCAATTAAACGATTTTGCGTAAATAGATAAATAATTTTTAGACGACATTATAAAATTTTATCTAAAACCTTTGCTGAGGAAAGTACTCCAGGTACACCTGCCCCAGGATGAGTTCCCGCACCAACAAAATATAAATTGTTATAAATTTCAGATTTGTTGTGAAATCTAAAGTAAGCAGATTGTGAGAATTTTGGTTGTATAGAAAAACCAGAACCATATTTTGTATTGAGATCTTTTTCAAAATAGTCAGGAGTCAAATAAAAATCTTCAACAATATTTTCTTTTAGGTTTGGCATTAAATCTTTCTCCATTTTCTCTACCACTAAATTTTTCATTTTTTCACCTTCTAACGACCAATCAATTTTTGATTGGTTATTGGGAACAGGAACCAAAACATAGAAACAATCATGTCCATCTGGTGCCATGGATTTATCAGTGGCAGTGGGTCTATGTAAATAATAACTTATATCGTTATTTAATTTTTTATTATTAAAAATGTCATCAAGATGCTCTTTATATTTATTGCCAAATTTAATGGTGTGATGTTCAACGTTATTATAAATTGTCTTGGTTCCAAAATAATAAACAAATAAACCCATTGAATATTCCATTCTATTTTTTTTCCACTTAAACATAAAAGAATTATTACTCTGGCCATTTAACATTTTTTCATAAACACCCGGTGGATCTGCGTTACAAACAACTTTGTTAGCGCTTATTTTTTTGGAGTTGTCTAATTGAACTCCAGTAATTTCATTTTGATTTGAAATTATTTGAGTTACCTCAGAACCTTTTATTACCTCGATACCTTCTTCATTCATTAATTTTTCAAAACCACTTATGATATTTCCTGTTCCACCCATAGAATAGTGAATGCCCCATTTTTTTTCTAAGTATAAAATCAATCCATATATTGAAGTTGTGGTAAATGGATTTCCACCAACTAAAAGAGGATGCATGCTCAACATTCTTCTTAATTTTTCATTTTTAATATAAGATGATACCAGAGAATATACTGACTTATAACTTTTGAGTTTGAGTAGTGAGGGTAATTGTTTCATCATTACTGAGGGCTTATCAAAGGGTACATCAGCTAGTTCTGTAAAACCTTTATCAAAAATTTTTTTAGTAAAATTAACAAGCTTCTCATATCCTTGAGCATCTTCTTTATTTATAAGCTCAATTTGTCTTTTCATTTCATTTTCGTCACCAGAGTAATTGAACTTTGATTTATCCTCAAAAATGAATTGATACCAAACTTTAAGAGGTGTTAATTTAATATAATCTTTTGGGTTTTTTTGAAATAATTCAAATAATTCATTAATTAAGTATGGAGCTGTAATTACCGTTGGACCACCGTCATAAATGAACCCATTCTTTTTAAAAACTCTTGCTCTACCACCCAGGTCTTTGTGTTTTTCAATTAATGTAACATTGTGACCCTTTGCTTTAAGGCGAAGAGCGGCTGCTATACCACCAAAACCAGAACCTATAACTACAGAATTCATCATAATAACTTATATTTTTTTGAATAAATTGTAAAAAGTATTATGAGTTAATTTTTTTTAACTCTTCTTTGGTTTCATCTAAATTTTTCTGAAACAACGTATCAAGTTTAGATTTATCAACTGAGGTTGTTATTATTTTTTTTACAGAGTCTATAGCTATTTTAACAGATGCATCTTTAATCTCTTTAATTGCCACCTCTCTCATTTGATTAATTTTATTTTTAGCCAAATTTTTCTTAATTTCTGAAGATTTATGAAATTTGTCATTAAGTTCAATGATTAATTTATCAGCATCTTTCTTTGCCTGATCAAGTATTTCCTTACTTTCAGATTGGGCTGTGTCTAATTTTTTCTGAGCATTATCTAATAATATCTTTGCTTCACTTCTCAGTTTCTCACTTTCATCAATCTCATTTTTTATGTCTAAGATTAATTTATTAAGAATAGTATTAATTTTTTGAGGTACTTTTAAATATATCAGACCTCCAAAAAATATTACAAAAGAAACTGCGACCCAAAAAGTTGAATCAATGACCATAATATTTATCTCCATTTTTTTTTACTAGATCATCAACAATTGCAGAGATACTGCTATTATTAACTTCTGCTCCAATTAATTTTTTTAAAATTTCAGCAGATGTTACAACTGCAATTTTATTAATTTTTTCTGGAGCACTTTGTCTTAAAGTATCTATTTCTACTTCAGCTTTTTTAATTTCATCATCAATTTGATTATCTAAAATCTCTTTTTTAGAATTAATATTTTTGATTACTTTTTCTCTAGAATCTTTGAAAATGTTCTTTGCTTCAATTTTACTTTTAAGAATAATCCCATCAAATTCTTTAAGTTTAGCTTCACTACTTTCTCTTTGTTTTTCAGCTGCCTCAATGTTTTCTTGGATTTGTGATTTTCTCAATTCTAAGTTTGCACTTATTTTGGGCAATATAAGTTTCGATAAAACAATATACAAAACTCCAAAAGTGAGTACGAGCCAGAAAATTTGTGAAATCCAAAACTCCGGATCTAATTGAGGCATTCCTCCACTCTTCGCTGCAAAAATCTTTTTTGCAAAAAAGAAATTTGCAATTAATGAATATAAAAATAGTTTTTTAAACATTAATTAAAACGCAAAAAGAATAATCAATGCAACAACTAATCCAAATAATCCTGTTGCTTCTGCAAGAGCAAATCCTAAAAGCAAATTAGGAAATTGTTTTTGCGCTGCAGATGGATTTCTCATTGCACCAGATAAATAATTTCCAAAAATTATTCCGATGCCTACTCCAGCCCCAGCTAAAGCTATAGCCGCAAGTCCTGCTCCAATCATTTTTGCTGCTTCTAATTCCATTATATCCTCCTCATAAGTTAATGGTGTAAATTTAATGCATCATTTAAATAAATGCATGTTAAAATTGCAAAAACATAAGCTTGAAGAAAAGCAACTAGTATCTCCAAACCAGTTAAAGCAACTGAAAAACTCAGTGGAAGCCATCCACCAACAATTCCGAGACTTACAACAAAGCCCCCGAAAACCTTCATCATAGTGTGTCCTGCCATCATATTTGCAAACAATCTTACTGATAAACTGATAGGTCTACTTAAATATGAAATAATTTCAATGACCACAATTAATGGTAAAAGTACGATAGGAACACCACTTGGGACGAAAAGTTTTAAGTAACCAAATCCATGTTTTATAAAACCAATAACTGTAACCCCAATAAAAATAAAAGCTGCTAATATGAAAGTCACAATGATATGACTAGTCACTGTAAAAGTGTACGGTATCATTCCAAACATGTTGCAAAACAAAACAAACATAAATAATGAAAAGATAAATGAAAAATATGGTTTAGCTTTTGAACCAGCAGTATCACTGATCATTTTTGAGACAAATGAATAGCTTAATTCAGCTAAGAGTTGGATCTTATTCGGCAGTATTGAATTCTTCTTTGAACCAAGGTTGAATATTATTAAAATCGCAAGAGAACTTATGACCATGAATAAACTCGCGTTGGTAAAAGAAATATCAAAAGCGCCTACTTTTATTTCTGGACCAATTCTATAAACTTCGAATTGTGTCATTGGGTTAGCTGCCATAAATCCTCATCTATTTTTGCATTTTTTTTGCGGATCTAATTACATTAATTATTCCTGCAACTACCCCTACAAAAAAAAATATTAAAATTAACCAGGGTTTAGTACCAAAGGTCTTGTCCAAAATAAACCCAATAATTGTCCCTACGGCGACTGCTGAAACTAGCTCAGTACTTAGCTTAAAAGCAGTGCCAATTGGAGATTGATTATCTTTTTTATTTTCTAGATCTCTTTTTGAAACCTTTTTCTTTGCAATCTCTAAGCGAGTTTTGAATGGATCTTTGGACATTTTAATTAATTACTTAAGCGACCATGCTTTCTGCTTTTTGTAAATCGACAGCCACAAGCTGACTAATTCCTTTTTCAGGCATGGTGACACCATAAAGTCTATTCATTTTTGACATTGTTAAAGCATGGTGAGTAACAATGATGAATTTGGTATTTGTAATTTTAATTAGTTCTTCAAGCAAGCCACAAAATCTTGTTACGTTGGCATCATCTAAGGGTGCATCAACCTCGTCCAAAACACATATAGGCGAGGGGTTAGTTAAAAAAACAGCAAAAATTAAAGATAGTGCAGTCAAAGCCTGCTCACCTCCAGATAATAAAGTTATCGATTGGAGTCTTTTTCCTGGAGGACTTACTAACATTTCCAAACCGGCTTCTAAAGGGTCATCGGAGTCAACCAATTCAAGCTTAGCATTTCCACCATTAAATAATTTTGTATAAACCTCATTAAATTTTCTATTAACCTTATCAAATGCCTCAATGAGTCTTTCCCTTCCTTTTTGATTTAATTCATTAATACTATCTTTAAGTTTTATAATTGCTGTAACTAAGTCTGCTCTATCTTGTTCCATTTTCTTAATTTCTGTTTCATATTTTACAGTCTCTTCATCAGCCTTTAGGTTGACCGAGCCTAATTTTTCTCTCTCTTGTTTTTTTTTATCTAATAGGTCTTCTTGATTAACAGCATCAGGCAGTTCTTCGACACCAAATAAATTTGAATTTTCTAAAATGTTTTCTTCTGTAAGATTTAGCTCAGAAATTATCCTATCAACTAAATCATTTTTTCTTTTTTTAAGTCCTTCAATTGTTGCCCCTGAACTTGCTTTTCGTTCTCTTATCTGAATAGATTGTTCTTGTATCTCGTTTAGTTGATTTCTAAGAGTGTCAATTTTTTCATCTGTGGTATTGATAATTTGCTCATTCTCATTTTTTTCATTTTCAGAAATTCTTAAATTTTCTGAAATTTGCCCCTTTTTTTCAGCCTGAAATTTTGGTTGATTATCAAGTTTATCTCGCTGCACATTAAGTTTATTTTTTCTATCACTTAATTCTGCTACCATTTTTTCCGAATTAGATAAAAGATTTTTCCAACTCTCTATCTCTTTATCAATTATTGCAATTCTCTCATTTCTTTTGACAGACTCTATTTTGATATTTTGATTTTTACTATAACTATCTGCATATTCTTCGATGACAAATTGGCAATCATCTAGTGATTTGATTGCATCATCATTTTTTTGTGAATTAATTAATTGTTTAATTTTATCGATTTCTAATTTTAACTTATTCTTGCTGTTTTCCAAATCTTCATTCGATTGTTTCTCAGTTTGATAATATTTTGAGTCGATTTCTATAAGCTCACTTTTTTCTTCTTTCAGTCTTTTTTCATTTGAGTTTGCATCAATCACTATTCCTCTTTCCCTACTAATATCATCATCTATTGTTTGTAGAGATTTTTTTACGTTTTCTATTTCGTCTTGAATTCTACTATTTTCCTCATCTAGACTTTTTAGTTCTAAGTTTAGCCTTTGTATCTTCGATAAATTTTCAATATTTTTTTCTCGTAGAGGAGTTATTTTATCAACCTCATTTTTAATCAGTTTCTCTAATTCGTTAATTTTATTATTAAAACCACTGACTTCAGTTTCTGCTTCTGTATTAATTTCATTTTCTATTTTAATTTCTTTATCGATCTCTAGTAATTTTAGATAATATAGTCCTGCTTCAATTTTTTTTATTTCATCAGAAATATTTTTGTATTTTGTAGCCTCTTCAGCCTGTTTTTGTAAATTTGCTAGTTGCCTTTCCTGTTGCCTTCTTAATTCATCAGCTCTCTTTAGATTATTTTCTGCAGCGCTCAACCTTAGTTCAGCTTCATGTCTTCTGACATGTAATCCAGAAATTCCTGCAGCTTCCTCTAAAATTGCTCTTCTATCAGTAGGTTTTGCAGTAACAAGGGCACCAATTCTGCCCTGACTAATCATTGATGGAGAGTGAGCTCCAGTTGATAAATCTGCGAAAAACATTTGAGCATCCCTTGCTCTAACTTCTTTATCATTGATATAAAACTTCGAACCTTTATCTTTTTCTATTTTTCTTCTAACATTTATTTCATCTAACTCTCTAAATTGCACTGGACCCTCGTTATTTTCATTGGCAACAGTTACTGAAACTTCAGCAATATTCTTAGAAGGTTTGTTTGATGTTCCTGAAAATATGACATCTTCCATGCCTGATCCTCGCATGCTTTTTGCAGATGTTTCACCCATTACCCATCTTAAAGATTCAACAATATTTGATTTTCCGCAACCATTTGGGCCAACAATGCCTGTTAAACCATTTTCAATTAAGAAATTAGTTTTATCTGCAAATGACTTAAATCCATTGAGTTGGATTTTTTTAAACTCCATGAACTAACTTATATCAGTTTTTCTAATGTTTTTTTTAAATTTTTATAATTAAGAGATTTTTCGAACTTTTCGTTATTAATTATTATCGTAGGAGTAGAATTAACTTTAAAATTTTTTGTCCCCTCGATTCGATCATTTAAAACATAATCCTCTATTTCTTTATTGTTAATACATTTTTCAAAATCAATATCAAACCCAGCGTTTTTTAGAAATTCTTTTAAATTATTATTTACTTCTTCTATTTCCTTACCTTTAATCCAGGCTTGTTGATTAGAGTAGAGTTTTTCCAAAATCTCTAGGCTTTGATCTTGTTTACACAGAGAAATTTTTGAAGCATTTAAAGCAGCAATATCTAAAGGAAAGTGTCGAAATTCTATTTTGACTAGTCCTGTATCTATGAAATCTTTTTTAAGAGAGGGGTAAACATCTTTATGAAAATTTGCACAATGACTACATGTTAGAGACTCGTAGGCAATTATTGTAATCTTTGCATTTTGATTTCCTGAAACTATTCCCTTTATTTCTGCATTAGCACTAGTACCGAATCCAAAAATTAGAATTAAAAATAGAAATAATTTATTCATTTTTCTCTAAAAACTTTAGTTAATTCAATTAAAGAATTTTTGATTTCTTCATTTTTAACATCATTTAGTTTATTTTTATATTTATTGTTTGTCACAGGTTTATTCTGAATTATCTTCTGATTATCTATTTTATTTTCATCGTTAAAACTTGTAAATTTTATCCGTTTTACAACTTCATCTTTAAAAAAAGCATTCATTCTATCCATAATTTCTTTTTTCGAATATTCTAACTCAACTTCATGACCTCTATGCACCATTATTAAGAGCGTGCTTACACTGAACTTGTTAGTGTTCTTAAAAGATTTTGGATAACAAACTTTAAATAATTTTTCACCAGCAATGAATTTCCAATTATTGAGTGTTTCGGAATAAATATGACCTCTTTTATTAATAAACTTTTTAATATTTTTTGGCAAAGTGTCATTGAAAGACCTTAATCCTTGAATGCTACCAGTTCTCTGCTTAATATATTTTTTATATTGCATATGAAAGATCAATTTGTAACAAAAAAAATTCTTAATTGGTACGATTTAAATAAAAGATCATTACCATGGCGAAAAAATGTTTCATCCACTAAAAAGCAATATTTTACATTAGTAAGTGAATTTATGTTACAACAAACTCAGGTTGCAACAGTTATTCCTTATTTTAATCGCTTCATTAAAAACATTCCAAATCTCGATTCACTTGCCAAAACTAGTGACAAAAAATTATATAAACTATGGGAAGGTCTTGGATATTATTCTAGAGTAAAAAATTTAAGAAAAACTGCTCAAGTCGTTAAAAAAAATTTTCAAGGGAAATTGCCAGATACTTTTGATGATTTAATTTCTTTACCAGGAATTGGAAATTATACTGCAAGTGCAATTTTGGCGATTGCATTTAATAAGTCTTTTATACCGCTAGATGGAAATGTTGAGAGAGTTTTAAAAAGATATCTTTTTCTTAAAAAAGAAAAAGAAATTAACAAGGAAAATCTTCACAAAAAAAAATCAATATTAGGAACATCTCCAAGATCTAGCGATTATGCGCAAGCTTTAATGGAATTAGGGGCTTTGATTTGCAAACCTACAAATCCCAACTGTTTAAAATGTCCAATTTCAAAAAAATGTAAATCATTTCGTAAAAAAGATTTCAAACTTGTAAAGAATAGTAAAAAAAATATAGATAAATACTTTATTTTAAATGTTTATAAAAAAGATAAAAAATATCTATTGGTTAAAAATACAAAATTTAAATTTCTCAAAAACTTAAGAATATTTCCAATGCAGGAATTATCTAAACCCAAAAAATTTAATAAAACTATAAATTTTAAAATGTCCAACATGAATATGAATATTAAAATTCAATATCCAAAAAATGTTAGAGAAATATCCTCTTCATGTTGGGTTGATCAAAAAAAAATTGGTAATTCTATGTTGCCAACATTTACAAAAAAAGTTGTTAAGTATTTAGAGGGCAACTTATGAAAAAAATAGCCATTATCGGAGCTGGTATTTCAGGATTATTTATTGCTAATTTGTTCAAGAAAAACTCAGATTATCAAGTGGTAATTTATGAGAAAAATAATTCGATTAATCTTGAGGAAGGTTATGGAATTCAATTATCCGTAAATAGTGTGAAGCTCTTAAATGAAATTGAATTTAATAAATTTGAAAATGCAAGAAAGTTTAATCCAAAAAAGATTATTTTTTTTTCATCTAAAAACTTCAAAAAGATATGTGATTTGAATATCTCTGATTTTAATTCAAAGAATTGTCAGTACACTACTCTGAAAAGATCTGATTTAATAAATTTTTTGAAAAAGGATATTGAAAATTTAATTAAATTTAATCATAATGTTGCGAGTATAAATAAAGAAAATCAGAAAATTCAACTTACTTTTGAGAACAATGAAATTTTTGAATGTGATTATTTAATCATTTCTGATGGAGTTTTTTCAAAAAGTAGGAGTTTGATTTCCAACAATAAAAGTCAACCAAAATACAATAACACACTAGCGATCAGAGGAAAGATAACAAATTCTTCCAAAATCGATAATGAAAATATTTCATTATTTTTAGGCTCTGATTTTCATCAGGTAATTTATCCAGTAACTCAAAACGGAGACTTAAATTTTATAGCAATTATGAAGTATGAACTTACTTTAGAACAACAAAAAAATTATTCTTTATTCAAAGAAAATTCCTTCATTAGAAAAGTTTTAGAAAAGGTTCCAAAAGAAAATAAAGAATTTTTTGATAAAATTAAGGAGTTAAAAATATTCCCAGTATTTGTTAGTAAAGACTTTTTTAAAACAAATGATAGTAACATTAATTTTATAGGTGATGCTTTTTTTGCTTTTCCTCCTTCATTTGCTCAGGGGGCATCTCAGTCCATAGAGGGTGCTTATGAATTATATAAAAGTATAGAAAATAACTCAGAATGGAATTTCTTTAAAAATAGAGTCATTAAAACTAAAATGGTTAATAAGAGATCTAAACTAAATCAATTCGCATTTCATTTATCCAATCCTGTGGCTGTTTTTTTTAGAAATATTTTTTTGAAAAAATTTATTAAAAACAAAAGGTTTTTAGATTTTTATTTAGGTAAAATTTATAATAATTAATTTTTTGAAATTAATCTTTGTCTTAAATTATCTATAGGTACTATTTGCCCGTTAAGATTATAATGCCAATAAGTCCAACCATTACAACTTTCTGCTCCCAATATTGATGCAGCTACCTTGTGAATAGAGCCCTCTTTTTTGGCATGTTTTATACTTCCATCAGCCATAATTTTTGCACTGATTTTCTTTTTATTATCAAAAATAGTAGTGCCTGGTTTAATTATTCCTAATTCAACCAATGACCCAAAAGGTATTCTTGGCTTAGATCTACCATTTTGCAAAGTGTCTAAATAATCATCTTCTATAGGTTTTGTATTTTTTAGTCGTTGTTCAGCAGCCTTATAATAGGTTTTTTCTTTTTCAATTCCGTAATAATTTCTACCCAATTTTTTTGCAACTGTTGCTGTTGTTCCTGATCCTAAAAAAGGATCTAAAACTAAATCATTTTTATTTGAGGTTGCTAATAAAATTCTGTGAAGTAGTGCCTCAGGTTTTTGAGTAGAGTGAACTTTTTTACCATCCTTTTTAAGTCTTTCAGAACCATTACAAATCGATAACTCCCAGTTCGATCTCATTTGAAGATCATCATTTAAACATTTTAAAGATTGATAATTAAAAGTGTATTTTGATTTTTCTGATTTTGATGCCCAAATCAAAGTTTCATGTGCATTAGTAAAACGTGTCCCTCTGAAATTTGGCATAGGATTTTTTTTATTCCAGATGACATCATTTAAAATCCAAAAACCTAAATTTTGAATAGCGGTGCCAACTCTAAAAATGTTATGGTAACTGCCAATCACCCAAATAGCTCCATTTTTTTTCAAAATTCTTTTACATTCTGTTAACCACGAGTAGGTAAATTCATCATACTTTTTAAAATTTTCAAATTGATCCCATTTATCATTGACTGCATTTACCTTAGACCTATCGGGTCTTAAAAGCTCATTTCTTAACTGTAAGTTGTAAGGAGGGTCGGCAAAAATTAAATCAAAAGTCTCACTAGGGATTTTTTTTAGTTCCCTTAAACTATCTCCGTTTATTAATTTGTTTCTAAAGTCTAAATTCATTTTATAAAAATAAATTAGACTCCAAAAAGATTCTTGGGTCAACCTAGGATTGAATTATTTGGATTTCATTTGTATGATGGTGGTTCACAACAACTACATCTGGTGTTTCTACGTGAAACCTATTTTAACTTGCTGATCGGTGAGAAGGTTCTTCTATGGTGAGAAGTAATCCCAAATTTTTTTATAGCTTTAAGATGTTGTTTAGTCCCATATCCATAATTTTGGCTCCAGTAATAATTTTTAAATTTCTTACCTAACTTAGAGATCATTTTATCACGTGTAACTTTTGCTATGATTGATGCTGCAGAAATTGATGGTATTTTTTGATCACCTTTAATAACTGATTGAAGTTTATAATTTTTTAAATTTGGTGTTTTATTTCCATCGACCAAAATCAGTTTTGGTTTTTTTTTGAGTTTTTTAATCGCTCTCTCCATAGCCAATAGGCTTGCATGAAGAATATTTATTTTTTCAATTTCTAAGACAGAAGCTTTACCTGTAGCCCAAATAGAGTTTTTTTTAATGTATTTAGCTAAAAATTCTCGTTTATTTTTTCTCAAACTTTTTGAGTCTTTCAATAACTTCTTATTGATGGACTTGTTCAATATTACGGCTGCTGCAAAAACAGGTCCAATTAAGCTACCTCTGCCAACTTCATCAACTCCAGCAATAGTTTTCATTAAATCCTAATATTTAAATCTTGAATTTTTTGTTTAATTTTTTTTAGATCTTCCCATGAAAATTTTTTGTTTTCTGGAAATCTAATTAGATAAGAGGGGCTAAAAGAAATCATGATAGGAATAGTTTTATTCTTCAAAATTATTTCTTTCCACTTACCTCTTTCATTAGATATTTTGCTTAATCCTGTAATTGCCTCCATTGCTGTGCTACCCATTAAAATTAAAATTTTTGGATCTATTATCGAAATGTGTTCTTTTAAAAATATTGCATAACGTTTTATCTCCTGTCCGGTGGGTTTTCTATCTTCTGGTGGTCTGAAATTAATTGAGTAGGTAATGTAAATATTTTCTCTTTTTATATTGATTGCTAGTAACATTTTATTTAAGAGATTACCCACTTCTCCTTGAAAGCATAAACCAGTTTCATCCTCTATTTCGCCTGGAGTTTCTCCAATTAACATAACATCAGCATTAATATTACCTTCGCCCAGGACTAAATTTTTAGAATTATTTTTTAAATTACAATTTTTAATTGAATTAATCTTTGTTTTAAGATCATTCAGCAATCCATTTTTACTAATTGAAGTTTCTTTATTTTCAGCTGAGTCGACTTTAAATCTATTGATTGGTCTATCGCTAAAAATAAAATCAGTTTTAATTGTTTTCATGAATTCTTGAGCATATTTAGCATTTTGATTTAAGGTCTTTTTAATCATACAATGTATTAATGGTTCTTAAAAATATTAAATTTATACTTATTATATTATTATTTTATCAGAACACTTTGTTTACGAAAAGTAATTCTTTTGAAAAAATTGATTCTAAAAATTTATCAAAATATTTCTCAGGTATAGTTGCTTTTGGTAATAAAAAAAATTCTGAAGCTTTAGATTTTTTTGATTCATCTAAAATTTTGATTAATGCTCATAATCCATTTTTAAAAAGGTATGTATCTTCATTGGTATTGGAGAATAAAGTATTGCAAGCGATTCAAATTATTAAACAAAATTATGAAAATGAAAATATAGATTTTTTCGAATTTTATTTATTATTAATAATTGATAGTTTAAAAAAAAACGAGTTAGATATTGCTTACGAATATATTTCTATTGCAAATAATTTTGCAGAGCAGGATAGGTTTAATTTAGCAATTTTAGAAAACTTAAAACAATATGTTTACCTTTTTAAAGAAAAAAAATTTTTAGACGATAAGAAAAACTTTGGAAGACTATCTTATATTTCAGAAACATTTCAAAAGTGTTATTTAGATGATCCTAATACAGGGAGATATTTCTCAAAATTGATTAATGATACTGAGTCGGATTTTACTAGATATATTTATTTTTATATAAGCCACTTAGTTGAAAACGGTAATTTAAACGAAGCAAAAGTAATTACTGATGAAATAGAATTTTTAAATTCAACATTGCTACTATCACAAGGTAAAAGTTGGATTGACAATGGAAACTTACAAAAGTTTAAAGAGGTCTTTTCATGTAAAAATCAAAATGATTTAATTGCTGAATTTTTGTTTTTAATATCAAATCTGTATTCTGCACAAGACAATTACGAGATGTCAAATTTTTACTTAAATTTATCAAATTTTCTTAATCCTAGATTTGTATTTAATTTATCGCTAGTTGCTGAAAATCATTATTTTAATAAAGATTATGAAAAGGCAAAAAAAGTTCTTAAAAAATTTAAAAAGGATGATGATTTTTACTATTGGTTTAGATTAAAAAAAGAAGCGCAAATAATTTCAGCGCAAAGAAATAATCAAGAGTCTCTTAACTTTATTAAATTTAATTTTGATAAAATTAAAAATCCAAATGAAAAAATATTATTTGATGTCGCTAATTTTTACAAAAAAGCAAAAAATTACGAGGAAGCAATAAGATATTACTCTAAAATTATTAAAAATTTGGATGATAATTCGGATATGAAATCAGATATTCTATATCGAAGAGGAGGTACATATGAACGAATTAAAAATTATGAAAAAGCCGATAAAGATTTAATTGATGCACTTCAAATTACACCTGACGATGCTTATATACTAAATTACCTTGCTTATTCATGGCTTGAGAGGGATTATAAAATTAATGAAGCGATAAAAATGCTTGAAACAGCTTACGAACTTGAGAGTGATGATCCATATATAATAGACTCTATAGGTTGGGCTTATTATTTAACTGATGATTATCCAAGAGCTGAAAAATTTTTGAAAAGAGCCGTAGAATTGATGCCAGATGATCCGATAGTGAATGACCATTACGGCGATATTTTGTGGAAGCTCAATAGAAAAATCCAGGCTAGATATTTTTGGACCAATGTATTGAAAATGAAAGATGCTGAAAAAGAATTAATTGAAAAAATTAATATTAAGATGATCGAAGGTCTTAAAAGCTCTTAAATGCACTTTTCCAGAATAAAATCACACGCGAAATTAAATTTGGCATTAAATGTTATAAGCAAAAGTAAATCTTTTCACAATATAGAGAGCATAATAAGCTTTGTAGATTTGCATGACATAATTTTGATCAAAAAAATTAAATCAAAAAAAAATTTAATTTCATTCAATGGAAAATTTTCTCGAAAGATAGGTAAGAAAAATACTGTTTCTAAATTATTTGAGATCTTAGAAAACAAAAAAATTTTGAAAAACCAAAGATTTCAAATCAAAATCAAAAAATCTATACCTGATAAAGCTGGTCTTGGAGGTGGCTCAATGAATGCAGCAAGTATACTAAGGTATTTGGCACATAAGAGAATAATCAATATCAAAAATAAAGAAATGTTAAAAATTTCTAAGTTAATTGGTTCAGATGTCATGTTAGGCTTAAACTATAAAAGTAAGATTTTAAATTCAAGAAATAAAATAAAGTATTTTAACAATGTAAAAAAAATTTACCCATTAATCGTTAAACCAAATTTTGGTTGTTCGACTAAGGAAATTTATTCAAAGGTTAGAAAGTTTGATAAAGCAAAATTTAGCAACGGAGCAAAAAAAATGTTTGATATCAATTTTTTAAAAGATATGAAAAATTCCTTAGAAACAATAGCTTTTTTAAAATACCCAAGATTAAAAAATATAAAACTTTATTTAGAGAATTCTCTAAACCCAGTTTTTGTAAGAATGACAGGATCGGGATCAGCTTTAGTTGCATATTTTCAAACAAAAAAAAGATGTGAACGTGCGAAAAAAAGGTTTATTCAAAAATACAAAAATATCTGGTGTATAGCCTCAAAAACTATATAAATTTGATACTTTTGTGTTATACGAACTTAATATTGGGGCGTAGCCAAGCGGTAAGGCACGGGTTTTTGGTACCTGCATCCTAGGTTCGAATCCTAGCGCCCCAGCCAAGTATGAAAAATTTTTTAGATACAATTTTTTTTAGATCAAATAATTTAAATTATATAAGTCAAAGTATTCGAGATTTAACAAAAAATACTCCAGCAAATAAAATATTTAAAGCCATAAATTCTTGTTCATCAGATAGTGAAGTAAGATTTGTAGGAGGTTGCATTAGAAAAATCATTAATAAAGAAATAGTTAATGATATTGATATGGCTACAAATCTTGATCCTCAAAAGGTTTGTGAAGTTTTGAGAGAAAATAAAATTGATTATTACGAAACTGGTATTGAACATGGAACAGTTACAGCAATTGTAGAAGGGTATAAATTTGAGATTACCTCATTAAGAGAAGATATTTTAACAGATGGAAGACATGCAAAAGTGAAATTTTCAAAAAATTGGAAAGAGGATGCATTGAGAAGGGATTTTACTATTAATTCCATTTACGCAGATGAAGAAGGAAACTTGTTCGATCCCTTTGAGGGTAAAAAAGACCTAGAAAACGGTTTCGTAAATTTTATAGGAGACGCTGATAAAAGAATTAAAGAAGATTATTTAAGAATTTTAAGATATTTAAGATTTTTTGCCCATTACTCTAAGCATCCGCATAATCCAGAATTAATCAGAAAACTTAAAATTAATATTGGTGGCATCTCAAAATTATCTAAAGAGAGATTGTTAGATGAGTTAAAAAAAATAACTCAGTTAGAAATATTAGAAAAATTAGCTGATGATAAATTGAGCTCAGAATTATTTTTAATTGTTTTTCCTGAATTAAATAATTTAAAAACTTTTTCAAAATTAAATTCAAAAAAAAAACAAATAATTAATAAAGCTGATTTTGTCTTTCTATTATCTTTAATGATTATTGATGAGACAGATAATGCAGATTATTTTATGTACAAATTTAATATTTCTAAAAAAGATCAAAAAAGAATTAAAATTATTGATAATTTTTTTAAGGAAAAAATCGGACCAAAAACTTTTAGAGAGGAAAATTTTAATGCTATTTTTTATTATAATGGTAAACAAGCTGTAACTGATATTCTTAATTATCATTTAATAAAATCAAAAAAAAATTCTGAAAATATTCAAAAATTAATCGATGTCTATAAAGATAAAACAATACCAAAAATGCCTGTAGGCGCAGAATTTTTAATGGAAAAATTCAATATTCCTGAGGGTAAACAATTGGGTGTAAAACTAAAAATAATTGAAGAAGAATGGGTGAAAAATAATTTTCAAATTTCAAATGAACAAGTAAGTCAAATTGTTAACGATTAGATATATTTTACGTCTTTAATTTCAAAATTTTTGACACCGGCAGGAGTTCTTATTTCAACTAAATCATTTTTATTTTTTCCTATTAAACCTTTACCTATAGGTGATTGAAAATAAATTAATTTTTGTTTAAGGTCAGCTTCATCTTTTCCTACAATCTTGTAATTTATTTTTTCTCCAGTATCTAAATTTTCTAAAAACACAGTCGAGCCGAAGATAACTTTTCCATCATTATTTAATTTCGTAACATCAATGACATTTGCTCTAGCAATGATATCATTAATTTCAGTAATCCTTCCCTCATTATGAGACTGCTCTTCTTTTGCAGCGTGGTACTCTGCATTTTCTTTTAGATCGCCATGTGACCTTGCTTCAGCAATCGCCGATACAATCTCAGGTCTTTTTTTTTCTTTTAAAAAGATTAATTCATCTTTGAGTTTATTTAAGCCATTTAAAGTAATTGGTTCTTTGTCCATGTTATTTCCATTTTGCTAACGGAGGTAATGACATTAAAATACCTTCAACATTTCCACCAGTTTGTAAACCAAATTTTGTTCCTCGGTCATAGAGTAAGTTAAATTCTGTATAGCGACCTCTTTTTATGAATTGTAATTCTTTATGTTTTTTAGTCCACTTTTTCTTCATTTTTTTTCTAATGATTTTTTCAAAAATAAATTGAAATGTGATTCCCACATCTCTTACAAATTTAAAATCTTTTTCAAAATTATCTTTTTTATAATCAAAAAAAATTCCACCAATACCTCTCGGTTCTTTTCTATGAGGTAAATAAAAATATTCATCACACCATTTCTTATATTTTGTATAATATTTCTTATTGTGTTGATTACACATTTTTTTTAGAGTTTTATGAAATTCTTTTTTTTCCTTATCATCTTTTATTGACGGGGTTACATCTATACCACCACCAAACCAGTCCTGAGTTGTGCAGATATATCTTGTATTAAAATGCATGGCAGGGATCATGGGATTTTTCATATGCATCACAACGGAAATACCAGAAGCCCAAAATCTGGGATTTTTTTTTGCACCTAAAATATTTTTTTGAAATTGTTTTGGGAATTTTCCATGAACTTTAGAAAAATTTACTCCAACTTTATCAAATATTCTTCCATTTTTTAAAATTCTAAATTCCCCACCTCCTTCATCTCTTTTTTTACTTCTGTTCCAAACAGTGGTTTTGATATCCGCATCTTTTCTTTCAAGGTTGGTTATAGTATGCCAAATAGCTTCTTGTAACATTTTGAACCAATTACTTGTGATGTCCTTTTTAATTTCTATATCCATATTAGATTAATTTAGTTTGTTTTAAACTTTCTGCCAATACGATTGCAACAGAGGATGCAATATTAAGTGAGCGTTTATTGTTTTTCATAGGAATTTTGAGTTTATCTTTAATTTTTTTGTGAACCTCATTTGGAACCCCGGCACTTTCTCTGCCAAAAAGAATAGTGTCATTTTTATTAAACTTAAATTTTGTGTAAGCAACAGACGCTTTTGTAGTCATTAGAACTATTCTTTGATCTTTTTTCGATTTAAAAAAATCGTCTGAGCTTTGATGGAATTTTATGTCTTTTTCATTCATATAATCCATAACGACTCGCTTAAACCTTCTGTCACTTAGCATAAACCCGCAAGGCTCTATTATTTCAAGTTTTGCACCTAGGCACGCACAAGTTCTGATTATTGCTGCTGTATTTTGAGGTATGTCTGGTTCAAATAAAGCAATTTTAGGGCCATGATTTATCAAATTCTGTGTCATTCTTTCAGTAGTAAATTTATCATTTTATATTATATGAAATCATATATTTAAGTAGAAAAAAGCAATATTGAGTATATTTAACTATTATTGATGTCAGAAAAAAAAACTAATAGACGAGATTTCTTATTCACAGCAACTTATGCGGTTGGTGCGGTTGGTGTTGGTGCAACGATATGGCCAATGATTGATCAGATGAACCCTGACGCATCAGTCAAAGCTTTGGCGAGCACCGAGGTTGATGTAAGTGCGGTTAATCCAGGTAAAACAATTACAGTTTTATGGAGAGGTAAACCAGTTTTTATTCGTAGAAGAACTCAAGATGAGATAGCTGAAGCAAGATCTGTAAAGTTATCAGATTTAAAACATCCTGAAAAAGATGAAGATCGTGCAGCGAACCCCGAGTGGTTAGTCATGCTTGGAGTGTGCACTCACTTAGGCTGTGTACCTTTAGATCAAAAAGGTGAATACAATGGATGGTTTTGTCCTTGTCATGGTTCTCACTATGATATCTCTGGGAGAATTAGAAAGGGACCAGCTCCGACTAATATGGAGATTCCTAAATATGAATTTGTTAACGCTAATACAATTAAAATTGGATAATTATTATGAGTGATCACGAATACACACCGAAATCAAAATTTGGAAAATGGTTTAACGATCGTTTACCGTTACTAACTCTTGCAAATCATTTAACTGATTATCCAACACCTAAAAATTTAAATTATTGGTGGACGTTTGGTGGAATATTAACTTTTTGTTTGATTACTCAAATTGTAACGGGTTTAGTTCTTGCAATGCATTATATTGCTCATGCTGATATGGCTTTTGATAGTGTCGAGCATATCATGAGAGATGTTAATTATGGTTGGTTAATCAGATACATTCATGCAAATGGTGCTTCAATGTTTTTTTTGGCTGTTTATATTCATATATTTAGATCATTGTTTTATGGTTCTTACAAAGCTCCTAGGGAAATAATTTGGATAATTGGTATCATCATTTATTTATTAATGATGGCAGCTGCATTTTTGGGTTATGTACTTCCATGGGGCCAAATGAGTTTCTGGGGTGCAACTGTAATTACAAATCTATTTAGTGCAATTCCTTTAGTAGGCGAGGGTATTGTTACTTGGTTATGGGGAGGTTATTCAGTTGATAATCCTACTTTAACAAGATTTTTTACACTTCACTATTTAATACCTTTTTTAATTTTAGGTTTAGTTGTTCTTCACATATGGGCACTTCATGTTCCTGGAAATAATAATCCAGTTGGAATTGACATTAAAAAACCTTCAAAAGATACAGTACCATTCCATCCATACATTGTAATTAAAGATGGTTTTGCTTTACTAATGTTTATGATTGTTTTTGCATTTTTTGTTTTTTATACGCCAAATATTTTAGGTCATGCAGACAATTATATTGAAGCTAATCCATTAGTTACTCCGGCACATATTGTTCCAGAGTGGTATTTATTACCATTCTATGCAATTTTAAGATCGGTCCCAGATAAACTTTTAGGAGTAGTTGCAATGTTATCTGCTATTTTAATTTTAGCAGCTCTTCCATGGCTCGATACCTCAAAAATTAGATCAGCAGTATTTAGACCTTTATACAGACAATTTTATTGGATCCTTGTCGCTGATGTTTTGATCCTGGGATACGTAGGTGCTATGCCAGCAGAGGGATTATATCTGTTAGTTGCTAGAGTAGCTACAGCATACTATTTCTTACATTTTTTAGTGATACTTCCAGTTTTAGGTTGGAAAGAAAAAACTCTTCCAATTCCATTAAGTATTACCGAACCGATATTAGGTGGTTCACCTAATTTAGCCACAGCAAAGAACAAGGAAAGTCTAAATAAATAAGTGAAAAATTTTTTTAAAATATTTTCATTTATTATCTTATTTTCAGGACTTTCATTGAGCATTCAAGCTGCAGAAAAAGTTGAATATTTAAAAACTGATTGGAGCTTTAAAGGACTCTTTGGAAAGTTTGATCGAGCTGCACTTCAAAGAGGTTATCAAGTCTACACAGAGGTGTGCTCTTCTTGTCATTCGATGAAATATTTAAGTTATAGAAACTTAGCTGAAAAAGGGGGACCAGAATTTTCTATAGAGCAAGCAAAAGCTATTGCTGCATCTTTTGAGGTCAAAGATGGACCTAATTCAGACGGTGATATGTTTACTCGTCCAGGCAGATTATCAGATAAGTTTGTAATGCCCTATGATAACGTTCAAGCTGCTCAAGCCGCAAATGGAGGTGCTTATCCACCAGATATGTCTGTATTAGTTAAAGCGAGAGGAGGTGGGGTAGATTATATTTACTCATTGCTTCAGGGATATGAAGACCCACCAGCTGGAGTTACTTTAGATGATGGTGTGTATTATAATAAATATATGTATGGGAATAAAATTAAAATGGCTAATCAGTTATCAGATGGATTAGTAGAATACTCAGATGGTACAACAGCTTCTGTTGAGCAAATGTCAAAAGATGTAACAACATTCTTGATGTGGTCTGCTGAACCTCACTTAGAGTCAAGACATCAAATGGGTTTTAAAGCTATCCTGTATTTAATTATTTTAACAATCCTAGTTTATTTTAGTATGAAAAGAATATGGTCACGTATTGAAACGGAAGTTTAGAACGTCTCCATCTTTAACTATATAATCTTTCCCTTCTAATCTCATTTTTCCGTTATTTTTTGAATTTACCCAACCATCATTGGATATAAAATCATCGTAAGAAATAGTTTCAGCTCGAATAAACCCTTTTTCAAAATCAGTATGAATTTCACCTGCAGCTTTTGGGGCAGTACAATTTTTTTCAATTGTCCATGCTCTAGTTTCTTCTGGCCCGGATGTAAAGTATGTATCTAGGTCAAGAATTTCGTAACCTTTTTTAATTAATTTATTCAATCCTGTTTCCTTTAATCCAATCATTTCCATATAATTTTTTTTCTCATTACTATCCAATTCATTGATTTGATTCTCTATGTCTGCAGAAACGATTAAAGTATTGTTGTTCCCATATTTATCAATAAATGATTGAGTGTAATTATTTCCACTTTGAACGCTTTTTTCATCAACGTTACAAACAAAAATTTTAGGTTTGAGTGATAATAACCCAGATTGATTAAGTTGCTTTTTATTAAATTGAGTCTTTAAATCATCAAAACTTTTATTATTATTTATACAATCCATAGCTATTTCAAGAATTTTGATTTGATCCTCATCAACATTTTTTTTATTATTTTTTTCCAACCTCTTTTGAATAGACTCAAGATCCGCAAGCATCATCTCTGTTTCTATAATTTCGATATCTCTAACCGGGTCAACAGAGGGGTTTACATTTTGAATATCATTAGAGTCAAAGCACCTGATCATGTGAATAATTGCATCGACTTCTCTAATATGAGAAAGAAATTTATTACCCAAACCTTCACCTTTGGATGCACCTTTTACCAGTCCAGCAATATCAACAAAAGAGATAGTGGTATTGATTATTTTTTTTGATTTTGAAATTTTAGCTAAATTGTTTAATCTTTCATCAGGAACTATTACAACTCCAATATTTGGATCAATTGTACAAAAAGGAAAATTAGCAGCCTGTGCTTTACTGGAATTAGTTAGTGCATTGAAAAGCGTTGATTTACCAACATTAGGTAATCCAACAATCCCACATTTAAAACTCATTATTTATTATTAACTGTGCTTGAAAATAAATCTAATTTTTTTTCTACAAGTATCGAAAGTGACTCAGTTATATTTTTGGATATTTTTTCTACACCCATGATTTCTTCATCATCAAAGTTTTGTAAAACATAATCAGATACTTCAATAGGTCCTTTTGGTTTTCCTATACCAATTCTTACTCTTGAGTAATCTTTTCCAATAAATTTATCAATAGAAGATATACCATTGTGACCAGCACTTGATCCACCAAATTTCGCTTTTATTTTTCCAAATTCAACATCAAGATCATCATGAAAAACAATTACATTTTCTGGTTCAATTTTAAAATATTCGATTAGTTCTCTAATACATATTCCAGAGTTATTCATAAATGTTAAGGGCTTTATGGCATAAACTTTTTTACTATCAATATTACCAGTTGTTAACAAACCTTTGAATTTTGGTTTTTGTTTTGTAAGCCCGAACTTTTTATTGATGGAGTCTATAATTTTAAAACCAACATTATGTCTATTATTTTCACTATCTGGAGTTGGATTACCTAAACCTACAAATAAAAGCATAAACTATTAATTAGAATTTCAAATTTAGTGGATTATTTTTTTTCTTCTGGAGCTTTTTTGTCTGCAGGTTTTTTATCATCACCCTCTTTTTTATCGCTCTCCGCAGCTGTTTTATCTCCCTCAGCTGCAGCTGCTTCCGCTCCTTCAGCACCTTCTTCACCCTCTGCAGCTTCTGCCTCTGCTGGTTTTTCTGGCTCTTTCATTACTGTCGGTGCTGCCAAGGTTGCAATTACGAAATCTCTTCCTTGAATAGTTGGTGTTACTTCTGCATCTAGTTTAACTGAAGAAATTTTAAAACTTGACCCAATATCTATACCATCCAAATCTAAAGTAATACTTTCTGGTATTTTTTCACTTGGGCATTTTAATTCAACTTTTCTTCTTACAATGTTAAGTACTCCACCTCTTTTTAAGCCTGGAGATTTTTCATGATTAATAAAGTTAACTGGAACTTCAATCTTAATTTTTACTCCAGGAAGAACTCTTAGAAAATCTACATGGGTAGGTTCATCACTTATGATGTGATATTTTACTTCTCTAGGTAATACATTTTGAGATTTTCCATCTACATTTAAAGTAATGATATTTGATAAAAAGTTTTCTTTCTCAATCAAGGTTTTTAATAATTTCTTAGATATAGAAACTTTTTGATTTTGGTCTTTACCCCCATAGATAATCCCTGGAACACTGCCATCATTCCTGATAGCATTAAGTTGACCTTTAGTTTTGTTATCCCTGATCTTTGCCTCTAAAGAATTCATAAAACAGAGGTTTTTAACCCATGTTCATAAATAATCAAGGTAATTATTTGAATAAATCTGAAACTGATGTTGAATTAGAAATTCTTTTTATAGCTTCTCCCATAAGGGCGGAAATTGGTAAAACTTCTATGTTTTTAACATTTTTGGTTTTTTCGCTGTTATCTATCGTGTCTGTAATAACTAAATTTTTAATAACTGAATTTTTAATTTTTTTAACTGCGTCTCCACTCAATACCCCGTGAGTAATATAAACATAAACCTCTTTTGCACCTCTTTGTTTTAATGCCTTAGCTGCATTGACGATAGTGCCTCCTGAATCAATTATGTCATCAACTAATATACATGTTTTACCCTTAACATCTCCAATAACATTCATTACTTGTGATTGACCTGGTTTTGGTCTTCTTTTATCAACAATAGCTAAGCCGATGTTTAAGATTTTACCAAGAGCTCTGGCTCGCTCTGTTCCACCAACATCTGGAGCAACACAGATTAAATTTTTATTTTTGATTCTTTTTTTAATGTGCCGTGCAAAAATTGGAGTTGAAAAAAGGTTATCTACAGGGATGTCAAAAAAACCTTGAATTTGACCAGCGTGGAGATCAACTGTCACAACTCTATCTGCTCCAGCTTTAGTTATTAAATTTGAGACAAGCTTTGCTGATATAGATGTTCTTGGTACAACTTTTCTATCTTGTCTCGCATAACCAAAATAAGGAATTACAGCAGTTATATTTTTTGCTGATGATCTTTTTAAAGCATCAATACATAATAATAATTCCATTAAATTGTCATTAGCTGGTGAAGAAATAGATTGAATTATAAAAATGCTATTCCCTCTTATATTTTCATTTATTTCAATGTAAATTTCACCATCTGCAAATTTTCTTATACTAGAATTGACAAGTTTAGATTTTAAATATTTAGCAATATTTTTACTTAGGATTTTATTACTATTTCCAGTTAATAATTTCATGAAAAGTTTAATTAATCATAATTATTGAAATATTTCTACCATAATCATTTAGATTTAATTTTAATGATCTTCTTGCACTAAAAAAATTATTTTTTTTATCGAATGTATCAATTTTAATCATATCAATCTTATCGATTTTTTGTGATTTAAGTTGAGATTTGACATAATTTGGTAAATCAAAATAAATTAATTCGTTTTTATTTTTAAAGAAAATTTTGTTTTTTTTGTGTTTTTTAATAAATTTCTTTTTAAAGTCAGCTTTTACCTCATAGTTTTTTTGAGTAATTGACGGACCAATTGCTCCAATTATATTTTTTGGATTACACCCTTTTTTATGCATAAAATTAATAACATTTCTGACTATCCCTCTATACGCACCTTTCCAACCAGCATGGATAGCCGCGATAATTTTTTTTTCATAGTCATATAATAACACTGGTACGCAATCAGCGGTCAATACAGCTATTGGCAGTTTTTTTTGATTAGTTATAATTGCGTCAGCTTTAATTTTTTTTTTTAATTTAGAGTTTTCATTTAGAAAAACCAACTTATTGCTATGTACTTGATGTACTAAATAAATATTTTTTGCTTTTTTCCCTATTTTATCTTTGACAATCTTTAAATTTTTTAAAATATTATTTTTGTTGTCATGAGAACCGGGACCACAATTTAGACTTTTATATATCCCTTTTGATGTACCTCCATTTTTATTAAAAAAACCATGACTTATATTTTTTTTTTTTAATAATTTTCGAGAGGTGATCAGATCAAAATCCTAAATTAAAATTGTTTTTTTTATTTTTTATTAACATAACTTTAAACAATTTTCCCATTTGTTTATCATCTGTTAGTCTTTTTAATCTGTAATAAATATCTGCTTTTTTTAAAAAGTTTTGATTTTTTGCAATCATCTCAGCTCTTTCGTAGATACCCATTTTTGTAAGAAATTCTTTTTGTGTTGTTAAACTATGCTTTAATCCACCTAGTTTTTTTATTATTTTTTCAAATAATCGGAAATTTATATTATGTGTGATATCTGAGTTCCCAATTTTAGCTAAAACATCTGAATATTCGTGTTTATATAATGCTTGTAAAGTATTTTTCATTTTATCTTCATTATACCCATAATCTATGATCAAAATTCCTCCAGATCTTGCTTTGATAATTTTTGAAATTTGTTTCAGGTAATTAATACCAAGCTCTGAATATTCTATAAAATTCTGATTTTTAGATATTTTAAAATCAATCTTTTTTTCATAATTTTTCATGTTAATTTTTTTTTCCAAGAAAGAGGTTGTTTTTTTGTTTAAACTAACAAACTTTTCAAACCATAAATTTCCTTTTTTTTGAAATTGTTTAATTGCAAGTGCATCAAAAAACTCATTTGCAATAAATATACTAGGAATTTTTTTAATTTTTTTTAAATCATTTACCCAATTTACATTTGAATTTAATAATTCTTTTTTTTGTATTTTCTTTAAAGTAGGACTTATCTCATAAATTACCAATCTGCAGGATTTGAAAAACGATGGGAACTTTTTAAAACTTTCTATAAGAATTTTCATCATTGCAGCATTTCCTGCTCCAAGTTCGATTACGTTAAATTCTTTTGGTGACCCTATACTTTTCCAAAAACTTACAACCCAAATAGCAATCATTTCAGAAAATAATCTTGATATATTAGGAGCTGTAATAAAATCTCCTTTTTTGCCAAATGGATTTTTTTTAATGTAGTACCCAGACTTTTTATTATACAGAGAGATATTAATAAACTTGTCTAAGGGTAAATTAACTATTTTGTCTGTTTTCATATTTAGAGATTAATAAATAACATCCAATTACTAAAAAAAAGATACTTATAAGTTGTCCCATAGTTAAATTGAATAATAAATAGCCCAGTTGGTCATCAGGAACTCTTAAAAACTCAATTGTAAATCTAAAAATTGAGTAAAAAACTAAAAATATACCAGAGATAAATCCAGGTCTTTTGGAGAAACTCTTATTTTTGAAATATAATAGAACTAAAAATAGAACTATACCTTCAAAAAATGCTTCATATAACTGAGTAGGATGTCGATATAAATTATCTATTTGTGTAAATTGGACTGCCCAAGCAACATTTGTTTCGACACCATAAAGTTCTGAATTTATAAAATTTGCTATTCTTCCAAAAAAAATACCTATGGGTGCAACAAAAGACACAATATCTAAATAACTAAATGAACTTTGTGAATTTCTTTTCGCGAAAAGGTAACTTGCAATTATGATCCCTATAACTCCCCCATGAAATGACATACCACCCTGCCAAATTTTAAAGATATCTAATAAATTATTGATATAAAATTCAAAGTTATAAAATACAACATACCCTAATCTGCCACCAATAATTAAACCTAAAATTAAATAAGTTAAATAATCGTCAAATTTTTCCTTTACTTTCAGATCAGAAATAAAAAATTTCTTACTCAAAAACCACCCTAATAAAATACCAATAATATAAGCTAAAGAATACCATCTAATCTCAAATGAAAAAATTTGAAATGCGACTGGGTCAAAATTATTAATGAACATTTTTATTTTTAAATATAAGTTATAATTATAATAAGTTATTAGATTAATATATGAAAAACTCAAAGTTTGTAATTGAAAAACTTGCTAAATTATTTGAACAAGGTTTAGTATCATCAAAAGATATAGCTAATGAAATTATGACTATTTTAAAATCTAAAAGAGATGAAATAGTTTTTAAAATGAAGTTAACTAGTAAAGATGAGTTTGAAGTTCTTTCAAAAAGAGTTGAAAATTTAGAAAAAAAAATTGATCAATTAAAGTCCACAAAAAAAAAGAAAATTAAAAAGGCAAAAAGATCTTAGCTTCTAAACCACCCATTGGTGACTTGGCCAACTTTATATTTCCCCCATGTGATCTGATAATGTCAGAAGCTATAGATAATCCAAGTCCAACGCTTGATTTTGTTTCAGCTCGACCTTTATCAATTTTGTAAAAAGGTTTGAAAACATTATCATATTCTGCTTCAGGTATACCTGGTCCGTTGTCTTCAATTTTAATGAATAAGTTGTTACTACTTTTAGTAATATCTACATTTACTTTTTCCGCGTATTTAATTGCATTATCTATAAGATTGTTAACACATCTTTTGATTAAGTTTTTTCTTCCACTTATATAAATTCTAGGTGTAATCCTGGATGATATATTTTCATTTTCATATTTTTTAACTATTTCATCAACTAATTCGCTAATATTAAATTCTTCATCTTTTTCAAGGTATGACGAGCTCGTAAATTGCAAATATTCATTGAGCATTTTTTCCATTTCGTTAATGTCCTCGGATAATTTTTTACTTAATTCTTTATCTTTAATAAACGCTATTTGTAATTTCATTCTTGTTAAAGGAGTTCTTAGGTCGTGGCTGATGCCAGATAACATTTCTGATCTTTGATTAAGATGTCTTAAAATTCTTTTTCTCATTCTATCAAATTCATAACCGGCTTGTCTAATTTCTGATGCACCAGAGGGTTTAAATTCATCAATTTCTTCTCCCCGGCCAAATTTTTCAGCTGCTTTTGCAAGATTAGTTATTGGTCTCGTTTGATTTTTTAGGAAAATTAAAGAAATTAAAATCATTATGATTGCAGGAACTGTTATCCATAGTGCAAAGATACGAGCTGAGGAAGTTGTCACTCTATCTCTTGGAACTAAAAACTTAAAATACCCAGATAGATATTTTATTCTAATATCAATTAACTCTTTGTATGAGGTTGTATCAAACCAATAATTTCCATTCCCAAATTTTGACTTGAGCTCTCTTCTTAAAGTCCTATCTATCGGGCTAAACCATCTTTCATCAAGAATATAGGTAAATTTTTTATTCTCTACAAAATCTATATTTAAGTCTTGGTAAACTGAAAAAACATTTTTAATTTCATCTTTTTTATAAATTTCATCAGAATAAACTTCAATGAAAGTATTAATTTCATTTACTAAAGCTTTAGTCATACCCTTGTTTGTTTTGATCCAAAGGCTATCAAAAAAAACAATAGTAATTACCAATTGTAAAACTATGACTGGAACTGCTACAATTAATAAAGCTCTATAAAATAATCTCTTTGGGAGTATATCTTTAAAAAATTTACTCAATCCATAGAACATATCCAGCTCCTCTTATTGTTTGTAAAAACTTAGGATTTTTTGGATCAATTTCAATTTTTTTTCTAAGTCTTGTAATTATAACATCTATTGATCTCTCTTTATCAAGCTCAGTAAGAATACCAATATCTTCACGTGAAAAAGTCTTACCAGGATTATTAATCATTTTTTCTAAAATTTTTTTCTCTGTGTTGTTAATTTTGTATTCTGTATTTTTCTTGATAATTAGCTGTTTATTCAAATCAATTTTAATATTTTCAAATTGTATTACACGTTTTTGATCACTTGTTTTCGTTTTTCGAATTATATTTTGAATTCTCAATAGTAACTCTTTAGGCTCAAAAGGTTTTGGAAGATAGTCATCAGCGCCAACTTCTAAACCTTCAACCCTTTCATCTGCCTCACCTTTTGCAGTTAATAAAATCACAGGTGTATCCAGTTTTTTTTGATTTTCTTTAATAAACTCTAAACCACTTTTACCAGGCATCATAATATCTAGTATGATTAGGTCAAATTTGATTATTTGTATTTTTTCAAAAGCATCTTCTGCGCTATTTGCAGTTGTAACAAGGTAATTATTTTCATTTAAATATTTTTTAACAAGAGTTCTGATACCTTCATCATCATCAACAACTAAAATATGAGCTACAAAATTATCCATTAATTATTTTTTTTAAAACGTTATCAAAGTTAATGACCTCTTCTGAGCTTGAGTTAAGTAACGCGCTATGAATTCTTTTTTTTTGAATTTCAAAAATTTCATTAAATATTTTTTTTCCTTTATCATTAAGAAATACATGTTTTATTCTTGTATCTTGCTCATCTTTTTTAAAAATTATTATGTCTAGTTTAATTAGATCTTTTAAAACTCTATTAAGGCTTTGCTTGGTTACTTTAAGTCTTTTGAGTAATTCTGATATAGTGATCCCTTCATACATGGATAACAAATGAATAACTTTTTGGTGTGCTAGGCCAATTTTATACTTATTTAATATCTTTTTTGAGTCTGAAAATGTTTCTCTGTAGCCTATAAAAAGCTTTTCAATCAAATCTTTTAATTGATCATCTTTCAAATATAAAAGTTGTTTCATTATTGGTAAGTTATATTGACATATTACAGATACAAAGATATTTTTTCAGTAAGAATTTTTTTATTTCATAATGATACCCTACGATAAAAGATCAGGTAAAATATGGTACAATGGCGAATTAGTCGATTGGTCTGATGTTAAGGTTCATGTTCTCAGCCATGGATTACATTATGCAAGCTGTGTTTTTGAGGGAGAACGTGTGTATGATGGTTCAATTTTTAAATTAGAAGAACATACTTCAAGATTATTTTACTCCGCAAAGAGAATGGGAATTGAAATACCATATAGCGAAGATGAAATTAATAAAGCGAGCAATAGAATAATTTCTACTCAAAAAGTAGAGAATGGATATGTCAGACCCGTAGTTTGGAGAGGTAGTGAAATGATGGCTATTTCAGCTCAGCAAACAAAAATTCATGTAGCAATTGCAACTTGGGAGTGGGGTTCATATTTTGATCCTAAACTTAAGGTTGAAGGTATCAAATTAAATATTTCAAACTGGCGAAGACCCGCACCTAATACTATTCCTTGGGATACAAAAGCTTCTGGATTATATATGATTTGTACCCTTTCAAAACACGAAGCTGAAAAGCAAGGTTATACAGACTCACTTATGTTAGATCATGAGGATAATATCGCAGAAGCGACTGGAGCAAACATTTTTTTCAAAGATAAAAATGGTGAGCTACATACTCCAATACCAGATTCTTTTTTAGATGGAATTACTCGAAGAACTGTAATTCAAATTGCAAAATCTAAAAATATCAAAGTACACGAAAGAAAAATAAAACCGGAAGAATTAAAAGATTTCGTTGGATGTTTTTTAACAGGCACTGCAGCTGAAGTAACCCCTGTATCTACTATTGCAGATTATCAATTTAAAGTTTGCGATTTGATAATTGATTTAAATGAGAGTTATTTAGCTTTGGTTAAAAAGAAAAAAGCTGCTTAATCTTTATTGTCTTCTGATATAGCGTGGTCTATTCCTTTTCGTATATACTCATAACCTGTAAACAGAGTCAAAGCTGCTGATAGCCATAATAAAATTATGCCAATAGTTTGAGCATTATAGTCTTGAAAATTGATAATTTTATTTCCTGTATCTCCAGAAAGTAAAAGACCAATTGAGACCATTTGTAAAACTGTTTTTAATTTTGCTAGATTAGAGACAGGTAGTTTAATTTTACCTTTTGCTAAAAATTCCCTAAGACCAGATATTAATATTTCTCTCGTTAAAATTATAATTGCAGCAATAACCTCATAATTTTTAATCGTGCCGTCCATAACTAATAAAATTAGTGCAGCAGCTACAATAATCTTATCTGCAATTGGATCTAATAATTCTCCCAATTTAGACTCTTCTCCAAGTAGTCTAGCCAACATTCCATCTAAAAAATCTGTAAATGATGCAATTATAAATAACACTAAAGCAGTTAGATCTCCGTAAAATCCAGGTAAATAGAAAGCTAAAACAAAAAAGGGTACAATTAAAATTCTACCGACAGTTAATATGTTGGGTATTTTTCTAAGCATAATCTTTATTCGTGAAAGAAGTTATATATCTTTTTTGCAACTTTTTCCTCAACACCATCAACTGATTTTATTTCATCTAGACTGGCAGACTCTACTGCTCGAGCAGATCCAAAATGATTTAATAAAGCCCTTTTTCTGATAGATCCAATGCCTTCAATCTGGTCTAACAAAGACTTGCTAATACCTCTTTTTCTCTTTGCTCTATGAGCACTAATTGCAAAACGATGAGACTCATCTCTTATTCTTTGAAGAAAGAAAAGAGTAGGGTCATTTTTATTGAATTTATATTCTTTGCCATTATGAAAGAAAGTTTCATTGCCACTGTTTCTAAATTTTCCCTTAGCAATCGCGATAATTGGTATTTCGTGAAGTCCTAATTCATTTAAAGAGTCTCTTGCAACAGAATATTGACCTTTTCCGCCGTCAACTATTACTAAATCAGGAAAGGAGAGATAATTGTCTTTTTCTTGAATTGCTCTTTTAAACCTTCTGTTCAATACTTCTCGCATCATTCCATAATCATCTTGTTCATTATTTTTAGATTTAATGTTAAATTTTCGATATCTTTTCTTAATAAAACCTTCTTCACCGAATGCAATTAAGGCCCCGACACTATTTGTTCCTTGAATATGGCTATTATCATAAACTTCTACTAAATTTATATTTGTCTCAAGATTAAATTTACTCGCAACTGAGTCAAATAATTCTCTATTATTCTGACTTTCATAAAGTTTTCGATTTAAACTTTCTTTTGCATTTTTGGTTGCTTGATTGATAACTTTTAGTTTTGACCCTTTTTTTGCAACAGATAAGTTTACTTGTTTACCCTCTTTTTTAGAGAGAGTTTTTTCAATTAGATTTTTTTCTTTTA
>CACOXS010000002.1 GCA_902631255.1 uncultured Pelagibacteraceae bacterium
AAATTCCATAGCAATACCAATTTCTCCAATTAATTCACCAGCATGAGGTCCAATTAAGTGTGCGCCTAATACTTTATCAGTTTTTTCATCAGCAAGAATCTTTACAAAACCCTCTGTATCATCAATGGCTTTTGCTCTTGAGTTTGCCATAAATGAAAATTTTCCAATTTTATAATTAATTTTAAGATCTTTTAATTGTTCTTCTGTTTTTCCAATAGAGGCAACCTCAGGACTTGTATAAATCACACCAGGAATAGTATCATAGTTAACATGACCTGATTGACCTGCTATATTTTCTGCAACTGCAATTCCCTCATCTTCAGCTTTATGAGCTAACATAGGACCACTTATTACATCTCCTATCGCATAAATATTATTTTGATTAGTTTTAAAATTTTTGTCTGTTTTTACTCTCTTTTTTTCATCTAATTCAACACCAATTTTTTGAAGATTTAGTCCCTCTGTATTTGGCTTTCGACCAACAGATATTAATACTACATCACATTCAAAATCTTTTTTGGTACCATTTTCGTTTAAAGTTGAAACAATTGCATTATTGTTATTCTTTTTAATCTGTTCTACTTTATGCTGCATATGAAAATTGATACCTTGTTTTTTTAAAATTTTCATAAACTCACTTGAAATTTCTCTATCCATACCTGGTGTGATATGATCTAGAAATTCAACTACATGAACTTCTGAACCAAGTCTAGACCATACAGATCCCATCTCTAAACCTATGTATCCTCCACCAACCACAACCATTTTTTTAGGGACTTGTTCTAATTTGAGTGCTCCAGTGGATGAAACAATTACTTTTTCATCGATTTCAATTCCTGGTAATGATACCGGAACTGAACCAGTTGCAATTATAGTATTTTCGGTTTGTATAATTGTCTCTTTATTATCGTTATCTTTGATTATAATATCATTTTTAGATTTGAAACTTCCAGTACCTTTAAAATAGGTGACCTTATTTTTTTTAAGAAGAAATTCAACCCCTTTGGTCAAAATCGTAACTGCTTTGTCCTTATTCTTCATCATTTTTGACAAATTTAATTTTACCTCACCAATTTCAATTCCTTTATTTGATAGACTTTGTGCGTTATGAAACTCCTCAGATAAATTTAATAAACTTTTAGAGGGAATACATCCAACATTCAAACAAGTGCCACCTAGTGAACCTCTAGATTCTATACATGCAGTTTTAAGGCCTAACTGTGCTAATCTTATTGCACAAACATAACCTCCAGGTCCTCCACCAATTACAACTGCTTGAAATTTATCTGTCATTTAAATATCCAAAAATAGCCTTCTTGGTTCCTCTAAATTTTCTTTTATCATTTTTAAAAAGGAAACAGACTCTTTACCATCAACAATTCTATGGTCGTATGATAACGCTAAGTACATTATAGGTCTGATTTTAATTTCTCCATCAACTACGATAGGTCTATCAACTATATTATGCATACCTAAGACACCTGACTGTGGGAGATTAAGAATAGGCGTTGAAAGCATTGAACCATAAACACCTCCATTACTGATGGTGAAAGTTCCCCCTTGAAGATCTTCAATTGTTAATTTCCCATTTTTTGCTTTTTCAGAAATTTCTTTAATATTTTTTTCAATATCCGCAAACGATAATTCATCTGCATTTTTTAGGACTGGTACGACCAATCCTTTTTCAGTGCCAACTGCAAAACTTATATTATAATAATTTTTATAAACAATTGTATCACCCTCAATCTCAGCGTTTATCGCAGGAAAATTTTTTAATGCTACTATACTTGCTTTTACGAAAAAAGACATGAACCCCAATTTTACACCATAGCGATTTTGAAAATCATCTTGATTTTCTTTCCTCATCATCATTACATTTGACATATCAACTTCATTAAATGTTGTAAGAAGGGCTGCATTATCCTGTGCTTGTTTTAATCTCTTAGCAATAGTTTGTCTTAACCTGGTCATTTTAATTCTTTCTTCTTGACCATATTTTATTTTTCTTTCAGATGGAGGAGGATTGACACCCATTAAATTTATTAGATCACCTTTTAAAACTCTGCCATCTTTTCCTGAACCTTTGACAGAACTGATATCTATTTTATTTTCAGTTACAATTTTTCTTACTGCTGGAGACAAAGTTTCATCGATTTTTGCCTCAACATCTACTTTTAAAGGTTCTACCTCTTTCGTAAGAACTAATGGCTTTTCGTCTTCAACATTTTCTTGAAAAACTTCTATCTCTTCACTTTTATCATCATCGTCTTTCAAATCATCACTATCTTCATCAAATTTGACAGTGGGTTGTATTTTTTTAATCTCCTGATTTTCTTTTGATTTGTTCTCACTCTCTGAAACAAATCCTAAATCCGCACCAACTTCAACGACCGATCCATTTTTTGAATTTATTTTTGTAAGAATACCAGACACCGGTGAGGGCACCTCTAAATTTACTTTATCAGTTTCTAGTTCAACAAGTGGTTCATCAGCTTCAACAGGGTCACCTTCATTTTTTAACCACTTTGAGACAGTTGCCTCTGTAATACTTTCCCCAAGAACTGGAACTAATATCTTTTCACTCATTAATATTTATTCAAAAACTTTCTTTATAATTTCTTGTTGTTGAGAAACATGTCTCTTGGCATATCCTGTTGCAGGTGATGCATCTGGACTTCTTCCAATATAAGAAATCATACTATTCTTAGCCTTAATATTATCTAATGTCCATTGGATATAATCTCTGACTGAAAACCAAGCACCCATATTTTTGGGTTCTTCTTGACACCAATAAAATTTTGCTTTTTTTGCATATGGTTTAAGCTCATTAGCAAGTGCTTTTGCTGGAAAAGGGTAAAGTTGTTCAATCCGATATAACACCACGTTGTCTTTTTTTATTTTTTCTCTTGCTTCAAGTAAATCAAAATAGACTTTTCCAGAACAAAGAATCACTTTTTCAATATCTTTTGATTTTTTTAGTTTAATAAATCCTTTTACTTTCGGATCAATAGCATGATCCCATAAAACTCTGTGAAATGAATTTTTTTTACTAAAATCATCTAAATTGGAAACACAATGTTTATGACGTAATAAAGATTTAGGAGTCATGATAATTAATGGTTTTCTAAAATCTCTATGCATTTGTCTTCTTAAAGCATGAAAATAATTTGCAGGAGTTGTGCAATTCATGACTTGCATATTGTCATTTGAACATAATTGTAAAAACCTTTCTAACCTTGCTGATGAATGTTCGGGTCCTTGACCCTCATATCCATGTGGTAACAACATTACTAAACCAGAGGCTCTCGACCATTTTCGTTCCCCTGAGGCTATGAATTGATCGATAACTACTTGCGCACCATTAGCAAAATCTCCAAATTGAGCCTCCCAGATAGTAAGAGTATTAGGTTCAACTAAACTATATCCATATTCAAATCCTAGAACAGCTAATTCCGATAAAAAACTATCTACTATTTCAAAATTTTTTTGTTTATTAGAAATATTATTTAAAGGTATATATCTCGAATTATCTATTTGATTTCTTAAAACAGAGTGTCTTTGACTAAATGTGCCTCTTCCTGAGTCTTGACCTACAAGTCTTACTGGATAACCCTCCTCCAATAGTGACCCGAATGCTAAAGACTCCGCTGTTGACCAGTCTATGCCTTTACCTTTAGAAACTGAGATTTTACGATTATCTAAAATTTTTGTAATTGTTTTGTGAATATTTATTTCAGTCGGTATTGTATTTATTTTATCGGAAATATTTCTCAATTTTTTGGTGTCATAACCTGTTACTCCTCTTTTGTCTTTTCCTCGCTCTGGTTTATATCTTGACCAGGTTCCCTCAAACCACTCTATTTTTGGTTTATAATTTTTTGCATTTTTAAATTGATCATCTAAAAGATCTTTAAATTTTTTTATAGAATTATTTAAATAATCATTTGTAATTGATCCTTCACTTACCAGTTTTTCACCATAAACTTTAATAGTTGAGGGATGAGATCTTATCTTTTTATACATTAAAGGCTGAGTAAACGAGGGTTCATCACCCTCATTATGTCCAAATCTTCTGTAACAAATTAAATCAATGACAACATCTCTATTAAATTTTAATCTAAAGTCTGTTGCAATTCTTGCTGCATAAACAACTGCTTCAGGATCGTCACCATTAACATGAATAATTGGAGCTTCAACCATTTTAGCTATATCAGATGGATATGGCGAGGATCTCGCAAATCTTGGGCTTGTTGTAAAACCTATTTGATTGTTTACGATAATATGAATTGTGCCACCAGTGTTATGTCCTGGAAGACCAGACATTGCGAAGCATTCAGCAACTACTCCTTGTCCAGCAAAGGCTGCATCTCCATGAATAAGAATTGGAATTACTTTTTTTCTCTCTTTATCTTTATGAAAAAATTGTTTCGCTCTAGTTTGTCCTAAGACGACTGGATTTACTGCTTCTAAATGTGAAGGATTATCGGTCAAACTAACATGAACTGAATTTCCATCAAACTCTCTATTAGATGAAGCACCTAAATGATATTTAACATCTCCAGTATCATCTTGAGACTTTGAACTTATTTCTCCCGCAAACTCATTAAATATTCTTTTGTAAGATTTTTGAAGAACATTAGCTAATACATTAAGTCGACCTCTGTGAGACATCCCGATTTTAACTTCTTTAACATTTGACTGACCGCCAATTTTAATTATTTGTTCAAGTGCAGGAATTAAGCTTTCACCACCATCAAGACCAAATCTTTTGGTCCCAACATATTTTGTATGAAGAAATTTTTCAAAACCCTCAGCTTGAATCAATTTGTTAAGAATTGCCTCTTTACCATTTTGTGTAAAATTAAAATCATCTGCCTTTTCAACACGATCTCTAAACCACTTTCTCTCAGTAGGATTTGAAATATGCATATATTCATAACCTAAAGAACCACAATACTTTTCTTTTAAGAATTTTAATATTTCATTAATATTTGAGTATTGCTTATTAGTGACATTGTCTAAGAAAATTTTCTTTTGATAATCTTCTTTTTTAAATCCATAAGACTCTGGATGAAGTTCCTCTAAATAATCTGATTTTAACAATCCTAATGGATCAAGCTTTGCAATTAGATGACCTCTTTGTCTATATGATCTGATCATCGCAACGGCTTTAATTGAATTTGTGTTTGATTTAATTATATCATCATTATTTTGTTCTGTGATTTGATTTTCAAAATTTTTCTTTTTATTTATTGAAACTTTCTTAGAAGGACTCCACGAAGGACCATTGATTTCATTTACAATTATATCGTCTTCATCTCCAACTTCTTTAAAATATTTTCTCCAGCTATCAGGTAATTCAGGATCATTATTTACAAATTTTAAGTACATTTCTTCGATGAAAGCGCTGTTTGATTTATTGAGAAAGGCTGTTTTTTTAAATTCTAAATTTTTAGAGGAAGACATTATGTTTAATCAATATAAACTGACTAAGAAATTTTTCAATCAGACAATTTATCGAACAATGTTTTTCCAATTTTGGAGGGAGAATTTGCCATTGTTATTCCACAATCTTCCATCTTTTTAATCTTATCTTTAGCACCACCTTTGCCCCCAGAAATGATTGCACCAGCATGGCCCATTCTACGACCTGGTGGTGCTGTTATACCCGCTATAAAGCCAACAATTGGTTTTTTTATTTTGTGATTTTGAATAAATTCTGCTGCTTCCTCTTCGGCTGTTCCTCCAATTTCTCCTATCATTAAAATAGACTCTGTTTCGTCATCATTCAAAAATAAATCTAAGCAATCAATAAAATTTGTACCATTTATTGGATCTCCACCAATACCTATACAAGTAGATTGACCTAATCCATTTTCTGTGGTTTGAGCAACTGCCTCATAGGTTAAAGTCCCAGATCTAGAGACAATACCAACTGAACCTTTTTTGTGGATATTGCCTGGCATGATACCAATTTTACATTCATCAGGAGTTATTATTCCTGGACAATTAGGTCCAATTAATCTGGAATTTGATTTTAGTAATTTCTGTTTAACTCTCAACATATCTTGAATTGGGATTCCTTCAGTAATGCAAACAATTAACTCGATTGATGCTTCTATTGCCTCAATGATTGCTGCAGCAGCAAACTTTGCTGGTACATATATCATCGTGGCGTTAGCACCCTCAGAGTTTTTAGCCTCTTTAACTGTATTAAAAACTGGTAATCCTAAATGTTTTTGTCCTCCTTTTTTAGGAGTGACTCCACCTACTAATTTTGTTCCATATTTAATTGCTTGCTCAGAGTGAAATGTTCCATGTGACCCCGTGAAACCCTGACAAATTAATCTAGTTTCTTTATTTACAAGAACTGACATTATTTTATAGCCTTCACAATTTTACTTGCTGCATCATCTAGATTTTCGGCAGAAATAAGTTTTAATCCAGAATTGTCTAATATAGTTTTTCCTTCTTTAAAATTTGTACCGGCTAATCTGACAACTAAAGGAACATTAATATCAATTTCTTTTGCAGCATCAACTACACCTTGAGCAAGAACATCACATCTCATGATGCCGCCAAAAATATTGATTAAAATACCTTTAACATTTTTATCTGACAAAATTATTTTAAAGGCTGCTGAAACTTTCTCTTTTGAAGCTCCTCCACCGACATCAAGAAAATTTGCTGGCTCTTCTCCGTATAACTTTATTATATCCATTGTAGCCATTGCTAAACCAGCTCCATTTACCATACAACCAATACTTCCATCTAATTTAATATAAGCTAAATCATGTTTACTAGCTTCGATCTCTATAGGGTCTTCCTCATTTAGATCTCTAAGATTTAAAATCTCCGGATGTCTAAATAAAGCATTGCTATCAAAATTTATTTTTGCGTCTAGACAAACAATTTTTTTTTCTTTTGTTAAAATTAATGGATTAACTTCAACCATATTTGCGTCCGTTTTAACAAACATTTTATAAATAGATTTAATCAAAAAAATAGCCTCCATTTTTGAACTATCCTCTAGATCGAAAATTTTGATTATCTTTTCACACTCTGCATCAGAAATTTCTTCTGTAAAATCAACTTTGTTAGTCAAAATTTTGTCTGGGGATTTTGCTGCTACTTCTTCAATATCCATCCCTCCCTCATTGCTAGAAATAAATGCAATTTTAGATGTGGCTCTATCAATTAAACATGATAAATAAAATTCTTTCTCTATATTAGAGGAAGTTTCAACATAAAGTCTTTTTACTTCTCTACCTTCTGGCCCAGTTTGATGTGTGATTAATTTTTTCCCAAGAAGTTCATTGGCTGATTTTTCTAATTCATCTAAATTATTTAAGATTTTTACTCCTCCCGCTTTCCCTCTTCCACCTGCATGGATTTGTGCTTTTAAGACATATTTATCAGTTTTTAGTTTTTTACATTTTTCAATTAAATCTTTAACAGTAAACGCAAAAACTCCCTCTGGGACAACTGCACCAAACTCTTTTAAGATTTGTTTAGCTTGGTGTTCGTGGATATTCATTTTTTAGCTAAATCAGGATCGATTTTAGAAGCCGCTTCCCATAGTTTTTTTACCGCTTCAACTGAATGTAAAAATTCAGACTTTTCTTTTTCATCTAAGTTAATTTCTTCTATTTTTTCAACTCCACTTTTTCCAATGATAATTGGCACACCAGCATAAATATCTTTTATTCCATACTCACCATTTAATTGGGCTGCACACGGAAGCATTTTTTTTTCATCATTGAGATAAGCTTTAGCCATTTCAATTCCGGAGGCTGCAGGTGCATAAAAGGCAGAACCCTTTTCTAAAAATTTTACTATTTCAGCTCCACCATCTCGAGTTCGTTGATTTATTTCTTCTAATCTTTCTTTTGAAATTTTTCCGTCATTAACCAAATCTAATAAAGGTTTTCCAGATACCTTGGTAAATCTTGGAAGAGGAACCATTGTATCTCCATGTCCTCCCATAACCATCGCATCTATCTCTTTTACTGGTACATCAAATTCTAAAGATAAAAATAATTTGAATCTCGAGCTATCTAAAATACCGGCCATTCCAACAACTTTGTTAGATGGTAAACCTGAAAATTTTTGGAATGCCATTACCATTACATCAAGTGGATTAGTTATACAAATTACAAAGGCATCAGGAGCATTTTCTTTTACTCCATTTGCAACTTGTTTAATTATCTTTAAATTAATACCTAATAAATCATCTCTACTCATACCAGGTTTTCTTGGAACTCCAGCAGTAATTATTACTACATCTGATCCCTCAATATCTTTGTAATTATCGGTCCCAGAAAATTTCACATTAAATCCATCTACAGATGAGGACTGGGCAATATCCAAAGCTTTTCCTTTTGCAATTCCACTTGCTACATCGAATAAAACTACTTCATCAACCAATTCTTTTGTTCCTATTAAGTGAGCTAATGTTCCTCCAATTTGACCTGCACCAATTAATGATATTTTACTATTTTTTTTTGTCATTTTTTTTATTTCATCGTAGGCATCACAAATTCTGCATTTGACCTGATGCCTGAGGGCCACCTTGAAGTAATTGTTTTTAATTTTGTATAAAATTTTATACCCTCCATACCATGCATTGCACTATCTCCAAATAAAGATCTTTTCCATCCACCAAAACTGTGAAAGGCCATTGGTACAGGAATTGGCACATTAATACCTACCATTCCAACCTGAATCTTGCTCGCAAAAGTTCTTCCAGCATCTCCATCTCTTGTGTAAATGCTCACCCCATTTCCATATTCATGATCATTTATTAAATTTGCTGCATCCTCAAAAGTTTTTACTCGAACCACAGATAATACTGGTCCAAATATTTCCTCTTTATAAATTCTCATTTCTTTTTTAACATGGTCGAATAAACAGCCACCAATATAAAAACCATTTTCATATCCTTGTAATTTTAGGCTTCTACCGTCTACAACAAGCTTAGCTCCCTCTTTTACTCCTAAATCTACATATCCTCTTACTTTTTCTAAATGCTCTTTTGTTACTAAAGGTCCCATTTCAGAATTTTTATCCATTCCTGGTCCTACTTTTAAAGCTTCTGCTTTTTTTGAAAGTCTTGAAACTAGTTCATCACCTATATCTCCAACTGCTACCGCAACTGACTGTGCCATACATCTTTCTCCTGCAGACCCATATGCAGCTCCCATTAAACCATTTACCGCACCATCTAAATCACAATCAGGCATTACTACCAAATGATTTTTAGCACCCCCTAAAGCTTGAACTCTTTTTTCATTCTTGGCTGAATTCTCATAAATATATTTTGCAATTGGAGTAGAACCAACAAAACTTACTGCCTTTATATCTGGGTTTGTTAAAATAGCATCAACAGCCTCTTTATCTCCATTGATCACATTAAAAACGCCATCGGGTAAACCTGCTTCTTTCAAAAGTTCAGCTAATTTAATGGAACAAGAGGGATCTTTTTCAGATGGCTTCAATATGAAAGTATTTCCACAAGCAATTGCAATTGGAAACATCCACATCGGTACCATTGCTGGAAAATTAAAAGGTGTAATACCCGCAACTACACCTAATGGCTGTCGCATAGACCAGCTATCAACATTTGTGCCAACATTTTCTGAAAATTCACCTTTCAGCAAATGAGGAATACCACAAGCAAATTCAACAACTTCTAGGCCCCGAGTTAGTGAACCTTTTGCGTCCTCATAAACCTTTCCATGTTCATTCACAATTAGTTGTGTGAGTTCATCTGAATTTTTTTCAATAAGTTCCTTGAATTTAAACATGACTCTAGCTCTCACTAAAGAAGGTTTTACTGACCATTCTTGAAAAGCTTTTTTTGCAACTTCTACCGCGCTATCCAAATCTTTTTTAGATGCAATTCTTACTTCTTTTTCTTGATCACCAGTTGCTGGATTAAAAACTTTACCCTTTTTATTTGATGTTCCGGGAATTATTTTTCCACCTACAAAATGTTCAATTAATTTCATAAATAGGACCTTTTAGATTAAAAATTGTTATTAGTCTATTGTTTAAATATTAGCTGTTGCTAACATTTTTTTTATTTCAGCAATTGCTTTTGCAGGATTTAAACCTTTTGGACAAGCGCTAGTACAGTTTAAAATTGTGTGACACCTATAAAGTTTAAGTTCATCTGCCACCTTTTTTAATCTTGAATTTCTCTCTTCATCTCTACTATCTATGATCCACCGATAGGCTTGTAAAAGTACTGCTGGTCCTAGATATTTATCACCATTCCACCAATAACTTGGGCAAGAAGTTGAACAACACGCACACATTATACATTCATATGCGCCATCTAGTTTAGCTCTATCTTCTTTAGATTGAAAAATTTCTTTAGTTTCTGACTTTGAATTTGATTTTAACCATGGCTCAATTGATTGATACTGTTTATATAAACCATCCAAGTCGCCTATTAGATCTTTTTTGACTTTAAGGTGTGGTAATGGATAAATATTGATATCACCATCTATATCTTTGTGGGGAGTTGTACAGGCAAGGCCATTTTTTCCATCCATATTCATCGCACACGAACCACAAACTCCATGAGCACAAGATCTTCTATAAGCCAAAGTCGGATCTATTTCATTTTTAATTTTATTTAAAATATCTAAAACTTTTGAGGGACAATTATCCATATCAACTTCATAGGTATCAATTCTAGGATTTTCCTCTGTAGACGGGTCCCATCTATAAACATTTACTTTTCTAAGATTTTTTGAACCAGTTTTATCCTTAAAATATTTACCTTTTTTTACTTTTGAGTTGTCAGGTAAACCTATTTGAGCCATCAATAAACTCTTTCCTGAGGTGGAAAATATTGCACTTCATTAGTCAATGTTGATTTGTGAACTTCTCTATAACTAATTTTTGTATCTTTTCCGTCACACCAGGCAAGAGTATGTTGCATAAATTTATTATCATCTCTTTTTGGAAAGTCTTCTCTCGCATGTGCTCCTCGACTTTCCTTTCTGTTATAGGCTGAATCAACTGTTACTACAGCTTGTCTTATTAAATTATCAAATTCTAAAGTTTCAACTAAATCAGTATTAAAAATTAAAGATTTATCTTTAACTGATAAAGAGTCTAGCCCATCATAAGTTTTTCTTATTTCATTAACACCTTCTTTAAGAGTTTTTTCAGTTCTAAAAACAGCACACTTGGACTGCATAGTTTTCTGCATTGATAACCTTAGTTCAGCTGTTCCAATGTCACCCTGTGAATTTCTTATTTTATCAAAACGATCTAAGCATTTTTGGGTTTCTGTTTCACTGATTTCCTCGTGTGGAGTTCCTGGTTTTATTAGCTCTGCTGCACGTTTAGCAGCTGCTCTACCAAAAACAACTAAATCAATTAATGAGTTTGAACCAAGTCTGTTTGCGCCATGAACTGAAACACACGCTGCTTCACCTATTGCCATTAAACCTGGAACAGTTTTTTCTGAACCGTTTACAGTTAATACTTCTGCTTTATAATTTGTTGGAATTCCACCCATATTATAATGAACTGTTGGAACAACCGGAATTGGTTCTTTGGTAACATCTACATTAGCAAATAATCTTGCAGCATCAGTTATACCAGGTAATCTACTTTCGATAATATCCTTATCTAAGTGACTTAAATTAAGATGAACGTGATCTTGATCTTTTCCAACTCCCCTTCCTTCATTAATCTCAATTGACATCGATCTACTCACAACATCTCTTGATGCTAAATCTTTCGCTTTAGGGGCATATCTTTCCATAAATCTTTCACCCTTAGAATTTGTAAGATATCCTCCTTCACCTCTTGCGCCCTCTGTGATCAATGTGCCATGACCATAAATTCCTGTTGGATGAAATTGAACAAATTCCATATCTTGCAATGGTAAACCTGCTCTTAATACCATCGCATTACCATCGCCCGTACAAGTATGGGCTGATGTTGCAGAATAATATACTTTTCCATAACCACCTGTTGCGATTATAACAGTGTGAGCTCTAAATCTATGAATAGTTCCATCATTTAAATTCCAAGCAATAAGACCTTTGCACGCTCCATCTTTCATTAATAAATCTAATGCAAAGTACTCAATAAAAAATTCTGTATTATGTTTTAAAGCTTGTCCATATAAAGTATGTAAAATTGCATGACCTGTTCTATCAGCGGCTGCACAAGTTCTTTGTACAATTCCATTGCCGTAATTTTTGGTCATACCACCAAATGGTCTTTGATAAATTTTTCCATCTTCAGTTCTACTAAATGGAACACCATATTTTTCTAGCTCTATTACAGCCTTTGGTGCCTCCTTACAGAGATATTCAATACTATCCTGATCACCTAACCAATCAGCTCCTTTAACTGTGTCGTACATATGCCAACGCCAATCATCCTCACCCATATTTCCTAAAGCAGCGGAAATACCACCTTGCGCTGCAGAGGTGTGACTTCTAGTTGGAAAGACTTTTGAAATACAAGCTGTTTTTAAACCAGCCTCACTTAAACCAACCGCGGCCCTTAGACCAGAACCACCTGCTCCCAAGACTACCACATCGTATTCATGATCGATTATTTTGTAAGAACTCATAAGTTAATTAATAATATAATTGTAATTAATGGAATTACCACAGCTGATACGTACAAAAAAACATTTGCGACATTTTTGATTTTATAATCTTTTATATAATCCTCAAAAACCTCACTAATACTTAATGCTGAAAAGAAATATGCAGTAATAATAAATAAGCTAAATAAAAACTTAGATAATGGATTCGTAAAAAATTCCAATACCTCTGAATAACTCTGATCATAAATACTAATAAAACTTAGAATAAACCAGGCCATTAATGGAACTAATATTGCTCCACTTATTTTTAAAAAAATCCATTTTTTTGTTGCAGCAATCATTTTAAAATAAATTTTTTCCAATCAAATATAAAATTATAGTTAAAAAGATTGACCCTATAATTACTAAAAGACCAGTTATTTTAGTTGTCTTAAGTTCAAATCCATAACCTAAATCCATTATCAAATGTCTAATCTCACTTAAAATTTGAAAACAAAAAGACCAGGTCAATCCTAAAGTAATAAATTTTCCAATTTGAGAATTTAATAGTAAATTAACAGCCTCATAACTATTTTCACCTAATAATAATAAAGATGCCCACAAACAAATTAATGTAATCCCAATTATATTTATTATGCCCGTAATTCTGTGTGAAATAGATACTAAAGACGAAATATGCCATTTATAAACTTGTATATGAGGGGATAATGGTTTTTTATTTTCCATGGTAATTGTTTTTAATTACTGTTTCTGCAATTTCTACTGCATTCAAAGCCGCGCCTCTCAAAAGATTATCTGAAACGATCCATAAGTTTAATCCATTTTTAATTGTTTTATCTTCTCTTATCCTTGAAATAAAAGTTTCATCCATTCCCTCTGCTTCAATTGGAGTTGAATAACCGCCATCATTTCTTTCATCAATAACTTTACAACCTTCAAAATTATTCAAAGCATCTCTTACCTTTTCCAGAGTAAAAGGTTTTTCAAATTGTAAGTTGACTGACTCAGAATGAGAAACAGAGATTGGTAATCTCACACATGTTGCCGTTAAATCAATTTTGGTATCTAAAATTTTTTTAGTTTCGTTCATCATTTTTAACTCTTCCTTAGTATAACCATCATCTGCAAATTGATCGATATGAGGGATGGCATTAAAAGCTATTTGTTTTGTAAAATTTTTAGATGATACTTTTTTACCATCTAAAACTAGTTTAGTTTGCTCAATAAGTTCATCCATGGGAGCTTTTCCACCTCCAGAAACTGATTGATAAGTAGACACAACAATTCTTTTGATAATAAATAGATCGTGTAAAGGTTTAAGAGCAATCACTAATTGAGCTGTTGAACAATTCGGATTTGCAACAATATTTTTTTTAATTTTTTTTAGATCATCTGAATTTACTTGTGGAACTATTAAAGGTACGTCTGGATCCATTCTAAAAAAACTAGAGTTATCAATTACCAAGCAATTTTTGGCTGCTCTTTCAGCAAATTTTTCAGAAATTTTTCCACCGGCTGCAAAAAAAGCTATATTAACTTTTGAGAAATCAAAATTTTCTAAATCAAGGACATCCATTTCCTTACCTCTAAAACCAATTTTTTTTCCAACACTTTTTGAGGACGCAACTAAATATAAATTATCTATTGAAAATTCTTTTCTCTCCAAAATTTCCAATGTTTTTCTACCAACATTTCCTGTTGCTCCTACAATTGCAATATTCATGATCTAAGTTTTATACTAGATGAAAGGTAAATCGCAAACTTTAAGAGCTAAAGAATTTCCATCAATTTCTATTGTTCCGGACGAAGATGCTTTGCAATATGGTTCTTTTATCATTGCAATACCAATAACTTTTTTAAAATGTGGCGAGTAACAAGCGGATCTTAGTTCTCCAATTATTTTCCCTTCATTATTCTTGATGTCTAAAGAACTAGTTAAAATAATCTTGTTTAAATCTATCTGAACACCCATTAGCTTTCTATCAATTCCTTTTTCTTTAATTTTTTTAAGTTTATCTTTACCTAAAAAGTTTATATCAGTCTCTAAATCGATATATTTATCAAAACCACATTGAAATGGATTATCATTGTTATCAAAATCATTCCCATAAGAAAGTAAACCACTCTCAATCCTTTCGATTAAATTTGGACATCCAGGCCTTACATTGAATTCTTTACCAATTTCAAAAAGATGATCGTATAACTTCAAACCTGAGTCGGTTTTTTCAACATAAATTTCAAAACCACCTTGTTTTGACCAACCAGATCTAGCTATTAAATGTTTTGCCCCATTAAAAGTGAAATAATCAAATCCAAAAAATTTTAACTCTTTTATTTTTTCACCAAAAACTTTTTCCATTAAATCAAAAGATTTAGGACCTTGAACTGCTAAGATATCTACGATTGGTTCAAAAATTTTAACATCAAATTTATTTCCTGAAGCAAGACCTTTTGCAAAAAAAATTACATCAGAGTCAGCAATTGAAATCCACCATCTATCTTCAGCTAATTTTAAAATAACAGGATCATTTACCAAATTTCCATTTTCATCGATCAAAGGGCAATAATAACATCTTCCTGCTTTGGATTTCGATAAATCTCTACAAGTCATGAGTTGTACAAGTTTTGCAGCATCTTTGCCTAAAATTTCAACCTGTCTTTCTGCAGCTACATCCCAAATTTGAACATTCTTTTTTAAATGATCACAAGACTCTTCCAAGGAACCGAAAGCTGCTGGTAAAAGCATATGATTATAAACAGTATAAGCGGTAACACCTTGTTTCTCTATTCTAGAAGTATAGGGTGTACTTCTAACTCTTCTTGATTTTGCTATCGGATAACTTTTCATTTAATTAAAAATTCTAAAATCTTTTCTCTCATTTCAAATGCTTTTTCAATCATTATCATATGACCACAACCTTTAATTACATGAGTAGATGAGTTTTTTACTAAATTTGAAAATTTTTTCCCTGCATCTAAATTGATCATTTTATCTAACTCTCCGAAAATAAGTAATGTGGGAAGATCTAAAACTTTTGTTGCCTCTAACCCATTTGAGTAATTATTACACGCATTTAAATCGACTGCTAAAACTTCACTAATATCTCTCGGAGACTGAATTATTTTTTCTACTGGATTCCCACCAATAAATTTTTTTGAGCCTTCATAACCCCATTTCATCATTAATTTTACAGCATCAGAGTCACCATTATTTGCAAGTTCTATTAAATCAGGATGAACTGGCATTTTATTTGAGCCGCCAACTAAAACTATTTTAGTTAACCTGCTTTTATATTTAAAAGCATATTCAAGTATTTCTAAACATCCTTGAGAATGACCAACTAAAATCAAATTTTTTAATTGCAATTTTTTAAATACACTTTCTAGCCAATCAGCAATTTTTTCTATGGTATCTAAACATGGTCCATCTGAATTTCCATGACCAGGAAGATCGATAGACAATACATTGAAATTCTTTTTCGAAAAAAATTGTTCAGTTAATGACCAAACTATGTGTGATAGGCCACTTCCATGAAGAAATACTATTGTTTGTTTTTTTGGATCTATGCCTTGACCTGCATCAGATGCATGAATAGTTTTATTTTCTATTTCAAATATCAATCAATTACCTAAAATTTTTTTCTCAATTCAAATTTTTGAATTTTTCCTGTCGATGTTTTAGGTAGTTCACAAAAAACAACTTGTTTTGGCACTTTGAAACCTGCGAGGGTTTCTTTACAAAAACCAATTAATTCTTTCTCGGTTGTTGGTTTATCCTTTACCATCTCAATAAATGCACAAGGTACCTCTCCCCATTTTTCATCTGGTTTAGCTACAACGGCTGCAATAGATACTGAGGGATGTTTTGCAAGAGTATTTTCTATTTCTATAGAGGATATGTTTTCACCTCCAGAAATTATTATATCTTTAGACCTATCCTGGATTTTTACATATCCATCTGGATGCATGACAGCTAAGTCACCAGAATGAAACCAACCACCAGCCATTGCTTTATTTGTAGCATCCTTATCCTTAAAATAACCCTTCATGACTACATTTCCTTTAATCATTATTTCACCAATCGTCTTTCCATCTTTTGGAACTTCAGTCATTGTTTCTGGATCCATCACAGCAATCCCTTCTGTATTTGGATATCTAACTCCTTGTCTGGCTTTAATTTCGTTCTGCTTTTCCTCATCGAAGTCATTCCAAGCATCATTCCACGCACATTGAGTTACATGTCCATAAGTTTCAGTTAATCCATAAACATGCATAACTTCAAAACCAAGTTCTTTCATTTTTTTGAAAATTATACTTGGCGGTGGAGCTCCTGCAGTAAGGACGTATACTTTTTGCTTTAATTTTTTTCTATCAGACTCTGGTGCACCAGTTATCATATTTAGTACAATAGGCGCTCCACCAAAGTGAGTAACATTATGTTTGTCTATTAATTCAAATATTTTTTTTACATCTATATTTCTTAGACAAATTGTTCTTCCATTTAACATGGGTATAGTCCAAGGATAACCCCATCCATTACAATGGAACATTGGGACGATAGTTAAAAAATTAAGTCTGTTTGGCATGTTCCAGGCAACTGCACTACCCGTGGACATTAAATATGATCCCCGATGATGGTAAACAACGCCTTTAGGGTTTCCGGTAGTTCCAGATGTATAGCTCAATGATATTGCTTGCCACTCGTCATCTGGCATTTTCCAATCAAATTTTTCATCACCGGTATTTAAAAAACTCTCATATTCTAGATCACCAATTTTTTCACACTTTGATTGGTCTGCAAATTTATCAACTATATCAATAATTGTGATTTTCTTTTTTAAAGTGCTTAACGCTTTTTTAACTTCTATGTGTAATTGTCTATCAACAACAAGAACTTTAGCATCACTGTGTTCTAAAATATAAGCAATAGTTTTAGCATCTAATCTTATGTTAATTGTATTTAATACTGCACCAGACATAGGAACAGAGTAATGTCCCTCAAAAATTTCAGGTGTGTTGAAAGCTAAAAATGAGACAGTATCTCCTTTTTTAATTCCAATTTTATTAAGGGCGCTTGCAAATTTAATAGTACGTTTATAAACATCAGCCCAGGTATATTTACGATCTTCATAGATAATTGCTTCATAATCAGGATAAATCTCGTTTGCTCTCTTCAAAAAAGTCAAAGGAGTTAAAGGAACATAATTTGCACTATTCTTATCTAAATTAGTATCGAAATGACTCATTTAATTGAATTTAAAATTCATAATATTGGAGCTTCCAGAAATTGCTGATTTGTAATGTTGTTCAGCTCTTGGTAGAACTTTATCAAAATAAAACCTAGCGGTATCAATTTTGTCATCATAAAAATTTTTATTTTCATTATAATCTTTAAAGCTTACCTCTAGTACTTTTATCCATGCGTAAGCAATCGAAACAAATCCGAGAGTTTTAAGATAATCATTAGCAGCAGCACTTACATCATCTTTATCTGTTTTAGATTTCTCAATCATCCAATCACTAAATTTTTTTAATACATCTAAATAATTATTAAAATCTGAGATGAATGGTCTTATTTTTTCGTTGTTAGAATTACATTCATTTTTAACCTGATCTAAAAATTTATAAATTACATTCCCATTCTTATTTGATAATTTTCTAAAAACTAGATCAGCAGCTTGTACAGAATTCGTGCCCTCGTAAATTGGTGTGATTCTATTATCTCGATACAACTGCTCTATTCCTTGATCTTTAGTATAACCATACCCACCATAAATTTGCATTGCATCGCTAGTGATTTCCATTGCTAAATCTGTAAACAAGGATTTAACTACTGGAGTCATTAATGAGACATAATCAGATGCCTCTCGCCTAGCTTTTTCATCTGGATGATATAGGCTTACCTCAGTTTGTTGGGATAACCAAAAACATAAAGCTCTCTCGCCCTCAATAATAGATTTCATATTTAACAACGATCTTCTAATATCTGCATGCTCAATTATAAAATCAGCACCATTTTTAGATTTTGAATTATTCGACTTACCTTGCTTTCTCTCTTTTGCGTATGAAAGTGAATTTTGATAAGCAATCTCTGATATACCTAAACCCTGTATCCCAACAACAATCCTCTCAAGATTCATCATCGTAAACATTGCACTCAAACCTTTTTCCTTATCACCAATCATGTAGCCAGTCGCTTCATCAAAATTAAGAACACAAGTTGCTGATCCTTTAATTCCCATTTTTGTTTCGATAGAACCAGTTGATATTCCATTTCTTGGACCAACATGCCCATCTTCTTTTACAATAAACTTTGGAACTAAAAACAGACTAATACCTTTAGTACCAGCCGGAGAGTCATCCACTCTTGCTAAAACCAAATGAATAATATTTTCAGTTAAATCGTGATCACCAGAGGTAATAAAAATTTTCTGTCCAGTTAATTTGAATGTACCATCAGATTGTTTTTTAGCCTTTGTTTTTAGTAGCCCTAAATCAGTACCACATACTGGCTCAGTTAAGCACATTGTTCCACTCCACTTACCTTCTACAATTTTTGGTAAATATTTATTTTTTATTTCATCGCTAGCATGATGATTAATACAATTATAAGCACCAATACTAAGTTCACTATAGAGTTTAAAAGAAAGGCTAGCAGAGGATAGCATTTCATCAAAAAATGCGCTCACTGTTTTTGGCATACCTTGACCCCCATATTTTGGATCACATGATAAAGATGTCCAACCATCCTCAATATATTTTTTATAAGCCTCTTTGTAACCCGGAGGCGTTCTAACAACTCCATTTTCTAAAATTGCAGGATTTTCATCTCCAACTTTAGCTAATGGTAAAATTAAATTTTGATTTATTTTTGCTGCTTCCTGTAGAATGTCTTTTACTAAATCTGGGGTAACTTCTTTGTATTTTTCCAATTCATTATACTCTTTGTTGTTTCTTAGTTTTTCAAAAAGAAACATCATATCTTCAACGGGTGCAGTATAAGTTGGCATAGTTTGATTTTAAAATAATTAATTAATTATTGCAATTTTGAAATGATCGCATCACCCATTTGTGATGTAGTCACCTCTTTTGTACCTTTTGATAAAATATCTTTAGTTCTTAAACCATCATTTAATACATCCTGTACAGCTTTTTCCAGAGCTTCTGCCTCTTTATCTAAATCTAATGAATATCTCAAAGCCATAGCAAAACTTAAAATTGTAGCTATTGGATTAGCAATACTTTTACCAGCTATATCTGGAGCCGAACCATGAATAGGTTCATACATAGCCCTCATCTCTCCATCTTTATTTTTTGCACCTAAAGATGCAGAAGGTAAAAGACCTAATGATCCAGTCAACATTGAGGCTTGGTCAGATAACATGTCTCCAAACAAATTATCTGTTACAATTACATCAAATTGCTTTGGATTTCTCAACAACTGCATAGCACAATTGTCTGCAAGCATATGACTTAGTTCAACGTCTTTAAATTCTTTATCGTGTAATGTCTGAACCTCTTCTTTCCAAAGTTGGCCTGCCTCCATAACATTTGATTTTTCACAAGAAGTTACTTTGTTTGATCTTTTTTTTGCTAAATCAAAGGCAACTCTAGCAACTCTTATAATCTCATTGCTTGTGTAAGTGTGAGTATTAATCCCTTTTCTTTCCCCATTTTCAATTGGTTTAATTCCTCTAGGCTCACCAAAATATATTCCTCCAGTTAACTCTCTTACAATCATAATATCTAAACCTGAAACAATTTCAGGTTTTAATGTTGAGGCATCAACTAATTGTTTAAAACATATCGCTGGTCTCAAATTAGCAAATAGTTTTAATTCTTTTCTTAGTTTTAAAAGTGCTCTCTCAGGTTTTTTGGAAAACTCAACATTATCCCACTTTGGTCCTCCTACAGCGCCTAACATAACAACTGCACTTTCTAATGCTTTATAAAAAACCTCATCTGTAATAGGTGTACCATGCTTATCGTAAGAGCATCCTCCCGCTAAATCTTCATCCATCTCAAAATCTAGAGACTTTTTATCATTGAACCAATTGATAATTTTTTTTACTTCACCAATAACTTCGGGACCAATACCATCTCCGGGAAGTAATAGTATCTTTCTCTTTTTTACCTTAATCACTTATAATCCATGGCTTAGAGCTTTTTAATTTTTGCTCGAAACTTTTTATCTTATCAGATTTATTTAAAGATAGCGCAATATCATCTAAACCTTCGAGAAGACATTTCTTTTTAAAGGAGTCTATTTTAAATTTAATTTCATTATTACCATAAACTATTTTTTCTTCTTTAAGGTCTACTGAAATTTCTTCTTTTCTATTAGCATATTCAGACAACTCTTTTATTTTTTCTTCATCAACAATAATTGGTAAAATTCCATTTTTAAAACAATTGCTATAAAAAATATCAGCAAAACTGGAGCTAATTACACATGTAATACCAAAATCTAATAATGCCCAAGGAGCGTGTTCTCTTGAGGATCCACAACCAAAGTTTTTTCCTGCTATCAGTATTTTTGAATTTGTAAATGGATCTTTATTTAATATAAAATCCCCTATTTTATTTCCATTATCATCATACCTCATTTCAAAAAACAAATTTTTTCCAAGTCCAGTTCTTTTAATTGTTTTTAAAAACTGCTTTGGGATAATCATATCAGTATCGATATTTACTATTGGTAAATATGCTGGAATACTTTTTAATGTAGAAAATTTTTGCATTAATTTTGATACTTTCTTACATCATCCAAATTTCCAGAAATTGCTGCTGCAGCTGCCATTCCTGGGCTCACAAGGTGTGTTCTTCCACCTCTACCTTGTCTTCCCTCAAAGTTTCTGTTTGATGTAGATGCACATCTTTGCTCTGGTTTTAATTTATCAGCATTCATTGCTAAACACATAGAACATCCTGGTTCTCTCCATTCAAAACCAGACTCTTCAAATATTTTATGTAAACCTTCTTGCTCTGCTTGTTCTTTCACTAGACCAGATCCTGGAACAACCATTGCATGAACATGAGAGGCAATTTTTTTATCTTTTAAAATCTTTGCTGCCTCTCGTAAATCCTCAATTCTTCCATTTGTGCAACTACCTATAAAAACCTTATCTATCTTAATATCTTTAGCAGCCATATCAGGTTTTAAACCCATATATTTTAGAGCTCTTTCAATAGAATTTTTTCTATCCTCATCTTTTTCATTGTCTGGGTTTGGTACTTTATCCTCAATAGTAATGACATCTTGAGGTGAAGTTCCCCAGGTAATCATCGGTGAAATTTCATTAGCTTGAAGACTTATTTCTTTATCAAAATTTGCACCATCATCAGAATTTAAACTTCTCCAGTACGCTAAAGCTTTATCCCATTTTTCACCTTTGGGTGACATAGGTTTTCCATCCAAATACTTGAAAATTTTTTCGTCTGGTGCAATCAAACCTGCTCTTGCTCCACCCTCTATAGTCATGTTGCATATAGTCATTCTTTGCTCAACACTCAATGATCTGATTAAATCACCAGCATACTCAATAACACATCCTGTTCCACCTGCTGTTCCTATTTTTCCAATTATTTGTAAAATTACATCTTTTGAAGTAACACCTAACGGAAGTTTTCCATTAACATTAATTCTAAAATTTTTTGCTTTTTTTTGCACTAAAGTTTGTGTTGCTAGTACGTGTTCAACCTCTGAGGTGCCTATACCAAATGCTAAAGCACCAAACGCTCCATGTGTAGCTGTATGACTATCTCCACAAACTATAACTGTTCCAGGTTGAGTAAATCCTTGTTCAGGACCAATTATATGAACTATGCCTTGACGCTTATCCTCCATTCCAAAGAGTTGTATATCAAATTCCTTACAATTCTTTTCTAATGTATCAACTTGAATTTTAGATTCTTTATCTGAAATACCATTGGTTCTATCAGTAGTTGGGACGTTGTGATCTGCAACGGCCAATGTAAGCTTTGGGTGTCTTACTTTTCTTTTAGAATTTCGTAAACCTTCAAATGCTTGTGGACTGGTCACTTCATGAACGAGATGCCTATCAACAAATAATAAAGCTGTTCCATCATCTTGCTGATCAACTAAGTGTTCTTTCCAAATTTTGTCGTAAAGAGTATTAGGCATTGAAAAAAAAATTATTTTTTTTCTGGAGAAGTTTCAAGTTTTTCTTCAGTTTTAGGTTTTGTTTCAACTTTGGCTGTTTCTTCTTTTTTTGGCTCTTCCTTAGGAGTTTCTTCTTTCTTAGCCTCTGCCTTAGTTACATCTTCTTTATTATCAGATGCTTCTGTTGAAACAGGAGCTAAATTTTGCTCAGTTACTGTTTCTGGTTTTACATCTATATCAATACCAATCTTTTTTCTTATTTTTTCGGCGATTCTAGCTGATTTACCAGTTCTATCTCTTAAGTAATATAGTTTAGCTCTTCTAACTTTTCCTGAACGAATAACTTTAATTGAGTCAATTACTGTACCAAATAGTGGGAATGTTCTCTCAACACCTTCACCAAAAGAAATCTTTCTAACTGTAAAAGAAGAATTTAAATCTCTGCTTTTTTTCGCAATACATACACCTTCAAAATACTGAATTCTCTCTTTTTTTCCCTCTGTAATTCTTACACCAACTTTTACAACATCACCTGGAAAGAATTCTGGAATCTTTTTTTCCGAAAGAATTTTTTTTACATTATGTTGATTTATTTCTTCAATCGTTTTCATTTCAATATTTATCAAGTTAATCCTTCTTATATTTTTGCCACAAATCTGGTCTTCGGACGCGTGTTATAGCCTCAGATTGAGATAAACGCCAGTCTTTAATTTTGCTATGATCCCCTGATAATAAGACATCTGGTACTGATTTTTCCTCCCAAATTTGAGGTTTTGTATATTGAGGATACTCTAAAAGACCATTTCCAAAAGTTTCCTCCAAAGATGATTTATCATTACCTAAAACTCCAGGCAAAAGTCTTAACACACTATCAAGAACTACAAGAGCAGCTGTTTCCCCTCCAGAAAGCACATAATCTCCTATACTTATTTCCTCAATATTTCTTGTGGATAGTACTCTTTCATCAACACCTTCGAAATGTCCACAAATTAAACTGAATGATTTTTCTTTTGATAAATCTTGTGCAAGTCTTTGATCAAATTTTTTACCTTTTGGCGAAAGATAAAAAATTCTTTCCCCCTTCTGGATATTTTTATCAATTGATTTTGCTAGTATGTCTGGTTTTAACAGCATACCTGATCCACCACCATATGGAGTATCATCGACAGTTTTGTGTTTATCTGTTGCTGCATCTCTTATGTTTACTATATTAAGACTCCATATTTTTTTAGCCATTGCTTTTCCATATAATCCTTTGTTTAAAGGACCAGGGAAAATTTCTGGATAAAGTGTCAACACTTGTGTCTTTAACATAAGTAAACCTTAAATTACTTTTTTTCGTCTTTTGGGGCGTCTGCTTTTGGAGCTTCTGCTTTTGGAGCTTCCTCTTTTTTAGCTTCTGCTTTTGGAGCTTCCTCTTTTTTAGCGTCTGCTTTTGGAGCTTCCTCTTTTTTAGCTTCTGCTTTTGGAGCTTCCTCTTTTTTAGCGTCTGCTTTTGGAGCTTCCTCTTTTTTAGCTTCTGCTTTTGGAGCTTCCTCTTTTTTAGCTTCATCAGACCCTTCTTTTTTTCTATCTTTTTTTGGAATAGCTTTTTGAGGATTATTACCATTAGCAGGCATTGGCATTAACTCATTTTCACCTAAGATTCTTGCTACTCTTGTAGTCGGTTGTGCACCTTGGCCTAACCAATATTTAATTCTTTCAGCCTCTAATCCTATTCTCTCTTTTTTTTCTTTAGGTAATAGAGGATTAAAAAAACCAACTTTTTCTATGAAACGTCCATCTCTTGCAAAACGACTATCAGCTACAACAACTTTGTAAACTGGTCTTTTCTTTGTTCCACCTCTTGATAATCTAAGTTTTAACATTTATTCTCCTTTTTTATTTTAATTGATTAAATAATTCTGGTGGTATTCCTTTGTCAGACATACCTTTCAGATTTCCTTTAGACATCTTTCTCATCATTTCAGACATCATTTTAAATTGTTTTAACAATTTATTGATAGTGGCTGGATCAGTTCCAGAACCATTAGCAATTCTTTTTTTTCTAGAACCATCAATTATTTTTGGGTTCTCTCTTTCTTTTTTTGTCATCGATAAGATTATAGCCTCGTTCTTAGTGATAACACTCTCGTCAATACCCGCAGCATCCATTTGTGATTTAACTTTAGAAATACCTGGCATAAAAGACATGATTCCCTCTATTCCACCCATTTTTTTCATCTGTCTTAGTTGAGTTAAATAATCTTGCATTGAAAATTGTCCCTTTTTTAAATTCTCTTCTGTCTTTTTAATATTTTCTTCACCTAAATCTTGTGCTGCTTTTTCAACTAGAGATACAATATCTCCCATTCCAAGAATTCGGTTAGCAATCCTATCAGGGTGAAACACCTCAAAATTTTCAATTTTTTCTCCTACCCCTAAAAACTTAATTGGAACCTCTGATACAAATTTCATACTTACCGCGGCCCCACCTCTGGCATCACCATCAGCTCTTGTTAAAATAATTCCTGATAAACCTACAGTATTTTTAAATTCTTTTGCAACTGACGCTGCTACTTGACCTGTTAAAGAATCTGCAACTAAAAAAGTTTCAGCGGGATTGATTATATTTTCAATCTGCTTTATTTCACTCATCATTTGAAGATCTATTTGTGTTCTGCCAGCTGTATCAAATAAGATAATGTCGGCACCATTTAAATTTGCAGCGCTTATTGCTCTCTGACAAATATCTGCTGGTTGTTGACCCTTTATAATTGGTAAAGTTAAGATATCATTTTGCTCACCTAAAGATTTCAATTGTTCTTGTGCAGCTGGTCTATAAATATCTAAGCTGACCATCATTACCTTCTTTTTCTTTGTATTTTCTAAATATCTTGCAAGTTTTGCAGTAGTGGTGGTTTTACCTGAACCTTGTAGACCAACTAACATCATTGGTACGGGAGGAACGGCGTTTAAATTTACATCAATGTTTTTTTCACCTAATAAATTAACTAATTCGTCATAAACAATTTTTACAACCATATCACCAGGAGATGTAGATCTGATAATTTCTTGCCCTAAAGCTTTAGGTTTTACTTTTTCAATAAAATCTTTTGCGACCTCAAGTGATACATCAGCCTCTAGTAAGGCTTGTCTAATAGCTCTAAGGCCTTCATCAACTTGGCTCTCATCAAGCGAAGGGGCTTTTTTCAGGGAGGAAAAAACTTCCTCAAATTTATTTGTTAAATTTTCAAACATATTTATTTCACACAGCAGTAATCGCACTAGTGGGCGAACCCTCGCTGACTAGTGTCGATCTCTTTGTTTCCAAAGACACCGCAAATTTAACGTTTTTGCGGAAACTGCCACAAACTATAATAGAGGTTCAAAAAGTCAATAAATAAGTTAAATAACTATATATGGATATTAGGGCTTTTAAAATGGATGGATTAGGTAATGATTTTGTAATAATTGATAATAGACAAAAGATTACCAATTTGACTAAAGATCAAATCATAAAAATTTGTGATAGAAATTTTATTGGCTGTGATCAATTAATATTTATTGAGTCTAGCAAATCAAGTGATGCAAATTTAAAATTTTTTAATTCTGATGGAGGAGAGTCTGGTGCGTGTGGAAATGGTACTAGATGTGTTGCAAAATTAATCTCCGAGGAGACAAAATCTGAAAACATCATTTTGTCAACTTCAAATGGAAATTTAGAGTCAAAAATATTAGATAAAAACATTGTTACGACTGAAATTGGTAAAGCTAAATTACAATGGAACGAAATTCCTTTATCAGAAAAACTAGATACGAAAAATTTAAATATTAAGATTATTGATTCAAATAACAAAGAACATTCGGGTGGGACGGCAGTTAATGTTGGAAATCCACATATTGTTTTTTTTGTAAACGAAATTGAAAATTTTAATATTGAAAAAATTGGACCCGAAATTGAAAATCATAAAATTTTTCCAGAAAAATGTAATGTTACAATTGCTACAATAATTAATAAAAATTTAATTAAAGTGAAGGTATGGGAGAGAGGAGCGGGGCTTACCAAAGCATGTGGAACAGCTGCATGTGCAACAGCATTTGCTGGTAAATTAAATAATCTTACTGAAAATAAAACAGACATAGAATTTCAAACAGGTAAATTATCAATTCTTATAGATGATAAAAATTCAATCCACATGAAAGGACCCGTTTCAGAAATAAAAGAAATTGAGTTCAAACTATAATGGGAATTTTTGATAAATTTAAGATAGGCTTTAAAAAAAGTGCATCTGCACTGACATCTGGACTAAAAGAAATAATTATAAAAAAAGAGATTGACGATAAAAATTTAAATAAAATTGAAGAATTTTTAATTGAGTCAGATGTAGGTGTCGAGGCTGCGTCTGAAATCAAGGAAATCATTTCAAGTAAAAAAATCGATCCAAATAAAGATTTATCAACCGAGATAAATCTTATTTTAAAAGAATATATTATTAATCTAATGAAACCTTTAGAGAATAATTCTTTTTTCGAAAAAAAAGATAAACTCAATGCAACATTAATCTCAGGTGTGAATGGTGTTGGCAAAACAACAACTATTGGTAAAATAGGTAAAATTTTAAAAACTAATGGAAACAAAGTTATGTTTGCCGCTTCTGATACTTTTCGAGCAGCAGCTATTGAACAATTAGAAAACTGGGCAAATAAAATTGACGTTAAAATAACTAAATCATCTCAAGGTTCTGATCCAGCATCAGTCGCATATAAAGCAGTTGAAGAAGCAATCAAAAATAATTTTCACCAAGTATTAATCGATACTGCTGGAAGACTACAAAATAAAAAAAATTTAATGGAGGAATATAAAAAGATAGCCAATGTAACAAAAAAAATTGACCAGGATGCCCCTCACAACATTATTTTAGTTTTAGACGCAACATCGGGACAGAATGTAATTAATCAAGTAGAAGAGTTTAACAAAATTATTCCATTAACTGGTTTAATCATGACCAAATTAGATGGAACTGCCAAAGGCGGTATTCTACTGGCGATAGCAAAAAAATATCAACTACCTATTATAGCTTTAGGCTTGGGCGAAAAAGAAGACGACTTACAATTATTCAATGCAGAAAAATTTGCTGAGGCTTTTACTCAGGTTAATTGATTAAATTACTCGAGATTAAAGGTTTATAAATACTACACTTATAATTATCTTTAAATTTATAATGCCCACAATCCTTAGAAAAAGACGAAATAATAAAATCAAATTTTCCTGTAGTGGGGTAAAGTTCAAGTTTCTTATTAAAAATATCATACTTAAAGTTTGCATTTAAACTTTTAACCGCACTAATCATCACCAGTGTTTTATCATCTTTTAAAAGATAATAAGCAAAGTCGTCTGGAAATACAGGAAAGTCATATTCCTCTAAATGAAATTTGGCTTGAGAGGGAAACCAATCATAAGAGATCAATGGTGAAGAAGACTTTGTTGAATAATTATAGATATAAAGATCTTTTGGATAATCATTTATATAATTACTTTCTTCACCTCTAGCTAAAATCGATTTCTCTCGCCCCTTAAAATATAGTGCAAATTTTTTATTGTGTGAGTCCATATGATCTATGTGAAATAAATCGTCAGGATAAAATGAATTATCTTTCGAAAAAGCAAAGCTTTTTAAAGTTATGAATAAAATAATAATAATAAAAACATTTTTCACTTTTTAAGCTTAATCTTTAATCTTGAAAAATATTTGTTTAGAATATGGCTTAATTTAAATTAATCAAAAAAGAGTTTAGTGCTTTTACAAAACTCTCGTCATACTCCATCATATGATTGTCATATTTGGTAAAATACGAATATTTGGGTTCATTAGCTATTTCAAACATCTTTTTACCCATTTCAAAAGGAACTATTTGATCTTTTTCGCCATGCATTATCAAAATAGGAGATTTAATATTTTTAATTTTATTTTTATTTTCAAATTTATCTTTGAGTAAAAGACCAACGGGTATATATGGATAAAATTTTTTAGCCGCATCAATCATTGATGTGAATGGGGTTTCTAAAATAACACCTGCAAACTCTTTGTTCTGGGATAAATGTGTTGCAACTCCTGTTCCTAATGATTCTCCATAAATTACTATATTTTTTTCATCAACACCTTTTTTTACCAACCATTTAATTGCACTTTCACCATCCTCATATAATCCAGACTCCGATGGTTTACCCTCATTACCACTAAAACCTCTCCAAGCAATTATTAAAAAATTAACACTCATGTCTCTAAAATGATTTAATTTATGAATTCTATTTTCTAAAGATCCGGCATTTCCATGAAAAAATAGAATTGTTTTATTTTTTTTTATATCTTTTTCATGATACCAACCCAATAAATCTAATCCATCTTGGGTTGGAACTTTTACTTTTTCAATATAAACTGAGAGTTTGTCATCAAAATAATTATTTTCATCTGGATGATACATTAAGTTCCTTTGATAGAAATAAAGAAATACTAAGAGAAATAAGTAAACTAAAATTGTTAGTTGTAAAAATAATAACAAACTATTCCTAAACCTTTTTAACATTATTTTTCTTTGTTAAATATACGCCAAAAAATACCAGAACAGTCCCAATAATATGGTAATTTTCAAATTTTTCGTCAAATAAAAAGTATCCATAAATTGCACCGTAAACTGTAAAAACATAAAGCGTAAAGCCAGTTAAAGATGCACCTAATTTTTTTTGAGCTATAGTATAAAGTGTAAAGGCAATTATCCCTGGCGATATAGCAGCAAAAATCACCCATAAATAAAATTCCGTTACAAAAATAGTCTCTTTATAAAATAATTCCTCACCAACATAAAAGGGTAGCAAACTTAAAGCACCAAAAAAGGAAATCATAGTAAATCTATCAAAAATTTTTAATTTTGATTTCCAATAAAATAAATAAATAGAATATAAAGCCCAACCAACTGCAGCAGCTAACATCCATAAATCACCAATTGTAAATCTAAGATTAATTAGTAAATCAATATCACCTTTAATAATAATGACAAAAACACCAATCAAACAAGCAATTAAACCAATTACCTTTGTCAAATTTATTTTTTCTTGAAAAAAGAAATATGAAATCAAAATAATAAAAACTGGAGAGGATGTATAAATTATTCCCATATTAGTTACAGTTGTTGTCTCACCAGCTAAAAAAGGGAAAGCGCCGCATACACCACACCCCATTGACCCTAAAAAAAATAATTTTTTACATTCCTTTTTAATTATATGAAAATTATTTTTTAAAGTTACATAAGTAAATGGTAATAAAATCAAAAAAACTACTGCCCAACGCCAAAATGCAAGTGAAATAGGCGGGACAAATTCAACACCACCTCTAGCAACAACTAAGTTACTAGCCATAAAGATTGGTTGTATAAATAGTAATGATAATGGAAATATATCTGTCTTAATATTTTTCAATTTAATTGATATTAATCTTTATCAAAAAAGGCTTCGTATATCATCATGATGATAGCTGCACCCATTAAGAGATAAACTGGAATAACATCCAAGAAGCCTATCATCATTGATCTTGTCAAAGTTGTAGCTAAACCAATTAAAAAGAAAACTGCAAAAGATAATCCTATGATTGTAGTAATTTTATTCATTTTATTCCTGACATTCTTTTTCTAACCAATTAGCAACTCCTAGAAATCTATGATCATCATATTTATTGCCAATTAATTGAACACCTAATGGTAAATTATTTTCTCCTTCAAGTAAAGGTAACGAAATACATGGTGTGCCAAGATAAGACCAAACTTTATTAAATTCTGCTGTTCCTGTACTTTTTAAACCCTTCGGTGCAACACCTGGGCTAGCTGGTGACAAAACTCCATGATAATCCTCAAAAACTTCCTCGTAAGACTCATAGCCTCTTTTCATAAAATCAATTGCTTCTGCGTATTCTTTCGCGGAATGTTTATTGCCTTTGATAATTGCATCTTGCATATACTTAGACAATTTCTTTTTAAATTTTTTAAAATACACTGAAAAATTATTGGCTAAATCAGTCTCATGAATAATTTGGTGATACTTGTGAATATCCTTAAAATAAGAAGGTGTATCAAAAATCTCGATATTTTTTTTGAATGAATTAATAAAATATTCAAACGACTCTCTAGACTTTTTATCTATTAATTTCCAATGTTCAGTTTTATAAAAAATAAATTTAGGATCAAATAAAGGTCCTTTTTTTGTCTCAGATAAAATATTTTCCGTTGAGTAATGTATAGTTGCTGGATCAAATTTATCTTTTTTTATCAATACTTTTGCCAACATAGCCACATCCTCAACTTTTCGGCCAAAGATTCCTATATGATCTAGATTGTAAGAAGTTCTTAAAACACCATTTCTAGATATCAAACCATAACTAGGTTTATAACCCACAACTCCACAATAGGATGCTGGTCTAATAATGGATCCTCCAGTTTGTGATCCAATTGATGCAGGTGCCATAAACGAAGCCACTGAAGCAGCTGATCCGCTTGAAGAACCACCTGGTGTTCTTGTTTTATCATGTGGATTTGTGGTTGCCGGGGGTCCTAAATAAGCAAGTTCTGAGGTTGCTGTTTTACCCATTACGATTGCTCCGGATGAATGAAGCAGATCAATTATTTCAGCATTTTGTGAATATGATTTACCTTTTCTAATAACTGTTCCACATTCGGTTGGCATATCAACTGTCCCAATAATGTCTTTAACCGCAATAGGCACTCCATGAAGTGGACCAATTGGTTTACCAGATCTTCTATGATCATCAGCTTCTGCAGCTTTTTCTAATAAAACTTTTTTGTCAAAATGGGCCCAAGCCTTTATGTCTTTGTCAAATTTATTGATTCTCTCGATATACTTTTCACAAACATCAACAGAAGTGAGTTGAGCATCTTTAATCTTTGTAGCAAGTTCTTCAAGACTTAAAGAAAATATATCTGTCATCTAAAATTAATTTGCAAATAATGTCTCTGGTAACCAAAGTGCTATACCTGGAAATAAATACATTAGAACCATAGCTAAAATCACAATACCTAAAAATGGCATTATTCCTCCAAAGATCTGCATCAATTCAACATTCTTTGATTGAACTCCCTTTAGATAGTAAGCAGACATTGCCATGGGGGGTGTCAAAAATGAGGTTTGTAAATTTAGAGCAATCAACATTGCAAAGAAATACGGATTTACTCCAAAAAATTCGACTAATGGTAAAAATATTGGTACAAAAATAATTAATATCTCCGTCCACTCCAATGGCCAACCTAATAAAAATATAATCAATTGTGTAATTACTAAAAATTGCCAAGGCTGTAAATTTAGAGATTTAAAGAAATGTTCGAAAACCTCGTGGCCTCCAAGATAAGAAAATACAGAAGCAAATGTCCACGATCCTATGAAAAGCCACATGATCATTGCGGTTGTTTTAGCTGTCAAAAAGACAGACTCTTTAAAATTTTTCCACTTAAGGGTTTTATAAAAATATGAAAGCACCAACGATCCAAATGCACCAACGGCTGCAGCTTCAGCAGGTGTTGCTATTCCAGCTAAAATTGTACCTAGAACTAAAATTATCAATGAAAATAAAGGTAAGAAGGAGACAAGAACCTCTTTAAGAATTACTGCAGTAGGAGGTATTTCCTCAGCTGCAGGTTTTGGCGCTATCGAAGGATTTAACCAAGCTCTGAACACTGCGTATGCAATGTAAAGTCCTGCTAACATCAATCCTGGAAAAATAGCAGCTGCAAATAACCTTAGTGGTGATAGTTGAGCAATTACAGAGTAAACGATCAACATAATACTAGGTGGAATTAAAATTCCTAAACATCCACCTGAACAAATTATTCCAGATGCAAATTTTTTATCATAACCAGCTTTAATCATAGCAGGCCATGCTAGTAATCCCATTAAAGTAACAACTGCACCTATAATACCTGTTGCTGTTGAAAATAGGGCACAAGTAATCAGTGCTGCAACTGCCATTGATGCAGGAAGCTTATGAGATGCTAATCTAATTGCAAAAAATAGTTTTGCTACAATACCTGCTCTTTCAACTAAGTATCCCATGAATAAAAAGAGCGGGACAGCAGTAAGGACATTATTATCCATAACAGTGTAGGTGTTTTGAACAAAAAGTTGGAATATCCTATTATCAAAAAGGTGTTCCATCTTAGTTGGATCAAAGTAAGCATAATATCCAAAACCTAGTCCCATCGCCATTAAAGTAAAAGCAATCGGAAAACCTAATAGTACGGCAAATAAAAATATACCCATCATCATAATTGCCACTTCGGGATTTGTCAGACTAAATAACATCTTCTTTATTTCCTTCTTGTGAAGTTCTCATTAATACTTTTTCAGTTTCTTCAGCATCACGCTCTGTTCCTCTTTCTGGCCAACTACCAGTTTTTATACATATAATACATCTGAACACTTCACCTATTCCCTGAAGGGTTAACAGGCTACCAGATAAAGGTATTAAAGATTTCGCCATATAAATTTGAATTTGAGCTGGACTATTCCAACTTGTTTCTTTTATTTTCCAAGCTAACGCAGCATACTCGTAACCATAAAAGGCTAATGCAATTACGCCAGGGAAAAAGAAAATAAAATATAAAACTATATCTATCCAAGCTTGTACTCTTTGAGAAAATAATCTGTAAATGACGTCTCCTCTTACATGTGCCTCGGTACACAAAGTATATGCACCAGCCATCATAAAAATTGCACCATACATTTGGAGACTAAAATCGAAATTCCATAAAGTTGGTGCATTTAAAGCATATGCCATAAAAACTTCATAACACGTTCCACCCATTAAAATTACAATACACCAGGAAAATGCTTTACCCATTGAGACGCTTAATCGGTCGGCAAATTTTATATAAGATCTCATCATAGATATAGACTCTTATTGAATTGTTTTGAATTAATCAAATAAAAAGGGGGCCGAGGCCCCCTCATTAAAATTTATGAAAAGTTAATTATAACTTAACTTTTGCTATTGGACCAAACTCATTTTCATACGCAAGTTTGTAATTTGGCTGATTCATCAGCAAGTATTTCATTACTCTCTTCGCATACGCTTTCTGAGAATCTACGATTTTCTTAAAGAAAGGATCTTTCTTATTGAAATCACCGATTACCTTATCCCAACCTTTTAATTGTTGAGCTAAGATTTCATCAGAAGTTTGGTAAACATTTACTTTATGCTCATTCATTAACTTAGCTAAGTCAGCTGAGTATCTTACTAAAGCTTTAAAGTAGTTATCACTATTTGCAGCATAAGCAGCATTTTTCAATATTGCTTGGTGTGCAGGTGATAAACTATTATATGTTTTTTTGTTAACTGGTATCTCAAACATCTCTTGAGATTGGTGGAAACTTCCTAAGTGATAGTGCTTAGAAACATCTTGCATACCAAACTGAGAGTCTGAAGTTGGGTTGTTAAACTCAGCAGCTTCAATCAAACCAGTTTTCATCGCAGGTTGAATTTCACCACCTGGTAATTGTCTAACTACCATTCCCATTGCAGTTAAAACGTTAGTCGCTAAACCAACAGTTCTGTACTTCATACCTTTAACATCAGACACTTTCGTTACGTTCTTTTTGAACCAACCAAAAGGCTGAGCTGGCATAGGCATATGGAAAAAACCGACATAATCGAAACCAACTTTTGCAAGTGTTTCGTCATATAATTTTCTTCCTCCACCATACTCCATCCATCCCATAACTTCTTGAGATGACATTCCATATGAAGGACCAGTTCCAAATAATGATGCAGCAGGGTTTTTACCATACCAATATGCAGTCACCCAGTGACCCATATCTACTACACCGGAACTAACCGCTTGTCCGATTTCTGAAGTCTTTACAACTGCTCCAACCGGTTGAAGATCAATCTGAAGAGATCCTCCAGACATTTCTTTAACCATGTTACAATAGTCTCCAGCCATTTCGAAAAAGATGTTAGCTCCACTTGGCCATGCAGCCTGCATCTTTAAAGTTGTTGCTGCATTTGCCTTCACATATGGCATTGCAACAGCGGCTGCAGCTATAGCACCAGTCTTAGCAGCAGTTTTAAAGAACTTACGTCTTGAAGATGTTTTCACCTTCAATGATTTATTTTCTTTAGTCATTATTACTCCTATTAAAGTTAATTAACTTAATTAATTAAAACATAGAATCAGATTAGAGTCTTTCTAAAAAAAAGCGTAGATGTCGCAATAGTTGAATTAGATTCAATCCAGAGTAGAATTAATTTACTTTGTTTTTACAATTTCCGGTTTTGAAAAACTCATCAATATTATCGATTGCTAAGTTAGCCATTGCAATTCTTGTATCCTTTGTTGCACTTCCAAGGTGAGGGAGAATAAATGCTGACTTAATTTTATTATAACCTGGATTTAAGTTTGGCTCATTTTTATAAACATCTAATCCAGCTGCATATATTTTTCTTCGATTCAACGCATCAATTAGGGCTTCATCATCAACTATATCTCCCCGAGCAACGTTGGTGATTACCGCACCTTTAGGGAAATATTCAACAGTTTCTTTGTTAATCATATTTTCTGTTTCTTTAGTAGCGGGACAACAAATTGATAGGACATCAGAAACTGAAAAAAGACTTTTAATATTATCGTGATAAATCGCTCCCTGTTCTTTTTCATCACTTAACTTTGATCTATTGTGATAATGAATTATCATGCCTAACGACTTTGCAATCTTTGCAATTTTTTGTCCTATTCTTCCCATGCCTAGAATACCAAGTCTGGAGCCTGTCAATTGCTTGCCTATTAAATAGTCTGCTGACCACTTCCATCCACCTTCTTGAGCAGATACTATTCCTTCAGAGGCTCTTCTGCATGCGCCTAAAATTAAAAGTATTCCAATTTCAGCTGTCGCATCAGATAAAACTTCAGGAGTATTGGTTACTGCAATGCCTCTTTTTTTTGCGGCATCTAAATCAATATTTCCAAATCCAACCGCAAAATTTGAAATAATTTTTATCGTGTCTGGCAATTTGTTGATTGTTTCTTTATCCATTTTATCTGTGAGAGAAGATAAAATTCCATCACATCCTTTACTCATTTCTATTACTTTTGACTGAGAGTATAGTTCATCATTATTATTGAAGATCGGATCAAAAGTTTTAGTAGCTTTGTCCTCACTCTCCTTAATTAATTTTCTAGTGATTAAAATTTTTTTCATTAAAATGATAAACTTAACTAGTTTAGATCAAATATTTTCCCTGGATTCATTATATTATTTTGATCAATGCTCCTTTTTATCAATTTCATTAATGGAATGTTGTCAGCATGTTCTTTTAAAAGATATTCTTTTTTATGTAATCCAACTCCGTGTTCTCCAGTGATTGTACCTTTTAATTCAAGCGCTTTGTTAATTAATAAGTCGTTAAATTCTCTTATTTTTTTATATGTCTCTTTGTTTTCAGGGTCAAAAGGCAAAAGCACATGAAAGTTTCCATCACCCAAATGACCTACCATCGGAGCTCTTAATCCAAATTTTTTCGCCTGCTCTTCTGCGTAATTTACACATTCAGTTATATTTGAAATCGGTAAACACACATCAGTCGAATAAACTCTTCCATTATTTATCAATGCTTTAACAGAATAATAAACATCCCACCGTGCTTTCCAAAGTTTATTTCTCTCTTCTAAATCTTTTGCCCATTTAAAAGAACTTCCATTATTATCTTTCGATATTTCCTCAACAATTTTAATATTTTCATTATTAGATGCCTCAGATCCATGAAACTCAAAAAATAAAGTTGGCACTGCTTCAATACCTTTCAATTTAGAGTAATTAATACTAATACCCATTTGATCTTTGTTTAGCATCTCAATTCTAGCAATAGGAACTCCATATTGAATAACTTGTTGAGCAGTTTGAACTGCATTTTCTAAAGTTGGGAAATGACAAACTGCAGACATAATGCTCTCTGGTATTGGCGATAATCTCAATTGAACTTCTGTAATTATTCCTAATGTCCCCTCTGAACCTATAAATAAATTGGTTAAATTATAACCTGCTGATGTTTTTTTAGTTCTGCTACCAGTATTTACAATATCTCCATTAGGCAAAACTACTGTAAGTCCACTGATTACAGTTTTCATTGTTCCATATTTTACAGCCATTGTCCCTGAAGCTGATGTTGAAGCCATTCCTCCAATTGCTGCGTTAGCGCCAGGATCAATCGGGAAAAAAACTCCATCTTCTCTCAAATAATCATTTAATTGCTCTTTAGTTACACATGCCTGAACTCGACAATCAAAGTCCTCAACATTTACGCTTAAAATTTTATTCATTTTTTCTAGACATATAGTTATGCCTTTTTCATTACCGACAACATTACCTTCTAAGGATGTTCCTGTTCCAAAAGGTACAACAGGAATTTTGTGCTCATTACATAAACGGAGCACTTTAGAGACCTCTTCATTTGTCTCAGGAAAAACTACAGCTTTAGATAAAACGGGATCATAAGTATCCTCACCTCTAGCATAATTTGCTCTTGTTGACTCAGAGGTAGAAAATCTTCCATTAAAAATTTTTTTAAATTCTGCTTGGACTTGCTCGTTCATTTAAATAATATTAGTAAAAATTTTATCAAAAATACAGTTTATTTAGTAAGCATTTTCTTAATGTTTTCTAAGGCCTGTAAAATGTTATCTCTTGATGCTGCAAAACTAAATCTTACGTAATCATTACAAGTTTTACCAAAGGCTGTTCCTGGTACTATTGCTACTCCAGCCTCATGCATTGCTTTTTTACAGAATTCAGATCCATTCATTCCTGTACCAATAACTTTTGGGAATGCATAAAAGGCTCCTCCAGGTAAACTACACTCCACTCCTGGTAGATCATTTAATCCCTGATGAATTAAATTTCTTCTCAAAGTAAACTTATCTAACATATCTTTGATGGAGTCATCGGGGCCATCTAGTGCAGCAATACCGGCATATTGTGCAGCAGCATTTACACATGATACGCTATTAATCAATAATTTGTTTACGTGCTCAATAAGTTCTTTAGGCCAATAACTCCAACCTAATCTCCATCCAGTCATCGAATAAGCTTTGCTCCAACCCTCTAATACAATTAACCTATCTTTTAAATTTGGATAATGGAAAAAAGAAGGCATTTCTTTGTAGTCAAAAATTTGTCTACTATAAATTTCATCACTTAAAATAGTAACATGAGGATGTTTTTCTAACTCCTTTGCAAAATAGTCAATTACTGGTTTCTCAACAAAACTTCCTGTGGGATTATTTGGATTTATTAAAATCAGTAATCTAGTTTTTTTAGTTATAAGAGATAAAATTTTATCTGGGTCAAATTTAAGATCTTTATCTTCAGTTAAATCATAAGGCACGGGCGTTGAACCCGTATAATTAATCATAGACTCATATATTGGAAATGCAGGTGTAGGATGAATTATTTCTACTCCCGGTTCTCCGTAACATTGTATCGCGTAACTCATTGTAGGTTTACCACCTGGCATGATTAAAATTCTTTCAGGATCTATCTCGGCTTTATAACGTTTCTTAATCCATCTTGTTACAGCTTGTCGACACTCAGGTATTCCATTAGACATCACGTATCCATGATGACCATCATCCAAAGCTTTTTTCGCCGCTTCAACAACATGTTTAGGTGTTTTAAAATCTGGTTGTCCTAGACCTAAATGGATCATCGGTTTACCTTGGGCTTCTAATTTCTTCGCCTCTGCCAATACCGAAAAAGCAGTTTCAGTTCCTAATCTGTCTAAACTCTTTGCTAGTTCCATAACTTTTATATTTTACTAGAAGTTCTATAAATTAATTTTGAACTATTCAACTCTTTTAAGTTCTTGCATCCCATTAAAACCATATTTCTATTTATTTCCTCATGCATATTTTTAAGCAAATGCTCAACACCTTGCTGTCCCCCTGCGGCTAAAGAGAACAAAAACATTTTACCAAAACTACAGGCTTTTGCACCAGCAGCGATTGCTTTTAATACATGAGTTCCTCTTCTCACTCCCCCGTCTAATATGATTTCCAATTTATCTCCAACTGCATCTGAGATTGCTTTGACTTGATCGAATGGCGATCTCGATCCATCAAGTTGTCTTCCACCATGATTTGAAATCATGATTGCTGTACAACCAATATCTATTGCTCTTTTCGCATCTTCAACGGACATAACACCTTTAAGTGCAAAAGGTCCACCCCATTTCTTTACACAATATTCTGCATCCTTCCAGTTCATTGCTGGGTCATATTGTTCATTAATGTACTCAATAACTGATTTTGCAATATTGGTACCCTTGTCTGTTTTTGTGGCCACATTTGCTAATTTAAATTTCCCGTGTGTAAGATAATTAAATACCCAACTAGGATGAAGAGCAAAACTCATTAAACTTTGAAAAGTTAACTTTGGAGGAGTTGTGAAACCTGTTCTATGATCTCTTTCTCTATTACCCGCTACCAAAGTATCTACTGTTAAACACATTCCATCAAATCCTGATCTTCTACAACGATCAATTAAATCATCAGTAATTGATTGATCTTTGTGAACATAAAGTTGAAACAACTTTGGTCCACCCGAAATATTTGAAATTTCTTCTATAGTATTATTTGCCATCGTAGACATACTATAAAATATTCCAAACTTATCAGCAGCTCTAGCAGAAGCTTTATCACCATCATGATGATAAAGTCTTTGCATAGCGCAAGGTGATAAAAATAGTGGCATATCAATTTTTTTTCCAAAAATAGTTGTTGATAAATCTGGTTTACCTACACTAGCTAAAATATTAGGAACTAAATCGCATTCATCAAAAGATTTTGTGTTTCTTTTCAGAGTTATTTCATCATCTGCACCACCATCAATATAATGAAATATTGGTGAAGGTAATTTCTTTTTTGCAAGTTTTCTAAAGTCGTTAAAATTATAACAATTTTGTAAACTCACTATTTTCTAAATCTTAGATTATTTCTGTTAAGATCCGATATTTTAGTACATCCCATTAGTTTCATGTCTCTAACTAACTCAGATTTATACAATTCAAGAGCTCTTTCGACACCTGGTTGGCCTGCTGCCGCAAGCGCATACAGATAAAGTCTTCCACCAGAACATGCTTTTGCACCAAGAGATAATGCTTTAAGCATATGTGTACCTCTATGAATTCCTCCTTCACATATAACATCAAGTTTGTCTCCAACTGCATCGACAATTTCTGCGAGTTGATCAAATGGTGATCTCGATCCATCTAGTTGTCTGCCACCATGATTTGAGACCATTATACCAGTACATCCTATATCAACAGCTTTTTTAGCATCTTCTACACTCATTATACCTTTAAGTGCAAAATGACCTCCCCATTGAGAACAAAGTTTTTCAGCATCTTTCCAATTCATTGACTGATCTAACATTGTTGAAAAATAATTTCCTATCGAAGAGTTTGTACTTGTACCCTCTTTTACAAAGTCTTGAAGGTGAGGTAATTCAAATTTTCCTTTTGTTAAATAATTTATTCCCCACATTGGTTTAGTCGCAAAACTAAATAAGCTTGATAGAGTCAATTTCGGCGGAGAAGTAAAACCCGTTCTTAAATCTCTTTCACGATTTCCTCCTGTAATGGTATCAACTGTTAGAGCCATTACATCAAATTTAGCGGCCTTAGCTCGCTCTAAACAAGAATCATTTAAACCTCTGTCTTTGTGAAAATAAAACTGAAACATTTTGGGTGTATCAATCAAAGAGGATATTTCTTCTACACTAACAGTTGCTAATGCAGAAACACCAAACATCGTATTAAATTTTTTAGCTGCTTTTCCTACTGCTCTTTCACCATCATAATGAAAAAGTCTTTGTAATGCTGTTGGTGAAAGATAAAATGGTAAATCCAATTTTTTACCAAAAATCGTCGTAGACAAATCTACATTTTCAACTCCTCTTAGAACATTAGGAACTAAATCTACATCATCAAAAGCGCTAGTGTTCCTAGCGTATGTAATTTCATCATCAGCAGCACCATCAATATAATGAAAAATAGGAGATGGAAGTTTGAGTTTAGCAAGTTTTCTAAAATCACCGAAATTGTGACAATCTTTTAATCTCATTATCATATAATGTTTTTTTAAAAGGTTTTAAGGAAATTAAACATATAACTATTTGCCCCAGGATTTTTATCTCCCAAACTTGCATTAGATAAATGATTATATGACAAGCCTAATTGGCTATTTTGAAATAAATTTAAAGAAATCTGAACTTCACTTTTAAATTCTAATAGATGACCAAGATCTTTTCCGTCTCCCATATTATAGAGTCCTGGGGTAAAACTAGGAATAATATTTAATCTTCCTAAAGAATATTGTGCCTGCACACCAGTATATAGATAAGTTGCACTATCAGTGGTAAACATAAACCCTGTTATTGGAGAAAGATTACCAAGAAATGTATCTTTATTTAAATCTGTATTTTGATGTTGAAATCCAATTAAAGTTGATTTCTTTCCACTATCACTAAAGTCGAAAATTCCTGAGTAAATATTAAACTTTGTATTATCATTATTAACTTTAATATCTTCAGCAATGATTGAAGAAGAAACTAAAAAAGACAATATTACCAAGTAACAAATTCTTGAATAATTCATAATTTTTTTTTTTTTAATATAACTTTCCTAAGTATTATTGCACCACCAAATACAAACATCAATATAGGTAATAACCAAAGAAAATAGGTATTTTTACTGAATCCTGGATCATATAAAATCCAATCTCCATATTTATTTTTAAGATAATCATAAATTTGCTTTTCGTCTAAGCCTTCATTTAATTTTTTTTCTACTAAAATTTTTAAACTATTAGCAAATTCAGAATCTGAGTCATACACTGATTGTCCTTGACAAATTAAACATCTTAAATTTTTTGTTATTTCAATTTCTAAGTTTTTAGCTTTTAAATTAGAGGAAAAACAATAAATCAAAAAAATAACAGAAACTAAAAATTTGAAAATATTCATTGTGTTAATTCTTTTATCTCAAAAAGTAATTTTTCATTCAATGGACCAATAATTTTCTTAATAATTAGATTATTTCTAATTAGAAAGGTTTCAGGTACTCCATATGCACCCCATTCAATTGCTATTGTACCATCATTATCTAAAAAAATTAGATCGTATGGATTATCTAAATTAATCAAAAAATTTTTTGCATTATCAAAATTATCTTTATAATTTTGCCCAATAATTTTGATGTTCTCTTTTTCACTTAAATCCATTAGATACTTATGTTCCTCTTTACAAGGAACACACCACGAAGCCCAAATGTTTAATAAATAATAATCACTTCCTATAAAAATCTGATCTGAATTTATTTTGTTTTTCGAAAAAAACTCTTTTGTGTCAAAATTTGGAATTTTAATTTCTGACTTTATTTCAGGTGTATAAATATTTGTATTTTGTAATCCTTTGTAGAAAACAAAGAAAATTATTGAGAATGTAAAAATAAAAAATATAGGAAAAATTTTAGTTTTCATATTTTCTTCTAATTAAAGATAAACAGCCACTAAAGCATAATAGAATTGTAGAAATCCAAATCCAAATCATGAATGGCTTTACTTGATAACGAATATTAAAATAATCTTGATTTTGGACATAATTCATTGTCATAAATTTATCAGTGAATATATTAGTTTTGATATCTGCTTCACTAGTAACAATGTTTGGTTGATTATATATTCTTAGTTCAGGTTGCATGATCTCAATTAATCCACTTTTATCCTCCACAATAAACTTACCTCTAATTGCTTTAAAATTCTGTTTATTTTCTTGCTGAATGCTCTCAAAATTAATCTTCAAACTTTGAGCTTGGTAAGTTTCATTAATTTTTAAATTTGTAATAACTTCAGATGAAAAAATATTATTAAATAAAATACTAAGTATTAAAATACTAAAACTAAAATGAGCGGTAATTTGCGACAGGTTTCTATATTTTCTCTGAAAAAAATCTCTAAGAGTTATAAAAAATAAATAAAAAGCTGCCGTAATTAAAATAGTATTGTAAAGAAAATTAATATCTAAATTTCTGATTATCAATACGGATAAAATTAAAGAAATAACAAAAAATAAAATTAAATAAATTTTGTCTTCAATATCCGATTTAATCCACTTTAATTTAGGACCTATTGCCATCGCTAACATAAATGGGATTAAAAATGGTAGGATCAATTTGTTAAAAAATGGTGGACCTACAGATATTTTTTGAGATGAAATTACCTCTAAAAATATTGGATAAATTGTTCCAATTAAAACAACAGATAAAAAATACATCATAAACCAATTATTAACTAGAATTGATGTTTCCTTACTTAATAAGTAGAAAGTTTTGGAACTGTTGTTTTCACTTTTATGAAAAATTAAAAATATAAAAAAAGATAAGAATATCAAAATAAATAAAAATATTAGAATATACAAACCTCTCTCTGGATCATTAGCAAATGTATGTACAGAATTTAAAATACCTGATCGAACTAAAAAAGTACCACACATACTTAGAGTGAAAGTTGCAATTGATAACACAACAACCCACGAGGTAAGAATTAGTTTTTTTTCTAAAACTAATACACAATGTAATAGTGTTGTTAATGCAAACCATGGCATTAAAGATACATTTTCAACTGGATCCCAAAACCAAAAACCTCCCCATCCTAACTCGTAGTAAGCCCAAATTGATCCAAGTAAAATTCCTAGAGTTAAAAAAATCCAAGAAACCAAAACCCATTTTTTGATATGTGATGCCCATATTTTTGTAATATTATTTGAACAAACTGCTGCTAGTGCTGAGGAAAAAATTATGGAAGTTCCAACATAGCCCAAATATAAAATCGGCGGGTGAATTGCTAATGCAGGGTCTTGTAATATAGGATTTAAACCTAATCCCTCTTTTGGAACTGGAAAAATATGATTAAAAGGATTGGAGGTTTGTATTAGAAAAATAAAAAAACCAACTATTATTATCTGCTGGAATAATAAGGTTAAAATTTTATATTGTTTTGGTTGATTTTTTGACCTGAGTAAAAAGACGAATATAAATAATGTTAAAACTAACAACCATAATAATAGACTACCCTCATGATTGCCCCAGGTCCCAGAGATTTTATAGAACAGCGGCTTGGTTGTGTGGGAGTGATTAAAAACTGTCTCATTACTAAAATCTGAGTTAACAAAAGATAAAATTAAGCCTGAGAAACTTATTATTACAAATAAAAGTTGTAAGAACACTAACGATATTACTTTAGTATCTAACTTCTGAGTATCATTAAAATTTTTAATTGAAAAAAATATAACTAAAATTGAAACGCCGACACCAAAAATTAAAGAATAATATCCAATTAAACTTGACAATTTATTTCTCCTCTAAAGCAGCCTTTACTTCGGGAGGCATATAATTTTCATCATGTTTAGCTAAAATTTTCGTTGCTGAAAAAAAATTCTCGTCTTTTAAAAATCCCTCTGCAACAACACCTTTACCTTCTTCAAAAAGGTTGGGTATTAATCCTGAGTAAACAACATTAATTTCACTTTTAAAGTCTGTAATAACAAAACTTAATTCTTTATTCACAATAGAAATTGAGTCATTTTTTACCATTCCTCCAATTCTAATTTTTTTCTGCTGCATTTCAGATAAAGTTTTTATTTCAGATGGAGATTTAAAATATACAACATTTTCCTCTAATGATTTTAGAATAAGGAATATCGTTAAACTTAATGTAACAGCAATTAAGAATATAAAAAAAAATCTTAGTTTAACTTTACGACCATACATGGTTTAAAAGTTAAATAGTTGAAGTGTTGGATAGAATCTCTCTATTAATTCTTTGTAGTCTAGCAGAGGCAGCTCTTTCAGAGTTTAGGTTTCCAAATTTAATAATAAACTTATTTTTTTCTCTTTCATATTGATTTTTAATTACCAGATACAACGACATAAAACTTAAAAAAGTAAATGCAAATGAACCCCAAACATAAATTCCGTATCCGTCCATGTAAAAAATTTCACTTATCATAATCTGTCTAAGCCCTTATTTTTAATTTTTATCAGTTCTGTATTATATTTCATTAAAAAAATTAGCAATGAGAATAGGGCAAATGCCGCAGTCATAATGAGTAAAGGAACGAGCATCGAAGAATGAATAGTAGATTTTGATAATATATTAATTGATGCAGGCTGATGAAGTGTGTTCCACCAGTCTACAGAATATTTAATTATAGGAACATTTATTATTCCTAAAATTGTAATAATTGAGGTTACCTTAAAAACTTGTTCTTTATCTTCATAAATTCTCCAAGCAATTAAATACATCAAATAAAATAATGCCAATATTAACATAGATGTAATTCTGGCATCCCACGCCCACCATGTTCCCCACGTGGGCTTTCCCCACATAGAACCTGTTACAAGAGCAATTACATTAAAAACAAATCCTGACGGAGCTAGACTCTTTGAAATTAAAAAGAAATTTTTAATCTTAAATATATAGCCAACGATAGAAAGAATAGTAATAGTAGAAAAGATACCTAGTGAGATCCATGCCGCTGGAACATGAACATACATTATTCTTACAGAGTGACTTTGTTTATAATCTTCTGGTGAAAGAATTAGAGCCTCAGTTAAACCTATAGAAACTACCAAAATGAATAATAATAAAACATATTTTGGTGCTTTAGAAGTTATAGAAAAGATTCTATTAGGTTCTAGTAATTGAAACATAAAATTTTAATTTTAAAATAAATATTAAGTTTATTTAGTACGAAATAATTATCTGATCAAGAATGTAGAGGGAGATAATAACGAAGGGTAAAATTTAACACTCTTGATCAGGATTAACTAAATTTAACAATTTCCTGTGACAAAGATTTGAACTAAATGTGTTTAAAAAGTGAAATTACTTAATTTGACGGCTTAAAATAGCTTGAACCTTTTTTACCAGAGAAAATTTCCTCAATTAATGGATGTTTTATTGGCTCATCAGAGTCATCGGTCAATAAATTTTGCTCTGACACGTAGGCTTCATAAGTTATTTCATCGTTTTCGGCTAACAAATGATAGAACGGTTGATCTTTTCTTGGTCTAACATTCTTAGGAATAGATTGATACCATTCTTCAGAATTATTAAACTCAAAATCTACATCATAAATCACACCTCTAAACTCAAAGTGTTTGTGTTTTACAATATCGCCTATTGAGAATTTAGCTTTTTGAATTGCCATTGAGATTAGTATGGGTATTTAAATATAAAAATCAATAAGAAAAATTTATAGTTTTTGTGAAAATATTATTTATGTTAATATTCTTCCAGTGAATAAATCTTTTTTAAAGTTTCTTACTGATTTTGGACCTTTAGTAATTTTTTTTTACTACTATTACGATAGTGAAAAGGATTTAAGAGTAGCCATTCCACCGTTTATAATTGCGACAATTATAGCATTAGCAATTGTTTGGTTTTTAGAAAAAAAAATACCCAAAGTTCCTTTGTTGGGCGGAATATTAATTACTTTTTTTGGTGGCCTTACAATTTATTTTGATAATCCAGTTTTTATTTACATTAAGCCAACAATCATTAATATTTTATTTGGTCTGGCTTTAATATTTGGAAGATATTTTACAAATGAACCTGTGTTAAAAAAATTAATGGGAAAATCAATACCACTTACAAACGAAGGTTGGGAATTGTTAAGTAAAAGATGGATATACTTTTTCTTTGGACTTGCTATTTTAAATGAATTAGTTTGGAGAACGCAATCTGAGGAATTTTGGGTTAACTTTAAAGTTTGGGGTTTACTTCCAATAACTTTCATTTTTACAGCCTTTCAAATCGGTTTAATCAATAAATATAAAACTCATGAAGAATAATTTAAAACTAGTTGTTAATAATCTTGATAAAAAAAAATTTAATGAAAATCATTTTTTTGAAAAAAATGAACTAAAAATAATATTAGATTTATATGCAAAAATGGTTTCAGAGGGTTCTTGGAAAGATTACGGTCTCAACATTTCAAGCAAACAGGTAGGATTTAGTGTTTTTAAAAATGCAGCTGAAAATGCAATTTATAAAATATGCAAAAACTTTAAGCCAAAAAATAAAAATTTAAAATATTTAATTACTGATACCAATGGTAAAATACTAAAGAATTCTTCAGAACTTAATTTATTGCTAAAAAATACTAATTGGAAAAAACTTTAAAGCAAAATTATCTTCTTTGACCGAAAAGTCTAAGGAGCATAATAAATAAGTTAATGAAATCTAAGTAAAGAGTTAGAGCACCCATTACCGCTTTTTTACCCATTAACTCACCAGTATCGCTAGCAGAGTACATGTTTTTTATTTTTTGAGTATCATAAGCAGTAAGGCCAACAAAAATTAAAACTCCTAAAATTGAAATCACGAAATACATCATCGAAGATTTTAGAAAAATATTAACTAATGATGCAATAATAATTCCTATTAATCCCATCATCAAAAATGATCCAAACTTAGTTAAATCTCTCTTAGTTGTATAACCATAAATGCTCATAGCACCAAAAGTTGCGGAACAAATAAAAAATACTCTTGTTACACTTAAACCTGTGTAAACTAATAAAATTGAAGAAAGTGATAACCCCATTAAAGCAGCAAAAATCCAAAAAGTTGTCTGAGCTTTTGATGCACTCATTTTATTGATCCCAAAACTCATATAAAACACAACACCCAAAGGAGCTAACATTACTATCCACTTAAGTCCTGATAAATAAATGGCATTTCCAACCTCGGTTAAAGCCACAATAGAACCACTTGCATCAGTAACGACTGACATCTTAAATGTAATTAAAGCTATAATCCCTGTAAGCAATATTCCAGTCGCCATGTAGTTATAAACTTTTAACATGTAGGCTCTTAAGCCCTCATCAGTAACAGCTGTGGTTTCACGTGCTGCTGCTCTCGCTCTTGCTAGAATACCTTTTTTGTCTGTTGCCATAACCTCTATAGATATATAGTCTTTTACTAAATATTCAAGATACCTTAAAAGATTATTTAAATTATACATTAAATCACAATGAATTATAAAAAATTAGGCAATACGGATCTTGATGTGAGTACAATTTGTCTCGGTACTATGACCTGGGGCGAACAAAATACTCAAGAAGAGGGATTTCAGCAAATGGATTATGCTTTAGATCATGGTGTAAACTTTTGGGACACTGCAGAAATCTATTCCATACCGATGAGAAAAGAGACATATGGGGAAACAGAGAGAATAATCGGTAACTGGTTTCAAAAAACTCAAAAAAGAGACAAGGTTATTATAGCAACAAAAGTTTGTGGTAATACTTCAAACAAATATATCAGAGGTGGTGGTTATAATTTTGGGAAAAAAAAAATTTCTGAAGCTTTAGAGGAAAGTCTCAAAAGATTGAAAACAGACTATATCGATCTCTATCAACTTCATTGGCCAGAGAGGAATACAAATTTTTTTGGGAAACATGGTTATGAACACGACGAAAACGATAATGATTGGACACCGTTTGAGGAAATACTTGAAAGTTTAAAAAAATTTATTGAACAAGGTAAAATTAGATACATTGGTCTATCTAATGAAACTGCATGGGGTTTATCAAAATTCCTTGAAATATCAAAATTAAAAGATTTACCAAAAATGATGTCGGTGCAAAATCCATACAATTTACTTAATAGAACTTATGAAGTTGGACTTGCAGAAATCTCTGTTAGGGAGAAAAGTGGTTTGTTAGCCTACTCGCCTTTAGCATTCGGATACTTAACAGGAAAATATAGAAATAATAATTTACCAGAAAAATCAAGAATGAAACTATTTAAAGATTTCACAAGATATAAAAATGAAAATGGTCAAAAAGCTATCGAAGAGTATTATAAGTTATCGCAAAAATTCAATATTAATTTTACTCAAATGTCATTGAAGTTTTGTGAAATTCAGCCATTTATGACAAGTGTGATAATAGGTGCAACGACAATCGAGCAGTTGAAAACAAACATAGAAAGTGTAAATGTAAGTTTAACAAGCGAAATTTTAAATGAGATTAATAAAATTCAAAAAATGTTCCCAAACCCATGTCCATGATTAAAAAGATTTTATTCGTATTTATACTTTTTACTTTTTTATTCACATCAAAATCTTTTGGAGAAGATCTAAAAAAAATTGGTAAATATAAAGACTGGGAAACAATGGTTTTAGCGGAAGCATCTGGTAAAGTATGTTTCGCTCAGTCTTCTCCGATACTGCAATCTCCTAAAACAAATAAAAGAGATGCTAGATTATTTGTAACATTTAGACCTGCTGAAAAAATTGCAAATGAAATCAGCACTACTGCTGGTTATGAATTTAATAAAAATAATACTGTATTAGCAACCTCTGGAAATAACAAATTTAAATTTGATATTAAGCAACAAGGTTTTGCATGGATTACTAGTAATAAAAAAGAAAAGATTATGGTCAAGATTATGAAAAAAGGTTCAAGAATAATGGTAACTGGATATAATGAAAAAGGCTCTCAAACAATCGATCATTATTCATTATTGGGATTCACTAAAGCATATAACACTGCAAAAAAAGCTTGTAGCTAGTTAATGAAATCAAAAAAAAGAATTGTATTAGCTTACTCAGGCGGTTTGGACACTTCTATTATTCTTAAATGGCTTCAAGAAAATTATGATGCAGAAGTAATTTGTTACACCGCAGATATCGGACAAGACATAAATAGAAAAAAAATTTTTTCCAATGCAAGAAAATTTGGTGTCACAAAAATAATTATAAATGATTTAAAAGATATTTTTGTTAAAGACTATATATTTCCAATGATCCGTGGTCATGCAATTTATGAGGGTGTTTATCTATTAGGAACCTCAATCGCAAGACCTCTGATAGCAAAGGATCAAATAAAGGTTGCAAAGAAATTCAAAGCATATGCAGTATCTCATGGGGCTACTGGAAAAGGAAACGACCAAATAAGATTTGAGCTTGGTTATCATTATTTTGGTCCCAAAATAAAAATTATTGCACCATGGAGAATATGGAATTTAAAATCCCGATCAGATTTAATTAATTATGCGAAGAAGCGCAATATTCCTATCCCAAAAGACAAAAAAGGTGCATCTCCTTTTTCAGTAGATGATAATTTATTTCATACATCAACTGAAGGTAAGTTGCTAGAAAATCCAAAAAATTCTGCACCAGAATTTATTTTTCAAAGAACTGTTTCTCCAGAAAAAGCCCCTAACAAAGCTACACACATAACAATCAACTTTAAAAATGGTAATCCAATTGGTCTTAATGGGAAAATATTTAGACCAGCAAAATTATTATTAAAACTAAATCAATTGGCAGGAAAAAATGGAATAGGAAGAGTTGATCTTGTTGAAAATAGATTTTTAGGAATCAAATCTAGAGGAGTTTATGAAACTCCAGGAGGTACATTATTAATCCATGCACATAGAGCGATTGAATCAGTTACACTCGATAAAGAAACAATGCACAAAAAAGATGCTATTATGTCAAGGTATGCAGAATTGATCTATAATGGATATTGGTTTTCAAAAGAAAGGTTTAAACTTCAAAAAATTGTAGATTTAAAGAAAAACAAAATAAACGGATCTGTTAAACTAAAACTTTATAAAGGTAATGTTACAATTCAATCAAGAATGACAAAAAGTAATGCTTATTCATTGAAAAAAGTTTCGTTTGAAGAAAATAAATCATTTATTAAATCAAATGTAGAAAAATTTATAAATTTTCACAAAAAAAAGTTAAGAAACTAGCACATTATTTGGTGACAAATTGGGGATTGTTTATTTTTGAAAAAAACTTAATTTAAATCTATGGAATCGTTTAAAAATTGGATGAAAGATACTGCAAACATTTTGTTTGATGATAGCAAAAATGATCTTAGATCATTACCTAAAACTGTAAGATTGCAAATTTTATTGGTGTTAAGTTTTATTTGGACTACCGTTTTCAGTTTGTACGTATTTTCATATACAACTTTTGTATTTGGGTGGACTGGACTTTTTTTAGCCCACATCGGATTAATATTTGCAGTATATTTGACATTTAAACATTTTCATAGAGCTGAAGAGAATTCTGCCAGCGTTTTTAAAACAAAAAATTTTGATCCCTTTAAAATAATGGTGCTCGTTTTTGTAATTGTTTTTATATTCGTGTTTTCAAAAGGAATTGAAGTATTGACAAGTCCAAATCCATATTCTTATTCAATTCCGTATGATGGTTCCTCAAAATCAGTATTTGAAAAATGGTTACCATTTAGTAAAGATAAATAATGGAAAAGATAGCTAAAAACCTACAACTCCTATTAATGTGTATCATTCTGGTAAGCACTGTTATTGCAGTTGGAATAGAGATTTATAAAATGTTTGAAAATCGATCGGTAACCTTAGCTGATTTGCTGCTAATGTTTCTTTACTTAGAAGTGCTAGCGATGGTAAGAGTTTTTTGGAACCAGCAATCTATAAGTATTACATTACCACTACTTATAGCTATTACTGCATTAGCACGATTTATTATTTTACAAGGAAAAGAAATGGATCCAAGTGCGTTAGTATATGAGGCGGTAGCAATAGTTTTAATTGCAGGTGCTATTGTAATCTTGAGATTAAGACATAGTGATAAATTAGGTCTAAAGAAAAAAAAATCGAAATAATTAAAAATGAATTTTGAAGCTTCAAGGGCTAAGGCCTTAGACAAACTAAATTATTTTGTGGAAAACAATCTCTCAGAGTATTCAAAACTTAGAAACTTTGATTACGGACCTGATAACAGGTCTAATATTTCTTGTTTATCTCCATATATTACTCACGGAATTATTAATGAAAAGGAAGTTATCAAAAAATCTCTCAATAAATTTTCATTCGCAAAAAATGAAAAATTTATTCAAGAAGTATTGTGGCGTACATATTGGAAAGGTTGGTTAGAATTAAGACCCAGTGTTTGGACAGATTTTTTAATTGAACTAAAAAAGATTAAAGAAGATTTTCAAAACAATCAAAATTATAAAAATGCGATTGAGGGAAAAACAAACGTAGAGTGCTTTAACTATTGGGTCAACGAACTCAAAGAAAATAATTATTTGCATAATCATACTAGAATGTGGTTTGCCAGTATTTGGATTTTTACGCTAAATTTACCATGGCAATTAGGAGCAGAATTTTTTATGCAACATCTTTATGATGGAGACGCTGCATCAAACACTCTTGGATGGAGATGGGTTGCAGGTGTTCAAACACAGGGAAAACATTATTTAGCAAGTGAGTGGAATATCAAAAAATTTACTAATAATAGATTTAGTAATATTAAATTAAATGAAAACGCTCCGCCCAAGATTTCTGAAAAGAAATACTCAATTTTAAAACAGGATTTTACTAATCCTGAAAATATTGATCAAAATAATTTGATAATATTCGAGAATAACCTCTGTTTTGAAACAAGTGATTTTCAAAATAATAAATTTAAAAAATTTTATATAATTTCGAATAAAAATGAAAATAGATGCATCAAACTTAGTGAAAAAGTTCTAAAATTTAAGTTTTCACTCATTCGAGACCAGGAACAAAGATTTAAAAATCAATCTATTGATTGTGAAGTTATAGATATTAGCGAAATTAAAAAGATAGAAAAAGCAGTCGGGTTGTATCCAACTGTTGGAGAAAATTTAGATTATTTGAATTCAAATACTTTTAAAATCAATTTCCTTTATAGAGAACTTGATCAAAATTCTTGGCAATATTGTAATAAAGGTTTCTTTAACTTTAAAAATTATATTCCAAAAATTATTTCAACACTTAACTAAAACCATCTAAACATGCCAATAATCCCGGCTGTAGCATAAAAGAATTGTAAAAATAATATTCCTCTATGACCACCTCGATAAGCCCAAATTCCAATTAGAATTGCAGATATAAGTAGTAAACAAAAACCAAAAAACTCTATACCTATGTTCATAGCCACAAATAATGAGTACATTATTGCAGTGATAACACCTGCCCACTCAAAAATTTTATTATTCATAAAAGTTTTTTAAAGTTATTATAAAGAATCTTAGAATAATTATTCATATCTGTCATATTATCTTTAGCAGATTGATCAAATTTTTCTAACGCTCCATTTCCTAACTGATCTTCAAGGGCTTTTTTATATTCTGGTACACATCCCCACTCTTTTACAGTCGTGTCTTTTATCTCAATGTGGAATTGGATACCGTAAGCATGATCTTGATATTTAAAAATTTGATATTTAGTAATTGGGGATGACGCTAATAAAGTGACATCATTATTATTTTCTATTTCTTGGACCTCGTAAGAATGCCATTGTAAACTTTTAATTTGGTCAGGAAATTTTGAGAATAAATTGTCTTTATTTTTTTCTTGGGTGAAATTGATATCCATCATTCCAATCTCTGCTGGCCTTGATTTAACAATTTTACCTCCAACAACTTCACCTAATAACTGGCAACCTAAACAAAATCCTAAATATGGTTTTTTTAAATCAATAACAAATTCTTTAATTCTTTTTTTTTCCTCAACTAACCAAGGAAATTCTTTTTCCATATAAGTATCCATCGGACCTCCCATACAAAACATTCCATCGAATTCATTCAAATTTGTTGGAATTTTTTGACCCTCATCTAATTCAATTGTAGTAAGATTAAATCCATCAGCCATCATTAAATCCTTTATATAACCCGGATCTTCAATTTTAATGTGTTGTAAAATAATTATGTTCAATCTAAAAGCTTTTCTTAAAATTTATTATCTTGCTAGTTTTATGAAAATATCACCCATACCAGCATCTAAATTTTCTAAAGGTGTATTATTTCTCAACTCGCAATATCTACCCGTCACTTGATGACTTTTAACAAAGTCTACCTCATCTTTCGCACAATTTTTCCCATTGTGCAATAAACCTATTACTATTTGATCATTAAGACTATACACTTCTGATTTATTGATTTTTTCACCATTACAAAAATAATCTTTATTTACTCTATTAGGAAAATCTTTTTTAGAACAAGGATTTTTAATTGTTAAAACATAGAATTCTTTAAAACCATCCTCAAATTTATGTTTCATCTTTTGGGCTTCAGAATACTTCATAAGATCACACGAGCATGGAACACAACACCTATAATAGTTTCCACAAATTTTTTTGTTCGTTTTACTTTCTTTTATAAATAAGAATTCTGTGTCACTATTTGGGTCAATCAAAGATCCAGAAACTGCACAATATAATTTGTTAAATTCAACAAAGTCTTTGTAAGTTATTTTTTTATCTATGATGTATTTAAAAAATTTTGGTCCTGCAGCATTTCTATTTTTATCTGGGAATATTCTAGACCAATCAGTAATAAGCTCTTTGTGATAATTTTTTTCTCCAGCAAACGACTTAAGCTGAAATGATATTAAAAATACAATTAAAAATATATTGAATATTTTTTTCATTTCTGCCTTACAATAATTGTTTGGTTAAGTTTATTTATATCAATCATTTCTTTACTTCCATTTGTCCATCTAATTTCTACTTTAAAATTTTTTTCTTTTTTTCTAATTCCATAATGTGCCACAGGTTCCATTTGGCATAAGTAACCAGATCCTGCATCAATTGTTTTTGAATGTTTTCTTTGATTAGTTATTAAAGTAACAGTGGCCCCTCTTGCTGGCGCACCATATTTATTTAACGGTTTAATCCTTAAGTATTTACTTCCTTTATTAACTTTTGCTTTATACAAAGTTAATGTTTGTGCTTTACTTTCACCACGAGAAACTAATAATTCTAAAATTCCATCATTATCTATATCCGCGACTGCAGCCCCAGTTCCGTATCCATAAGCTTCGAGTCCTACCTTAAAATTTATTTGCTCAAATTTTCCATTATCTTTAATACGAAATAACTTATTTGGTTCTGCTATATTGTTCATGAAAACTTCATCAAAACCATCATTATCAAAATCTGCAGAAATAATTGTTCTTATTCTAGAAGGTTCATCAAAATCTTTATTTCCAATGTCTTTAAATTCATTATTTTCTAAGACCCAAGCTCTGTGATATCCAAGCCAATTACCACTTAAAATATCTAATCTACCCCGGTAATATATGTCTGATAAAGCTGTACCCCGTCCATTTTGGATTGCATCATCTAATCTATAATCAAATGCAACATCATCAAAATTACCATTATTATTTTTAAAAAGAAAATTTGCTCCTCTCTCATTAGCCGCAAAGATATCAGCTCTTTCTGTCAAGATATGCCCAGATACAACTGCTCTTCCTCCAGTAATATTATCCAGATTTAAATTCTCAGCTTTATCTTTAATAAGTTCATTTTCAATCTCATAAAACCTTGTTGGTCCTCCGTAGTTTGCAACATAAATTCCATATTCACCATCTCCTTTTCTATCTACACAAACAACAGATCTTCCTGCTGTTAAATTTAGATTTTCTTTATTTTTTTCTAATTCAAATAAATCAAAATAATTATTATCTTTTATATCCAATAATCTGTCTGAATATTTTTTAACTCCACTATATGTATCGGTATTTAAAAAGTAGATTTCTTCAAAGCCATCTTTATCAATATCACATGCAGCAACTCCAATAGTTTTCTTTGAAATATCTGAAAAAATTTTTTGTTGGTTTATATTCTTCAATTTTCCATCCTGAAAAGATAACGCTAAATTCGGAAAACCAAAACCTGTAACTAAAAACTCATTATTTCCATCCATATTAAAATCTGTCACTGAAATACCATAGCTCAGTCTTTTTTCATTATTTTCAATAATTTTTGATAGATCCTCAAAAAATTCTGCACGAACATTATTTGTAAGAATTAAGAATAAAAATAAAATTAAATATTTATTAAAATTTTTTATTTTTTGGATGAACATTTTTTTGAACAATACTTAACTTTTTCCCAATTAAGTCTCCATTTTTTTCTCCATTTAAATGGTCTTTGACATATTGGACAAACCTTGATTGGTAAATTTTCTTTTTTCACTAAATTGTATTTGCTTTAATGAATTTATCTGCGGCTGACAAAATCAATTTTTTTCTATCAGTTTTCATCTTATCGAAAATTCTCACCATCATTGATAGCCTTGGATTTTTTAAAAAAAACTTTCTATTTCGATCTATAAATCTCCAATAAAGACCATCCATTATATTACACCAATCACCCCTTTTAAAATCCATCATCTTCATAAAATAGCTTGATCCACAAATGTATGGTTTAGTTGCAAATATTCCACCGTCACTAAACAATCCCATTCCATAAACATTTGGAACCATCACCCAATCTGAGGAGTCCACAAACATTTCCATAAACCACTTGTAAACAATAATGGGTTTGATTTCACAAAGGTTCATTATGTTTGATAAAATCATGAGTCTTTCAATATGGTGAGACCATCCATGATTTAATGCATTCTTTATTGCATAATCCAATGGTGGTAATCCAGTGGTGCCGTCATACCAGGATTTTTTCATCTTACGATTTTGTTTAAAAAAATTTCCTGTCTCCATTTCAGTAGAATAACTTTGATAAATTCCTCTCATAAATTCTCTCCAACCAATTATTTGACGAACGTATCCCTCTAAAGAATTTAGTCTTATTTTTTTACTTTTATGAAAATCTAAAATTTTTTTAATTATAAATTCTGGAGTGATAAGACCTAAATTTACATAAGGGCTTAGTGCACTATGAAATAAAATATTATCTTTTTGATCAACTGCATCCTCGTAATCACCAAATAAATTTGATTTTTCTTTAATAAAAAAATTTAAAAGCTTTAAAACATCATTGTGTTCTGTGGCAAACCAGAAATTTTTGGTACTGCCAGGATGATCCTTAAATAATTTTTCTACAATAGGTTTTAGCTTTTTAGTATGAGAAGTTTCATTTATTTTTGGAAATTTTGGGATTGAAATATTTTTTGGTAATTTATTTCTATTATCCTCATCAAAACTCCACTTACCTCCAGCAGGATTCCCATCAGCACCCATTAATATTCCAGATTTTTTTCTGACATCTTTGTAGAAAGTTGCCATAAATGGTTTTTTGGATTTAGATAAATATTTTTTAAAATCCTCTCTTGAATTTAAAAACATCGGCGTCTGGATAATATTCCATTTTATTTTTTCTTTATTAACGAATTGATTTATTTTTTTTTCAAAAAACTTATCCTCAACTTCAAAACTGGATATTTCCTTAATTTTTTTTGTGCTAATTAATTTTTTAAGCTTTTTAAAATAACTTTCCTTAAATTCTTTATCCTCTACTTTAGAGTATTCAATTTTAAATTTATTTTTTTTAAGTTCATCTGCGTGAGATCGCATTGATGATAAAAATAGAAGAATTTTTTGTTTATGATGTTTTTCATAAGTACATAGCTCATAATCTTCAGCCATGAAAAAAAGGTGGTCTTTTTTGAAGCGGTCTAAGTATTTTGATGGAAATAATTGATTGCCCAGTATAAAAAATAACTTCATAATTAAATATAACTAATTAAATTTTTTATGTCAGAAAAATATCTTATTTTTGGTGCGACAGGTTCAATCGGATCGAGTTTGGCTGAACAATTAGTAAATTCTGGAAATAGCGTCCATTTAGTGGGTAGAGATGAAAACGAGGTCAAAAATATTTCAGAGAGATTAGAGTGTCCTTTTACTATCGCAAATGTTTTGGAAGAGGGATTTATAGAAAAAGTTAAAAATGATATTTCAGATGTAAAAGGTGTTGCTTATTGTGTTGGCTCAATTGATTTAAAACCTGTGAGAATGGTAACAGAGCAAGATTTTGTAAAATGTATGAAATTAAATCTTTATTCTGCGGTTGAAGTTATTAAGGGGTATCAAGAAAGTTTGAAAAAAAATAAAGGCTCAATAGTTTTATTTTCAACTGTTGCTGCTCAAAGAGGATTTACCAATCACGCAATTATTGCATCAACAAAAGCAGCTGTTGAGGGTTTAACGGTCTCACTTGCAGCTGAATTTGCTCCAAACATAAGAGTGAATTGTATTGCACCAAGCTTAACCAATTCAAAAATTGCTGAGCCAATGTTAAAGAATAAAGTCCTAGCAGATGGAATTGCAAAAGCCCATCCTTTAAAAAGATTGGGGGAGGGTAAAGACTCTGCCTCTTTAGCCAGATTTTTAATCACTGAAGATAGCTCCTGGATAACAGGTCAAATTATTGCAGTAGATGGTGGAAGATCTAAACTTTCATAAGGTGAAAAAACTTTTTTTTGTAATTATATTTTTTACATTTTTTTCAACTAATTTATTTGCTCAAAATTTAAAATTTAATAAATTAGTTACTCTTAACGACCCATGGGGTTCGTCTTTTTTAAATAATCAAGAACTAATTATTACTGAGAAAAGTGGAAAAATTAAAATCATAGATATACTCCAAAAAAAAGTTGTTGAAGTTGATCATAACCTAAATTTTCTCGAACACGGACAAGGTGGTCTTTTAGATATCTTATATAAAGATAATTTTATTTATGTTTCATATTCTGAAAACAGAGGTAATGGGAAAACAAGTACCTCTATTGCTAAAGCTATTTTTGATAAAAAAAAATTAAATTTTAAAAATATTTTTCAAGCTGAACCTCCTATTGATTCTGGTTATCATTTTGGTTCAAGGTTAGCAATCAAAGATAATCACTTATTTGCCTCTGCCGGTGAAAGAGGTAAAGGCATGATTGCCCAAGACCCCTCAAAACATCCTGGGAGTATTATAAGAATTAAACTTGATGGAAGTATTCCAAATGACAATCCTAAATTTGTAGATAAGCCAGATTGGCTACCTGAAATTTATCAAATTGGTATCAGAAATCCTCAAGGTCTAACTTTATCATCATACGATGGTAAAATTTATATGAGTAACCATGGTGCCAAAGGTGGTGATTGGTTTGGTGAAGTAAAAAAAGGTGAAAATTATGGTTGGAAAATATTAGGCTGGGGAGGAAAAAATTATTCTGGCTTTCCTATTGGTCCAAAATGGAAACCTGGCTTTACAAAAGCAATCCAGTATTGGGTGCCTTCAATTGCAACAAGTGCAATTACAATTTATGAAGGAAACGAATTTAATGAATGGAATGGTCATGCTTTAATTACATCATTAAAAGATCAATCCTTAAGAAAACTAATCTTCAATGATTTGTCTAACATAAAAGAAGATATAATTTTTAAAGATGAGATCGGACGAATTAGAGATATCCAGGTTCATCCAAATAATGGAAAAATTTACTTTTTGGCGAGCGATAACCTTTGGCTGATGGAGAAGGTAAAATAGATCTTATTGATTATTGATTTCTTATAAGAGGATAAACCTTTGGATTTAAATATTTGATATTAGTTAATAATATTAATACCAACGTTACTAAACCAATGGATAAACCAAGATAAATCAAAACTTTAAGATCAAACTTCCAGAATAACTCAAATATATTTTCAATAATGAATTTTGAACCAACTACAGCAAACAAAACTGCAATCATTATTACAGATATAAAAATAATCATAAATTCAATCAGCGAAGAAAAAACAATCTCTTTTCTTGAAAAACCTAAAATTTTAAAAACCAAATTTTGGTATTCTCTTACTTTTCCTTGAACCATTATTGCACTTGATATTACAATTAAACCAATGACGATAGTGACTGTTGAAATGACAATAACCGCTATGAAAACTTTATTTAAAACATTAGTTACTTTATTTAAATAATCAGCAATTTTAATCATCGATAAACTAGGGAAAATTTCAAGCATTTTTGTTTCATCAAATTTATTTAAGCTATAAAACTTTGTGGTTGCTAAATATTCGTGAGGAATATTTTTTGCAAAGTCAGGGTTAAAAAGCATTGCAAAATTTATATTTAGATCTCTATAATCAACTTGTCTAAAGTTGACTATTTCACCATCAATTTTTCTACCATAGATATTTAAAGTAAATATATCCCCTAATTTAATATTAAAATCTTTTGCAACCTTAGCGTCTAATGATATCTGAAGTTGATTTGGTTTAGACAAATCCCACCACTTGCCATCAATAATTAGATTATCTTCAGGAACTTCTTTTGTCCAAGATGATCTCCGTTCACTGCCAATAACCCAATAACTATCATTTTCAGGTGTAATATATGTGTTTGGATTTATACCATTAATTTTTACTATTCCTGAAGAAACCATTGGCACAATTTCAATATTTGCACCAGGATCCATTGATAAAATTCTTTGTTCAAACTTTTCACGCTCTCCATTTTGAATGCCCACAAAAAAATAATCAGGAGCGATGTCAGGTATTGATTTTGCTATCTCTCTTTTAAAATTAGTTCCAACTAATGCCAAAGTCAAAAGTAATGTAACACCAAGGCCTAAAGACATAATTGTAATAGGTGTAATACTTTTTGATTGTGTAATATTTTTAATAGATATTTTCAAAGGAGTGCTCGAATTAAATTTAAACTTTTTTAGAGAAAATATAATCAACTTTGAAAGTAGAAAAAAGATAATCAAACAAATAAAAAATGCCCCAAAATACCCAAGACTATAAACAAGATTTTCTGATCTATAAGTGAATATTAAAATCAAAATTGATAACATTATAATACTCATGCCAATTAATTTTTTTGAATAATAAAATTGTAAGTTTTGGAATACATTTCTAAATAGACTTGAAGCTTTGACTTGATCGATAGAACTAATTGTAGGAATCGAAAAAATTATCAAAACTAGTAAACCTATTAAAAATATTTTTAAAAAATTAAAAAAAGAAAAAAATAAATTTATCTTAAGTCCAAAGCTACTTGACAAATATTTGTCTGCTAACGGCACAATTAATAAACTACTTAAATATGCTGAAATAGTAATTATAAATAATAGTATTACCAATTGAAGATAATAAAGTTTTTTAATATTACCGGAATAGAAACCTAAAGCCTTTCTTACTGCTATAGACAAGTTATTTTGATTTATAAAAGACAAAAGAGTATTAGCAATACCAATACCAGCAATAAGCATCGCACTTATTGAGACAAGGGATAAAAATTGTGAAAAGTTACCAATTACTCTTTTTAATCCACTTGCTGCATTTTCTGGATATCTAATTTTTACCTTTTGATCATCTTTAAAAATATTTTCGATTTTTTTTATGATTATTTCTGGATTATCATTGGAATTAAATTTTACTTTATATTCATAATTTAAAAAATTTCCTATTCCGCTAAGTTTTAAGATATCTAAAGTTTGTTTACCTGTTAAAACCCAATCTCCAAAAGTCACAAATCCACTTACATCTGGAACAGATCTTACCTTACCAATAACAAGAAATTCTTGATCTTGAATTTTTACAATTTCATTTGTTTTGATATTTAAGGTTTTTGATAAACTCTCATTAATTAATATTGTATAAGGTTCAGTTTGCATTCTTTCATAAGCATCAGCAGGTTCATAAGTTACTTCACCATATAAAGGATACTTTTGGTCAACTGTTTTTATTCTAGTAAATAAAGATTTATTTTTTTTTCGATTTGTTGTCGAAAGCATTGTGCTGAATTCAACCATCTCTGATATAGTTGTAAACTCTTCAACTTTATTTAATAAATCTATATTTCCTTGATTTCTGTTATAATCAATCTCTAAGTCTCCACCTAAAAGCTCTTTAGCATTTTCTTTGAGTTCCTTTTTTAAACTATCCTCAATAGTAAATATTGCACTTAATATAAAAAGACTGATGAACAGGGTGATGATTATACTAGAGATTTTTTTATAGTTCCTTTTTAAATCTCGCAGAGCATATATTAAGATAAACTTGTATTGATAAAAATTATTTAATTTTTCCATCTTTAATTTTAATTTTTCTGCTTGCGCGGTTAGCAAGTTTTGGGTCGTGTGTTACCATAATTAATGAGGAATCCTCCTCTTTAACATACCTAAATAAAATTTTAGAAATCATATCGGAATTTTCTGTATCTAAATTTCCTGTAGGTTCATCAGCTAGAATTAGCTCTGGCTTCATAGCAATAGCTCTTGCGATAGCGACACGTTGTTGTTCTCCTCCAGATAACTGACTGGGTAAATTATTTAGTCGATGTTTTAAGCCAAATCTATCTAAAAGAGATTTTGCTTCTTTTTCAGGATTTTTAAATTTATTCAATTCAAGAATTAAGGTTACATTCTCTAGGGCTGTATAATTTGGGATTAGATAAAAAGACTGAAAAATTATACCAATATTTTTTTTTCTAATTTTTGATACTTCATCCTCACTTAATTTTGTAATTTCGTGGTTTTGAAAGTATATCTTGCCTGAAGTTGGGCGCTCTAAACCACCAATTAACATGATTAAACTTGTTTTTCCTGAACCACTTTCACCTACTATTGAAATAGTTTCTTTTTTTTTTGTGGTCAAATTTATATCTTTTAAAACACTGATATTATCTTTACCAGTTTGGTATTTAAGATTTATTTTTTTTAATTTAAGAAGAGCACTCATGAGCAAAAGTTTTATTATTAAAATAATTATTATCTGTCTACTAACCATTAATGCATATGCAATCGAAAAGATCGTATTATTTGGTGATAGTTTGATGGCCGGTTATGGTTTGTCTGATGACAATAGTTTACCAGTCGTTTTAGAAGAGAATTTAGAAGCAAAGGGTTATAATATTCAGATTGTTGATGGCAGTGTTTCTGGTAGTACATCGTCAGGGGGATTAAATAGAGCTGATTGGACTTTAAGTGAGCCAGATATAGATCTAATAATTTTATGCTTAGGGGCTAATGACATGTTAAGAGGCGTCCAGCCAAAAGAAACAAAAAGCAATTTAGAAAAAATTATAAAAATTGCTCAAGATAAAAATATTGAAATTATCCTAGCTGGGATGATTGCTCCAACCTCGCATGGTTTTTCTTATAAAAAAAAATTTGACAAAATTTTTCCTGATTTAGCCAAAAAATTTAAAATAGAGCTTATTCCTTTTTTACTTGAGGGAGTGGCTATGAAGCCGGAGTTTAATCTAAGTGATGGTATACATCCAAATGAAAAGGGCACCATAATAATAAGTAGAATTTTAGAGGAGACAATTATAAAAACTTACAATAAAAAAAATTAGTTTTAGTGGAAAAAAAACCTTATCACCATTTACCAGACGGTACTTTTAGAAATCCTAAGGGTTCACCAAAACCAGATCCTAATGTTAAATGGTCCTTCAAAATTTTTAATAGAGAGAAAAAAAAGGTTGATATGACAGTTCCCAAAGAACATGTTATTGAAAAAGAGAAAGTTTTAACAGACTTAAAAAAATTTCAAGAAGACGATTATGTAGCATGGATTGGCCATGCAACATTTTTAATTAAGCTTGGTGAGATAACAATTATTACAGATCCAGTATTTTCAAAAAATGCTGGGCCACTAATTTTTGGACCTAAGAGATTTACCGAACCAGCACTAAAATTAAACGAAATTCCACAAACAGATATTTTTTTACTCACCCATAATCATTACGATCACCAAGATATGACGACGATCCGGAGATTTCCTTTTAAAAATTCTAAAGTTTTACTCCCATTAAAACTTAGTAAATATTTTACCAGAAATGGTTATAACGATGTAAATGAAATGGACTGGTATGATAAAATTGAAATAAATGAAAATTTAAAAATTACTTTTTTACCTGCTGTGCATTGGTCAAAAAGAAGTCTCACAGATACTAATAAAACTTTATGGGGAAATTTTTTGATCGAATATAAAGATATAAAGTTATTATTTGGCTGTGACACTGGAGTAGGAAACATTTATAATGATATAGGTAATAAGTATGGTCCAATTGATCTTACATTTATAAATATTGGTGCCTATAATTTTTATCCAATAATGCCTTATAAAGATAAGTCGGTTTATCACACTAATCCAGAAGAAGCTTTAGAAGTTGCAAAAAATTTAAAGAGCAAAAAGGTGATTGGAATGCATTGGGGGACGTTTGTTTTATCTCTAGAACCAATCATGGAGCCACCTGAAAGATTTAAAGCTGGAGCGGAAAAATATGGATTTAAAAAAGAAGATGCAATTATTTATAAAATAGGTGAATTTAGATCTTTAAAAAAATTACTTGATTATAATTAATTATCTAAAATTTTCTTTTTAGCTTTTTTAAATTCTTCTTCAGTTAAAACACCATCTTTAAGGAGTTGATTTAATTTATCCAATTCATCTGTTAACTTATCATTATTATTAGATAAGTTGTCCTCATGGTCCTGATCTTCTAAACTCTCATTAGATTTATTTTCTCTTTTAGCCTCAAAGCCTTTCATAATAGCTGTTCCGCCCAAGTAAAGGACAAATGCTAAAATTGGTATCGTTAATCCAAAAAAAATTATTTTTTCCATAATTTAATCCTCATCATCTTCTCGCCAATTCTTTTCATACATTAACCATGCAGCATAAATTACTGAGAATGTTCCAACTATCATACCATAATCAAATCCAGTTTGTTTATCATATAAATACCAACCCAGTTGTGTCGCGCTAATTGGTGGAACAGTCAGTATGAGCATCAGAAGTGCAATTCTATAGGGGTATTTAGGTTTTTTCATAACCTATCTTATCAAAAAAAATTTATTGAATTCAATATTATGATTGCGATCTTTTGAAACAGTCAATCGTATTTTTTAGCAAGCAAGCGATTGTCATTGGACCAACTCCACCAGGTACAGGCGTGAGTGCTTTGGCATTTTTTGAAACTTCATCAAATGCAACATCACCAACAATACCTTTTTCAGTTTTATTAATTCCAACATCGATCACTATTGTATCTTTTTTAACCCAATCACCTTTTACTAGCTCGGGAATACCAACAGCTGCAATAATAATGTCAGCTTCTAGACACTCTGCTTTTAAATCTTTTGTTTTAGAATGTGTAATTGTAACAGTACAATTTTCTTTTAGTAAAAGTTGAGTCATGGGTTTTCCATTTAAGTTGGATCGACCAACTACAACTGCTTTTTTACCATTTAAGTTGGGTTCTATCTTTTTAATTAACAAATAACATCCTAATGGTGTACATGGAACGGAACTCTCATATCCTGATGAAAGATTTCCAACATTCATTGGATGAAATCCATCTACATCTTTTGATGGATCAATCGCTTCAATAATTTTTTGTTTATCAATGTGTTTTGGTAATGGTAATTGAACTAAAATACCTGACACAGAATTATCTTTATTTAGTTCATCTATCTTCTCTAAAATAACATTTTCTTCAACGCTATCTGGATATTTAATCACATCAGATTGAAGTCCAACTTCGGTAGCAGATTTTTCTTTGTTTCGAACGTAAATCTGACTAGGAGTTAAGTCTCCAATCAAAATTACTGTTAACCCTGGAACTTTATTATACTTGTTTTTGAGATCAGATACTTCTTTTTTAAGCTGTTCCCTTAAAAGTGCTGCCTCTTTTTTACCATCTATTAATATCATGAATTTTTTATAAAACTGGTTTTATGTAATACTCCATACACATTTGTATTATCCATATCAACATAAGTAATATTATAGGCGAGATATCTAATGCTCCTAAATTTGGTAAAAATCTTCTAATTCTATTTAAAAAGGGTTCGGTCATTCTATAAGTGAAGTCTAGAACCATATAAACAAACCTATTCCCAGTATTAAGAACATTAAATGCAATTAACCAACTAATTATAACATTAGCAACAACTACATAAGAATAATATTTTAATATCGTCCACGCTACTATGTAAATAATAATCATTTTTTTTCTATATAAATTGAAGAACTTGGAAATGCGAAAGAGGCCTTGTTGTTTTCAACAATTTGTTTTATTGCAATTGCAAGTTTCTCTTTTACTGAAAGCCACTCGTTCCAACTATCTGATTTTGTGAAACAACGTACATACATGTCTATAGAACTATCTGAAAACTTATCGATTCTTACTGCAATTCCTATATTAGTGTCAAAATCGTCACTCTTTTTTATATGATCTTCAATTTGATCTCTAATATTTTTTAGTTGATCAACTGTAGTGCCATATTGGAGAGTAATAATCCAGCTAATTAACCAGTTTGAAGTTTCGCTCACATTTACTACGGCATTTTCTGCAAATTGGAAATTTGGAATTATTGCTAATGATTTATCAAATTTTCTGATTGTTGTTGATCGGAAACCAATTTTTTCAACAATACCCTCTATTATTCCATCAACTAAAATCCAATCACCAATTTTAAATCTTTTTTCAACTAACACCAAAATTCCAGAGATTAAATTTTTAAACAAATCTTGAGCACCCAATGCAACTGCTACTCCAAATAAACCTAAGCCAGCTATAATCGGTCCAATTTTTATTCCCCATAATTCTAAAACTGCCGCAAGTCCTAATACAAATATTAAAATTTTTAAAGATTTTATAATCCATCCAATTAGTTCCCTTGTTAATAGTTTATCAAGACCACTTAAAATATAAGAGACTGGTTCTATAATCTGATAAATAACCCAAAAAATTAATATGGTTATTAGAGTTCTATTTATAGTGTCAACAATTTCTCTACCTTCCATAGAAAACGTCATATAATAACTTGCTATAAAAAAACCTAAAACAATCGGAAAAAACCTTGCGGGACCAACTAAAGAATTCACAAAAGTATCATCTAATTTATTTGTTGATCTTTTTGAAATTATTTCTAATTTTTTAATAACAAGTTTACTAATTAGACCCCTGAAGATTAAAAAAATTAAAAAAATTCCTAAACCAATTAATATTTGAAAAATATCAACACCCAAAATACCTTTGTTCCATACTGATAAAAATGTTGCAGAAAAATTATTTAACAATTCCATAATTAAATTTTATATAACAAAAACTCTTCTTCTCCAGGATTAAAAAGAAATATTTTTTTCCATTTTATTTCGTTCAATATAGATGAAGTTTTCTCACCAATACACGATAAATTTGTATTCATCCATAAGCCTTCAAATTCATAATTTTTAACAAAACTCAAAAAACTTTGAGCACTATTCTGTGAATAAATATAAACAATATCAGGCATATTCAATTTTAAATCTTTTATAAATCTTTCATTAAATTTTTGATTATGTTTTACTTTATAATTAATCACTCTTTTTATTCCATAGCCCTCTTTCATAAGTTGTTGATCCAAATCAACAGATATAATTTCACCACTGACATAAAGTAACTTTTTATTTTTTGTCTCGTAAGTTTGCAAAATTAACTCTTTTAAATTGGAGACATTACCCTCTGCAGCAATTGTATTTTGGAATCCTAAGGATCTAGCTTTTTTCTCAGTTAAGTTGCCAACACAAAAACATTTGATATTTTTGTCTATATTTTTTTGATCTAAATATTTCACTGCATTAGCGCTAGTAAAAATAATTCCTCCATAGTCAGAAAATTTAATTTCCTCATAATTAACCTTTTCAATATTAATCAGTGGAATATGAGAAACTTGATGACCTAATGATTTAAATTTTAAAATCATTTCTGAACAATTTTCTAGTGGTCTTGTTAATAAAATATGCATTTTAATTTTTGTAAGAATTACTTGATTTTATTTTTAAATTTTGCCCAATTTGTTTACCTATTTCTTTAAATTTATCAATCTTGTCAGATTTTTTTTCATAGAATCTTTGAGAACCATCTAGTGAAAAAAGTTCTGCCTCAACTACAATTGTCTCACCCTCTATTTTTGAATAAACACCTATTGCTGTTTCACAATCTCCCTCTAAAACTTTAAGAACATTTCTCTCAGCATAAGCTCTTTTATATGTTTCATCATGATTTATCTTTTTTAAAATTGAAATAATTTTTTTATCTGTTTCACGACACTGGAGTGCAATTATTCCTTGTCCAGCACTTGGTATAATTTCTTGTGCTGAAAAAATTTCAGCTATTTCATTTTCAAGATTTAAATTTTTAATACCTGCATAAGACAAAATTATTGCATCATAATTTCCATCTTTAAGTTTTTTAATTCTAGTATCCACATTTCCTCTAATTATTTTACATGTTAGATCAGATCTTAATCTTTTAATTTGAAATTCCCTTCTAAATGAAGACGTTCCTATAATTGATTTCAACTTAAGATCATTTAATTTTTTCTTATCATTTGTTATCAAAATTTCTCTTGGATCATTTCTCTCTAAAAAAGAGTCTGTTGTTAGTCCATTAGTTTCTATTGCTGGCATATCTTTTAATGCATGAACTGCAATATCGATATTTTTATTCTTTAACTCTTTTTCAATTTCTGTTGAGAACAATCCTTTACCACCTATATCAGACAATCTAGTATCTTTAACCTGATCACCTTTCGTTGAAATAGATTTAATTTCAATATCATTTGTACCTAAAGTAGTTTTTTTAATAATTTGTTCTTTAGCTTTTTGAGCATACAACAATGCTAATTTACTACCTCTTGAACCTATGATAATTTTTTTAGTCATAAATTAATTTATTTCTTTCTTGTATTGGAAATGTACAATTATTAAAAACTATTTGTATGAGTAAAAAACCCTTAATTCTTGGAATTGAAACTAGTTGTGATGAAACGGCTGCCTCGGTAATAACTGAGAATGACCAAGGGAAACCTAAAATTTTATCAAACATTGTCTCTAGCCAAACTGACGTTCACAAAGAATTTGGGGGAGTTGTTCCAGAACTAGCAGCCAGATCACATATCGAAAAAATAGATTTTATCGTGAAGAAAGCTTTGGATGATAGTGGAATAAAAATTAAAGATATTGATGCAGTGGCTTCGACTGCAGGCCCTGGTTTAGTCGTTTGTTTGTCGGTAGGCTTAAGTTTTGGGAAAGCTTTTGCCTCTTCAATAAACAAGCCTTTTATAGCTGTAAATCATTTAGAAGGACATGCATTGAGTCCGAAATTAATTTCAAACTTGAATTATCCTTACCTCTTGCTTTTAATTTCTGGTGGTCATTCACAATATTTAAATGTTCAAGGTCTTGGGAAATATAAAAGACTAGGAACAACTATTGATGATGCGCTAGGTGAGGCTTTTGACAAAACTGCAAAACTTTTAGGAATAGAATTTCCTGGAGGACCTCAAATCGAGCTTTGGGCAGATAGAGGTGATCCAAATTCCTATGATCTACCAAAACCTATTATTAACAAGGGTGGTTGTAATTTGTCATTTGCTGGTCTTAAAACTGCAATACTTAAAATAAGTAAAACGATCAAAACAGAGCAAGATAAATTTAATTTGGCAGCTTCCTTTCAAAAAACAATTGATGAAATATTGAAAAAAAAAACCAAAATTGCTTTTAATGAATTTGAAAAACAAAATAATATGCAAGATAAAATTTTTGTTGTTGCGGGTGGTGTAGCAGCAAATAAAAAAATAAGATCTATGTTGATAAACTTGTGTAAAGAAAATAATTATCAAAGTGTTTTTCCACCAATAGAAATATGTGGGGACAATGCTGCAATGATAGCAATGGTAGGTTTGGAAAAGTATAAATTAAAACTATTTAATCGACTAGATCATCCAGCAAAACCTAGATGGCCATTAGATGAAAATGCATTATTTTTAAAAGGTGCTGGGGTTAAACTTTAATGCAATATTGGTTACTTAAGTCAGAACCTGACGTTTGGTCAATTGACCAACAAAAAAAAGCTGGTATTAAAGGTGCTACTTGGGATGGAGTAAGAAATTATCAAGCTGCAAAAAATTTAAAATCAATGAAAAAAGGAGATCAATGTTTTTTCTATCATTCGAACATAGGAAAGGAAATTGTTGGTATTGTTGAAGTTATCAAGGAAGCATATTTAGACAAGACAGATAAATCTGGTCGATTTGTTGCTGTTAAAGTAAAGTTTCTAAAAAAATTAAATAAGCCAGTAAGTCTTGAGGATATTAAGAAAAACAAGCAATTAAGCCATTTATCACTTATAAAACAAAGCAGACTATCAGTAATGCCAATAGATTCTAAAGGCTGGAAAATTTTATATAACATGGGTAAGATTTAGAAATAATATTTATGCCTAAAAAGAAGAAAAAATCTAAATCAAGAAAAAAAACCTCAAAAAGAAACAAGGTTAAGAAAAGAAAAAAAATTCTTAAAAGAAAAAAAAAGATTAGAAGTAAGATTAAAAAAGTTAAAATTAATAAAGAAGGCTCAACGCAAGAACTAATTTTTAAAACAAAACCAGAGTGGGTGAAAAGTGGTTTGATTAATAAGTCTCAATATCAGAATAAATATACCGACTCTATCAAAAATAATAATGCTTTTTGGAAAAAAGAAGGAAAAAGAATTACTTGGATAAAACCATATAAAAAAATTAAAGATGTCAAGTATAGTAAAGATGAAGTTAAAATAAAGTGGTTTGAAGATGGGACTTTAAATGCATCTGCTAATTGTATTGATAGACATTTAAAAGATAAAAAAGATAAAACAGCTATAATTTGGGTAGGTGATGATCCTAAGGATACTCAAAAAATTTCTTATAAACAACTTCATCAAAAAGTTTCTAAAGCAGCTAATGGTCTAAAAAAATTAGGGATAAAAAAAGGAGACAGAGTAACAATATACTTAACGATGATACCGGAACTGGCTGTTTTGATGTTAGCTTGTTCAAGAATAGGAGCCATACATTCCATAATATTTGGTGGATTTTCAGCAGAGTCTATTTCTGGAAGAGTAAATGATTGTAAATCAGAATACATTATAACAGCTGATGAGGGTGTTAGAGGTGGAAAAACAATTCCCTTAAAAGCAACAACAGATGAGGCATTAAGTAATTGTCCTGATGTTAAAAAATGTATTGTTGTCAAAAGAACAGGAAACTATGTTTATTGGGATGACAACAGAGATGTTTGGTATCATGATCTAATTAAAGATGTCCCAAGTCATTGTGAACCTGAGGAAATGAATGCTGAAGATCCTTTATTTATTCTTTATACGTCTGGATCTACAGGTAAACCGAAAGGTGTACTACATACAACAGGCGGGTACATGGTTTATGCTTCCATGACTCATCAATACATATTTAACTATAAGCCTAAAGATATTTATTGGTGTACCGCAGATATAGGTTGGGTAACAGGTCATAGTTATATTATTTATGGACCCTTATCTAACGGAGCTACTACAATAATGTTTGAGGGAGTACCAAATTATCCGGACAGCTCAAGATGGTGGCAGATTGTTGATAAATATAAAGTTAATACTTTTTATACTGCTCCAACAGCTATAAGAGCCCTCATGCGAGAAGGTGATGATCCAGTAAATAAAACATCTCGAAAATCTCTAAAATTATTGGGTACAGTCGGAGAGCCTATTAATCCAGAAGCTTGGATGTGGTATTACAAAACAGTTGGAAACTCAAAGTGTCCAATCGTGGATACCTGGTGGCAAACAGAAACAGGCGGGATTTTAATTGCACCTCAAACAGGAGCTATACCTTTAAAACCTGGATCAGCAACAAAACCTTTTTATGGAATTAAACCTGTTCTTGTCGATAAAGATGGAAAAGAAATTAAAGGTGCAGGAGAAGGAAGACTTTGTATAGCTCAGTCTTGGCCAGGCCAAATGCGAACTGTTTATGGTGATCATCAAAGATTTATTGATACTTACTTTTCTCAATTTGATGGAAAATACTTTACTGGGGATGGGTGCAGACGAGACAAAGATGGATATTACTGGATCACTGGACGAGTAGATGATGTAATTATAGTATCGGGACACAACTTGGGTACTGCTGAAATTGAAAGTGCTTTTGTTGCTCATCCTAAAGTTGCTGAAGCTGCTGTGGTTGGTTATCCACATGACATTAAAGGAAATGGACTTTATTGTTATGTAACTCTTAATGCAGGTGAGACTGAGACAGGAGATCTTGAAAGAGAACTAAAATTATGGGTTAGAAAACAAATAGGTCCATTAGCAACTCCTGACTTAATTCACTTTACTCCAGGGCTTCCAAAAACAAGATCTGGAAAAATAATGAGAAGAATTCTTAGAAAGATTGCAGCAAATGAACATGGTCAGTTAGGTGATACTACTACTTTAGCTGATCCAAGTGTTGTTGATAGTTTAGTTGACAATAGAAAAAATACTTAGAAACCTAATCTTTCTTGAAATTCTTTCTTAACGACATCCCATTTTAGAATTACTGAATTCAAAACTATTTTACGATCTAAAGTTTTTAGCTCCTCAGCAATTGGAGCCCACTTATATAAAGATAATGCACTAGGATTAAAAGGAAGATCACTATGATATGTATCCCAATTCATTTTCTCAAATCTTTCATCAAAATTTTTTTTGGTGTTTTCGATAATATCTAAAGGCATTTTGTTTGAAATTTCATCGTCTAGAATTTTAAAAAAAATTTCTTTAGCCCTATTGGTATCTTCATAGTTTGTAGTTGCTTTTAAATAAGAGAAGGTAAAAAACGTAAGATCTTGCAAAGCCACAGCATAGATATTCCACTTAGCTAAATTAACTGACTTCATAAATTCATCATTTTCAAAATGAAGAACATACCTAGTGCCCATCCTGGTCTTTAAATAACCATACAAAGTAACTTGTGAAACCCAAGCTGATTTTGTTTGAATAAAATCCTCTAATTCATCTAATGACTTTATTTTTTTTTTAGGGATAAATGCTTTAAAAAGGGCAAATAGATAGATCTTGAAGTCTCTCAAGGTAAGATCTTTCCAGGTAAGTTTATATTTCCCCATAAAATAAGCTATTTTTGATAGTTATAACCCATAAATCGGACTAATTTGAGCAATTTTAACACTTTAAATCTCCTCGATAATGGTTATGGTTTTTGCCAGTTATAACTAAAAAGAGAGAGGTATAAATGTCAAAACAAGAACAACACTGGGAAAAATCCAGAGGTTTGCTATTCATGACACTAGCAATCTGGTTTGTATTCTCAATTGGCATCTTCTTATTCGGGGCTGAAATGAATGAAGTTACGGGACCATTTGGTTATCCGTTAACTTATTGGTTCACTTGTCAAGGTTCTCTTGGTGCTTTCGTAATCCTAATTTTCTGGTTTGCGAACAGGCAGGAGAAAATTGATGAAGAGTTTGGCTTCTCAGAAAGAGGGGATGACTAAATGATCAAAGGTAATTTTATAGACAATTTACCTAAGGTTTATGGAATCTATACAGGTGGTTTTTTAGCTTTCATAATCATTATGTCAATTGCCGAGCAGATGGGTATGACTGCGAAAACAATCGGAATTTGTTTCGTTGCTTTCACAGTAGCCATCTATGCTATAATTGGTTATCTATCACGTACAGCTCAAGCTGATGCTTATTACGTAGCTGGAAGACAAGTGCCAACTGTATTCAATGGAATGGCTACTGCAGCAGACTGGATGTCTGGTGCATCATTCGTTGCAATGGCAGGAGGTATTTACTTCAAAGGTTACGGATATATGGCACTACTTGTAGGTTGGACTGGTGGATATGTATTAGTTGCATCTTTATTAGCACCTTACTTGAGAAAATTTGGTTGTTACACAGTTCCAGATTTTATTGGTACAAGATATGGTGGTAATTTAAGTAGATTCATGGCAGTAGTAGTTTTAACTGTCGCATCATTTACTTATGTGACTGCACAAATTAACGCTACAGGTACTATTGCATCTGTTGCACTTGATATTCCATTCCAATACGCAGTTTATGTTGGATTAGTAAGTATCTTACTATGTTCAATGTTAGGTGGTATGAGAGGAGTAACTTGGACACAGGTTGCACAATATATTGTACTAATCATAGCTTACTTATTACCAGTATTCTGGATCAGTAACAAAATGGGTGCGGGTTTCTTCCCACACTTTATGTTAGCTGATGAAGTATCAAGAATTGCTGAATTAGAAGCTCAGTTTGGTTTTGTGAAAAACTCTGCTGAAAATCTAAAAGAGGTGCCGAAAGGTTTGGCTGGTATAACTAAAGCTCACTCAGCGGTGAATGCAACGCCTTGGGCGTTTATTTCATTAGCACTAGCGATGATGATGGGAACAGCTTCATTGCCTCACGTGATGATGAGATATTTCACTACTCCAAGTGTAAAAGCAGCTAGAAAATCAGTAGGTTGGTCTTTATTCTTTATCTTCCTACTTTATTCTTCTGCTCCAATGTTAGCGACACTATCTAAGTTGTCATTGATTGATCCAACATTACCAACAGGTATTATTGGTAAATCAATTTCAGAAGTTCAAGCGATAGATTGGTATCAAAACTGGAACCAAGCAAACTTAATGTTTGTAAGCGACTTTAACGGAAATGGAACTCTTGAATTAAATGAGTTTTTCATGGGTGGTAAAGCCGTTGTGTTAGCAACTCCAGAAATAGCTGGATTACCATACGTAATCTCAGGTCTAGTTGCTGCTGGAGGTATGGCTGCTGCCATGTCAACAGCTGATGGTTTGATTCTAGCAATCGCAAACGCAATCTCACACGATGTTTATTATAAAATCATCGATCCAAAAGCTGAGACTGCTAAGAGACTAGTTGTTGCAAGGGTACTACTTGTGGTAATTGGTTTTGCTGGAGCAACTATTGCGGCTCTTGAGATTCAAGGTATCTTAGGTTCAGTCATCTGGGCTTTTGACTTTGCGATGTCAGGATTATTCTTCCCACTTGTACTTGGTGTATGGTGGAAGAGAGCTAACAAAGAAGGTGCTATAGCTGGTATGTTCTTAGGATTAGTTTCTGGTGCTGCTTACCTAGTTTGGGTAAGAACAGGTGGAAGTGGATTCTTAGGTATTACACAGTTAACATTTGGTATCTTTGGTTCAGCTGTCAGCTTAGTAGCTATGGTTGTTGTAAGTCTAATGACTTCAGCGCCAAACGCTGCAACGCAGAAAATGGTTGATGAGGTTCGAATACCATCAGGTAAATCGATCCTTGGCAAACAACACTAAATAATTATTTTAAGGGGCGATTAATTTCGCCCCTTTTAATTCAAGTCTTTTTCCAATATAAATTCTTAAATGTCAGCTAATTTTCACCCAATGGTGTACATTATTGATTACATACTTGGGGTTATAATGTGGACATTAATTGGCAGAGTTGCAATGAATATTTTCCAAAAAGAAGACTCTCAATTTTTTTTCATGAAAGTATTCGTAAAATTTACCAATCCATTACTACGTATTTTTAAACCAATTACACCCGAATTTATTATTCAACCGATAGTTCCACTATATGTTGCTTGGTTTTTCTTTATGATAAGATTTTATTTTATGCCATGGATTTTAGGATATTCTGTCATGGGAATGTTATCTTTTCCTTTGGAAAGTGAAATTTCTAGACAAATTTATCAATTTTTTAATTCAATTAAATTTTAAAAATTGGTACTAGTAATTTAGTTATCAATGAAAAAAATACAAATATCACCGTCAATCCTATCTGCTGATTTTAGTCAATTAGGAAATGAAATAAAACGTTTGGAAGACGCTGGGGCCGATATGATTCATGTAGATGTGATGGATGGGCATTTTGTTCCAAATTTAACCATCGGACCTCCAGTTATAAAAGCATTAAAAAAACAATCATCAATGATATTTGATGTCCATTTAATGATTTCTCCAGTACACAAATATATCGATGCATATTCTGATGCAGGTGCAGATATTATTACTATTCATCCAGAAGCTACAGACGATCTAAGTTCATCTATTTCAAAGATAAAACAGTTAAATAAAAAGGTTGGAGTATCTTTAAATCCTGAAACTAAAGTTGATGTAATTAGAGAACACTTGAACGAAATTGACTTGGTTTTAATAATGAGTGTTAACCCAGGTTTTGGTGGTCAAAAATTTATGCCAGAAGTTTTAGTAAAAATTAAAGAGCTAAAGGAAATACAGAAAACTCAAAATCTCAATTTTGATATTGAAATTGATGGAGGTATCAATTTTGACAATTCAAAAGAGGCAATAGAAGCAGGAGCAAATATACTCGTTTCTGGAACAACAATTTTTAAAAGTAATAATGGAGATATAAAAAAGAATATCGAACTATTAAAATCAAAATAACTTTATGGTTTACATAAATCGGTTTTTTTTTAATACTTTCGATAAAATAAGAGAATTATATTTAAATTCTAGTCTGTACGATAAAAAAATTTCAAAAACTTATTATCAAAATTTGATTTATAAGCCTAGTCCTCATTTACTTTCATCCTTAATTAAATATCAAAAAAAAAAATTTAGGATTGAAGATTTTGCATTAAATGAAATTTGGGAAAATAAAGAAATAACCAAAAAAAACTTAAGAAAACTTAATAATTTTTATTGGCTTTTTAGTTTAGATCTTAAGTCTTCAAAAAAAAATACCCAATCAGTTATAAAAAACTGGATGACTTTAAATCATAAATACAATTCAAAAAGTTGGAATTTCGATTTAACTGCAAAAAGAATTATTGCTTGGTTATCTAGTCATAATCTCACTTATGAAGATGGTAACGGACAATATAAAATTGATTTTAACACTATGGTACAAAAACAAGCAAATCACCTCATAAATGAAATTAATAAATCAAAATTTGTTGAAGATAAATTGATAGGTTGTGCATCTATAATATTAGTTGGCCTTTGTTATCAGGATGAAAAAAAGTATTTGCCATATGGTTTAAATTTATTAAAAAAAATATCTAAAATTACTCTTGATAATTCTGGTTTTCCTAAATCAAGGAGTATTAAGCAATTAATATTTTATTTGAAATATTATATTTTAATAAGAGAGTGGTTTAAAGAATCTCAAATTAATATTCCAGAACATATCAATGAAACAATCTACTATCTTGGACAAGGTTACGCTTTTGTTTGGCAAAATCTAAAAAGTGATATTCTTTATAACGGTAATAACATCTCAGATAATAATAATTTTGATAATTATCTTCAAAGACTAGGTTATAAATTCAAAAATGACAATCAAGATTATGGTGGATATATAATTTTGAGAAATAAAAAGATGTGTCTCACTATGGATGCTGGTCCTTCGCCAAATTCATTTTTTTCTAAAGATTATCAATCTGGAGCTTTATCTTTTGAAATAATTTCTAATGGAAAGAAATTAATTAGCAATTGTGGCTATCATAGTGAAACAAATATAAAACTAAATCATTTATCAAGATCAACTGCCGCTCAGAATACCTTAGTAATCGATGATAATTCTTCCTGCAAATTTACAAACAGTGATAAATCTTTTTTTGTTACCAGGGGTTTAAAAATTACAAAAAGAGAAACTATTTTTGAAAAAGACTATTGGAAAATAAATGCTTCTCATGATGGATACCAAAAAAAATATAATACTATTCATGAAAGAAATATAGAATTTTATCCTGGAGAAGAAACTTTCATTGGTTGTGATAAAATTCTAAAAAAGATTAATAAAAATTATAAATTTGATATTCGATTTCATGTAGAACCTGACGTAAAATTAATGAAAACTCAGGACGGTAAATCAATATTAATTGAATTGGAAGATGAGGGATGGAAATTTACTTGTGATAATTATGATATAAATATTGATAATGGTTTATATTTCGGTAATAAAAATTCATATATTGATAATCAAAATATATTTATTTCTGGAATTTCAAATAACCAGACCGAAGATATTAAATGGCAAATAAAAAAAATATAGTAAAAAGAATAAAATCAGCTGTAATATCTGTTTCAGATAAATCAAACTTAAAACCATTATTACAAACTTTAAATAGGTATAATGTTAAACTGATTAGTTCAGGGGGTACATTTAAGGCAATTAGAAAATTAGGCTATCGATGCCTTGAAGTTTCTGATTATACTGGTTTTAATGAAATTCTTGATGGACGTGTTAAAACACTACATCCTAAAATTCATGCGGGAATCTTAAATAAAAGAAACAATAATTCTCATAAAAGAGAAATAAAAAAAAATAATTTTCAAAATATTGATTTAGTTATAGTCAACTTTTATCCATTTGAAAAAACTTTAAACACAACAAAAAATCATAATAAAATAATTGAAAAAATTGATATTGGTGGTCCTGCCTTAGTTAGAAGTGCTGCAAAAAATTACAATGACGTTGCAGTAATAACATCAACCAATCAATATTCAGCATTGATTGATCAGTTAAAAAGATTTAAGGGTGCAACAAAATTAGAATTTAGAAAAAAATTATCTCAATCAGCCTTTAATGAAACAGCATATTATGACTCCGTAATTTCAGATTACTTCAATTCAGTCACAAGTGAAAATTTTACAGAGAAAAAGATTATTTACGGAAACTTAATTGAGAGATTAAGATATGGAGAAAATCCACACCAAATATCTGCTATTTACTCTAAAAATAAAGATTTTAAATTAAGAAAAATTCATGGAAAACAATTAAGCTATAACAATTACAATGATATTTTTGCTGCTTTAACAATATCCAAAAGTCTACCAAAAAATATAGGCACTGTAATTATCAAACATGCTAACCCCTGTGGAGTTTCTATTTTAAAGGACAAAGTAAGAAGTTATAAATCTGCATTTGAATGTGATCCTATGAGCGCATTTGGAGGTATTGTATCTTGTAATTTTAAGATTAATAAAAACTTAGCTGTTGAGTTGAACAAAACTTTTTTAGAAGTAATTATTGCTAATGGTTTTGAAACAAGCGCTCTTAAATTATTAAAATCTAAAAAGAATGTTAGAATTATAGATTCAACAAACTTTAATTTTGATGATGTTCTTCAAATTAACTCTGTATCAAACTCAATGTTAATTCAATCTCAAGATGACCTTGTTTTTAAAAAAAAGGATTTCAAAGTTGTTTCAAAGAAAAAACCAAACAAAATACAATTTGAAAATTTATTATTTGCATTCAATATTTCACGTCATGTTAAATCCAATGCTATTGTGCTCGTTGGTGATAAAACAACAGTTGGTATCGGATCTGGACAACCTAGTAGGCTTGATAGCTGTCAAATTGCAATAAATAAAATGAGAAAGTTCAAAAAAAATGAAAAAGAAATTGTTGCGGCATCTGATGCTTTTTTTCCATTCGTTGATGGTATTGAAAAATTAATTCAATCCGGTGTTTCTGCTGTAATCCAACCTAGAGGATCAATAAGAGATAAAGAAATTATAAAGTTTGCAGATAAAACTGATACTATTTTAATTTTTTCTAAAACAAGACATTTTAGACATTAAATCTTGTCAATCTTTGAGGCTAAGATGAAATCGTTTTCTGATAATCCCTCAATTGCGTGTGTTGAAATGTTTATTTTCGCATAACCCCATCCAAATAAAATTTCAGGGTGATGGCCTTCCTCTTCTGATATTCTACCTACTTCATTTACAAATTTTTGACTTTCAACAAAGTTTTTAAATGTAAATTTTTTTTCTAAAAAATATATATTTTTCTCATTTTTAATAACATCCCATCCATCAATTTTTTTTTGATATTTATGTATTTCACTTATATCAAGCGCAGGTACACCACCTTCACAAGGAACACATTTTTTATCGAATAGTTCACTCATTTAATTTACATCCCCATCAAATTAAATTTTTTATTATTTCCTAAAAATGGAGCGGGCAAAGGGGATCGAACCCTCGACCTTCTCGTTGGCAACGAGACGCTCTACCACTGAGCTACACCCGCAAAAGAAATTAATATAGTGTGTCGTTTTTTTTAATTCAAGTAATATTAATTATGGTATGGTTTTTCTATGAAAAAAGAAGATTTACCAAAAACAATACCGGTTTTTCCATTAAGTAACTTTATCATTTTTCCAAGAACTACTGTTCCATTAAATATATTTGAGCCAAGATATGTCGATATGATTAATGATAGTATGAAGTCAAACAAGCTTATTGGGATGATACAACCTAAAAATTCAGAAGAAAGTGAAGTTAACCCTGAATTATATGACATTGGCTGTATGGGCAAAATTACAAGCTTTAGAGAAAATGATAACGGTCAATTTTTGATAGAACTTAAGGGTATAATCAGATTTAAAAAAACAGATGAAGTAAAATCAAATAAAAAATACAGAGAATGTAATGTAGATTTTAATAATTTTTATGATGATCTAAGTTATCAAAGTGAAAATCTACAATTTTCTGATTTAAAATTGATATTTAAAGACTTAAAAAATCTTTTTGAAAAAAGAGGATTTATTATTAATTGGAAAGGATTAGAGAAACAAAGTTTAGATGAAACAATAAACGCTCTAGCGATGGCATCTCCTTTTACGCTAGAAGAAAAACAAATCTTATTAGAGGCCAAAAATTTAGAACTTAGAAAAACTAAAATTTCAGAAATTTTAACTACATATTCTTTTGACAATTATAATAATACAACTGTTCAATAAAACTAAATTTCAAAACCTCTATTAGCTATATTTTTAAAAGATCTATTTAGGAATTTATTCCTTCCTATAAATCTCAATGATTTACTAAGGATATTATTATTCATCTTGCTTTCAAAATTAAAAAATTCGTATACAAAATCAATTCCACTTGAAAATAAGTAATTTTTATGTCTTGTGGTATTTTGAAAATCCCCACAAATTGAACTATCTATCTCTAATCCATTCTTTAACTTAAGTTCAATTAAATTAACCAAATCTCGAATATCTCTTAAAGTCATATTGAAACCCTGGCCAGCCAAAGGATGAAGGCGATGTAATACATCACCAAAAGCCAGAATATTTTTATGATAATAAGTTCTCAAATTCGAAGCTTTCAACTCAAAAAAGTTGCTAGTTCCAAAATTTGTAATTGAATATTTGGTATTATATTTTTTAATTAATTCTTTGAGATTAATATTTTTTTTACCTTTAATTGAATAAACAACAGAAGTTTCTATTTCTGATAATGGTAAAAATGCCAAAGGTCCATTTTTTGTAAATATTTGAGATGCTACATTATTCTGAATTTTTTCGTGTTTTAAAATTGTAGTATACGCAAAACTATCATATTTTTTTTTCAAACTTCTTGCAAAAAACTTCTTTGTAAAATAGTTATCATTTTCACAATTGATTATTAACTTATATTTTTTTAAATTTGAAAGATTATAATCAAAATTTTGTTTAAATTTACATAACTTATCTTTTTTTAAACTTTTGAGTAATTTATTCTGTAATTGATAATTTCTAATTATTGCAAAAACAGTTTTATTATTATTTTCAAAATTCAAAATTTTTTCATTTCTTAGATTGTCTGAATAAATTTCAATTTTTTTTATATCCCAAAATAATTTTTTTATATCTAATATTTCTTTATTAAAATACATCAGATTATCATTAGATATACCAATCGTTCGACTCCTATTAAAATCTGATTTTTTTTTAATTAAAAAAATATCAATAGATAATCCTTTTTTAACTAAAGATTTTGCTAAACTTAATCCAGTTAATCCACCACCTAGAATACAAAGTTTCATATTAATTTTTAATTTTAACAATAAAAATTAGATGATACAAAGTGGTAAATTTGATTCATCTGATATGGATATAAAAAAACTATCAAACACAGCTCTAACATTCATTATAAATAGATTAATTGAAATTTTTGGTATTTGTATTCTTTTAATGGGGTTTTTAATTTTAATTGCATTAATTTCATACTCTCCAGAAGACCCAAATTTTATTTTCCCAGAAAATACTATTATAAAAAATGTCTTAGGTTATCAGGGAAGTTTTACTTCAGACTTTATTTTACAATCTATAGGCTTAATAGGTTACTTATTACCCGTCACTTATATCTTTACTGGTTTAAACATTTTTAGAAAAAAGGAAATTTTGGTTATCATAGAGAACACCTTTTTTGTTATAATTTATGTATTATTTGGATCTTTGTTTTTTTCAAAATTTTACTCTGAAAATTTTACACTTTATATTAATGGTAGCGGTGGTTTTGTTGGAAATTATCTATCAGAAAACTTTTTAATTAATTTATTAAATAGATATGATGATTTTTCATTTTATTTACTTCTGATACTCACTCTATTATTTTTCATTTTAAGTATAAATTTTAATTTAAAAAATTTTATTTCAAGTGTAAAAAAAATATTAAATTATTTATTAAATAAAAACTCTAAAAGTTACACAAATAAAGATGAACTTATAAACGAATTTATTCCTCAAGATGAAATAAAAGACATAATACAAGAAGATTTACCGTTTATTAAAGCTGAAAATAATAGGTCTACAAAAACAAAATTTTCTCTGCCCTCAATTGATTTGTTAAAAACTCCAACCAAAAAAGAAAGAGAAAGTCTTAATAAAAATGAAAATAATAATCCAGAATTTTTAGAAAAAATTCTCTTAGATTTCGGTGTTAATGGAAAGATTAAAAAGGTGAGTCACGGCCCAGTTGTTACTCTAAATGAATTTGAACCTGCAGCGGGTATCAAAGTTTCTAAAATAATTAATCTATCTGATGATATTGCAAGAAATACGAGTTCAGAGTCAGCACGTATAGCAACCATTCCAGGAAGTAATACCATAGGTATAGAACTTCCAAATTTAAATAGGGAGAATGTATATCTCAGTGAAATTCTCGATAATTCAAATTTTAAAAAAAAAGAAATCAAATTACCTATTGCTCTAGGAAAAAATATTTCTGGCACTCCAATAATCGGAGACTTGTCTGCAATGCCTCATTTGCTTATTGCTGGTACTACAGGCTCAGGAAAATCTGTTTGTATCAATACAATTATTTTATCTCTTCTTTACAAGCATACTCCAGAAAGATGTAAATTTATTTTAATTGATCCTAAGATGTTAGAACTTTCTACTTATGAAGGTATCCCACACCTACTTTGCCCTGTCATTACTGAGGCTAAAAAGGCTACCTCTGTTCTTGGTTGGGTCGTTAAAGAGATGGAGAGCAGATATAGGCTAATGACCAAAGAAGGAGTGAGAAATATTGATAGTTATAATTCAAAACATAAATTACCCATGCCCTACATAGTAGTGGTAGTTGATGAGATGTCTGATTTGATGTTGGTAGCAGGAAAAGAAATTGAAAATTATATTCAAAAATTGTCACAAATGGCTAGAGCTGCTGGTATTCATATTATTATGGCCACTCAAAGACCTAGTGTTGATGTGATTACAGGTACAATAAAAGCAAATTTTCCAACCCGAATTTCTTTTCAAGTGACCTCTAAAATAGATAGTAGAACGATTTTAGGTGAACAGGGTGCTGAGCAATTGTTAGGAAAAGGTGATATGTTATATATGTCATCCGCAAATAGAATTGTAAGAATTCATGCTCCTTTTGTCTCGGACACTGAAATTGAGAAAATTAATAACTTTTTAAGATCGCAGGCAGAACCAGATTATGTAGATGAAATACTAAATTTTGCTGATGAAAAAGAATTTAATGAGTCAAAAAATCAAGGAGAAAAAGATGAACTATATCAAACTGCTGTTGAAATAATTAAAACAGAAGGAAAAGCTTCAACTTCATTTTTACAAAGAAAACTTCAAATTGGATATAATCGTGCTGCAAGAATAATTGATATGATGGAGGCTGAAGGAATAGTAAGTAAAGCAAATCATGTTGGAAAAAGAGATGTTCTTAAATGAAAAAAATAATACTTGCTTTAGTCTATTTCTCAATAACTTCTAATGTCTCAGCATCAATAAAAGAAAATATAATTAAAAAATTTACAGATATTAAAAATGTATCATTTGATTTTGAACAAAATATTAATGGTAAGATTGAAAATGGTAATTGCATAATTGAGTATCCGAAAAAAATTTATTGTAAATATGATTTAAGTAATCAGAAAATTTTGGTTGCAGATGGAAAATCATTAGTTATTAAAACATTAAGTAGTTATTACTTTTATCCACTTGAAAAAACCCCTCTGGATACAATTCTTAATAAAGAATATTTATTAAAAAAAATAAAAAATTTAGATCAAAGAGAAGTAAATGATGATTTTATAAACTTCAATTTTACAGAGAACGAAAATGAGATAAATCTATTTTTCGATAAGAAAACTTATAACTTAATTGGGTGGCAAACAGTAGATATTTATCAAAATATAAGCATTACCTACCTTTCTTCTATTAAAAGAAATCAAAAATTAAAAAAAGAAATATTTAAACTTCCACAACAAAACTAGTTTAAATTACGACTGTCTCAGTTTTAAAAACTTTCATACCTCGTGCAATATAATTATTTAATGCATTTTTGTGATCTAATGAACATGTATGAACCCAAACTCTCTTGGGTTTTTCTTTAAAGGATTTTTTAATCGCAGCTGATAATAAATATGAACCTAATTTTTTATTTTGATATTCCTCTAGTAAACCCAAATAGGCTATCTCAACTTCATTTTTATCTGAATGCAAGATTAATTCAAAATAACCTGCTAGTTCATCTTTATCTTTTAATACATATGTTTTAACTTTTTGGTCTGAAACATAGTTCAACCATTGTTTTTCACCCCACGCTAATCGATCTACCCAATAATGGCTTTTCCCAATATTTTTGTAAAAAAATTTATTTAACTGAAAATCGACCGGATCTACAAAATTTATTGAAAAGTCGTCTGATAAATTCGATGAGTCTTTTAAGTCATCCAAATAAGATATTTCTAAATAATTTCTCTCAACTTTTTTATTCACTGCACCATCTTACCAACTGGTTCGCCACCAAATATGTGGAAATGAAGATGGGGTACTTCTTGACCACCATGTTCACTTATATTTACTAAGGCTCTATATCCCTTACCTATATCGACTGAAATACCAAGTTTCTTCGCTACTATATTAATACCTTTTAATAATCCTACCATCTCATCAGATGAAGCTTTATTACTGAAATCATCTAAATCTATATATTTTCCTTTTGGAATTACTAATGCGTGAATTTTTTTTTGAGGATTTATATCGTGAAAAGATAATACAAATTCATCTTCGTAAATTTTTTTACAAGGAATTTCACCTCTTAAAATTTTTGCGAAAATGTTATCATCATCATAGATCATTGTAAAACTTTGAGTTCTTGGTTTATGCTGGTTATTTTTCCACCTTTTAAATTAGCATCAACAATCGCACATTCATAATAAGCAAATGAGGTTTCCTCTGCAATTTGCTTCATCTCTAAACATTTTGACTCATTTTTAACTAGCAAATGTTCTGTTAATTCAGGGGGATCGCCTAAATACATCATAAGAGCTATAACATCTCCTTGTCTCTCAAAATCTGCTTTTTCCTCTAATTCAGTTACTCTATCAGAAACTCCAATTTCAAAATTTGTAAAAGCTACGTAACCTTTATAGAAAACGAAACCTAATATTAAAAAAAATACTATCTTAATTTTGCTCATTAACTTTTATTTTTTCTATTTTCTAACTCAACCTCAATATCTTCAATTTTGATGTTATTTGCTTCTAGATAAATTATCAAATGATAAAACACATCAGCAGCTTCATGTATTTTATTAGTATCTTTGTCTACAGCCTCGATTAATTCATGTATTTCCTCTAAAACTTTTGATTTACTAAGCGATTTATCTGATAGTAATTTATTAGTATAAGATCCGTCGACTGGCTTTGCTTTTCTTTCGCGTGCAAGTTTAAACAAATTTCTTAGTGTGCTTAACATTCTAAATTCTAACAGGAATTCCTTTTGAGTCCAAATATTCCTTAGCCTCTTGAACTGAATGTTTTCCATAGTGAAAAATTGAGGCTGCTAAAACTGCACTAGCATTTCCTAATTTAATACCATCAACCAAATGATCTAAGTTACCAACACCTCCTGATGCAATTAAAGGAATATTTACATTTGATGCAATATTATTCATTAATTCAACATCATAACCTATTTGTGTTCCATCTCTGTCCATAGAGGTTACAAGTAATTCTCCTGCCCCATTATCTTCCATTTTTTTGGCATACTCTAAAGCATCAAGACCACTATTGTTTCTCCCTCCATGAGTAAATATTTCCCACTTATCTCCATTTTTCTTTGCATCAATTGCAACAACAATACATTGTGAACCAAACTTTTTTGAACTTTCTATAACAACTTTTGGATTTTCAACGGCTGCAGTATTAATAGATACTTTATCGGCACCACAATTTAATAATTTATTAATGTCCTCTATACTTCTTACTCCGCCACCGACAGTTAACGGAACAAAGCATTTTTTTGATGTTCTTTCAACCACATCATAAATTATATCTCTATTTTCATTGGAAGCAGTAATATCTAAAAAACAAATTTCATCTGCACCACCATCAGAATAAATTTTTGCTTGTTCAACTGGATCACCTGTATCTTTTAAATCAACAAAGTTAATCCCTTTAACTACACGTCCGTTTTTAACGTCTAAACAAGGAATTATTCTATTTTTAAGCATCTTCTTTAACCAGTTCTTCTAATTTAATATCTCCATCATAAATAGCTTTACCGACTATTATACCCTCAATATTTTTCAAAATTTTAGCTTTTTTAATGTCATCCATTGATGACACGCCACCAGAAATAATCACAGGACAATTTGATTTCTCCGCAACTTTTGAAGTCTCCTCAAAATTTGGGCTTTGTTTCAAACCGTCTCTATTGATATCTGTATAAATCAATCTGCTAACACCATAACCATTTACTTCTTTTAAATAATCTAGAGTCGATAGATTAGAATTTTCCTGCCATCCAGATACTAATAAATATCCATCTTTGGCATCTAAACCCAAAGCAATTTTATTTGGAAATTTTTCGCATGCTTCTTTTAAAAAATTTTTATCTTTTATTGCGGCACTGCCTAAAATTACTTTTTCAACTCCAGCATCAGTATACTTTTTAATACTTTCAAAGTTTCTCACACCTCCACCAACCTCAATTTTGAGGTCAAATTTATTTACAATATCTTTAATAATATCTAAATTAGTAGTTTCGCCAGTTAAGGCTCCATCCAAATCGACTATATGTAAATTTTTGAAGCCATGATCTTTATATTTGCTAGCTTGTTCAACTGGAGACATTTCATACTCAGTTTTATTATCAAAGTCTCCTTTAACTAATCTCACACATTTTTTATCTTTAATATCAATCGCTGGAAATATTTTCATTTACTATTTTTCAATTTTACATCAGTGGAAATTGTAAATTCTTTATTCAAACTTTTTTTCTCTTTATTATCTCCATTTTGTATGTTTTGACATGAGGTGAGAAAAAAATAACAAAGAATTATTGAGAGAAATTTATTCATAAATTTACTAATTAAATAACTCTAAAGTTTTTTGAAAATTATATATTCTTCTATCAAATCTAATATCACATACTTTTATTGGTCTAATCAAATATAATCCGTCTAATGATTTTACTCTACTTAAAGCAACATATGTCATACCATTAGCAAATGAACCAGTATCAAAATCAATTATAGCTTTTCCAAAAGTTTGACCTTGACATTTATGTATTGTGGCAGTCAAAAACGATAACTCAAGAAAAATTAAAGTCTTGATCATTTATTTTTAAATTTATTTTCCTCTTTTATTTTTTCTTCTTCAGATTTTTCATCTTTACTTTTTTTAAAAGCTTTTACTCCTAAAAAACCTACTAAAGCACCTACACCAGCTAAAACAATTCCCCCGTTAAGAGCAACTCCAATCCCAACTATTTTTCCTGCAACACCTAGTGAACCACCTAGAGCCGCACCGATAGCACCACCACCAATTGCACCTATTCCTTCTTTTGTTGTAACAATGCCAGTAGCTTTACCTACTGGAGATTTTTTTAGCTCATTGAGTTTTTTAATTGCCTCCTGTTTCATGGCAAGTGCTTCTGCTTCTTTTCTTTGTCTTTCAGCTTCTTCCATTTCTACTTTTTTTTTTCTCTCTTTTTCAGCACCAAATGCGGACACGATTAGAATTATCAAAATAATATTTATGATTACAGGTCTTAACAAATTTAAAATTAAACCAATATTATCTTCGGGGTATTTTTGTTTGAATTCTAAAAAATTTTCATACTCATAAGGAATGTAAAATGCTGAAAATATCAATGCTATGAAAATGAAAATTACAGGAACTTTAGGACCAAGTTTTTCAACAAGTTTGCCAATTAACGTTATTCTGGCTATTTGTCTTATTAACCAATTCATAATTATAAATTTATAAAATTTTTTATTACTTGTAATCCTATTTTATCACTTTTTTCAGGATGGAATTGTGTTCCAAAAATATTTTCTTTCTCAACTGAGCAAACAATATTCGATGAATAATCTGTTGTTGCTGAAATTACATTTTTATCATTTGGTAAAAATTCATAACTATGGACAAAATACATGTGTGAATTATTTTCAATATTTTCAAAAATCTTACTTTGTTTTACAATATTTATCTGGTTCCAACCAATATGGGGAAGTTTATATTTTCCATTTTGATTATCTATTTTTGTGACTTTTCCTGATATCCAACCTAAACCTTTAGTTTCAGTTTCTTCATAACCAGTATCAGCAAACATTTGTAAACCAACACAAATTCCAAGAATTGGTTTTTTATCATTTATTGCAAATTCATTTAAAGTTTCTGTAAGACCATTAATTTTATTTATAGCTTCTACACAACTTTTAAATGAGCCCTGCCCTGGTAAAACTACTTTGTCGCTAGACTTAATTTTATTTAAATCAGCAGTAACCTCAATATTTACCTTATCTTTGGCTACTTCTTTAAAAGAGTTTATCGCCGAGCTGATATTGCCCGAGTTGTAATCAACAATAGTAACTTTCATTAATATTATAGTGAGCCTTTGGTAGATGGAATTGATTTACTATTCCTAGGGTCTATCTCTAATGCAGCTCTCAATGATCTTGCTAATCCTTTGAAACAAGACTCAATGATGTGGTGACTATTATCACCATAAATATTTTCTACGTGCAATGTAATTCCTGCTGCTTGAGAAAAAGCCTGAAACCACTCTTTAAAAAGTTCTGTGTCCATCTCACCTAGCTTTTCAACTTTTAAATTTACCTTCCAAATTAAATAAGGTCTGTTTGAAATATCAATTGCAACACGCGATAAAGTTTCGTCCATCGGTATCATTGCATGTGCGTATCTTCTAATACCAACAGACTTTTTTAACGCTTTTTTCAAGGCCTCACCGATTGCTATACCGGTATCCTCGGTTGTGTGGTGAAGATCAATATGCGTATCTCCTTTAGCTTTTATACTCATGTCGATTGACGAGTGCTTGGATAACTGCTCAAGCATGTGATTAAGAAATCCTATTCCAGTATCAATCTTATACTTACCTTTACCATCAATGTTGAGATCAACACTTATACTGGTCTCTTTTGTTTTTCGACTAATTTTACCTTTACGCTTCATAATTTAAAAAGAGGTATACATATATTATCCAAATATGGCAATAATACTAAACTTGGGCTTGAACTATCAAATTTAGTATCCATTTATAAGCTATGACAACAATTGTTTTAGTAAGAAAAAATAATGAAGTAGTAGTTGCTGGTGATGGACAGGTCAGTATGGGAAATACTGTTGTTAAAAGTACTGCGTCAAAAGTTAGAAAAATTGAAAAAAGAGATGTTGTCGCTGGATTTGCAGGTTCAACCGCAGATGCTTTAACTTTGTTTGAAAGATTAGAGGCAAAAATAGAAAAGCATGCAGGAAACTTATCCAGAGCCGCTGTTGAATTGGCAAAGGATTGGCGAACAGATAAATATTTAAGAAGACTTGAAGCGCTTATGGCTATTGGTGACAAAGATAATAGTTACATCATCTCTGGAACTGGGGATGTGCTAGAGCCAGAGGGTGATGTCATTGGAATTGGATCTGGTGGCAATTACGCATTAGCTGCTGGAAAAGTTTTAATGGGTACTGACATGAGTGCTGAAGAAGTAGCAAAAAAAGCAATTGAAGTTGCTTCAGAAATTTGTGTTTTTACAAATAATAATATTAAGGTTGAAAAAATTTAATGGAAAATTCAAACGTTACACCTCTTGTTCCAAAAGATAAGAATTCTAAAGATAACGAAAATTTAGTTAGTTCATTATCACCAAGAGAAATAGTTTCAGAGCTAGATAGATTTGTTGTAGGTCAAAATAAAGCTAAAAAAGCTGTTGCCGTTGCTTTAAGAAATAGATGGAGAAGACAAGCTTTAAAAGGTGAAATGAAAAATGAAGTATTACCCAAAAATATACTTATGATTGGACCAACTGGGGTTGGCAAAACTGAAATATCTAGAAGATTATCAAAACTTGCTGAGGCACCTTTTGTGAAAGTTGAAGCAACAAGATTTACAGAAGTTGGATATGTAGGAAGAGATGTCGAGCAAATAGTAAGGGATTTAATTGAAATTGCTATTTCAATGGAAAAAGTAAAAAAAAGAAAAGAAGTTTATGCAAAAGCTCAGAAAATGGCAGAAGAAAAAGTTTTAGATGCCTTAGTTGGAAAAAAAGCAAGTACAGCAACTAGAGAGAGTTTTAGAAAAAGATTGAGAGATGGTGACTTAGATAACAATGAAATTGAAATTGCTGTAAGCGACACCGGGGGTAGTGGTACTTCATTTGAAATTCCAGGAATGCCGGGGGCAAATGTTGGTATGATCAATATTGGAGAGATGCTTGGAAAGTCAATGGGGACGAAAGAAAAAAAGAAAAAAATGACTGTGAAAGAATCTCATGAAATTTTGATTAATGATGAGTCTGATAAATTAATTGAACAGGATAAAATTATTAAAGCAGCAAAAATTTCAACAGAAAATAATGGAATAGTTTTTTTAGATGAAATTGATAAAATTTCTGGCAGAACCGATAGAGTTGGTGGAGATGTATCAAGAGAAGGAGTACAAAGAGATTTATTACCTCTTATAGAGGGTACAACTGTTAATACAAAATATGGTCCTATTAAAACAGATCATATTTTATTCATTGCATCAGGAGCTTTCCAGCTTGCTAAACCCTCAGATTTATTACCTGAATTACAAGGTAGATTACCTATAAGAGTAGAATTAGAGGCTTTAACAAGTGAAGATTTTAAAAGGATTTTAAAAGAGCCTGACTATAGTTTAATCAAGCAATATGTGGCTTTATTAAAGACAGAAAATGTAGATTTAGAATTCGCTGAGGATGGCATTAATGCCATTGCAAATATAGCATCTGAAGTAAATGCAACAGTTGAAAATATTGGGGCTAGAAGACTACATACAATTATTGAAAAAATATTAGATGAAATAAGTTTCACCGCAACCGATAGAGCTGGTGAAACAATTATCATTAATAAAGAATATATAGATAAAAATTTAGATACGCTTGTTAAAGATACTGATCTATCAAAATTTATTCTTTAAAAAAATATTAAAGATAGTTAAGTTCTTTCATTTCATCACCTAATTCTCTCTCCAAATTCTCCTTAACATTTTTATCTAAAAGTTTTTTCCAATCATTTTTAATTCCCATATTGAAAAACTTTATATTTTCTCCGGTTTGTTTATTTTTCTTAGCCTCAACAAAATTCTCTTTTGACTCCAATTTTTGCATGTTTTCAAATACTGTTGTTTTAACAGTATTTTCAAATTTTTCTCTATCAAACGTGAATTTTGCACGGCCAAGATGTGTAATAAATTTCAAAATATTTAGAAAGGTTTTTTCTGTATCATTTATCAAATCCTCATATCTAACCAACAAATATTTATTAAATCTTCTGAAAACTTTCCAAGAATTGTAGTGATATTTCCATGAACCCAAGTAAGTTGTACAGTGTCTGTCATCTTTTTTTAAAACTTGGTGCGATAATAATGTCTCAAGAGATTCTTGTGGAGTTTTTTGAAAATGGTGTGAGTGAGAGGTAACAATATTTCTTGGGTCTCTTACTATATATATCACTCCGAGCGTATTGTGCCGATCTGTAAATTTAAATGTTTTGGTGTTCATGAAACAACTATGTGTTTTTAAGAATCTAATAGAATTTTTTTTGTTAAAAATCTTTTGAGTATTGATGTAATTTTTGTACATTTCTTCATCATTGTTAGTATCAACACCTATGTGTTTAAATAATGAATTATCCGGAAACTGCTTGATATTTTTTAATAATTCAAAATTAAATACACCATCTTTGGAAAATATATATGATGATAACAAAGATCTTACGAAAGTATTTCCACTTTTTGGATATGATGCCAACCAAACTATCATTTCTTAAATCATTATATGTTTAAAATATTTAGAATATATAGATTATTTCTTTTTTAAAAAAATATAAAAAGCTCCAGTTCCCCCATCAACTATGCTCGCGTCACTTATATTCGATATCATTTTCATTAACTCTGGATTATTTTTCAAAAAATTAGGTATAGAATACTTTAAGATACCTAAATCTTTAGATACATACGGATTCTTTTCATTTTGAGAGTGAAGCCCTTTACCAGTAACAATAATTAATTTATGAATTCTATCTTGATAAGATTTTTTAATAAAATTTTCAACAATTTGATTCGCATCATCAAGAGTTTTACCATGAAGGTCTAATGATCTAGTTTTTTTAATTTTTGTTTCTGTTTGAAAATTATCCTTATCGGGTAATTTTTGGTCGTTTGATAAAAATTCGTCCCAGTTTTTTTTATCTTTTTCTGAAATTTTACTATTCACTTAATTAAGAGTATTCACCAACAACCAATTTGGATTGTTTGATCTCATATCTCTCGAAAAAGTCCAAGTATCATAAATAGTTTTAATTTTATCAGGACTGCCTGAAACAATCTTTTTTTCTTTATCTCTAATACATGTGATTATCTCACTTACAAAGTCTACTGTAACCTGAAGAGCTTTATCGATTTTTTTATGTTCTTTTATATCTGCTGATTTTATCCCAATAAATGTTATTTCAGCATAATGGCCTCTATCACCTCTTTCTTTAAGAGCTTTATTAAACTCATCATAAATTTCTTTACTTAATAAAGGTTTGCTGGCTATTAATTTGTTATCATTATCACTAAAATCAGTTATGATAGTTTCATAAGCAATTTTTGCTCCTTTTAAAAATTCACTTTGAGCTTTTTTATCAAAGTTCTCTTTTTGTTTTAAATTACTTTCTTGATGAACTTCTTTTAAAATTTCTTGAAATCTTTGCGGATTTTTACCCTCAAAGCCAGTTCTTTTTCCAAGAATACCTCTTAGCCTCAAAAAAATAAACCCAGCTATCATTGCTAATAGTATGATGTCAATGTATTCGAAACTATAATTCATAATAGTTAATCTAATTACTCTGTTGAATAATTTCAACTAACAATTAGATTAAAGACAAATGAACTCAGTATTAATTGCCCTTATCTTAGTTCCCATTGTGGAGATTTATCTATTTATTAAGATTGGTGGTCAAATAGGTGCGTTTAATACAATATCACTTATATTCATAACAGCGATAATTGGTGTGATTTATGCAAGATATGAAGGCTTAAATACTCTCAGATCTGGTTTTTCACAATTAATAAAAAATGAAGCACCAATCTATGAAATAATCTCTGGGGCCGCTATAGCGTTTGCAGCCCTACTATTAATAATTCCTGGTTTTGCTACTGACTTATTTGGATTTCTATTAATATTTCCATTAACCAGAAAATTATTTTTTGGAAAAATTATCAAAAAATTTAAGAGTGAGACAAAAATTAAAAAACCATATATAGAAGGTGAGTTTGAGGACATTGAGGAAGATGATGAGCGAAAATTATAAAATAATGAGTAAGTTTATAAAAGATATCTCAGGAGAGACACCTGACGTTGAGACATATTTATATGTGAAAGATTTTATTTCTAAATACCAATTAAATATTGAAATTAATTCAAAACCTTTAAAAACACAAATTATCGAAATAAATACTTTGTTAAAATTTCATGATATCACGGAAAGCAAGAAAAAATCACATTTTGAAATGACTTATACATCTGTAATAAAACTCAATGAAGAAATTAAAGATAAAAAAGTTTTACAAAAAATCATACTATGTGATGTGCAGAAAGAAATTTATCCTGAATTAGAAAAGGCTCTACTTAATCTTTTACACACATCAGGATATCCAAATATTAAATTTGAAAAAAAGGTTGATTTTGAAGAACTTTACAACAAAAAATTTAGTTAAAAAAATTTTTCTTTAAATTAATTTTCAAATATTGTTCATGATTTTTTTTTTCTTTTTCAGTAGGTTTAATAATTTTTTTAAAATAAGAAATATTTGTTTTGGACATATGATTATTATCATTAATTTCATTGGAAAAATTTAGTCTTGGTTCTTTTTGATCTATTAAATTGATATAAACTTTTGATAATAAGTCACAATCGATTAGTGCTGTATGTTTTTTTCTCTTAGAATTATCTATTCTATACCTTTTGCAGAGAGCATCTAGACTATTAGAAGATCCTGGAAATTTATCTCTAGCTAAAGTAACTGTATCTATAATTTCATTATTAATTAAATCTTTACCTGCTATTTTTAGTTCATTATTTAAATGCGATAAATCAAATTCAGCATTATGAATAACTAGTTTTTTTCCTTTTATATAAAGTAAAAAATCATCTGCTATTTCTTCAAATTTTTTTTTATCAGACAGGAATTCATCTGTGTATCCATGAGTTTTTAAAGCCTTTTCAGAAACTTTTCTCTCAGGATTTAAATAACAATGAAAATTATTATTTGTAGGAAGAAAATTTTCCAGTTCGATGCATCCTATCTCAACTATTCGGTGACCTTCTCTGATGGACAATCCAGTTGTTTCTGTATCTAAAATTACTTCTTTCATTTAATGTATTTGCTTTAGAATATATTTTATCTGTTTTTTTATAAATTTATTTGTAAAGTTATTTTTAATAATAAATTTTGATTTTTTTTTCTTATAATCAAGCGGTAGTTGTATTTTTCTAAATTTATCAATAATTTTATAATTAAAATTTTTCCTTTTCTTAAGTCTCTTTAGAATTTGCATTTTTTTAGACTCGACAAATATCAAAATATCTTTTTTTCTATTTATTTTGTTCTCTAATAATAAAGGAATATCCAAAATAATAAGTTTTTTTTTTTTATTTTTTTTTATAAAAATATTCATTTTCTTTCTTATTTCAGGATGAATTATTTGAATAATCTTTCTTAAATTATTTTTATTTGCCAATATCGTTCTTGATATTTCTTTTTTTTTTATTGGAAAATATGTGATGTATTTAGGTAGAGCCTTATTTAGTTTAATAAAAATTTTTCTGCTTTTTTGGTATAATTTGCTAACTTCGTTATCAGCATTAAAAACTGGATAACCAAATGACTTGGCTATAAAGCTTTTTCCAGATCCTATGTCTCCTAAAATTCCAATCCTAATCATTTTCTAAAAGTTTAAATGTATCTGTATTAACTTTTGGTTCTATCTTATGCCATAATTTAAATGCTTCAAAAGCCTGGTAAACAAACATAGTTTTTCCATTTTCTGTTTTACATCCTAACATTTTTCCCATTTTTAAAAAACGAGTTTCATGAGGATTATAAATTACGTCATAAAATAATTTATCATGTCCTAAACTTGAAAAATCTAAATTTATTGTTTCGTTATTTAAACCAAGACTTGTTGCATTTATTACCATATGGAAATCGGTTAAATTCCCCCACTCTAAAATTTTAAGATCTTTAAATAAAACTCTCAAATTTTCTGCCTTCTCTTTGGTTCTGTTACTAATTATTATCTCTTGAACATGCATTTTTTTTAAAGCAAAAATTATTGAAGGGACTACACCGCCAGCCCCCAAAATTAAAACTTTCTTGCCCTTTATACTAAAATTTAACTTTTTAATTGCAGTGTCAAAACCAGCTATGTCTGTATTATGCCCAACTAAATCACCATTATCATAAGTAATTGTGTTTACTGATTGAGTCTGTTCTGCCTCTGGGCTTAATCTATCTAAAAAAGGAATAACTGTTTTTTTAAAAGGGACAGTTACATTGCAACCGGCTATTTTTTGTTCCTTAATTTCTTGAATAAAATTTTTGATCTCATGAACCTCTAGCTTAATTTTGTCATACGTAGCATCAATATTATTTTCTCTTAACCAACAGTTTTGAAGTTTAGGAGATAAAGAATGGTCAATTGGATTTCCTATTACTAAATATTTTTTCATTCGTAATTGCTTAAGTATTGTTTTATTTTTTTAATTGGTAAACCCATAATAGTATCTTCGTCACCTTCTATATTTAAGAATAACTTCCTTCCTTCTCCTTCAATTTGGTAAACATTATAAGCATATAGGGCTTCATCTGTAACGTTTGATAAATAACTTTTAAGCTCATCTAGACTAAGTTGTTTCATAGTTAAAGTTGCTTTATCAGTGTAATTCCAAATCATGACACCATTTTGAGAAATACAAACTGAACTTATAAGATTGTGTTTTTTTCCATTAAGCTTTTTTAAAATTTCTAAAGCTTGATCTCTATTTATAGGTTTAGATATTAATTCGCCTTCTAAATCTATTACGCTATCAGCGCCTATAACTAAAAAACCCTGGTTTTTTTGACTAACCTTGTTTGCTTTCAATTCAGCTAAATTTTTTGATATTAATTCGGGAGATGCTTTTTCTTTAATTAAACTTTCTTTGACAATATCTTCATCTAAATTAGAATTTTTTACCTCGGTGGATATATTGTTATTATCCAAAATTTGCTTTCTTACTTTGCTTTTTGAGGCAAGTATAATTTTAACCATTTTTTTTATATATTTCGTATATCTTTATGATTGATGCAGCAGTTTCCTCGACTGATTTTCTAGTAACATCTATCATCGGCCACTTATATTTTTTAAAAGTTTTTTTAGCATCCTCAACTTCTTTTTTAATTTTAGATAAATCTGTATAAGATCTATTATGAGTTTCTTTTAATGAATTCATTCGATTTTTTCTAATATCAACTAACCTTTCTGCTTCTGTGCTCAATCCAACAATACAAGTAAAGTTTGGGTCTTCTTTTAAAATTTCAGGAATAGAATTTTCATTTACTAGGGGAATATTGGATATTTTAAATCCCTTGTTTGCAAGATAAATTGAAGTTGGTGTTTTACTCGTTCTACTGACCCCTAGCAAAATAATATCTGATTTTTTGATATCTTTGACCAAATTACCATCATCATGATTCATTGTAAATTGAATAGCCTCAATTCTTTTGTAATACTCATCATTTAACATGTATTGGCCACTAGGCTGGTGGGATGCTTTCTGGTTAAGTAGTTTTGAAAAACTCAAAATTAAATCTCCAAGAACACCAAAGCAAGGTATTTTTTTTTCTTCGCTGTTTCTTGCAAGGTGTTTTGCAAGACTGCTATCCACGATTGAATATAAAATAATAGAGTTTTGATTTTCTTGAGCATTCGATAAAATTTTTAAAATTTGGTTTTCTGTTCTCGTAAATGAATACGTGTGTATTTTGTAATTTATATTTTTAAATTGGGCTTTAATTGCAGTAAAAATTCTATCTAACGTTTCACCTGTAGAATCAGATATAAGATAAATTTGATAAGTATTACTCATGTATAAAATGTTAATAGTTTTTTTTTATTTGAACAAAATTAATAATTTTTATAAATTTTAAATTTATGTTGTAAAACATGGCTTTTATTAACATTATTAAACATCTGTATAAAGTTTTTCATTAAATTGAAATATTGGTAATAAGCTTCAATATTACTTATATTTATATAAAAAATTTAACTTAAAATGTTAATAACTAGCTTATAAAATGTATATAAAATTTAATCCACATATTTCACAGTTCATACTACAAATACTATTAAATAAATTTTAATACTAATATGTCTGATATTAAAAAAGTAATTAAAGATAAAAGAACAGATTTAAATCCTATATGGATTATGAGACAGGCTGGAAGGTATTTACCGGAATTTAGAGAAATAAGAAAAAAAAATACTGATTTTATCAAATTATGTTTAAATTCTAGTTTAGCAGCTGAAATAACACTGCAACCTCTAAAAAGGTTTAATTTAGATGCAGCTATAATTTTTTCGGATATATTAATCTTACCATATGGTTTAAAGCAACAAGTAGAATTTAAAAAGAATGTTGGCCCCATTCTTGGTGATTTTAACATTGATCAAATATCTAAAATTACAGAAAATGATTTTATCAAAAGAGTTGATCCTGTTTATAAAGCTATAAACCTGGTTAAAAATAATAAATTAACAGAAAACAAGTCCACCATAGGTTTTGTTGGCGCTCCTTGGACATTGTTGGTTTATATTTTGAATAAACAATCCCCAAAAATAAAACTTAAGAAAAACTTTTTTAATAATAACTCTTTAATTGAACAAACATTAAAAATAATATTTAAATTTTTAAAAGTTCATATTAAAAACCAAATCAATAATGGCGCAGAAATAATACAAATTTTTGATAGTTGGGCTGGATTATTAGAAGACAAAGATCTTGATTTTTATATTTATAATCCAACTTGCTCTTTAGTTGAATTTACTAAATCTTTAAATGTTCCGGTAATTTGTTTTCCTCGGGGTATAAAGAATTACAAAAAATATTGTGAAATTGTTAAACCTGACGCTATCTGTATAGATTACGAGGTTGACCCAATAAAAATTGAAAAAGAAATTGATATTCCTGTGCAAGGTGGCTTGAACCCCAAAATTTTGCTCACTGGCAGAGAAAATCTTAAAAAAGAAACAATAAAATATCTAGATATTTTTAAAGACCATCCATATATATTTAATCTAGGCCACGGGGTCCTACCAGAAACAGACCCAATCATGATGGATTATTTAGTTAAAACAGTAAAGAACTATTAATGAAAAAAGAATTAAATCACCCACCCGTTAATTTTGGCAAAACAGGAGTTTTGATAATAAACCTAGGAACGCCCGATTCAACAAGTTGGTTCGATATTAGAAAATATTTAAAAGAATTTTTATCTGATAGAAGAGTAATAGAAATTAACCCAATCATTTGGAGAATTATATTAAATGTTTTTATTTTAAATTTAAGACCATCTAAAACTGCTAAGGCTTATAAAGAAATTTGGATGAAGGATGAAAATATCTCACCTCTTCTCTATTATACACGCCAGCAAGCCAAAAAATTATCAAACTTAATTTTTGAGAAAAATATAGTTGTTGATTATGCCATGAGGTATGGAAATCCAAGTATTAAAGGAAAAATAAAAGATTTACATGAGAAAGGATGCGAAAACTTAGTTATACTTCCTCTATATCCCCAATATGCTGCTGCAACAACCGCAACTGTTTGTGATGAAGTATATAGATCACTTATGAAAATGAGATGGCAACCATCTATAAAAATAATACCTCATTATGAGTCACATCCTTTGTATATTGATGCACTGGTGAACTCAATAAATAAAAAAGTAAAAGAAATAAATTGGAAGCCAGATTTAATATTGGCATCGTATCATGGTATACCTCAAAAATATTTTGATAAAGGAGACCCGTATCATTGTTATTGTCAAAAGACGACTAGACTAATTTCAGAAAAATTTAATTCAATAAAAATAAAAACAACATTTCAATCAAGATTTGGTCCTCAAAAATGGCTTGAGCCTTATACAGATAAAACTTTAGAGAGATTGCCAAAAGAAGGTAAAAAGAATATTCTTGCAATATGTCCTGGTTTTTCTTCAGATTGTGTTGAGACTTTAGAGGAAATTCTTATTCAAGGTAAAGAAAGTTTTTTAGAGTCCGGTGGTGAAAATTTCGACATGGTTCCATGCTTAAATGATAATGATGATCATATCGCTTTATTAAAAACTTTAATTCAAAAGAGTCTGTAATAAATGAATTCTTATTTATTGTTCAAATCTCTTCACTTGATAGCGGTAATTTCTTGGATGGCTGGTCTTTTGTATCTTCCCAGAATATTTGTTTACCATTCTCAAAATAACGATAAACCATTAGTTTCAGAAGTATTTAAGGTTATGGAAAAAAAACTTTTTTTTTACATTATGACTCCTGCTATGACACTATCTTGGATATTTGGATTGATACTAATTCATGAAATAGGTTTCGGACAATTAGGTCAAAAATGGATGATTTTAAAATTAGTTTTTGTGGTTATCTTAACTTTGTATCATTTTTATCTTGGAAGAATTCTTGGACAGTTTAAGTTAGATATGAATAAACATTCTCATAAATATTATCGATATATTAATGAAATACCCACTTTACTGCTTATTTTGATCATATTTGTTGTGATTTTTAAGCCTATCTAGGGTTGAATAATTTAAATTAAAATATATATTAACTATATTATTAAGTCCTTAATAATTTATTCATGAACATACAAGAACTAAAACTCAAATCATCGGAACAGCTTATTACTCAAGCAGAAGAGCTTGGCATTGAAAATGCAAGTACTTTAAGAAAGCAAGAGATACTTTTTGCAATTTTAAAAAAAGTGGCAGAAAAAGAGGAGATTACTGGCGCAGGTGTATTACAACTACTTCAAGATGGCTTTGGTTTTCTGAGAGCTATGGAGTCAAATTATTTACCTGGTCCAGATGATATTTATGTAAGTCCAAGTCAGATTAGAAAATTTGGTTTAAGAACTGGAGATACTGTGGAAGGACCGGTTAGAGCCCCAAAAGAGGGAGAAAGATATTTTGCATTATTACAAGTAAGTAAAATTAATTTCGAAGAACCTGACAAATCCAGACATAAAATAGCTTTTGATAACTTGACGCCCCTTTATCCAGACAAACAACTCGTTATGGAGGTGGAGCAAGTAAAACCTGACAAAAAACAAGATTTAACTCCAAGACTTATAGATCTTGTAAGTCCCATCGGAAAAGGTCAAAGGTCAATTATTATTTCACCGCCAAAGGCTGGTAAAACTATGATTTTACAGAGCATAGCCAACTCAATAGCAAAAAATTATCCAGAATGTTATCTAATTGTCTTGTTAATTGATGAGAGGCCCGAGGAAGTAACTGACATGCAGAGAACTGTAAAAGGAGAAGTAATTAGTTCAACTTTCGATGAACCTGCACAACGTCACGTAGCTGTTGCTGAGATGGTAATAGAAAAAGCTAAAAGACTAACAGAACACAAAAAGGATGTTGTTATATTATTAGATTCAATTACTAGATTAGGAAGAGCTTATAATGCAGTAATACCAAGTTCTGGTAAAGTTTTAACAGGTGGTGTTGATGCAAACGCTCTTCAAAGACCCAAGAGGTTTTTTGGTGCAGCAAGAAATATAGAGGAGGGTGGATCGTTAACAATTATTTCTACAGCATTAATAGACACTGGAAGTAGGATGGATGAAGTAATTTTTGAAGAATTCAAAGGAACTGGTAATAGTGAGACAGTTCTCGATAGAAAAATTGCTGATAAAAGGATCTATCCAGCTATTGATATTACGAAATCAGGCACAAGAAGAGAAGAATTGTTATTTGATAAAAATGATTTACAGAAGATGAATGTTTTGAGAAGAATAATTGCACCAATGGGAACTATGGACGCTATTGAGTTTATCAATTCAAAACTTAAAGTTACAAAAAACAATGCTGAGTTCTTTAATTCAATGAACAAACCAGCATAATTTAATTTCCCAATACAACATAATTGAAGCTATAATATTTGAATGACTATTTACGCTTTATCAACTGGTCCGGGTGTATCTGGTGTAGCAATTATAAGAATTTCTGGCCCGGAGGTGTCAAAAGCAATTAAATTACTTACCAAGAAAGATCTACCTGCTCCTAGAATAGCTACTCTTCGAAAAATAAACAATATTAATACTTCTGAGTTGATTGATGAAGGTATTATTATCTGGTTTCCTGGTCCTGAGAGCTACACAGGTGAGGATATGGCCGAGTTTCATGTTCATGGGGGGAAGGCGATTGTTTTAGCATTACAAAACGAATTGTCTAAGATAGAAAACTTCAGATTAGCTGAGCCAGGAGAATTTACAAAGATAGCATTACAAAATGGAAAAATTAATTTGTTAAAAGCTGAAAGTATAGGTGATTTAATTTCAGCAGAAACCGAAATGCAGAGATTGCAAGCTGTAAAAATTATGGAAGGTAAGTCAGCTGAGAAATTTAATGATTTAAGAGAAAAGTTATTAAAGATCTTATCTTTTGTTGAGGCAAAAATAGATTTTCCCGAAGAAGATTTACCTGATGAAAATATTAAACAGATTAAAAAAGATACAACTGAAGTTCTTAACAAAATTAAAAAAATTTTAGATGACCAAAAGATCGGTGAAATAATCCGCGAAGGGTTTAAAATTGCTATCGTTGGTCCGACCAATGCTGGGAAATCTTCATTATTAAATAATTTATCAAATAGAGATGTAGCGATAGTGTCCGAAATTGCTGGGACAACAAGGGATGTAATTGAAACACATTTGAATATTGATGGTTATCCAGTTATTATTTCAGATACAGCGGGCATTAGGAATTCTAAAGATGAAATAGAGAAAAAAGGAATTAAATTATCCTTAGATAGAGCAGAAAAAGCTGATTTAAAATTAGTGGTAGTAGATGCTAAAAGCATTGATTTTAGCGGATTTTTAAACGATCTACTAAAAGATAATGCAATTTTAGTTATAAATAAGTCAGATCTTATCAATGGTGAATTAGATCTGGAGGTAAATAAATTAGACCATGTGTTAATTTCATTAAAGGAAAACAAGAATTTAGATAAATTAATTTCAAAGATCAAAAATAAGTTAAAGAAAAAATTTATTATAAATAACGATATATTAATTACTAGAGAAAGACATAGGCAACACCTAGTTCATTGTTCAGATAATTTGAAAAATTTCCTAGAAAAAAATGATAAAAAAGATTTTGACAAAGCCGCTGAAGATTTGAGGTTAGCTACTAGAAATTTAGGAATGATTGTTGGAAAGGTCGATGTAGAGGAAATATTAGGTAGTATTTTCAACGATTTTTGTATTGGAAAATAAGATCCTTGTAAAATTTTTTTTCAAATATAAGTTTACATCATGAAAAATGAATTTTCATTTGATGTTGTTGTAATAGGAGGAGGCCACGCAGGTTGCGAGGCAGCAGCAGCTTCAGCTCGTCTAGGAGTAAATACTGCTTTATTCACTCATAACAAAAATACTATTGGTGAGATGTCATGTAATCCCGCAATCGGTGGTTTGGGCAAAGGTCATTTAGTCAGAGAAATAGATGCATTAGATGGTGTTATGGGAGAGATTGCAGATAAATCAGGAATACAATTTAGGTTACTAAATAGAAGTAGAGGACCAGCTGTTAGAGGTCCAAGAACTCAATCTGATAGATCATTATATAAGCAATTTATGCAAGAAAAACTTGTAAACTATTGTAATTTAAGCATTTTTTCAGATCCTGTAATACAGTTTATTTTTTCAAATAATACAATAAATGGATTTTTAACGTCAAAAGGTAACAAGATTAATTGTAATAAAATAATACTTACAACAGGAACTTTTTTGAATGGGTTGATACATATTGGTGATGAGCGTACTCCCGCGGGGAGATATAATGAAAAACCTAGTACAGGTTTAAGTGAACAATTAGAAAAATATAAATTTAAAATGGGGAGACTGAAAACAGGCACTCCTCCTAGAATCGATGCAAGGACAATTAATTTTAAAAATTTGGAAAAACAAGCAGCGGATGATAATCCTTTCTTTTTTTCCTTCTTAACGAAATCAACAATCAATAAACAAGTGTCTTGTTCGATGACGTATACTAATAAAAAGGTGCATAAGATAATTGAGAAAAATTTGTCAAAGAGTGCGATGTATTCTGGTAGCATTCAAGGGGTGGGTCCTAGATATTGTCCTTCAATAGAAGATAAAATAGTTAAGTTTGCTGAAAAGACGAGACATCAAATATTTTTAGAGCCAGAAGGGCTTAATGACCACACAATTTATCCAAATGGAATATCAAATTCTCTACCTGAGGTAGTACAAGCCGAAATACTCAACAATATCAATGGTTTAGAAAATGTAAAAATGATAAGACCAGGATATGCTATAGAATATGACTATGTAGACCCTAGGGAGCTCTTTTTAACTCTTGAGACAAAAAAAATTAAAAATTTGTATTTAGCCGGTCAGATAAACGGAACCACTGGATATGAGGAGGCTGCAGCTCAAGGTCTTGTAGCTGGTGTTAACGCAGCTTTGTCATTTATGAATAAAGAGCCATTCATTCTAGATAGGTCCGATGCTTATATTGGAGTAATGATAGATGATTTGGTTACTAAGGGCGTAGCAGAGCCCTATAGAATGTTTACTTCAAGAGCTGAGTATAGATTAAGTTTAAGAGCAGATAATGCTGATTTAAGACTTACCAACAAAGGTATTAAAATTGGCTTAGTGTCAAGTGATAGAAAGTTAAAATTTGAGGATAAATTTGCTAAAATGAGTGAAATATCCCTTCAAATGTCTAGTTTAAGTATATCTCCAACAAAAGCGGATAAACATGGTATTAAAGTTGCTAAGGATGGTATTTTACGTTCTGCAGATGAAATCTTAGTACAAAAAGATGTTAATATGAATAAAATGCGAGAGATTTGGCCTGAAATTAAAGATTTTGGAACAGAAATTGACGAGCAATTAGAAATTAACTCTCATTACAGAGGTTATTTAAAAAAACAAAATGCAGATATCATAGCTTTTAAAAGAGATGAAAACCTCATTATTCCAGATAATATTGATTATGATCAATTTTCCGGCTTATCTAACGAGGTAAAAGCTAAATTCAAGAAAATACGACCAAAAACTATGGGACAAGCACTGCGAATAGATGGTATCACCCCAGCAGCTGTATATATTTTGTTGTCACACGTTAAAAGAAAGTCTATTAAGCATATAGCTTAATGGATTCGATAATTTCTAAAAATTACTCTCAAATACAAAAATTCAATGTTTCACGTGAAACTTGTAATGATTTTGAAAGCCTAATAGGCATGATACAAGAGAAAAATAGAGAAATTAACATAATTAGCCAAAAAACTTCTGAAAAAGAGGCTATTAGAGAAAGACATATTATTGATTCTGTGCAAATAATTGATTTTATTGATTTAAACAGTAATACAACCTCTGATTTAGGATCTGGAGGTGGAATGCCTGGATTAATAATAGCAATCTTAATGAAGAGATTAAAAAAAAGCATGAAAATTAAACTTTTTGAAAAAAGTTATCATAAATGTGTCTTTTTAAAAGAAGTCTCAAAAAAATTAAAATTGAATACAGAAATAATACAAAAAGATATTTTTAAAATTAAAAATATTGAAACTGGAACTATTATGTCTAGAGCCTTTAAACCCATGCCTATAATTCTTGATCTTATACAAAAAAATTTTGGGAAATATAAAAATATAATTTTATTTATGGGTAAAAGTGGAAGAAAAATTTTAAATGATACGCTTGAAATTTGGAATTTGGATTATGAGGAAAAAAAAAGTTTAACAAGTAAAGACTCGTTTTTGTTAAATATAAAAAACATGGAAAAAAAAATTTAATGAAAATTATTTCAATAATAAATCAGAAGGGTGGAGTTGGCAAAACAACAACAGTGATTAATCTTGCTTCAGCATTAACACAGCAAGGAAAAAAAATTTTAGTTATTGACTTAGATCCACAAGGAAATGCAACAACTGGTCTTGGCTTATCTAATTTGGAAAAATCAAGCGAAACTATTTATAGTATCTTAAATGGAAGTATGTCTATTTCAGAGGTAATTAAAAAAACCAAATTTGATAATCTTGATTTGGTAACTTCGAATGTTGATTTGTCTGGTTTAGAGGTTGAGACAGCTGGGGATAGTGACAGGGCATTTATTTTAAAAGTTAAATTAGCCGCTTATTTAAATGATTCCAGAGGATCATATGATTATATACTCATAGATTGTCCACCTTCTCTTAGTTTATTGACTGTGATGGCTCTTGTATGTTCAAACTCACTCATAGTCCCTCTTCAAACAGAATTTTTCGCCTTAGAAGGTTTAACTCAATTAATGAAAACAATTGATCGAATAAAAATTAAGTTAAATCCTAATTTAGAAATTCAAGGGATACTTTTGACGATGTATGACAGAAGAAATAAATTATCATCACAAGTTGAACAAGAAGCAAGAAATTATTTTAAAGAAAAAGTATATCAAACTGTAATTCCACGTAATGTAAGATTATCCGAAGCCCCATCTCATGGTGTTCCTGTCTTAATTTATGATAAAAATTGTCCTGGCAGTAAATCATATTATAGTTTTACAGATGAATTTATTAATCAAGAAAGCCAAATTGGGAGTGCAGCTTAGTGAATAAGATTAAAAAGGGATTGGGTAGAGGATTGTCTTCATTAATTGGAGAAACTAAAATTGAAGACAAAACAAACAAATTATCAACTGGTGATCTTTTTCCAAATAAATTTCAACCTAGAAAAGTTTTTGATGAGGATAGTTTAAATGATCTAGAAAAATCAATTAGAGAAAGGGGTATTATTCAACCAATTATTGTTAGAAAATCTGATGAAAATTCTAAGTATGAGATTATAGCTGGTGAAAGACGTTGGCTTGCAGCTCAAAAAGCAGGACTTCATGAAGTACCTGTTGTCGTTACTGAAGCGGATGATTTAAAATCTTTAGAATTTGCAATTGTTGAAAATGTTCAAAGGAATGATCTTAATCCTTTAGAGGAAGCTCAAGGTTACCAAAAACTTATAAATGATTTTTCTTACGATCAAGAAAAAGTATCAAAATTTATTGGAAAAAGTAGAAGTTACATTACCAACTGTTTAAGAATATTGACTTTACCCAGTGATGTTTTGAGTTTAATTGAAAAAAAAAAGTTATCTCCTGGGCATGCAAAAATATTGGTTGGTCTTGATAATGCAAGTTTTGTTGCACAAAAAATTATTGAAAAAAAACTCTCTGTCCGTCAATCAGAAAATTTTGTTAAAATTTTTAAGAAGAAAAAAAGTTCTCATATAAAATCAATTGATCCTAATATTCAAAATCTTGAAAAATTAATTTCTGACAAGATTGGTTTACATGTTTCAATCAAAAATAATAAGAAAAATAAAGGGACAATTACTTTTATTTATCATGATATAGATCAATTAAACAAAATAATTGAGATTATTAAATCTAATTATTAATATCTGAGCACCCTTTTTCTAAAATAAAGTTAGTTATGATTAGTATTGAATTGCTATAGTTTTTTTTGGTTTCAAGTTCGATGTTATTAATATTTTTTATAAGTTTTTTTATTTTATCAGGTTTCCATTTATTAAGTTGAATTTTAACAATATCTTTATCTTTCCAAAAAATTGGCGGTTTGGCTGAATTTATTGTTTTGTTGATATCTTTATTTTTTTCAAATTCAATTGCGAGCTTGAGAATTCTTTTTGCCTTCGATAAAAAAGTTCTAAGAATTGTTATACTATCTTCACTATTATAATTATTTTCATTTATAATATTCATTATTTTATTTTTATTTTTTGCTAAACAATTATCTATTAGTTCTGATAACCCAAAATTTTCACTTAAGTTAACTAATTTTAATATTTCTTCGGATGATATTTTTTTTTTATACTTTGCATAATTTTTAATTTTATCCATTTCAATTTTTAAATAACTCCTGTCTCCATTACATTTTTCAATAATTAAGTTAATATTTTGTTGCGAGATTGAAATCTTTTCATTTCTAAAATAATTTGTAGCTAACTTTGAGAGTGTATCACTATTGTCTGGATATGTAGGAATACAAATTAGATCTTTTTGTTTTTCAAATAAGGATCTTATTTTAGATTTTGTTTCGAGAATTCCTGCATTAATTATTACTTTTACATTGTTAATATTTCGATTAATTAAATCTTGGATAATCTCATGAATCTTGTCTGATGCTCTGTTTATAATTATTATTTTTTTATTTTCAAATAACGAACCAGATAAAATATTTTCATAGAAAGTTTCAATTTCATCTTTAATTTGTTTTTCGTCATAATTGTAAATTTTTCCAATATCTTTATTTATTATCTCATTGATACACTCTGATTTTAAACCCTCATTTTTTCCATATAATAGGTAAAAAATCGTATCATTCTTGATTTTACTTAACTCAAATGTTTTTAATATCATTCAATAATTGCCAATCTAAGAATTATTTTTTGTGATATTATATTTGCAATATTTTTTTTTATATTACGCTCGTAATTTTTTTCCTCATATTTGTCAGTCATTTTCTTAAAATTAAATTTTTCATTTACGATGAAGTTTTCAGAAGTTTGATTTCTTTTTATAACAAATGTTGTTGTTACGTTCGATTGATAATCTGTAATAGTTCCAGCGCTATTTCTTGCTAAAATATTTTTTGCGTATTTTGTATCAAAATTTATATTAATTATTTTATTTTCATGATTTTTGCTATTTCTTTTCAAGTTTGAAATCAATATATTATTTATGTATTTATCGCCAGAGTAATCATTTATAATTATTTTGTAATTTAATTTGGTTTGATTAGAATAAACTGGTTTATAGTCACAATGACTTAATAAATTTAATGATATGATAATTAAAAAAATTTTTTTTAGCATTCAAATAATTATGTTCAAAATTTTATCTTTTATATAAATTTTTCTTTTAATTTCTTTCTGATCTAAATATTTGATTATTTTCTCATCATTCTTAATAATTTCAAAGAGTTTTTCTTCATTAATATTTGGCTTTGTTTGTACTAATCCTCTTTTTTTTCCATTAATTTGTATAACAATATTTACTATTTCATCTTTTAACATCGCTTTATTGAAATCTGGCCATTTAAAATTTTGAAATTTAATAATGCTCAGACATTCATTAGCAAAGTGTGGGAGAATAGGTGTCATTGTAATTAAAATTTTTCCATAATTTTCCACAAGTGTATTTTTTGTGTAAGGCTTTTCTATTTGTTTGTTCAAAAAGGAATACATCTCATAAAGATTGGCAACAATTTTATTATAGCTAAAATTTTCAAGGTTATCGTGAACCTTCTTAAGATATTTGTTAGTGTATTTATTTATTTCATCATCGTAATCATTATTATGATTCTTTTTAATTTCGTTTACTAATTTTTCATTTAATTTCCACAGTTTTTGAATAAATTTAAATGACGAAACAATCCCTTCTTCAGACCACTGAATATCTTTTTCAGGAGGACTATCCGACAAAATAAATAATCTGGCTGAGTCTGCTCCATAATTAGAAATTATATTTTCTGGGTCGATTGTATTTTTTTTTGATTTAGACATTGACTCGGAAGGTCCAACCGATATCAATTTTGACTTATCTTTTTTAAGATATTTTTTTCCGTCTATAATCTCAATCTCATTAGGACTTACCCAATTGTTATCAGGGTCTTTATAAGTTTCATGACAAACCATACCTTGAGTAAATAGTCCGTTGAAGGGTTCTTCAATTTTAAAATCATTATTTTCATATGATAATGCTTTCATAAAAAATCTAGAGTAAAGTAAATGTAAAATTGCATGTTCTACACCACCTATATATTGATCCACAGGCATCCAGTAATTAATATCTTCTTTTTTAAAACCATATTCGGTTTCGCTTGGAGAACAAAATCTTAGATAATACCACGATGAGCAAACGAAAGTGTCTAGAGTATCGGTTTCTCTTGTCAATTTTTTTCCATCAATAATTATTTCTTTCCAATCATTTTGAATATTGAGTGGATTACCTTTAACATTTATCTCTATATTTTCTGGAAGTTCTACAGGCAACTTTGATTTTGGTATTGGATATGCATTATCATTTTCATCATATGCAATTGGGATTGGACAACCCCAGTAACGCTGTCTGGATACACCCCAATCTTTAAGTCTAAAATTAATTTGTTTTTTGCCCAATTTTTTGTCTTCTAAAATTTTAATTGTTTTAAGAACAGACTCTACTGGAGCCTCTAAACCGTTAAGTAAATCTGAGTTAATTATAATTCCAGAACCAGAATAAGCTTCTTGCTCAACTTTAAAAGTATCATATTGATCATTTGGTCGAACAACTGTTTTAATTTCAAGATTATATTTTTTTGCAAAATCAAAATCTCTTTGATCATGTGCCGGACAGCCAAAAACAGCACCAAAACCATAATCCATTAAAACAAAATTAGCAAAATATACAGGTACTTTTTGTTTTGGGTTAAGTGGGTTAATGGCTTTAAGGTCAGTTTTAAATCCAATTTTTTCACCCACTGCAATAGCTTCCTCAGTAGTACCAGTTTTCGAACATTCTTTTTTAAATTTAATAAAATTCATATCATTTTTGTAGAACTTCGAAATTTCATGATCAACAGATAGAGCTAAAAATGAGAAACCAAAAAGAGTGTCTGGCCTAGTTGTGAAACATTTTACACTACTAACAGGTAAATGACCCTCAATACTGAAATTGATTTCGCATCCAAATGATTTTCCAATCCAATTTTTCTGCATTGTTTTAACTTTTTTTGGCCATGAGTCTAATTTATCCAAGCCATCTAATAATTCTTGAGAAAATTTTGAAATATTAAAAAACCATTGGTTTAATTTTTTTCTTTCGACTATAGCCCCTGATCGCCACCCCTTACCATCAATGACTTGTTCGTTAGCCAGAACAGTTTCATCTACTGGATCCCAATTGACATAATTTTCTTTTCTGTAAACGAGCCCTTTTTGGAATAATTCTAGAAAAAATTCTTGTTGATGTTTATAATAGTCTTTATCACATGTGGATATTTCTCTGTCCCAATCAATTGAAAGTCCAAGTTTTTTTAATTGCATTTTCATATTATTAATATTTCTTTTAGTCCAAGTTTTTGGATCAAGATTATTTTGTTTTGCAGCATTTTCAGCTGGCATACCAAATGAATCCCAGCCCATTGGATGTAATACATTGTAACCTTGTAGTGATTTATATCGTGCTAAAACATCGCCTATAGTATAATTTCTTACGTGACCCATATGAATTTTTCCTGATGGATAGGGAAACATCTCAAGACAATAAAATTTTTTTTTTGTTAGATCAGTTTCAACTTTAAAACTTTTATTTTTATCCCAGAAGTCTTGCCATTTTTGTTCAACGATTTTGAAGTTGTATCTGTCCACTTATAAAAAATATTTTAGGCTATTCCCCGGGGGTACCCATTACATAAGGTTGAAAATTTTTATCTTTTGATTGCTTTTTGAAAATAGTTGCTTTTGCAAGTATTTGTTTGGTGATTTCTTTTTTTAATTGTCCATCTTGTTTATTGATGCTGCAATTATTTGGTGCAATACATTTTTTATAAAAAATATCAACGTCTAAAGCATCAGATCTAATTTCGTTACTTAAAAATCTTATTGTAATTTTAAGAGACTCATCAGCATTACCTTGTTCTGAATACCAATCAGTTATTATAATTCCACCACTATAATTTGCAGAGGTTAATGGCATAAAATCTAAAACATCAAGAGAAGCTCTCCACAATTCATTAGAACTTGCGAATTCAAAATTTGTATCCTTATTTCCTGACATTGCAGTGCTCAAACGAAAACCCTTACCCTCCTCTATATTTTTCTTAACTCTTAATTTTGGATCAGGTGGATTTTTTCTAGCATCCCCAGGTTTAAAAAATCCTTTTCCACATGATGATAAGCTAAAAATTGTTAATAAACTTATTATAAGTATTTTATTGATCCAAATATTTGACATTTTCGATTTCTAAAATGAAATTTAAAATAATATACAATTAAATTTTAAAATTTATGAAAATAATACAAATATAAATGTTGTATAATTGCAACACTTTATAATTTATTTAACAAAACTAGGCATTTATAACGTTTTTTGTGACTAAAATGATAGTTTGCTCATGTTTATTATTAATAATTAAACAAATAAAGGAGTAATTAATATGAACAATTTAAGAAAAATCGGATTATCAGCTTTAGCTGGTTCTCTTGCTACTTTTTCTGCGAACGCTGCTGATATGTCAGTAAGCGGTGGAGCGTCAATATCTTTTGACGATACTAACAGAGGATTTGGTGATAGAGGAAATGGCTTCTACATGGGTGATAGTCTTAAGTTTAACGCATCTGGTGAAACAGATAATGGTATTGGCGTCGCAGTCTACTATGAAATCGACGGTGGTACATTAGACGATTACAACATGAAACTATCAGGTGACTGGGGAACTTTAACGTTCGATGGTCATGGTGGTTCATCTGCATTCGGTGCAGTAGATGACAAAACTCCAAATGCTTACGAAGAGGCTTGGGATGTTATCGACACTAATGGTGCTACAGCTGGTGGAACTCCAACAGTAATCAATGGTGGTGGTGGAAATAACATGTTTATTTACACTTCTCCAAGCATGGGTGGAGCTACTGCTACAGTTGCATACAGAAATCATGAGAGTGATGCTGCTGAGTCATACATGGACTTCGCGGTAGCAATATCTCCAGAAGCAGTCGAAGGTTTAACTCTTGGATTTGCTAATTCAGATAACACTGTTGCATCAGCTTCTAACCAAGATGATGATGAAACTACTATGTACGCTACATATGCATTTGGTGCAGTTACAGTTGGTGTTCAACAATCAGACTTAGATAGCACAGCTTCAGGTTCTGATTTAGAATCAATTTCTTATGGTGTTACATATGCAGTAAACGATGATTTCTCAATCGGTTACAGCTACCATGAACTAGAAACAGAGTCGACTACTGATTCAGATCAAGAGTCAACTGGTGTTTCTTTCTCATACACTTCAGGTGGAATGACAATTGGTGGTGCTATGAACGAAGTTGAAAACATGGGTGGAACTGCCGCAACTGATAGAGAAGGTTACGAGTTCACTTTATCATTTGCATTCTAATTTAATTAGAAAACAAATTTAAAAAGGGCCCCTACTCAGGGGCCTTTTTTTTTATTCAAAAAATGAAATTCCTGCAAAACCAGAAATATTCAATAATCTAAGTTTTTTTAAATTTTCTTTTGATATTCCACCTAAAGCAACAATTTTTTTTTTTGAATATCTAGAAATTATTTTGAATTTATTTATTCCAAGAAAATTATTATTTTTTTTGAATAATGACGAGATGAATATACCCTGGACCTTTTGAAGTTCTTTTATTCTTATCTCTTTTAAATTATGAGCAGATCCCAAAACAATAAACTTAGAATAAGTTGAATAGTTTAAATGATCAAATTTATTATTAAAAGATGGTAAATAAACACCATCCAATTTCAAGTTCAGAGCCATTTTGAAATTATTTGCTAATAAAAATTTATTGCCATTTTTTTTAAGATAAGCCTTAAGTCTTAAAATTTTGTCAACATCAAATTTTAAAGATTTATAATCTCTGTAGATAAATGTAGTTGTTTTATCTTGTTTATTGATAATATTTGTATCAAAAGAATTTATAAAGTAATATTTTTTCAGTATTTTATCATGCATAAAACTGTTCAAAATTTAATAGATATCCAAAAAGAAATTAAATTAAGTTTAGATACTCTACAAATCAATAAAGTACCAAAAATTATTGCAGTATCAAAGACTTTTGGAATGGATAAAATATTACCCTTAATTGAACATGGTCACTTAGATTTTGGTGAAAATAAAGTACAAGAGGCAATAGAAAAATGGAGCGATGTAAAGTTAAATAATAAGAACTTGAAATTACATTTGATAGGTGGGCTTCAAACAAATAAAGTAAAACTAGCTGTAAAATTGTTTGATTTTATTCATTCAGTAGATAGCGAAAAGCTCGCAAAAAAAATATCTGAAGAACAAATTAAACAAAAAAAAAATTTAAAGATATTTATTCAAGTGAATATTGGAGATGAACAGCAAAAATCTGGTGTCAATAAATCATCAGTGTCTGATCTATATTCGTATTGTAAAACTCTTAATTTAGATGTGGCTGGACTAATGTGTATTCCTCCATTTGAAAAACCATCAGATAAATTTTTTAAAGAAATGAATATGCTAAGTAAAAATTTAAATTTAAATGAACTGAGCATGGGAATGTCCTCTGATTATTTAGACGCAATAAAAAATGCTGCTACATATGTAAGAATTGGATCTAATATTTTTGGGCAAAGAAGTTAGTTTATTTGAATTTTTGTTTTTTTATTAATTAATTTTAACATTATCAAAAAATCTTTTTTTTGTATCCCTATACACCCTGCAGTAGGCTTATAGTTATTTGTTAAATGAATAAAGATACAACTGCCTTTAAATTTAATAGGTCTTAAATAATTATATTTTATCGGTATTATTAAATCGTATTTGTGATCTTTCCTATAAAGTTTTTCACATTTAACCTTTTTTTTTAAAGTAATTAGTTTATTGTAATTTTTTTGATTTAACGGATCATCGCACCAACCCATTTGTTTTTTAATTTTAATACATCTTAGTTTTGTTAAAGGTTTTTTAATTCTATCTGATCTGTAATATAAGTTTTCAATAGAAAAACGACCAATTGGTGTTTTTTTATCACCTTCTCTCTTGTTTCTACTTAAACCGTTTTTACCAATGCAACATTTAAAATAAAAATCATCAATTTTTAGTGAGTGTTTATTTTTGATATAATTTATCATATTATATTTCATATGAATTCGCATAACCTTGTAATTTATGAATTTGATGAATTATATAAGATTTTTGAAGAAATTAAAAAAGATATAAATTTTGATTTTGAAAGAATTAATAAACAGGAATTGTTTAATTTAAATCTTAAATCAAATTGTCTAATACTAACAAAAAAAGAAATATCAGGATTAAAAAATCAAATAGTTTTTGAAAGTTTCCCGATTTCAATTTTTAAATTACTAGAAAAAATCAATATTGAATTTATTAAAAAAAATTTTCATGAGCAATCTGAGATTTTGATTGGAAAGTATAGGTTTAACATAAATTCGCGTAAAATGTATTTTAGGGAAAATGAATTGAAACTAACGGAAAAAGAAATTAGTTCAATTATATACCTTTTCAAAGCTGCGAGGCCTATTAGAATTCAAGAGTTGCAATCAGAAGTTTGGGGATATCAATCTCAACTAGAAACTCATACAGTCGAAACTCATATTTATAGATTGAGAAAAAAAATTTATAAAGTTTTTAAAGATGAAAATTTTATTTTAAGTAAAAAAAATGGTTACGAAATTAAAAAAAAAGAATAAGTATGCTAAAGATCTTTTTTCAATCAAATATAAGCCTAGAGTAATTAAGCCTAAAAAGGGTAAAGGAAGTTTTAGGAGAAAAAAGCGTTAAAGTCTTGCTCCAATTTGTTGAATTACTTTTGATGATAATTTAGTTCCTTGTTCTAAACACTGCTCGGCAGAAAAATTGTTTATAAAACCATGCAAATAACCAGCGGCAAAAAGATCGCCAGCACCTGTTAAATCTTTGATTGAGAGATTTTTGTAAGCTTTTACTTCAGTTATCTCATCCTCAAAAATTGATATTGCCCCCTTATCTCCACGAGTAACTACAATGTGTTTTTTAATTTCTTTTGCAAAAGTGATCACATCATTAAAATTTCTAGCATTGATTAATGCCATAATTTCACTTTCATTTGCAAAAGTTAAATCTAATTTTACTTTTACTAAATCTAAAAAATTTTGTTTATGTCTTTCCACACAAAATAGATCTGACAATGACATTGCAACTTTATTTGAATTTTTTATTGCTTTTTCAAATGCTTTTTTTGGCTCACCCTCATCCCACAAATAACCTTCTAAAAAAATTAATTTACTTTTTTTGATAATTTTTTCATCCACATCATTTTCATTTATTTTTCCAGCAATACCTAAAAAAGTACACATGGTTCTTTCAGAGTCTGGGGTTACTAAAATAAGACATGTGCCCGTTGGAAGACTTTCTTTTTGTTTTTCGTAAAAGTAATTTACATTTTCCTCCTTTAATCCTTTCTCATATTTTTTGCCAAAATTGTCATCAGATATCTTTCCGATAAATCCAACGTCATTTTTAAGTTGAGATAAGCCTACTATTGAGTTAGCAACAGAGCCCCCGGAGATAGTTTTTTCAACTTTAAGATTTGCTAATATATTTTTGAATTCTTTTTCATCAAAAACTAACTTCATAGTACCTTTTGTAAGATTGTTTTTTGTGAGAAAACTTTCATCTACTTTACAAATGACATCAATTATTGCATTTCCAATACCAAGAATTTTCATATTAGGCTTTTTTAGTTTTTACAGGTTTTTTTCTTTTAGGATAACAAGTAGTACAAATTTTACAAGTTACTCCATAACATTCTCTTGCTTTACAAAATTCCCTTCCATAATATATGATTTGAAGGTGAAGTTTGTTCCAACTTTTTTTTGGAAAAAGTCTTTTCAAATCTCTCTCAGTTTGAACAACATTTTTTCCATTTGTTAAACCCCATCTCTGAGCCAATCTATGTATATGAGTATCTACTGGAAACGCGGGATATCCAAAACCTTGTGACATTACAACCCCAGCAGTTTTATGACCAACACCAGGAAGATTTTCTAATTCCTCAAAAGTTTTTGGCACTTTACCATCATGTTTTTCGATAAGTATTTTTGATAAATTGAAAATACTTTTAGCTTTTATTCTAAAAATACCAATTTTTTTGATTAATTTTTCAATTTTTTTTCTCCCCAGTTTAACAAAGTGTTTAGGTTTATAGAATTTTGGATAGATATTTTTAGTTACGTTATTTACATTTACATCTGTACATTGTGCTGAAAGAAGGACAGATATTAAAAGTGTAAATACGTTTCTACTCTTAAGAGGAACATAAATTTTTGGGTATGTTTTGTTTAAAATTTTAAAAACTGTCTTTGCTCTTTGAATTTCATTCATTACTTGAAATTCATCAAATTTCTCATTGAATAAAGACCTGTTTTTTTATTAATAAGCCATTTTGCTGCTGTCAAAGCACCTTCAGAATAAAGTTTTCTATCAAATGCCTCATGATTCAAAGTAATTATTTCTTTCCCATTTGAAAATTTTACTTCGTGTTCACCAATAATTTCGCCTTTTCTTATAGAGTTAAAATTTATCTTTTTTCCATAGGGGAAAGTTTTTTTGTTTAAATATTTTTTTCCTATCAAATTGTAATAACTTTTACTTCTACCCACAGCTATTCCTTTACCTAACATTAATGCTGTTCCTGATGGATAATCTTTTTTATGTTTATGATGAATCTCAAAAATTTTACTCAAAAAGTTTTTTCCTAATGAACTTGAGGCAATCTCTGTTAAATACATTAAAAGGTTTATACCTAAACTCATATTTCCCGCTTTTAAAATTGGTATTTTTCTTGAAAAATTTTTGATTAAATTCTCCTCTTTTTTGGTAAAACCAGTAGTTCCAATAACTACTTTTTTTTTTAATTTTGTGGCTATTTTTAAAACTTCAAAAGTACATTTTGGGACTGTAAAATCAATAATTAGGTCTACATTTTTAAATAAAGCCTCTGAATTCAGGTCTACCTTTATACCATTAATCTTTTTATTAGTTTTTTTACTTTCTGTAAGAGCAACAAGTTTGAAATTTTGATCCTTTCTAACAGATTTAATTAATTGTTGTCCCATACGACCCATACAGCCGGTCAATAATAGTTTAATTTTTTTCATTTAAAGATAAAGATAGAAACTATCACAATGAATACAACAATTATAGACCAAATAAATAGATTTTTGATAAATCTTTTTGATTTTGAGTTTGATCTCAAAAATTCAGGAAGCACCAAAAATAAAACTGCTATTAAAAAAACGGCTGGAACAATCTCTTCTAATCTCATTTTTTAACTATTCCAGAAACTTTTCGCCTTTTGAAAGAATTTTTTTATACTTGGATTAGATTTTTCATTTTCAATTTTTCTAAAACGTTCTAACAAATCCTTTTGTTCTTTATTTAAGAATACTGGTACCTCAGTTTTAACTTGAACATATAAGTCACCAAAATCACCTCTTCGCATAAATGGCATACCTTTACCTTTTAATCTAAATTGTTTACCATCTTGTGTTCCGTCTGGTATTTTAATCTTTGCTTTTTTTCCATCAATTGTAGGTATTTCTATTGTTGTACCGAGAGCAGCATCGGCAATTGAAATTGGGAATTCAAAAAATAAATTTACATCCGATCTTTTAAATAACTCATGAGATTTAACATTTATAAATAAATATAAATCTCCACTGGTACCCCCTCTTGTTCCAGCTTCACCTTTGCCAGCAAGTCTTATTCTCGTACCATCATCTACACCTTTAGGTATTGTTACAGATACTTTTTTGTTTGTTTGTCTATTACCTTGTCCATTACAATCTCCACATGGGTTGGTTATTTCTTCACCACTGCCAGCACATTGAGGACAAGTTTGTTGAACTGTAAAGAAACCTTGGTTAGATCTAACTCTTCCGTTTCCTCCACAATAGGTACATCTATCTGGACTTGAACCTGGTTTAGAGCCATTTCCTTTACAAGTATTACATTTTTCAGATGTAGAGAATTGAATGTTCTGTTTTTTTCCAGTGTATGCTTCCTCTAGAGTAATTGATAAATCATATCTTAGATCTGAACCTCTGTTATTTGAACTTCTTCTTGAACTTCTTCTGCCTCCACCACCAAAGTCTCCAAAAAAATCTTCGAAAATATCAGAGAAATCTGCACCGCTAAAACCTCCAAAACCACCAAAACCACCTCTACTACCGCTACCATTTTCAAATGCAGCATGTCCAAAGTTATCGTAGTTTTCTTTTTTAGATTTATCAGAGAGTACACCATAAGCCTCACTGGCTTCTTTAAATTTGTCTTCTGCAGATTTATCCCCAGGATTTTTGTCAGGGTGATATTTAACCGCTAACTTTCTATAGGCTGATTTCAGTTCGTCGGGACTTGCGCTTTTGCTTACTCCTAAGACATCATAATAATCTCTTTTAGCCATGTATATAACCTGGACAAATAGATGTCAGTTAAGCGCTTTTTTCTTTATTCTCGTCTTTTACTTCCTCAAAGTCCGCATCAACAACATTATCGTCTTTCTTTCCCTTTTCATCTTTTCCATCATCTTTACCAGAATCTGGTTTTGTGCTTTGTTGTGACTTGTAAATAGCCTCTCCTAGTTTCATTGAAGCTTGTACTAATGCCTCTGTTTTCTTCTTAATGTCCTCAATATCTTCACCTTTAAGAGATTCCTTTAATGCATTTGACCCATCTTCAATTGCTTTTTTCTCTGCATCTGAAACTTTAGATCCATGCTCTTTTAGATTTTTTTCAGTTGAATGAATTAAAGTGTCTGCCTGATTTCTAACATCAACAGATTCTCTTTTTTTCTTATCTGCTTCTTTATTAGCCTCAGCATCTTTCACCATTTTTTCAATTTCTTCATCACTTAATCCACCAGAGGCTTGAATTTGAATTTTTTGTTCTTTACCAGTGCCTTTATCTTTTGCAGACACATTAACAATTCCATTAGCATCTATATCAAAAGTCACTTCAATTTGAGGAACTCCTCTTGGTGCTGGAGCAATACCAACTAGCTCAAAATTACCAAGTAACTTATTATCTGTTGCCATTTCTCTTTCACCCTGAAGAACACGTATCGAGACTGCTGGCTGGTTATCTTCAGCAGTAGAAAATACCTGACTTTTTTTTGTAGGTATTGTTGTATTTTTTTCAATAAGCTTTGTAGAAACCCCACCTAGAGTTTCAATTCCTAGAGATAATGGTGTTACATCTAATAAAAGAACATCTTTTACGTCACCTTGTAAAACGCCAGCTTGTATTGCTGCACCCATTGCAACGACTTCATCAGGATTAACACTTTTGTTTGGTTCTTTGCCAAAGAAGTTTTTAACCTCAGAAATGACTTTTGGCATTCTAGTCATACCTCCAACCATTACCACTTCATCAACTTCGCTTGCTGAAATTCCAGCATCTTTCAAAGCAGTTTTGCATGGTGGAATAGTTTTAGCAATTAAATCTTCAACTAAAGCCTCTAACTTAGCTCTAGTCATTTTTAAATTTATGTGTTTAGGACCAGTTTTATCAGCAGTTATAAATGGCAAATTAATATCTGTTTGTTCTGCTGCTGAAAGTTCAATTTTTGCTTTTTCAGCTGCTTCCTTTAATCTTTGTAATGCTAACTTATCAGTTTTTAAATCAATACCACTATCTTTTTTGAATTCAGAAATTAAATATTCAACAACAGCATTATCAAAATCTTCTCCACCTAAAAAAGTATCACCATTTGTGGATTTTACCTCAAAAACTCCATCACCTAATTCAAGAATTGATACATCAAAAGTTCCTCCACCTAAATCATAAACTGCAATCTTTTTATTTTGTTTCTTATCCAAACCATAGGCTAGTGAAGCTGCAGTTGGTTCATTGATAATTCTTAAAACTTCTAATCCAGCTATTTTTCCAGCATCCTTAGTAGCTTGTCTTTGTGCATCATTAAAATATGCGGGGACAGTTATTACCGCTTTTGTAACAGCTTGACCTAAATATTTTTCAGCAGTCTCTTTCATTTTTTGAAGAATAAAAGCAGAAATTTGTGAGGGTGAATATTTTTCACCTTTAGCCTCAATCCACGCGTCACCTTTTTCAGAATTCACAATTTTAAAAGGTGCAGCCTCAATATCTTTTTTAACAGTCGGGTCCTCAAAATTTCTACCAATCAATCTTTTAACTGCAAAAATTGTATTTTCTGGATTTGTTACTGCTTGTCTTTTAGCAGGTTGTCCTATTAATTTGTCTTTTTCATCAGTAAAAGCTACAACTGAAGGTGTAGTTCTTGCACCCTCTGCATTTTCTAGAACTTTTGCCTGGCTTCCTTCCATAATA
>CACOXS010000003.1 GCA_902631255.1 uncultured Pelagibacteraceae bacterium
ATAATAATCTTTCTCAAGTTTTTTAAAATCAATGTTAGTAACGTTATCGCAAGTTAAGACATAAATTGGAGAGTTAAATGATTTAAATATAGAGTTGAATATCCACCAAGAATTACCTTTTTTGTCTGTATTTATTATTGATGAAACTTTTTCTTCTATTAAATGTTTAGCTAAAATAGGCCCTTTGTAACCAACTGAAATATGAACAAAATTTATATATTTTTTCAGTCTTTTGATACCCCTTGCTATTAATGAAGTTTGTTTAAATTTAACTAAACCTTTAGGTATTTTTTTGGTAAGTGGCATTAATCTGGTTCCACGTCCAGCCGCCATTATAAAAGCATGATTTATTTTTCTATAAGTCATTAGATTTCAGACCAAATTTGATAATTTTTTCAATTTCAGACTGCGCTAATCTCTTTGCATTTTCAGAAGATACTATTTCTTTAAGTGGTTTTTTTAAAAGATTATTAAAATCAATTACAAAATATTTTCTGTTCTTAATTTTCATCTCTTTAGCATATTTTAACTCATCTTCACCAATTAAATATTCGTCTTGTCGATCACCTTTTCTAGATTGAATTATTTTATATTTACCACCAAATTTTTTTGTCCAGACTTTTAAGAAATCAATCATTTTTGCAGATTTCATTTCGGCTGAAAGAATTTTTCCATTTAATTTATTCTTAAGTTTTAGAGCCTGATCAATTAAACTTACAGCTTCATTGACTGAGAAAAAAAATCGCCTCATATAAGGACCAGTGGTAAGTATAGTCTTATTTTTTTTATACATTTGCTTCCAAATTGGTAGAACAGATCCAGTAGACCATGTTACATTACCATATCTCACACAAATAAATTTAGTTTTACTATAAGATTTTATTGATGAAAAAAGTCTTTCCATACAAGATTTACTTAAACCATAAATATTTTTGATTGGCGGTGATGCTTTGTCGGTTGAAACACCTATAACTGTCGGAATTTTTTTGTTTATACAGGCTCGAACAATATTTGTAGATCCAAGTATATTTATATCAATACATTCAAATGGAAATTTTTCTGATAAGTCGACAAATTTTGTAGCTGCAGCATGAATTACGATATCAGGTTTAGTATAATTTAAACAATCATGTACAGACTCAATATTTGAAACATCTAAAGGTACTACTTCACAATTCGTTAAATTTTTTACTAAGAAATTTTGTTTATTATTACGAGCGCCAAGAAAAACTTTATATTTTTTCTTATAAAAATTAGCTAAATTTCTTCCTAGATAACCTGTACCACCCGTTATTAGAATTTTTTTCATTATTAAATGTTATAAATATGTTTATAATTTTAAAATAAATAATGTCTATATCTATTCATATACCTTTTTACAATCCAAATCCTGAAAAAAAAGAAGGTTATAGAAATTTAAGACGTTTTGACTATCTTGAAGAAAATGTAATCAATCTAAAAACACTTTCAATTAAAAATGATATTTTTATTCACACACATAATGATTTTTTGGATGATAAAAATTTAAATGCTAAAATTATCAAACATCAAATAAGTGATAGTGACTTGAACAAAGGGTATTTAACATGGAAGTGTAGATCACTAATGGAAGAACAAAAAAATGACTATGAATACTTTTCTTACTTAGAGCACGATATTAAGTTCTCAGAAGTTAATCTACAATATTGGCTTAAATATCAAGATTTACTAGCAAATAAAGGGTTTCATTTAGGTTTTTTCATATATGAAATGAATAACAAAACTAATCAAAAGCACAGTATTCATATTTCAAAAAAATTAGACAAATTTTTTGAAATTGAGGGTCAAAATTTTATCATTAATGACTTAGAAAATTATTGTTGTTTCTGGATCTATACAAAAAAACAATTTGAAACTTTTTTAAAATCCAAATGGTGGTCATTCGAAAAAAGAGCACATAATTTTAGACATAATTATGGTATTACAGAGAGATCATCAATTGGTTTCCATGCTCTTAGTATGAATTATTTCAAAGCAACTTTAATTCCTGAAAAAAATAATCAACCACACCCAGATTCTTTTATTGAACACATGACGAATAATTATTTTGAAAAATTTCCTGAAATAGAAAAAAAGCATTATTTTGATATTAGGGGTGCCTGCAAGTTTCAAATTAATGAAATTATTATTGAACCAGAAAATAGAAGAAAAATGACTGATAATTTCATTTCAAATAAGTTAATTAAAAATCTTTTTTGGAAATTTAGATCTATCACCAAAAAATTTAACTGACCCATTTCTGGGCCAGTTAATAGACTAATATATATAAGAGGAGTTGTTCTATTAGAATTGTTCTGACTCGGTTGAGCCATCCATTGCTGTAGTTGAGCTCTTTCCACTACTTATAGTATTAGAAACAGCATCAAAGTAAGATGTACCTACTTCTCTTTGGTGTTTTACACTTGTGTAACCATCTTTTTCACGAGCAAATTCTTGTTGTTGAATCTTAGAGTAAGCAGCCATACCTTCTTTTTTGTATTTTTCTGCTAATTCGAAAATTGCAATATTTTGTGTATGAAAGCCAGCTAGCGTTATAAATTGAAATTTATAGCCCATTTTACTTATTTCTTTTTGAAATGAAGCGATTTCTTCGTCTGATAAATGCTTCTTCCAATTAAATGATGGAGAACAGTTATATGCTAAAAGTTTTCCAGGAAATTTTTCATGAATTGTATCTGCAAATTTTTTAGCTTCTTCAAGATTAGGTGTAGCCGTTTCACACCAAATTAAATCTGAATATGGTGCATATGCCAATCCTCTTGAAATTGCTTGTTCAATTCCTGATTTGACGTAATAAAATCCTTCAGGAGATCTTTCTCCTGTTAAAAAAGGTTTATCATTTTCGTCAAAATCATTAGTAATTAGTTTTGCAGCATTTGCATCTGTTCTAGCCAAAATTATTAATGGCACATCTGCAATATCAGCTGCCAATCTTGCAGCCTTTAAATTTTTAATCATAGTCCCTGTCGGCACAAGTACTTTACCACCCATATGACCGCATTTTTTTTCACTAGCTAATTGATCTTCAAAATGAACACCTGCTGCACCAGCTTTAATAAACTTTTTTGTAAGTTCAAAAACATTTAATGGACCCCCAAAACCTGCTTCACCATCTGCAATAATTGGAAGCATATAATCAATTCTTTTTTCTTTTTTCATATCACCATCTTTTAGTTCCATATGTTGAATTTGGTCTGCTCTTAGTAAAGCGTTATTCATAGACTCAACAAGTTTTGGAGCACTATCATATGGATATAAAGATTGATCTGGGTACATTTCGCCAGCACTATTAGCATCTGCAGCTACTTGCCAACCACTTAAATAAATTGATTTTAGACCAGCTTTAGCATGTTGAACTGCTTGATTTCCTGATAAAGATCCTAAAGTACTTATATAATTTTCTGTATTAAGAAGTTTCCAAAGTTTAACTGATTGTTGTTTACATAGGGAATATTCAATTTTTATTGAGCCTCTTAATCTTTCAACTTCATCGGGGGTATAATCTCTTTTAATGCCTGCAAATCTTTTTAGTTCGTATGAGATGTTTTCTGCACTCATGATCGGTAGTTACCTCTGAAGTTAAATTAAAATGAAAAAGTAAAATTTGATTTAGTTAGAGTCGTTAAGAGTCTCAACCAAATCTTTCATTCCACTTGAACCCCAATCACAATGGTCATCTCTCATGTAAATACCTCTGCTATTATGTCTAGCAAGGTCCTCATTTTTTATGATTTGAGCTTCATTTTCTGTGTTTTTTTGTTTATCAGTCATTAAGATCTTATAATTTACAAAATTTACAAAATCCATAAAAAACCTTTATTTTACTTGTAAATTTAGTAAATTTTTTGTAAATTAAAATTTACAAAATTTACAAAAAATGAAATTTAGTAGAGAAATTGGGGAAAAATTAAGAGTTTTTCGTAAAAGACTTGGTCTTCAAGCAAAAAAATTAGCAGAACAATTAGATATATCACCAAGCTATCTGAATTTAATTGAAAGTGGAAAACGAGCAATTGATGGTGAGCTGCTATTAAAAATTTGCCAGGAGCTAAGAATTGAATTATCGGATTTAAAAAATGAGAATGATATTGATATCAGTAATTCTAAATTAGCAATTTCAAAATTTTCAAAAGTAAAAAATTTAAACAAATTAGATCTTAAAATTGGGCCAAAAATAAAAGCTTTTAGACGCCAATTGGGGCTTCAGGCCAACAAATTTGCTGAACAAATAAATATATCACCAAGTTATTTAAATCTAATTGAATCCGGCAAAAGAAAAATTGATGGTAATTTATTAATTAAAATAAGTAAGGAACTTAGAGTGGATCTATCAGATTTAACAAGTAAAAGTGATATAAATTTAGAAAATGATATTTCAAATCTTTTAGATGACCAGCTATTTGATGATCTAGATATTTTAGGACCTGAAGTTAAAGATTTAGTAAATACAAATCCTAAAATCGCAAAAGCTTTAATCAAACTTGGTGACAATTTTAAACAAAAAGACCACGAAATTGTTAATCAAGTAGAAAATTTATCTGGTAAAATAATTGATAATAGAAAAACTTCGTTTCCAGGTGAAGTTATATCTGATTTTTTGCAGGAAAATAAAAATTATTTTCCCAAACTAGAAAATTTTGCTAATGAAATTTTTGAAAAAGTTCAAAAAAATAATCGAACCAGATATGTTGCTTTGTGTGATTTTTTAAAAAAAGAATACTCAATAAAAGTGAGAGATTTAATACCCGAAGAAAAAAAACCATTTTCAAAAGTTTTTAATAAAAAAAATAAAGAATTATTACTCAGTGATTATAATTCATTAGAAACAAAAAAATTACATGCAGCAGCTCAAATTGCTCAAGAAGGAGCGAATGATATTATCGAAAATTATTTATCAAAATTTAAATTTCCATCAGAGGAGTCTAAAAGATTATCTCAAGTTGCATTATTAAATTATTGTGGAGCAGCTATACTAATGCCTTATAAACTTTTTCATAATGAATGTAAGAGATTGAAATATGATCTCCAATTATTACAAAATACATTTGCAACTTCCTTTGAACAAGTAGCTCATAGAGTAACTTGTTTACAGGATCCAGAATTACCTGGTATACCTTTTCATTTTTTAAGAGTTGACATGGCTGGAAATATTTCAAAAAGATTTTCATTATCTGGAATAGAAATTCCGAGATACGGTGGCGCGTGTCCTAGGTGGAATGTATATTCCGCATTTACAAGACCAGGAGTAATACAAGCTGCAGTAAGTAAAATGACCAACGGTGAAAAATATGTTTGTATAGCAAAAACAGTTGAAAAAGGTGTTGGAAGATATGGTCAATCTAAAAGTATTTTATCTATAGGTTTAGGTTGTGAAGCAAAATATGCTAAAGAATTCGTCTACACAGAAAATCTCGATATTTCTGACAAAAAAACTGAAATACCTATAGGAGTATCATGCAGAACGTGTGACAGATTAGATTGTTCTCAAAGAGCCTTTCCACCTTTACATAAAAAGTTCGATGTTGATATAAACACAAGAGGTGTTTCAGTTTATGTGAATGATAATAATTCGAGATAAATCAAAATGTTAAAATTTGTAATCCCAGCAATAATTTTCTTTTTAGTTGTCCTTTTTTGGGAAAAAATTAATGAGAAAATTTATCAAAAATTTAAAATAAAGATCAATCTAATTATAGTTATGGCTGCTCTATTATTTTTGTTATCAGTCTTAATATTGTTATATTTTTAAGTTTATGAAAAAATTTTTAACTATTTTCCTAATTTTTTTTTTTAATTTAAGTAGTTTATTTGCAGATGAAAGAATTAAAAAACTTAATCAATTGTTTGATGATTTAAAAACTCAAAATTACTCAGCCGCATATAAAATTGAACAAGAAATTTGGCAAATATGGAGCACACATCCAAATGATGAAAATTTGACAATGTTATTAAATAAAGGATCAAGTTTAGTAAATGAATTAAAGTATAATCAAGCAATAGATATATTTTCTAAAGCAATAAATTCGGATCCATTATGGGCTGAGGCATGGAATAAACGTGCAACTGTATTCTATTTATCTGGTAATTTTGAAAAGTCGCAAAAAGATATTGATAAAGTTTTAGAATTAGAAAAAAGGCATTTCGGCGCTCTTGCTGGACAAGGTCTTGTAAATATTCAATTAAAAAATTATAATAAGGCTATTGAGAGTTATGAAAAAGCTAAAGAGATATATCCCACAATGAAATCACCAGATATGATGATAAATCAAATTAAAGAACTAATAAAAAAACAATCCATCTAAGATGATAGATTATATATTACCATTTTTAATACTTATCATGATTGTGGTATTTATTCATGAATACGGCCATTATTATTTTGCCAAAAGATATGGTGTTGCAGTAACTGATTTTTCAATTGGATTTGGAAAGGAAATATTTGGTTGGAATGATAAATCTGGAACTAGATGGAAAATTTGCTGGATACCTCTTGGTGGATATGTAAAATTCTTTGGAGATCGAAATGTTTTTTCACAAGCTGATCAAGAAAAATTAATAGAAAAATACAACGAAGAAGACAGGAAAAAATTATTCGTTTTAAAGCCACTATATCAAAGAGCTTTAATTGTTTTTGGTGGACCATTAGCAAACTTCTTACTCGCATTACTAATTTTCTTTTCTATTTACACTTTTGCAGGAAAAGATTTTACTCCTGCAATGATCAATGAGGTACAAAAAGATAGCCCTGCAATGATAGGTGGTTTGAAACAAAATGATATTATTTTAGAGATAGATGGAAATGAAGTTAAAAGCATTATGGATGTTTCTAAATTTATAACGTTATCAACAGATGATTTTATAGATTTTAAGGTTAAACGTTCATACGACGAAATATTATTAAAAGTAAAACCTAAAATGGTTTTAAGTGAAGATAACCTTGGAAATAAGATTAACAAAAGGATTGTTGGAATTAAATTAAGTGCTTACAACAACGAGATAAATCATGTAAAATTAGGACCCGCACAATCTATATATCATGCAGCAAATGAGGTATATTTCGTGAGCATATCCTCACTTAAATATATTGGTGCAATGATTTTTGGAAAAGTTGATACTTCACAACTTGGTGGACCCATTAGAATTGCTAAAATTTCAGGTCAGGTAGCAGAATTTGGTTTATTGGCATTTGTTAGCATGATGGCTTACATTTCTATAAGTTTAGGATTAATTAATTTATTTCCGATACCAATGTTGGATGGAGGTCATTTAATGTTTTATGCTTTCGAAAAAGTGTTAGGACGTCCTCTATCACAAAAAACGCAAGAGGGTTTTTTTCGAATCGGGATGTTTATGCTCTTAACTTTAATGATATTTACTACATTTAATGATCTGAAAGATCTTGGCTTATTTAGTTAAAAAAATTTACATCTTTAAATAACCCTTTAAAATTAAGGTTTTTTTACTATACCAGATATTGTGTATAACTTTGAGCTAGATACTAAAAAAAGGCTTGATTTATCAATACTTTTGATAAAGATGGTAAATAACCTAATAAAACCGGAGCTAAAATGAACAAAAAACAACTAGTTGTCAAATTATCAGGCGCTTTAAACCTAAGTAAAGCTGATGCTGAAAGAACTTTTGACACGATTACCAACACTATTTTAGATGCACTAAAAGCTGATGATTCAGTCAAAATTGCAGGATTTGGTACATATAAAGTGGCTAAGAGAAAAGCGAGAGTTGGAAGAAACCCTAGGACTGGTGAGCAAATTCAAATTGCTGCATCGCAAAAGGTTAAATTCTTACCTGCCAAAGCTTTAAAAGAAGTATTCAATAAATAGTTAATTTTACAGCCTTAACGTCAAAAAGCGTTAAGGCTGTTTCTATATGCAAAATCTGCATACCCAATTTTCATAATCAGCGTTAGTTTTTAGGAATTATTAAAATACAAGCACTCTCAATAACAGGGAGGTCTTATGACTAAATTAATAAAAAAAATAAGTGCGCCGCTTATTAGTTTAATTTTTTTATTGAACATGAGTAGTGCAGGTATGGCAGATACAACAGTTTCTGCTGAAGTAGGTTTTATTTTTAATACCTTATTATTTTTGATTTGTGGATTTCTAGTAATGTTCATGGCAGCTGGTTTTGCTATGCTAGAGTCTGGAATGGTTACATCAAAAAGTGTATCCGTTATTTGTGCAAAAAACATAGGGTTGTTCTCAATTGCAGGTATAATGTTCTGGCTTGTAGGTTATAATTTAGCCTATGGTATCAGTCCAGGTGGATATATTGGAAAATTTATTCCATGGGCAGATGGTAGTAAACTAGATACAGGTTATTCCGATGGTTCAGATTGGTATTTCCAAATGGTATTCTGTGCAACTACTGTTTCAATCGTATCAGGTACAATGGCTGAAAGAATTAAATTATGGCCATTCTTTACATTTGCTGCAATTCTATCAGGAATTATTTATCCAATCGTAATGGGTTGGCAGTGGGGTGGAGGCTGGTTAGCAGAATTAGGATTTTCTGATTTTGCTGGTTCAACTTTAGTACACTCAACTGGTGGTGCAGCTGCTTTGGCTGGTGCAATGATAATTGGTCCAAGATTAGGAAGATTTACTAAATCTGGGGCTCCAGCACCGCTTAAACCGTTTGCAGCATCATCAATACCATTAGTAACAATTGGAGTATTTATTTTATGGCTAGGTTGGTTTGGCTTTAATGGTGGTTCACAATTAGCTTTGGGAACGGCTACAGATGCGATCGCTGTATCAAAAATATTTATCAACACATTCCTTGCTGGTGCAGGTGGTGTTATGGGTGCAGCAGTTATAACAAGATTGCATTTTGGTAAAACTGACGTAGTTCAAATGTTAAATGGATGCATTGGAGGTTTGGTTGCTGTAACTGCAGAACCATTATTACCATCACCATTAGCTGCAATTTTAATTGGTGCTGTGGGTGGATTAATCGTAGTGTATGGTACTAAACTATTATTCTCTTTAAAAATTGATGATGTAGTTGGTGCTATTCCTGCTCACTTATTTGCTGGAATTTGGGGTACGTTAATTGTACCTGCAACAAATTCTGGTGCAAATTTTAGTGCTCAGTTGATCGGTGTTTTATCAGTAAACATATTTGTGTTTATTGTAGCTTACATAGTGTTTAACGCTATCAAAGCAACTATTGGCCTAAGGTTAAGCAAAGAAGGTGAAACCAAAGGTACTGATGTTACTGAAACTGGTGTGATTGCATATGCAATACGTGACTAATTGTTAACAATAAGGGACTCTTCGCTCTCTGTGTATCTCCGCGATTACTCATCGAAGGGTCCCTAAAATTCTCTCTTAAAGTTAGTTAAACGAAAAAAAGCCCCTCCCTCAAGGGGCTTTTTTATTTTCATAAAACTTAAATGATTACAAATTTTCAATCACCTGATTAAACACTTCATCGGGCTTAAGACTTTTCATTCCATTTCTATCCCTATTCCAAACATTGTCTATATAATCTTTTGGAACTATTGGAGTAATTTTACTATATTTTAGCTCACTCACTGGGTCATTGGCTATTAATCCAAACGATTTTATTCCAAGAGCTGCTGCAAGATTTAATGGACCTGAATTATTTCCAAGAAAAAAATCTGAATTTTTAATTGCTAATATTACTCCTTGTAGATCTTTATTAGAACAATCGATAAAATAATTTTTATTAGACTCAGCAATTATTTTTTTTGCAATATGAGATTTTTCAGGGCTACAAACAAGATATATGTAATCAAATAATTTTTTTTTGAACAAAAGATCCGCAAGTTTGATAAAATCTTCCTCATACCACATTTTGTAATCTTCAAAAGAATCGACCCCAAAAGCAATTTTCTTTCCATCAACAAGAAGGTCCGAATTATTTTTTTTGAGACTCTCAACATCAATCTCCAAATTTGGATATTCATTCTCTATTTTTATCGAATTTATCTTAAGTAGTTTTTGAGATCTTTCAGAATAATTTAATTTTAAATCCTCCTCATTAAGAAAATTTTTTACAGTAAGCCATTTCTTTTGGTTTTTAAATCCCGGTCCAATAATATTCTTAATTTTTGCTATTTTAGCTGCGATGGCAGGTTTATTTACTTTATCTAATATATAAACAAAATCATATTTCTCAGATTTAAATACTTTTATTAAATTGAATACATCAACCCAATAAAATAAACCCTTTCTGAAATCATTATAAAAAATTTGATTTATATGTTTTAGGTCTTTAAGAATATTTTTGGCTTGAGTTTTTTCTCTGACAACCAAATCTATATTTGTTTGATGATGTTGACTGATAGCTTTTATGTAGGGTAATTGCCAGATTAAATCACCTAATTTATGATGAGTATAAACGATACAAATTTTATTCATTTTTATTTATGTGATTTCAAAAAAAACTATATAATAAATTTAGTTCTATGAATATAAAATCGTCAAAAACATTAGTCACAGAAGCTTTAAGCGAAATTAAAACAATTTCACCAGACGAAGCATTATCAATGATGAATGAAGATAAATGTAATCTAATTGATATTAGAGATATAAGAGAACTTGAAAGAGATGGGCGAGTTGAAAATTCAAATCATATCCCGCGAGGAATGTTAGAATTTTGGTTAGATCCTGATAGTCCATATTTTAAAGATGGTAAATTAGATATGAATAAAGAAATGGTTCTTTTCTGCGCTGGCGGTATGAGATCAGCATTGGCTGCAAAAACACTCAAAGATATGGGGTTTGAAAAAGTTTCACACATTGATGGTGGGTTTGGGGCTATTAGAAATAGTAAATTTAAGATTGTTTAAGAAACACACTCTTCTAAAGCATATTCAAGTCTATCTTGTCCCCAAAAAAGTTTATTGTTGACTATGAAAGTTGGAGCACCGAATACATCATTTTGAAAAGCTTTGTCAGTTAAACTTTTTAATTCATCTTTTACTTTTTGATTACTTATATCTTCAAAAAATTTTTTTTTATCAATTTTACAATTATCTAAAATTTTGTTTACGTTAGCTTCGATTGATATATCTATGTTATTTTTCCAATAGGCATCAAAACAGATATCAAAGTATTCACTTTTTTTATTTGCATCAATTGAAATAAATCCTCTCATTAAATAAAGGGTATTAATTGGAAATTTTTCGTTCCATTTAAAAGATATATTATTTTTGTTAGCTATAATTTCGCAATCATTCTTCATATTTTTCATTTTTCGCTCATTAAAAGCAGGAGCAGTTATGTTACCTAACTTATGTAAACCACCTAGCAGAATAGGTTTATAATTAAAATCGACCCCATTTTTTTTTTGCATTGATTTAATTTTTTTATAGGCAATGTAAGAATATGGACTAATAAAATCGAAGTAAAAATCGATGATTTTACTCATATAGGTTAATACTTTTCGCATAAAATATTCTAATGAGCCAATAAATAAAAATGCCTATAGGACCAATTAAATAAGTGATTATTAATGGGATGCCAACAAGAACCTTATTGATAAAAAATTTTTGTGAGTCCCTTACAATCCAGCCACCGACGAATAAATTAATTGATACAAAGTGGATCCAAAATAACATTAAAAAAATATTACTTGAAAACAAACCAGATAAATTACTAATACTTAAATATAATTCAAAATTACTATCGAAATCATAAGCATTTAAATAAGCTTTATAAAGTACAAATATATAAGCACCTCCTAATAATGTGATTGGAAAAATAGAAGTAACGAAATATTTTGTAAAGTTTGATTGTGGAAAAAATATTAATACTAACCAAAAAGGCAAAACTCCCAAATTCACCCAAAAGTAGAGAATTTCAATTGTAAAGTAAGCATAAATTTGTTCGATCATTTTAAATTATATTATATTAGATCTTACAATGATTCCTATAAGAAATAAGAGAAAAACATTACAGGTGACTGTAGATGAAATGAGAAATTTTGCTTTAGCATATGTTGAAAAATATGCCCCATCTAAACAACAATTAAGAACATATTTGCTAAAAAAATATCTTAAATTATCCGTTCCAAATGTAAAAAAACAGGATGTGACAAATTTAATTGATATTGTTTTATCTGATTTAGAAAAAAATAAATTTATTAATGATAAATTTTATTCTGAAAGTAAAGCCAAAAGTATGATCAGAAGAGGAAGTTCGATTAATAAAATCAGAAACTACTTAATTGGCAAAGGTGTTAATGATGAATTTATAAAAGATACAGTCAACAAAATTAATGAGGATAATTCAGATCAAGATTTTTTTTCAGCAATTAAAATTTGTAAAAAGAAAAGAATTGGACCAGCTAGGATAGATGATAATAGACCGCTTTTTTATAAAAAGGATATCTCTTTATTGGCAAGAAATGGCTTCGATTTTGAGACATCCAAAAAAGTTATGGAATTAAAAAAAGATGATTATTTAAAAATAATAAAACTACTTTGATTTTTTTTTCTTTTCTTCTTCAACTAATTGATTGATTTTATTTCTGATATAATTTTTAACATATACAAATACCAATAAACCAAAAATAGACACTGATACAATAATTATAAGTATTATTCTTAATTGCTCATCCATATTAGATATTTTTATTTTTTAAGATTAAACTTGGATTTTTAAAATTTTTCTTTCCATATTTAATTTCTTTGCCATCAAAATCTGAAATTATTCCTCCAGCATGTTGTAAAATTGCATGACCAGCCGCTATATCCCATTCACAAGCTCTCGGCTCAGCCACATATCCATCATATTCGCCAGCAGCAATGACACAAAATTTAAGAGAACTTTTCATTCTTACATATTTTTTTACATTAAATTTTTTATGTAATTTTTCTATTTCAGGTTTAATATTGTTTGAATTGGAAACAAATTTCACATCATTTTTATCAAAATTTTCAGAACAATTTAAATTCTTGGTTTCACCATTTGTAAACTCATAGGCATTATTTGGACCATAGGAGTAAAACATTCTTTTTTTTGAAGGGGCATAAATTAATCCAGCTACTGGATTTTTGTTAATTATTAATCCAGCATTAATTGTAAATTCCTCTAGATTATTTATGTAGTCATAGGTGCCATCTATGGGGTCGATTAGCCAAAAGTTTTCAAGATTGTTTATTGATTTATTATCAGAGGTCTCCTCTGAAATAATGGGAAGTTCAGGTGTCAATTCTTTAATTTTTTGAGTGACAATTTTATTAACTTCTAAATCTCCATTACTAACAGGAGTATTATCGGCTTTAATTTTTTTTATAAGTCCTTGTTTTCTTAAATCTAAAGAAATTTTTCCTGCATGAATAAATGTATCAATTAGATTTTCGACAATCTCTTTTAAATTCAAATTATTCATTGATCTTTATTAATTCTATATTTTCAGTATTTATTACTTTTTTGCCAACATTTTCAAAATTAACTGTCACTTTTTCTTTTATAATTGATTGAACTTGACCTTTACCCCAGTTTTTATTAGAGGGATTGATAACTTTGTCTCCTGGTTCAAAATCTAATATCATTTAATTTAACTTATATTAGAAATAAGTATAAATACCATCAAATGAATCAAGAATTAAATGCAATAGGATTAAACAAGAAACCATCAGACACAAAAGTAGTTGTTGCAATGTCTGGAGGTGTAGATTCATCAACTGTAGCAGGTATGATGAAAAAAGAAGGATATGACGTAATTGGTATTACTTTAAAACTTTATGACGATGCAAAGCAGGTTGCAGAGTCAAGGCAATGTTGTTCTGGTCAAGATATCATGGATGCAAAAAGAGTTGCTCAAAAATTAGATATAGAACATAAAATTTTATATTATCAAAATAAGTTCAAGCAAGGAGTTATAGATAATTTTGTTGACAGTTACTTAAAAGGTGAAACACCTATACCCTGTGTACAATGTAATCAAACAGTTAAATTCAAAGATTTATTTGAGGTTTCCAAAGAGTTAAATGCTGATGCTTTAATTACTGGGCATTATGTGAAAAGTGTTACTTCAAATAATAATACAAATATGTACAGAGCTATTGATGAAAATAGAGATCAAAGTTATTTTCTTTTCAATACTACTAGAGAACAACTTGATTATTTAAGATTTCCATTGGGCGGTCTTCATAAAAATGAAACACGTGAAATTGCAAAAAAACTGGACCTCAATGTTGCTGATAAACCAGACAGCCAGGATATATGTTTTGTGCCTGGTGGAGATTATGCATCAGTAATTCAAAAATTTAGACCAGACTCATTTAAAAAAGGAAACATTAAAGATCTTAAAGGTAATGTTATTGGTGTTCATGATGGAATTATAAATTTTACTATTGGCCAAAGAAAAGGAATAAAAGTTTCTGACAAAGAAGCTTTGTACGTTATTAAAATAAATTCTGAAAAAAATGAAATAATTGTTGGACCAAAAGAATATTTAGGAAAGAAAGACATTTTATTAAAAAATGTTAATTTACTTGCAAATGAACAAGAATTTAAATCCAGCATTTTTGTAAAAGTTAGATCTACTGGTAAATTGCTTAAAGCAAACGTTAACCTAAGTGATCAGAATGGTGCGAATGTAAACCTTGAAAGCCCTGAAGATGGAATATCACCAGGCCAGGCATGTGTTTTCTATAATAAAGATGCTCTAGGTTATAAAGTATTAGGAGGTGGCTGGATAAAGGAATAAGCTATTTTTTCTTATTTTTTTTTCTAGCTCTTCTTTTTTTTGACCCCATTTTTCTTCGGCCTCTATGTTTCTTTGGGTAACTCATTAAATCCTTTTCATTAATTTATTGAATTTTTGATATGGATATAGCATTGTCCTTTAATCATATCAATTTTTTTATGGGTAAATCTTTTAAGACATTTTTAAAACACACTGCAAAAGATTTTCATAACCAATCCGTAAATCCACCAGTGGTTAGAGCATCGACAATTATTTTTAAGTCTATGCAACATATAAGAAAAACTCAAAAAAAAGCTCTACGAAATCCAACAGGTAGTCATTTTGATTACGGCAGACAAGGGACCTCTACTACTTATATATTACAAAAAATTTTAACAAAACTTGAAGAAAGTTATCATGTTTTTACGACACCAACAGGTTTTGGCTCGGTTTTTTTAGCAATATTCAGCGTTGTTAGACCTGGAGATGAAATGTTAGTTGCAGATCCAGTTTATAGCCCTACACGAATTTTAACTGAAGATTATCTAAAAGATTTTAATATAAAGACAGTTTTTTATAATCCGCATGACCTCAATACATTAAAAAACAATATTACAAAGAAAACAAAATTGATTTTTGTAGAAAATCCTGGGAGCAATACTTTTGATTTTCAAGACTTGGGTAAAATTATTTCGATTGCAAAAAAGTATAAGCTATATACTGCAATTGATAATACTTGGGGTACCCCTTATTACTTAAAACCAATTAAACTTGGTTTTGATATGTCAATTGTTTCTGCAACTAAATATTATTCTGGACATTCAGATGTTATGGGTGGAAGTTTAGCAGTAAATAAAAGAGTATTTTCCAAAGTTAAAGCAGCAGAAAAAATTACAGGTCTTAGATTAGGACCTGATGATGCTTATTTAATAACTAGGGGATTAAGAACGTTAGACGTGAGATTAGACAGACATAGAGAAAATGCTAAAAAAGTTGCTGCTTTTTTATCAAAAAATAAAAGAATTAAATTGTTATATCCTTTCAAAAAAAATTCACAAAATTTTAAAATGTGGAAAAAATATTATTCTGGAGCATCAGGTTTGATGGGATTAAAGATAAAAGCTAAGAATATTAATTCTGTTCGAAAGTTTGTAAATTCACTGAAATTGTTTGGCTATGGCTATAGTTGGGGTGGATTTGAGAGTTTAGCGCTTCATCAAGAATTTAGAGAAACTGGTAAAAGAAAATATATGAACTTACCAAAAGATGAACATTTAGTAAGATTACATATAGGTCTTGAAGATCCTAATGATTTGATTGCTGATATCAAACAAGCTTTAAGACATTTAAGATGAGTTCTGAAAAATTTTTTCACTCAAAAACAGCGATAGTAACTTTATTTGCTGCATGCTTTGTTGTTTTGATTTCTTTGGGTGTCAGACAAACATTTGGTTTGTTCTTTATGGACTTCAACGAGAGTTTAAAGATAAGCAACACCGCATTTGGTTTTGCGATCGGGATGCAGATGTTAATGTGGGGTATTACAGGTCCTATCTTCGGAGCTATAGCAGATAAATATGGAGGACATATAGCTATAATCGGAGCATTTATTTTTTATACTTTAGGTGTTTATTTTTTATACACGGGTCCAAACACTGGAATATTTTTTCAAATCCATATGGGTTTATTAATCGGAATAGGTCTTGGTGGAACAGCAATAAGTATTCCTATGTCAGTTGTGGGGAAACATTTTCCATTATCTACAAGAACGATTGCAATGAGTTTTGTTACTGCTGTTGGATCATTTGGTTACTTCCTTTCACCAATTTTTACTAATTTTTCTCTCACAGAGTTTGGTTGGAACTACACATTATTTGTTTTTTGCTTATTTTTGTTATCCGGTTTAGTTGCAGCATATTTTGTTAGATCCCCATCTAAAACGGAAAGTGTCGAAAAAACTTCAGATCAATCTTTTAAGGAAGCTCTCTCAGAAGCTTTTAAAACTAAAAGTTATATTTTACTTGTATCAGGGTTTTTTGTATGTGGTTTTCATATAACTTTGGTTGGAACACATGTACCTAAATATGTAATAGATAGAGGACTTGAGGATTGGACTGCAGCAGCAATTTTATCTTTGATCGGTTTATTTAATATTTTTGGTTCACTATTAAGTGGCTATCTATCTGCAAAAATGAGTAAGAAAATTATCCTTAGTGCAATTTACTTTTTAAGAGGTGTTTCTATAATTTTTTTTATATTTATGCCCGCAAGTAACATTAATGCATTTTTATTTGGTGCAAGTTTTGGTTTTTTATGGCTATCAACAGTGCCTGCAACAAGTGGAATTGTAGCTCACTTGTTTGGGACAAAATATTTAGGTCTTTTGTATGGAATTGTTTTTTTAAGTCACCAAGTAGGATCTTTCTTTGGCGCTTATCTAGGGGGTTTATTTTATGATCTATATGGGTCATATGATTATGCGTGGTATTTAGCAATTGCATTATCAGTTTTTGCAGCAATAATTCATCTACCAATTAAAGAAGAACCAGTTTTAAGACTAAAAACAGAATAATTTGAACAGATTAAATCAATTAACAGAGATACATCAGTCAGGAAAACCCTACATTATTTATAAATCTAAAAAAGGATTTAATCTTTATACTAATTTTTCAAAAAAAATTATTTTAAATAATAAAAATATTAAAAGTTTTTTAACTAAAAAAAATAAAAAGAAATCAAAAGATACTGACCTTTTTATTGGTTTCTTTGGATATGAGTTATTGAATAATCTAATTGATGTTAAACTCCCAAAACAGAAGAATTTAAATTTTCCCAAAGGTATTTTCTATAAACCAGAAAAAAAGATCAAACTAAGTAACAAGTTAAATTATGATTTCGAAGATTTTAAATCAGGTAATTTTAAAATAAATATTAATAGAAAAAATTATACAAAAATATTCAATAAATTTAAGAAAAAAATAAAAAGTGGTGAAACATATCAAATTAAAATTTGCACCAAATATAAAACAAAGTCAGAAATTAATCCGTTAGATTTTTTTTCGAGGTTATCTAATACTAACTTAGCTCCCGAGGCTTTTATGATTAAAGATCATAATTATTCAATAATTAGTTGTTCCCCAGAAACTTTAATTACAAAAAAGGGGAGTGATATATCTACAAAACCAATAGCTGGAACTGTAAAAAAAACGAAGCATTTAAATAAAATAAAGGCATTAGATTATTTTAGAAAAAATTTAAAAGAAACCAAAGAACACAATATGATTGTTGATATGGAAAGAAATGATTTATCAAGAATTTGTAAAGTAGGCACTGTAAAATTATCTAAACAAAAAATCGTAGAAGAATATAAAGACCTTTTTCATTATGTCAGCCTTATCAGGGGTAAATTAAAAAAAAATATAAATAATTTTGAAATCATTAAAGCAATGATGCCTGGTGGTTCAGTTATTGGGTGTCCAAAGATAAATACGCTTAATCTTTTAAATAATCAGGAAAAAGAAAATAGGAATATTTATACAGGTAGTTTTGGCTACATAAAATTCAATGGTGATATGAGATTTAACATAATTATACGTTCAATTATAAATTTTAAAAATATATCTGAAATTTCAGTTGCTTCAGGTGTTGTCGTCGATAGTAATGCCAATCATGAATTTAATGAAAACTTTCTAAAAGCTAAAGCGTTAATAGATTTATTTAAATGATTTATGTAATTGATCATAACGACTCCTTTACTCATAATGTAGTTCATCAATTTGCATTGTTTGATAAAGTTGAGTGCGATAACTATGATAAAATTAACGAAAATAAAATAAAGCACGCATCTACAATAATTTTTTCACCTGGACCAGGTAATCCAAAAAATTATCCAATCACCTCAAAAATTTATAAAAAATATAAAGGTAAAAAGAAAATCATAGGGATTTGTCTAGGATTTCAACATATTTTATTTTGTGAAGGCGCAGAAATTGTTGAACAAAAAAAAATTTATCATGGTTTTCAATCAAATATAAAAGTAATCACTAATAAATCTTTATTCAAAAAAGGAAAAATATTTAAAGTTGGTAGGTATCATTCTTTAAAATTAAAAGAGCCTTTCAAATCTAATAATTTTGAGATAACTATGAGATGTTTAAATTCAAAAGTTGCAATGGCATTTGAAAATAAAAAGGAAAAAATTTATGGATTTCAATTTCACCCAGAATCTTTTTTAACTATCAATGGTAACCTACTTATTAAAAAAATCTTATCGGCTTAAAGACTTAAAACAGATAGAATTCCAAGATCTTTGGGGGGATCATGGAATTTTTACAACGATGTGGATTTTTGGCAAACCAGCAAAAATTTTATTTTTTGACAATCATTTAAAAAACTTAATTTTATCACTAAAAAAATATCGAATTAAAAAGAAATCATTAAGGTCGGATATTTTAGAAATAATAAATAAAAATTTATCCAAAAAGAAGAAATATAATCACCTATTGAGAATTGCTATAAATAAAAAAGTAGTTTCAATATCTTTAAGAAAAAGAGTTAAACCGAAATTAAATTTTAATTTGATATTAGTAAAATTAAAAAGAGAAAAACCAGAGTTTAAAAATCTAAAATATAAAAAGATCTTATCTTATCTATCTAAAATGGATAACTCCCAATCAGATATTGCATTGGTATCTAATAAGAAATTACTAGAGACCGGAACCTCAAATTTATTATTTGTTAAAGATCAAAAATTTTTTACTCCCAAAAAGGATTATTATGAGGGAAATACTTATAAATTTTTCAAAACAAAAATAAGAAAGATTTTTAAGAAAGATATTTTACTTAAAGAGATAAAAAATTATGATGAAATTTTATTGATAGGATCTGGGAAAGGGGTTGCTTCAGTTAGAACTATTAACGAGCTTAAATGGAAAAGAAAAAACCTAAAAAAATTTAAGTTTCTGTCAAAAGAATATGATGCAGTTATAAATAAATGCAATTCTTATAGATTTTAATAGATGAAAGATCCAAACAATCCTTGTTTATTTTGTGACGTTAAAAAAAGTGGATGTGCTCATGAAAATGAATTGGCATATGCAAGTTATGACTCTTTTCCAGTTTCAGAACATCATTGTTTGATTATACCCAAAAGACACATAAAGGATTATTTTGACTTATCTAATGATGAATTGATTGCATGTAATGATCTTATAAAAGTTATTAAAAAAGAAATAACAAATAAAGATCCGTTAGTTAAAGGATTTAATCTAGGCACAAATATAGGAATTGTATCTGGTCAATCTATTTTTCATTGCCACTTTCATCTGATTCCCCGAAGAGAAGGAGATGTTGATAATCCTCAGGGTGGAGTACGATCAGTTATTCCAAGCAAACAACATTATAAAAGAAATAATTAGCCTGTTATAAAAGACAAATTGACCCCAGTTTGAGGTTGAACTATAAATTCAACTATATATAAAACTTTTTAACTAATTCAAAATTTAACAAAAGGCGGAAATGTTAAGTAACAATCCATTTTCAATTTTATCAGAAACCATTTCACCCTTTGCAATGCAATCTTTCATTATTGCTATGGTTTTGTTGATTGCAGTAGGAACTATTATTCAAATGATACATCACAAAAATTTGACTTATTTTTTTAACAACGCGAAAAAAGCAAAGCTTTCAGCAACAAAAAAATTAGGAGTTGGAGAAAAAGTTTCTGTAATTGCTAAAACGACAGTTGTTGATATTGGCACAACTTCTGAATTAGGGTTTGGTAAAAGAAGACTTGCCCATGTTCTAGGAATGTATGGCACAATTTTATTTTGGGTGTCTTCAGCTATTTTAGTTTTTTGTTACACAGGTGCTGATAAACCAAGTTCCCAAACTTGGTCAATGATTTGGCATGCAGGAGCAATATTAACATGTTTAGGTGGATATTGGTTTTGGTTTTTTTTAAGAGTTGATGTTTCAGCAGAAGCTCATCCTTGGTATAGGATTATAAAAGCTGATTTATTTGTTTTAGCATTACTTGCGTGTTCAACTTTTGGGTTAGCTTGGTCATTCACACAATTTAATGGGCAAATAGGTTTGTCTTATTTGTTTTTAATTTTATTTGTTGCATCTAACTTAATTTTATTTGGTGGTGTTTATTGGTCGAAATTTGCTCACATGTTTTATAAACCTGGAGCAGCTATCCAAAAAAATTTAGCAGAGGCAGATGGGTCTAGAGATAACTTACCTCCACCAGCTGATGCCCCAGAACAATTTGGCCTGGGTATAAAAAGAGAAGAGCCAAAACATTATTAATATGTTAATAGAAAAAGGAGAAAAATAAAAATTATGTCAACTTTTGTATACATGACAAGATGTGATGGCTGTGGTCATTGCGTAGATATATGTCCTTCAGACATCATGCACATTGACGAAAATATAAGAAGAGCAAAAAATATTGAACCAAATTTTTGTTGGGAATGTTATTCGTGTGTTAAAGCATGTCCTAATCATGCAATTGATGTGAGAGGGTATGCTGATTTTGCTCCGATGGGTCACAGCGTTAGAGTTAGAAGAGAAGAAGAAAAAGGAACTATCTCTTGGAAAATTAAATTTAGAAACGGAACAGAGAAAAACTTCGTTTCACCTATAACCACAAAACCTTGGGGAAAATTTATTCCTAAACTTGCTGAAGGTGATACTCCTAACCAAGGTGAAATTAATTCACAAAGATTATATAGTGAGCCAGAAGGATTAAACACCAATAAGGAATTACCATCGGTTCCAAAAGAGTCTTTTAAAAAAGGTGTTTATTATTAATGGCTAAGCACAAAACACATTATGAGGAGTGTGATGTATTAGTTGTTGGTGGTGGAATGGCCGGCACAGGAGCAACATTTGAGGCAAGACATTGGGGGAGAGATTTAAAAATTGTTTGTGTTGAAAAAGCAAACATTGATCGAAGTGGAGCGGTTGCACAAGGTTTATATGCAATCAATTGTTACATGGGTATGCAATGGGATGAAAATCAACCTGAAGACCATGTAAGGTATGCCAGAAATGATTTAATGGGAATGGTTAGAGAAGATTTGGGTTATGACATGGCTCGTCATGTAGACTCAACTGTTCATATGTTTGATGAGTGGGGTCTTCCAATGATGAAAAACGAAAAAACTGGAAGATATCTAAGAGAAGGTAAATGGCAAATAATGATTCATGGAGAAAGTTATAAGCCAATTGTTGCCGAGGCAGCAAAAAAATCAGCAGATAAAATTTACAATAGAATAATGATCACTCATTTATTAATGGATGAGTCTCAAGAAAATAGAATTGGTGGTGCAGTTGGTTTTAATATGAGAACAGGTGATTTTCATGTGTTCAGAGCTAAGGCAGTTATAGTATCAGCTGGTGGAGCATCACATATTTTTAAACCAAGAGCGGTTGGAGAAGGTATGGGAAGAACTTGGTATGCACCATGGAGTAATGGGTCGGCTTACGCTTTACCTATCGCAGCAGGTGCAAAGATGACTCAAATGGAAAACAGAATTGTATTGTGCAGATTTAAAGATGGTTATGGACCAGTTGGAGCTTATTTTTTACATTTAAAAACATACACACAAAATGCTAATGGCGAAAATTACGAGAAAAAATGGTATGAACAAACTAAAGAATTAGTTGGAGAATATATTGATCATCATCCAACTCCCACTTGTTTAAGAAACCATGCCTTTATTCAGGAAGTTGCTGCAGGCGGTGGACCGATACACATGGTAACTAAAGAAGCTTTCCAAGATCCTCATTTAGAAACAGTAGGTTGGGAAAACTTTTTAGGAATGACCGTTGGTCAAGCAGTAGTTTGGGCATCTCAAAATATTGATCCCAAGTACACAAATCCTGAATTAACAACTTCTGAGCCTTACGTAATGGGATCTCACGCAACCTGCTCTGGCGCTTGGGTAAGTGGACCAGAAGATCTATCTCCACCAGAATATTTCTGGGGTTATAACAGAATGCTTACAATCGATGGACTTTTTGGTGCTGGAGATACAGTAGGAGGTAGTGCTCATAAATTTTCATCAGGTTCTTTTACTGAAGGAAGATTAGCTGCAAAAGCAGCAGTTAAATATATAGAGGATAAAAAAGCAGAAGGAATAAATGTTACTGATAAACAATGTGATGATTTTAAAAAGGCAGTTTATAAACCTTTAGAGACTTACACAGTTGCTCAAAATGAGATCACTGGTGGAACCGTTTCACCAAGCTATATTTCTCCAATACAAGGATTACAAAGACTTCAAAAAATTATGGACGAGTATGTTGGGGGGATTACTTCAAATTACATGACTAACGGCAATATGCTTAAGAGGGCTCTTGAACTTTTAGAGTGGTTGCAAGAAGATTTGGAAAACGTGGGGGCTGAGGATTATCACCAATTAATGAGAGCTTGGGAGCTTAAACACAGAGCTCTAACCTCACAATGTGTAACAGAGCATACATTATTTAGAGAAGAAACTCGTTGGCCGGGTTATTATTACAGAGGCGATCATATGAAACTTGATGATGAAAATTGGCATTGCTTAACAGTTTCTAGAAGAGACCCTAAAACAGGAAAATTTACTCTGGAGAAAGTACCAGTATATCATATCGTTGACGAAAAAGAGAAGAAGAAGGCTTCGTAACACCATATTTCAAAATTCTTTATGGACCTTTTGAAAAAATCTGATGAGGAGATATTCACGATAGCCAAGCCTTATTGGGAAAATCTTGTAAGAGCCTCAAATATGAAAGATTATGGCGGCTTTACAAGAGATTTCTCTACCCAAATGCTGTTTGGAGCTAACGAAGTAGAGCTTGGAAAGCAATGGGCTAACAATAAGATTATCACCAATTTAAATGAGACTTACGAACCTTTCGGAACATTAAGAAGAGGTGATCATATTACTGTATTGATTAAGCAGACTAATAAGGAAGTACCTGGAGAATTTTTAGGAAGGCTGGTTCTTGGTATTGAGGATGGAGAAGTTAAAATTTTTGGAGCCACAATATATTAATTAAAGTTTGACAATTTTTCTGCTGGTGCTATTGAGGATGTAGATGCACCTTTCAAATATAAAAATTCTACAAAAAATCTTAAATTATAAAACAGCATTAATTAAAACAGGAATTTTTTCAGCTATATTAGCTTGTTGGGGTGTAATATTATTTGGAACTTTTTTAACTTTTAAATAATTTTTTAAAAAAGTTAATTATTTTAAATGGAAGTATTTTTACCAATAGCGCAAGTACATGTTACTGCTATTGAAATTATTTTATTAAGTGCTTTAGTTGGAGTTTTATCAGGACTATTTGGAGTAGGGGGTGGTTTTTTGATGACACCTTTTTTAATTTTTTTAGGTGTTCCACCAGCTTATGCCGTTGCTAATGAAGCAAATAACATTCTAGCTACCTCTGTTTCTGGATCAACTACTCATTATCTAAAAAATACATTGGATTATAAAATGGGTTTTATGATTGTCATTGGTGGTGCAATAGGAACTATTATTGGTATTTATACATTCACATATTTTAAAGACATTGGTAAAATAGATACTGTTATCTCACTTGCTTACATGTATATCTTGGCAATTATTGGAACTTTAATGCTTGTTGAAAGTCTTGGTGAGATTGATAAGGCTAGGAAAAATACTATTATAAAACGAAAATTACACGTTCATTATTGGATACATGGTCTTCCATTTAGGATGAGATTTCCTAAATCAAAATTATATGAGAGCGCATTCACGCCAATTATCATTGGTTTATTTGTAGGTTTTATAGCAGCAATTATGGGTATTGGGGGAGCTTTCATATTAGTTCCTGCAATGATTTATATAATAGGTATGCCCACAAAATTAGTTCCGGGAACTTCTTTGTTTGTAACTATTTTTGTAAGTGTCATCGTAACTTTTTTACATGCATTCAATTATGGATCAATTGATTTAATTTTAGTTTTAATGTTGGTTATTGGTTCGATAATTGGAGTACAAACAGGTCAAAAAATTGGTCAATCAATTGAAAGTTCTGGACTAAAAGCGCTATTAGCAGTTTTATTATTAATTGTTGGAATTGCAATTGCGTATGACACATTTTTTGTTGATCATACAATGAATGGTATCACTAAGGTTGCAGAGAAAGACCTAACCCCATTATCAGTTTTAGTTCAAAAATTTTCTAAAGATATGCCAATTATATATAGTTTATTTTCTATATTCTTTGCTATAGCATTGGGTGTGGCAGCGGCATTTATTCGAAGATTTTTATCTGATTTAAAAAAAAAGCACTTTAGTAAACCAGCTAAATAAAAATTTTAAGCACTTCGGTATAATTTGGTCATTACGAATTCTCTATGACCTAAAGCTTCAGCACAAGTGAGTCTACCATTGGCAACTTTTAAAGTTGTTTTAATTAATTCATCTCCAGCTTCAGATAAATTCATTTCTCTTGAGAGAATTTTTGAAACATCACAATCAATATGTTCTCCCATAGATTTAACTGTTAAAGGGTTTGCAGTTAATTTTATAACTGGTTCAATTGGGTTACCAACAATATTACCCTGACCAGTAGGGAATAGATGAATATTAAATCCCGCAGCTGCTTGTAGCGTTACACACTCCGCCGCAGCAGATGAAGTATCCATGAAGTATAGACCTTTTCCTTTTTTTGGTTCTTCAGCTGGTTCCAAAACATCAACAAATTTACAATTTCCTATTTTTTGAAAATTTCCAAAAGCTTTTTCTTCAATAGTCGTTAAACCACCTGCTATATTTCCTGCAGTTGGTTGACTTTCAGAAAGGTCATCCGTTGCTTCTTTCAAAATAAAATCGTTATAGGCACTCCAAGTCTTCATAAACTTATCTGAAGCTTCTTTTGTTGCACCTCTTGTAGCACAAACTTTTTCTGCTCCTGTCAGTTCTGATGTTTCCCCAAAACATAAATGAACTCCAAGTGGCTCAAGTTTATCCATTAAATTTCCAACAGTTGGATTGGAAGCTAAACCGGAAGTGGTATCAGACTCACCACATTTTACTGAAATCCATAAATCACTTATCGGGCATTCTTCTCTCTGTATTTCAGAGGCCCACATAACAAATTCTTGAGCTTTTTTTGAAGCTTTCATTACAGTTCCAATATCACCAGTACGTTCAATATGGAAACCTTCAACTGGCTTTCCAGTTTTCGCAATTCCATCTACTATTCTTTTAGTCCATTTGGGTTCAATACCAATCACAATTACTGCCGCAACATTTGGGTTGCTACCAGTTCCAATCATTGTTCTAAAATGCAATTCTAAATCTGCTCCAAATTGTAATCTTCCATAAGAATGGGGAAGAGCTATTGTTCCTTTAATGTTATTTGCAACTGCTTCAGCACATGCGTTTGAAATATCATCAACAGGTAAAATAATTACATGGTTTCTTGTACCTGCTCTACCATTTTCTCTTTTATAACCTAAAAAACTTTTTGGAATTTCCATCTAATTACCACTTTTTTGTTTTGACATTATGAACGTGCACGTGTTGACCTTTTTTAATTGCTTTGACTACTTTACCTATATCGTGACCGTATTTTAGAATCGTATCTCCTTCATTTAAATCAATCATTGCAATTTTATGGCCTAAAGGGATTTCATCTGCTGATTGAATGTTTACTGAGCTGTCATTCTCCATAATCCAACAATTACAATCTTGTTTTGGAGTAATTTTTTCTATAACGACTACACCAACATTGTCTTTTTTGTCGTGAATTATAATATCTGTTGACATTTATATAGTGTCGATTTGTTTGTTTGAATTTTCTAAAATCTTATATATTAATCGCAAAAATTAACAATTAATTTTTATAAAAATTGTTCTAAAGTAATTTAGAAAGGTTCTACAAATGACTAAAATGACAACTGAGGAAGCTTTTGTAAAAGTTTTACAAATGCATGGTATTGAACACGCTTTTGGAATTATTGGTTCTGCGTTCATGCCTATATCTGATATTTTCCCAGATGCAGGAATTACTTTTTGGGATGTAGCACACGAAACAAACGGTGGTTTGATTGCCGATGGTTACACAAGATCTACTGGAAAAATGTCTATGGTCATTGCACAAAATGGACCAGGCATAACAGGATTAGTAACGCCAATAAAAACTGCATATTGGAATCACACACCTTTACTATTAGTAACCCCGCAAGCTGCAAATAAAACTATGGGACAAGGTGGTTTTCAAGAAGTAGAACAAATGAATTTATTTAAAGATATGGTTTGTTATCAAGAGGAAGTAAGAGATCCCTCAAGAATGGCCGAAGTTTTGAATAGAGTAATAGAAAAAGCAATAAGAGGTTCTGCACCAGCACAAATAAATGTACCGAGAGATTATTGGACCCAAGTTATAGATATAGAATTACCACCAATAGTTAGATTGGAAAGACAAGGTGGTGGAGCCGAAGCAATAGATAAAGCTGCAAAACTTTTATCAAATGCAAAATTTCCTGTAATTTTATCTGGAGCAGGTGTTGTTATTGGCGGTGCAATTGAGGAAACTAAAAAACTTGCTGAAAAACTAGATTCACCTGTTTGCTCAGGATACCAACACAATGATAGTTTTCCTGGAAGTCATCCCTTAGCAGTTGGACCATTGGGATATAATGGATCAAAAGCTGCCATGGAATTAATTTCCAAAGCCGATGTAGTTTTAGCTTTAGGAACAAGATTAAATCCTTTTTCAACTCTACCAGGTTATGGAATTGATTATTGGCCAAAAAAAGCAAGTATAATTCAAGTTGATATGAATCCAGATAGAATTGGATTAACTAAAAAAGTTACAGTTGGAATTAGTGGTGATGCAAAATTAGTGGCAACGCAGATTTTAGAAAAATTGTCTTCAAATGCAGGCGATACGGATAGACAAAAAAGAAAAGATTTAATTCACCAAACAAAATCAGCATGGTTACAAAAATTATCAAGTTTAGATCATGAAGATGATGATGAAGGAACAGTTTGGAATAAAGAAGCTAGAGAAAGAGACGCAGATAGAATGTCACCAAGACAAGCTTGGCGAGCAATCCAAGCAGGTATGCCTGAGGATGTGATTATATCAAGTGATATTGGAAATAACTGCGCAATTGGAAATGCTTATCCAACATTTGAAAAGCCAAGAAAATATTTAGCACCAGGTTTATTTGGTCCTTGTGGTTATGGTTTTCCATCGATCTTGGGTGCAAAGATAGGTTGTCCCGATACACCAGTTATCGGTTTTGCAGGAGATGGTGCATTTGGAATTAGTATGAACGAGATGAGTTCATGTGCTAGAGAAGAATGGCCAGCAATTACAATGGTAATTTTTAGAAACTATCAGTGGGGTGCAGAAAAAAGAAATACAACTCTTTGGTTTGATAATAATTTTGTAGGAACCGAACTTGATCCTGAATTAAGTTTCGCAAAAGTAGCAGATGCTTGTGGTTTAAAAGGCATTACTGTGAAAACGATGGAAGAAACTACTGCAGCCATTAAACAGTCTTGTGAAGATCAAAAGAAAGGTATTACAACATTCATAGAAGTAATTCTAAATCAAGAGCTTGGTGAACCATTTAGAAGAGATGCTATGAAAAAGCCAGTAAGAGTAGCTGGTATTAAAAAAGAAGATATGAAGAAGCAACCTTCTTTGATTTCTTAAGATCTTTTAATTAACAAGCAATTATCGTAATCTTTCTTTATGGAAGTAGTTAATGATAATAGTTGCAGTTGGGTTAATGATTTAGATCTAAGAACAAATATCCAAACACTTTCGTCTGATTTGAGTTGCGAATGGTTAGTCGTAGGTGCAGGCTATACAGGACTATCAGCTGCAAGAAAATTAGGTCAGCTTTATCCAAATCAAAAAATTTTATTAGTTGATGCTCAATTAGCAGGAGAGGGTGCGAGTTCCAGAAATTCTGGTTATTTAGTTGATACTACACTTAATGATGGTTTCACTTCTAATAAAGAATTAGAAAATTATAAAAAAAAATCTGATATTTATAAATTAGGTATAGATGCAGTTAAAAAATTCATTAAGGAATATCAGGTTGATTGTGATTGGAATGAGTGTGGAAAATATTTTGCATCATCAAATATTGAGGATAAAAAAAACTTAAATAATTTTTCAGACACTCTGTCTAAACTGGGATTTGAGCATAATTTGTTATTTCAAAAAGATCTTACAAAAAGATTGGGTACTAACTTCTATAATATTGCTCTTCACACCAAAGGGGGAATTTTATTACATCCAGGCAAATTAGTAAGAGCAATGATTGATACATTGCCTGAGAATGTAATACTTTATGAGAATTCATTGTTATTAAACTGGAAAAAGATTAATGGTTTAATAGATTGTAATTTCAAAAATGGCTCAATTAAATCAAAAAAAATAATCTTTGCCACTAATGGATTTCTTAAGTCTTTAGGTATCAAGGCAAATTATAATTTTCCAATTACCTTAACCGCAAGCATGACAAGGCCTTTAACTGAAAAAGAATTTAAATTAATTGGAGAACCAAAAGAGTGGGGTGTTTTACCTGTTAGACCAATGGGTGCAACGATTAGAATGACCAAAGATCGAAGAATTTTAATAAGAAATACTGCAGAAGTTCACAATCCATCCCAGATGTCTAAAATTAATTTGGTAAAAAGATCTATAAAGCAAAAGATCGGTATTAAAAAAAGATTTCCACAATTGCCAGATGATATTATTCAATCAACTTGGTCAGGAATTGTCTCAAGGACCAGAAATAGTTCTCAAATTTTTGAAAAAATTCAAGAAAACATATTTGTTGCAGGCTGTTACAATGGTTCAGGTATTGGGGTAGGGACATTGTTTGGTGAACAAATTGCTATTAAAGCTAGTAATGAACACACAAAAGAAATTGAAACGATTGAGGCAAGAAATAAACCAACTTGGTTACCACCACAACCTTTTTTGGATTTAGGAGTAAAAGCCAGACTTATGTATGAAAGGTTTCGAGCTAGATCTGAAATTTAACCTGGGAGTTCTGTTGCCAGGTGCCCCGAACTTTGTACCATTATTCGCAAATAATTTGAATTGAAAAGTCTTAAAATAGACTCTCAGTGCGGTACTAGTGCGGTCGAATTTTCCATGCTACACTTATTATATGATTTGGGTTTTAATTACATTGGGTTTGTTTGCATTTGCTTGGGCTCTGCTAGCAGATGGTCCTTGGTTATCAGATAAAAAAAAAGAAAAAATGCAAGAAAGCAAAACAAATAAACTTGTTCTAATTATAGGTTTTATATTTGCTGTAATTTTTATTATTGGAACACTTTCAGAGGTATTTAAATAGCGGTCAAACTGCGGTACAACTGCGGTCAAACTACAACTCTTTTTTAAAATAACGTTGATACTGCAAACTAAATTAACAAATGAGTAGGGGCGTTCTGTTGCCAGATGCCCTGTTATAAATTCATATCAGGCCAGTCTTTGTCATTATATCTATCAAGCTCTTTTTTAGTAAAGGGCCTGAATAATACCCAAGCAACAACAATTACCAAAGCCAATAGAATTAATGTTTGCATAATTTAGTTTATTACGGACATAGGATCTAGTCTAGTTTGAAACCAGTTAACTCTAAAATCGAGATGTGGACCAGTTGACCTTCCAGTTGAACCAACTGTTCCAATTATATCCCCTTGATTAATTTTATCTCCAACTGACACCATTACATTTTCAAGATGTGAGTAAATAGTTGATATGCCATGACCATGATCCATAATTATTGTTCCACCAGTATAATAAAGATCATCTTCTGCCATAGTAACGATACCTGATCCAGATGATTTGATCATAGTTCCTTGTTTTGCAGCAATATCAATTCCATAATGAGGCCATTTAGGTTTACCATTTAAAATTCTCTGGCTTCCATAGACACCACTAATGATACCTTCAACTGGCATAATAAATTGATTTTTGAAAAAGGGTAAATCTGAGTTTATTGCTCTTGCTTCACCAATTTTATTATTTTCCTCTTTAATTCTTTTATAAACAGATTCTGGAGGAGTAACTTTACTTTCTTCTAAACCATCAATCCTTTGAATATTATATTTTCTTTTTAAAACTTTTTTTGTAATTCTATCTTTTTTTCCATTAATTATTTTTGTTATAGTTAAATCAAATTTTCGATCTCTATCTATTCCAAAAACAAAATAACCTTCTTTTGATACTTTAACTTCTTTTTTGCCAATAATAATTTTAGCTGATGGGTCTGTTAAACCAACTATGAAATGTCCTTGTAAAAATTTTCCCTTAAATTCAACAGCATTTAGATTAGTTGTGGTAAAAAAAATTATTACAAATAAAAGTCTAGATATTATTTTGCAGTCCATCCACCATCAACCAATAAAGAAGTACCTGTAATCATTGATGCTGCATCAGAAGCTAGAAATACCACGGCAGTTGCTACTTCAGATAATTCAGCAAATCTTCCAAGAGGAATATTGTTCAACATATCTCTTTTAAATTTTTTGTCTTTTAAAAACTTCTTCGTCATGGGGGTGACAACAAATGTTGGACAAACAGTATTAACTCTAATGTTAAATTTTGCTAGATCTATTGACATACCTTTTGTTAAACCCTCTAAACCAAATTTATTCATATTATAAACACTTCTTATTGGTCCACCTACATGACCCATTTGTGATGACATATTAACAATACTACCACCAATTTTTTTTCTATTTTTTGATTTTATCATTTTAAGTGCACATAAATGTGCAAGATTAAACGTGGCTATTGTATTTATCTTAACCATATGTTCCATATCTTTAGTTTTTACTTTTGTAAAATGTGCAGGTCTATTATTGCCAGCGTTATTTATAAGAATATCTAGTTTAGATTGTTTGTTAATGATTTCTTTAATTTCATTATAATTTGTAATGTCACAAACATAAGATTTACACTTTGTTTTAAATTTTTTTATTTTCTTTGAAACCTCATCTAAATCTTTTTTGGTTCTACTAATAATTATTAAATTTGCTCCTGCTTCTGCTAGAGCTATAGCGCAAGCTCTACCAATACCTTTACCCGCACCTGTTACGATTGCAGTCTTATTTTTGAAGTTATAATTTTTTAAGAACATTATAAAAATAATATTTTAATATCAGTGTAAATCAACTCAATAGCAACAATTAGTATTGCCAATAAACCAGCCCATGCAATCCACTTATATTTCTTAATCCAATTGGAAATTAATGTTGCAGCAGTAGCCATTAAAACAATTGATAAAACTAGACCAAAAATTAGCAAATAATAATGATCACCAGCTGCCCCAGCAACACCCAAAACATTGTCCAAACTCATTGTAAAGTCGGCCAATAAAATTGTCCAAATAGCTTTTAAGAAACTTGAATTGTCTACTTTTATATCACTATCGTGATTAGATCCTTTCACAACATCAACATACAATTTGTAAACTATATAAAGTAAAAGAAGACCACCAATTAACCTTAAACCTGTAATTTGTAGTAGGTAAGCAGTTAATAAAGTTAAAATAATTCTTAAAACTACAGCACCACCTATACCCCAAAAAATAATCTTTTTTCTTTGTTCTAATGGAAATTTTGATGCGACCATCCCAATGATGATTGCATTGTCGCCAGCTAAAACTAGATCGATTAAAATAATTTGTGTTAGAATAGTAATTTGTTCTGGAGTAATTAAATCTGTGAACATTAACTTCTAAGTATCATATCAGCACCTTTTTCTGCAATCATTATTGTAGGTGCATTAGTGTTACCTGAAGTTATATTTGGCATTATTGAAGCGTCAATCACTCTAAGATTATTTAAACCTTTCACCTTAAGTTTTTCATCTACTACGGCCATCTCATCTTGCCCCATTTTACAAGTACCCACTGGATGAAAAATAGTTTGAGTAAATTCTGAACCAGCTTTTACAAGCTCTTCATCATCATTAATATCTATTCCTGGTCTATATTCTTCTGGTTTATATTTCTTAAATGTTTCTGACTCCATGATAATTTTTCTTGTTAGTTTTAAACCTTTTGCTGCAACCATACGATCATGGTCGGTTGAGAGATAATTGAGTTTTACTTTTGCATAAATTCTAGAATCTTTATCTGTTATATTTACATGACCTCTGCTAGTCGGTCTTATATTAGAGACAGTTGGAGTGAATGCATGAAAGTCATGATTTTTCGTTGCACCTAATGTATCCATACTCATTGGCTGTACATGCCACTGAAGATCTGGCAATTCTAAAGATGGATCGCTTTTGGCAAACATACACATTTGGCTAGCACCCATAGTCATTGGACCGCTACGATTAAAAACATACTCAAGCCCAATCATTAGCTTTCCAAACAGACTATTAATCTTTTTATTTAAAGATTTTAATCCATGAACTTTGTAGATTGGTCTAAACATAAGGTGATCTTGAAGATTCTCTCCAACTCCTTTTAAATCGTTAACGATGTCAATTCCTAAGTCTTTTAATTTTTTTGAATTTCCAATTCCAGATGTTTGTAAAATCTGTGGAGAACCAATAGATCCTGAGGAAAGAATCACCTCTCTATTTGTTGAGACTTTTTTAAGTTCATTTTCCTGCCAATACTCGACACTTTTAGCAGTTTTATTTTCGAAGTTGATTTTCTTTACATGAGCATTAGTAATTATCTTCAAATTATTTCTATTTTTAATAGGATTTAAATATCCAACAGCAGTGCTACATCTAAAACCATCTTTTTCAGTGACTTGAAAATAACCACAACCATGATTATCACCAGTATTAAAATCTTTTGTCTTCGGGATTCCAAATTCTTCTGCAGCATTTTGAAATTCATTTAATAATGGCAACTGAATTCTTTGATCAGAGACAGAAAGTGGCCCCCCAACACCATGAAAATCATCTTTGCCTCGCTCTTGATTTTCCGCTTTGATAAAATAAGGAAGAACATCATCCCAACCCCAACCAGTATTTCCTAATTGTCGCCAAACATCATAATCTCTGCTTTGTCCTCTGATATAAAGCAGTCCGTTGATCGAAGAGCTCCCACCTAAAGTTTTTCCTCTTGGATAACGAATTGATCGATTATTCATTGTCTCATCAGGTTCTGTTTTGTAACACCAATCAACAGATGGATTGTGCATTGTTTTAAAATATCCAACAGGAATATGTATCCACGGATAATTGTCTTTACCCCCAGCTTCGATCAATAAAACTTTATTTTGAGAATTTTCAGAAAGTCTATTTGCTAGAACACATCCAGCCGATCCAGCACCAATAATTATAAAATCAAAGTTTTCCATTACAAGTTGAATAATTTTTTAATAAATCTTTTTAAATCATCTTTACACTCATATTAATCAATTGTCACTTGTGTCAGGTTTGTTTTTCTGATTGTATGTATTTGTTAAATTTAACTAACAAGAGGGAAAATAATGAAAAAAATCATTTCAATGTTATTTGCATCTGTCTTAGTGCTTGGATTTATTTCTAATGCTAATGCTGCAAAAACACTAAAATGTCAGACTGTTCTTAACACTAAAGCTGATGAAGTTAAAATGTTAAAGGACTTTACTGATACAGTAACTGAATTAACAGCTGGTTCGTTAAAATTCGAAATTTTACCTGCGGGCGCTGTTGTTGGAGTTAAGGAAACTCTTGATGCTGTAGATAAAGGTCTGATCGATTGTGGATTCGCATGGACACACTATTGGTCAGGTGATCATCCTGCCGCTATGCTATTTGGATCTCCAGTAGCTGGTGGTGGAGTTGGTATCGACAATATCGCATTCCTTTCATGGTTCCAATACGGTGGTGGTAAAGAATTATACGACCAACTTTGGAAAGAAATGGGAAGAGACATCAAAGGATTTATGATTCAACCAGTTGGTCCAGAAGCTTTAGGTTGGTTTCCAAAACCAATTAAGGATATGGCTGACTTTAGAAAATATAAGTTTAGAACTCCTCCAGGAATTCCAGGACAAACTTATAAAGACATTGGTATAGCATCTGTTGCAATGGGTGGTGGAGATATTCTTCCAGCTCTTGAGGCAGGTACGATCGATGCTGCTGAGTGGTGTTGTCCAAAACCAGACTTAACATTTGGTTTCCAAAAAGTATTAAAGCACTATTACTTACAAGGTTTACACCAAGTAGTCGTAAATGCTGACTTTTATATTACTGGAAAAACTTATAAAGCTATGACCGCTCATGAGAAGAAGTCACTTGAAGTAGCTGCTAATGCATCATTAGCGAAATCTTTAAGTTACAGAATCTATGAGAATGGTAAAGCGTTACAAGAGCTAACTACTAAACATGGAGTAATTTTAGAAGATACACCTTCAGATTATTTCACAGAATACATGGCTGCAGCAAAAGCTTCTTTAAATAAGAATGCTAAAGAGAACAAATTTTTCAATGAAGTTTATAATTCAATGAAAAACTTTGCTGATATTGCTGTTCCTTTCTGGAGTGGTGCTCAAATGTCTAATGCGAAGCTAGGAATGGCTCACGCGGCGACATTAAAGTAATCAGTAATTAATCTTGATTTTTTAGAGCGGACTTTAAAAGTCCGCTCTAGTTTTTTTAACTAAAATTTTATGGCAGACGAACCCAGTAAATTAGATATCTCTGATGAAATGATTGCCGAAAGGCGAGGCGGGTCGGGAAAAATGCCTGATGACATGCCGTTATGGATGGCAAAATCTATAATAAATATTGATAAATTTAGTAAGTGGATTGGTAATATTGTTTGTTGGATACTGATGCCACTCATTTTTGCAATGACCTATGAAGTACTTGCACGAAAATTATTTTTAGCTCCAACGATCTGGGCTTATGACATTAGCCGTTTTTTATATGGTGCATTATTTATGCTTGGTGCAGGATACGCTCTTTCTAGAGGAGTTCATATAAGGGCAGATTTTTTATACAGAAATTTTAAAATAAAAAACCAAGGTCTAATTGATTTTTGGTTATATCTTTTATTTTATTTTCCAGGCTTAATTGTTTTTCTTTATATGACAATAGGCTTTGTTGGAGAGTCTATTCAAAGAGGTGAGAGGGGCATGGATACTACTTGGATGCCGTATATGTGGCCAATCAAAACATGTTTGTTAATTGGAATAATTTTTTTATTAATCCAAGGTGTTTCAGAATTATTTAAGAGTTACTGGGCAGCAAAAAAAGGTGAATGGCCAGGAGAAGAAAGTAAAAAATGATTGCTGAATTAATAGACCCGGCAATTTTAGGTTTCGTTCTTGTAGGCGTGATGCTTTTTGCAATATTTGTCGGATTTCCCATTTCATTTACACTAATATTTCTAGGATTTGTTTTTGGATACTTAGGTTTTGGAAAATTGGTTTTTTATTTGATGACACTACAATTTTCCATGGTTATGACCGAACAAACTCTTGCCGCCGTACCGCTCTTTGTCTTTATGGGTATTATGATGGAACAAGCTGGTTTAATGGAAAGATTATTTTCATCATTCCAAATGATGTTAGCAAAAGTAAAAGGATCTTTATATTATGCAGTTTTATTTGTTTCGGTAATATTTGCTGCTGCAACAGGTATTGTTGGTGCATCAGTTACAATTTTAGGAATAATGGCTGCAAAATCCATGAATAGATCCGGATATGACGTTAAACTTGCGGCTGGAACAATCACTGCAGGTGGAACTTTGGGAATATTAATTCCACCTAGTATCATGCTTGTGGTAATGGGGCCAATCATGGAAATTCCAGTTATAGACTTATTTGCAGCTGCGATTATACCAGGAATTCTTCTTGCAAGTTTGTACGCAGCTTACACAACAATCAGATGCATGATAAATCCAAAACTGGGTCCAGTTTTACCTGAAGATATGAGGGCAGCTAGTATGAAAGAAGTATGGATTGAATTCTTTCTTGGATTAGTTCCTCCTGCTGCATTAGTTTTTGCTGCTTTAGGAAGTATTTTATTTGGTTTTGCTACACCTACTGAAGCAGCAGGATGTGGTGCAATGGGAGCTCTTTTATTATCTTTAGCATATAAAAAATTAACTCTACCAAAACTTCAAGAGGCTTTAGTTAAAACTCTTGAAATCACAGCTTTGATTATGGTCTTAGTTGCTGCCTCTAATTTTTTTGGTGCAGTTTTTGCAAGATTAGGAACACCAACATTGTTAACTGAATTTTTACTAGGTTTAGAAATGAACAAATATTTAATTCTAGCAATGATAATGGTTATGATATTCTTATTAGGCTGGCCTCTTGAATGGGTACCTATTGTAATGATTATTATTCCAATAATTTTACCTCTAGTTGAGGCACTTGGATTTAATTTAACTTGGTTTGCAATATTAGTCGCGGTTAATTTACAAACCGCCTGGCTTTCACCACCTGTAGCCCTATCAGCTTATTTTTTAAAAGGAGTTGTTCCTGAGTGGGATTTAAAAGATATTTATTATGGAATGATGCAATTTATGGTTCTACAAATCATAGGATTAATCTTAATTGTAATATTCCCCAAGATCGCTCTTTGGCTACCTACTCTCTTATATGGACAATAGAATTTTAAAGTTTTATATAGTTTAGGTGAGTCAACAAAAAACAAAAAAAACACTCATTAATTGGGATTTAGTTACTGTTAACCCTAATAACAAAACATGGGATTGGAAAGATCTGTTTTGTTTTTGGGGAGTTAATATTCAGAGTGTTATTGGATTTTCATTAATTGCATCTTTATACTTAATTTATAATTTAAATACTGCGGTAGTTCTTTTTGGAACAATTTTAGGAACTTTTTTTGTTTATATATTTTGTAACTTAATTGGAAAACCATCACAGAAATTTGGATTACCATTTGTTGTCTTATTAAGATCGTCATTAGGATTTAGAGGCGCCCAATATTTTGGGTTGTTGAGAAGTATTGTTGGAATATTTATGTTTGGTATCCAAACATACTTTTTATCAAAAGCGATTGGTTTCTTAATTAGAGTTTTAATGTACTCAGTAGATAATTCAATTTTACAAAAAGAAATTTTATTAGTTTTTTTCATAGGATTAAACATTATCGATTGGGCTGCTATATTGATTTCAATTATACTGCAAACTTACTTATTTAGTGTTGGAATGAATTATAACAAAAAATTAATCAAGTTTTCTGCATTAACGATTTATGCCGCAATGATAATGTTTTTCTTTATTGTTTTATTATCTGATGTAAAATTAACTGCTCAATCTTTTATAGATGTTTTGGATTTTCAAAATATCTTTAACCCAAACAATATTGGTCCAATAATTACAGTTGCAGGGACTACATTTACCTTTTTTTCTATTATAATTTTATCATTTGGTGATTTTTCTAGATACATTAAAAATGAAAAAGAGCTAAAAAAAGGTAATTTAAGCTTAATTTTAAATTTAATAATTTTTTCGTTTTTTGCGTTATTTATTGTTACAGGTGCAGATGCATTTCAGAATTTAAATGAGCAAAATGTAGAAATGATCTTAACTAACCCGACAGATATAATTGGAAAATTAGATAATATTCTTTTGGTTTCTTTAGCTTTAATTTTTATTATTATTGCCTCTGCATCAACAAATTTAATAGCAAACTTTATTCCCTCTCAATATACATTGATTAATTTTAACCCTTCATCTTTTTCTTTAAAAAGCGCAAGTTATTTAATTGCTATTTTCGGATTTATTATAGGAGTCTTTTGGTTAACTTTTTTAAGCCAGGTTGGGGTCTTATCTTATATCGATACGATCGGTGCTTTTTTTGGTCCTCTATTCGGATTAATGATTGCTGATTTTTATTTGATTAAAAAAGGAAAATTAGAAAACAAAGATATATACTCACTTGAAACTAGTGGCACTTATTATTATTCAGGAGGATGGCACCTAAAAGGAGTTTATTCTTTAATATTAGGTTTTATTTTTTCTGCTTCAACAATTTGGAACACCAATTTTATGTTTTTACAATCTTACTCATGGATTATTGGTGCTTTTGTTGCAGCTCTTGTTTATTACCTCTTAGCTAGAGAGTAGTATTATGGATAAAATTTCTTTTAATTTTAAAGACAGAACTGCAATTGTCACTGGTGGTGCACAAGGCTTTGGTTTAGATATCACAAAAAGATTAATAAGGTCAGGCGCAAGTGTAATTATATGGGACAATGATCAGAAAATGGTCGAAAAAGCAATTGAAGATATTAAAAGTCCCAATCTAAGTTTTAATATTGTTGATATTTCAAATTATTCTAAAGTTGAAGAATGTGTGCAAGAAATCACTAATCAAAAAAATATCGATATATTGATTAATAACGCTGGTATTACCGGTCCAACAGCAACTTTGTGGGAATATGATATTGAGATGTGGAAAAAGGTTGTTGATATAAATTTAATGGGCACTTTTAATTGTTGTCGAACAATTGTGCCAAATATGATCAAAAATAATTATGGCAGGATAGTTAATGTTGCCTCAGTAGCAGGTAAAGATGGCAATGCAAACGCCAGTGCTTATAGCGTTGGAAAAGCTGGAGCAATTGGACTAACAAAATCATTAGGTAAAGAGCTTGCGGATAAGAATATAGCAGTAAATGCCGTTACTCCCGCAGGTGCTAAAACCAGAATTTTGGACCAAATGACCAAAGAGCACGTCCAAAGAATGTTATCAAAAGTGCCAAGAGGACGATTTCTTGAGGTCGAAGAGTTTACCTCTTTAGTCTGCTGGTTATCTTCAGAAGAAAATACATTCTCAACTGCTGCAGTTTTTGATATCAGTGGGGGTCGTTCGACCTATTAACTTCTTGGTTTTATCTCAACTATCTTCGTTTGATTTAGTTTGGCCCTGCCAAATTTTACATCTTTTGACATCACTGGAGCAAAAATCATTATTGACCAGTAGATTAATAGAATAAAAATGGAAATTGTCTTCATAATTAATATATACGATTAGAAATTGATTTTTGATTGTTTAAATTTTGTCAAAATAATGTATTAACAATTTTTTTAAAAATTTATGAAAATAATTTTAAAACTTTTAATCAGTCTCTTTTTATTTACTGAGATAGGTGGAGCTAGTGAAATAAAAGTATTTGAATTTACCGAAACTGAACTTTCAAAGCTTGAGGTCAGAAAGGTGAGAGGGGCGGAGAATAAAACAAATTATTCGGTTGGATCCAATGAAAATGGCAATTTTTTAAAATCAGTTGCTGATAATGCTGCTTCTGGTTTAGGAAAAGAAGTGAAAATTGACCTTAACAAGACACCTTTTATAAATATTACATGGAAAGTTGAAAAAGATTTATCCGGTATAAAAGAGAATACAAAAAAAGGACATGATTTTGCAGCCAGAGTATTTGCAGTAAAAAAGACTGGTGCAACACCACTTTCTAATAGGGCAATAAACTATGTTTTCTCAAGTAATAATGAAATTGGATTTAGTTCACCAAGCCCATATACCAAAAAGTCTATAGATAATGTTTTATCTACTACTAAAAATAATCTCAATCAGTGGGTTACTGTCAAAGCAAATGTCAAAGAGGATTTTAAAAATTTCCACAATTTAGATGTTAATGAATTAGATGGGCTAGCTATAATGTCTGATACTGATAATTCTAAAATGAAAGCTATAGCATATTTTCAAAATATCTATTTTTCAGCAAATTAGATAATTATTTGATATAATTTTCCTATGCATGAAAATTTTTTTCATAAATTAAAAGTCTATTATGAAGATACAGATTCTGGCGGAGTGGTTTATTATGCAAATTATTTAAAGTATTTAGAAAGAGCAAGAACAGAGGCTCTATTTTCAATAGGTTTTAGTAATAAGAAAGTTCAAGAACAATTTGGTTCATCAATAATCGTCAAGTCTTGTAACATCGAGTATAAAAAATCAGCTTTTTTAGAGGATGAATTAACAATTAGATCTTTTGTTAAATCTATAACCAAAACCTCTTTTTTTATGAACCAAATCATTACAAAAAGTGGGGAAATAATAGTTGAAGCACAAGTTCATTTAGTTTTTGTAAACAAAGATGGCAAACCAGTTAAAATTCCTGAGGATATATACTCAAAATTTAAACCTTACTTTTGTGATACAATCAAAGCATAGAAAATTTTTTTGCTTTTTTAAATAAACTGTTAATCATTAAAGGTGTTATAACTTTTGTATTAACATTTCTAGGACTTGGATGATAACAAGCAATTAATATTCTTTTATCAGGTAATAGATATTTTTTCCCATGTTTAAATTTAAATTTTTTATTTATATTAAATTTCTTTTTGTAGATTTTAAGACAATTATCAAAAGCAACTTTACCTAATGCTACAATTACTTTAAGTTTTTTTAATTGTTCTAATTCACTAATAAAATAATTTGAGCATTTGATAAGTTCATTATTTTTAGGTTTATCTCCCGGGGGAACGCATTTGAGTATATTAGTAATGTAAGTAGATTTTAATTTTAACCCATCATTTTTATTTTCTGAAAAATTTTGATTTGATATATTTACTTTATGGAGACTTTTAAATAAAAAATCCCCTGATTTATCACCAGTAAAAGCTCTGCCTGTTCTAGTTCCACCATGGGCTGCGGGAGCTAAACCTATAATCATTAATTTTGCATTGACGTCACCAAAACCAGTAACAGGCTTTCCCCAATATTTTTCATTTATATTTTGTTTTCGTTTTTCTAATGAAATTTTTTTTATGAAATTAAATAAACGTGGACATTTTTTACATTTAATTATTGTGTTATTTAATTTTTTGAATTTAATGTTCATTGATGAAATTACTTAAGATTATATTAATTATATTTTTCGCTTTAACAATTGAAATAAAAGCAGATACAGAAAAAGAAATTATAAACAACCTTCAAAAAGGTGGTAATTTAATTTTTATTAGACATGCTTATGCCCCAGGTAATGGTGATCCAGAAAACTTTGATATCAATAATTGTGAGACGCAAAGAAATTTGAGTCAATCAGGAAAATTACAATCAAAAAAAATTGGAAATTTTTTTAAAGAAAATAATATTCCTATTAAATTAGTAATTTCAAGTGAATGGTGCAGGTGTAAAGAAACGGCTTTGATTGCTTTTAAAAATTATCAAACAGAAAATTTTCTCAATTCTTTTTACAGCGCAAAATTTGCAAAAAATAGAAAAATGCAAATGAAAAAGCTTAAAGATTATGTAAAAAGTTGGAATGGTGATAAAAATATAGTGTTAGTCACTCATTATGTAGTAATATCAGAAGCTCTTAATTATGCACCAAGTTCAGGAGAAATTGTGATTGCTGATAAAAATTTTAAAAAGTTGAATAGTATAGAAATTGATTATTAAAGATTATGTCCTCAAAGAGAGCAATGAAACAAGCACAAAAACAAGCTTATGCAAGACACAGAAGTAACATTACTCAAAATCGATTTGGTCAAAAAAAAAGAAACTTTACAAAAAAAGGTAAAAAAAATTAACTTTCACTATCAAATTTTTCCACTTTTTTACATGTAGAAATTTTAGAAATTCCCTCTTCATCATTTAAAACAGTTTTCATATAAATTTCTTGTTTGCCTTTTTCAAAAAGTATTTGAGTATAAAATTGTGGATATCCATGTTTGTGAGTTAAAATTTTTCCATTTTCCTCGTAAATATTTCTTACATATGAGTTTGATTTTTTTACACTGAGATCTGTTAATCTGTATTTTTGATAAGTTTTTTCTTTGTACACATAGTTTCTGACCATGATTAATTGATTTAAATTAAGTATGTACTCATTTTTTAAAAACTCATCTTGTTTGTCGTCACAAGCGCTCATTACTATGATCTCAGATTTTGCACTTTGTATGGGTAAAATGAGTAATAAAAAAATGATAAAATATTTAACTTTTTTCATGTTTGTCAGCTAAAAATAAACTTATTAAAAATATAGCTGTCCAGCCAAGTCCCAAAAGACCTTTATATACATTGGTGTCTGCACTCCATATTTTAAGAAATATAGCTCCAAAGATAAGGCCTATTATGTAAATAATTGATACTATTGTAGTTCTACTCATTTTTTAAACTTTTTTTAAAAAGAGAAATACCATTTTCAATTTTATATGTATAGGACTCTTCAAAACTTTCTAATTGCCATCCAGACAATCTAGCTTTAATTGTTTTAAGATTTTCTATTTTCCATTGATCTGAAGTATTCTCTTGTTTCCAAATTTTTTTTTCATTATTATTTCTGCCACAGCCATAACAATATCCAGTTTTAGGATCAGTTTTACAAATACTTATACATGGCGAAACAATCATAATAATCATTATAGAGGAAATATTATAAATTTTACAACAAATGTCGTTGGACAAATAGTTTCAATAATATATAAAACTTCAAGAATTGTGGGGCGATGGCGGAATTGGTAGACGCGTCGGTCTTAGGAACCGATAGAGCAATCTGTGAAGGTTCGAGTCCTTTTCGCCCTACCATCAAGAGATTATGAAAGTAACAATAGAAAATAAAAAAGGTTTAAATAAAGACTTAAAAGTATTCATAGATAAAAAAACTATGAGTATTCACATGGATCAAAGGTATGAGGAAATTAAAGGAACTGTAAACCTTAAAGGTTTTAGACCCGGAAAAGTACCAAAGGAAATTTTAAAAAGACAATTTGGAAAAGCAGTTTTTGGCGAAGTTTTAGATAAAGTTATTAAAGACACTTCAACTAAAGCTTTAAAAGAAAATAATATAAAACCTGCTGGTCAACCTAAGTTGGATCTTAAAACTTACGGAGAAGATAAAGATCTTGAATATATTATTTCAGTAACAGAACTTCCAAAGGTTGAAGTAAAACCAATAGAGAATATTAAGTTTGATGAGTATTCAGTAAAAATAGATGAAACTGAGGCAGATAAAAGAATAAAAGAGATAGCAAAAAATCAACCAAACTTTAAAGAAGCTCCAAAAGACACAATTGCAAAAGAAGGTGATTTGGTAGCCTTTGATTATAAAGCCACTATTGATGACAAGCCATTTAAAGGTGGTGAAGGTAAAAATACACAATTAACTTTGGGTAAAGATTTATTTTTAAAAGGTTTTGATAAACAACTAATGGGTGTCAAAGTAGGTGATGAAAAAACTGTTGAAGCCACTTTGCCTGAAAACTTTCCTGAAAAAGAATTAATAAATAAAAAAGCAAAATTTGAATGTAAAATAACTATATTAAAAAATCCTGAACCAGTAAAAATCGATGATGAATTTGCAAAAAATTTTGGTGCAAAAGATTTGAAAGACTTAAAATCTTTAATTTCAAAACAAATAAACCATGAATATAAAAATTCTCTTGAGCGTTTCTCTAAAAATCAAATTTTAAAAGAGATAGAAAAATTTAATATAAAAGATATTCCAAAAAATTTAATTGATGAAGAAGTAAAGATACTTTCTCAAGGAATGTCTGAGGAAGATGCAAAAAAAAGTAGGAAAAATTTTGAAGAAATAGCTAAAAAAAGAATTAAAGTTGGATTAGTTTTAAATGAATTTGGTGAGCAAAATCAAATCAAGGTAACAGAACAGGAACTACAAGCTGAAGTTCAAAAACAAATTAGAATGATGCCAGGTCAAGAAAAAATGGTCATGGATTTTTATCAAAAAAATCCTTCAGCATTATCTAGCTTGAGAGGCACAGTCTACGAAGAAAAAATTTTAAAATTAATAAAAGAAAAAGCAAAACCAAACAAGAAAGAAGTTTCAAAAGAAGAAGCAGAAAAAATTTTAAAACAATCTCAAATGCAAGAATATAGTCATGCAAATGAGGGCAAAGAAAAAACCGAAAAGAAGGTTGAGACTAAAAAACCTACAACGAACAAAACTAAAACAAAAACCTCAAAAACAAAGTCACCAGTTAAAAAAACAAAAAAAGTTAGTAAAAAGTAATTTCAAGTTGTATAAGTAAAACGAATCAACTTATGACAAATAAAATATCTGAACACATGAGCACGTTAGTCCCTATGGTTGTTGAACAATCAAGTAAGGGAGAAAGGGCGTATGATATTTACTCAAGATTGTTAAAAGAGAGAATAATTTTTTTAACAGGACAAATTAACGATAATGTTGCTTCTCTAGTTACTGCTCAACTTTTATTTTTGGAGGCAGAAGACCCTAAAAAAGAAATTTATTTATATATTAATAGTCCTGGCGGGTTAGTAACAGCGGGTCTTGGTATCTACGATACAATGCAATATGTAAAGCCAGATATTTCCACATTATGTATCGGTCAAGCAGCATCAATGGGATCATTTTTACTTTCAGCTGGAAAAAAAGGTAAAAGATTTTCATTACCAAATTCAAGAATAATGGTTCATCAACCATCTGCTGGTTTTCAAGGACAAGCAACTGATATTGAGATTCATGCTAATGAAGTTTTATCTTTAAAAAAAAGATTGAATGAAATTTATTCAAAACATACAGGTAAATCAGTAGACGAAATCAAATCTGCCTTAGAAAGAGATAACTTCATGACCGCTGATGCTGCCAAGTCATTTGGCTTGATAGATGAAGTGGTAGAAAAAAGATCTTAATACACAAGATATTGACATCAAATTATTAGAAACTTGATTAACATAAGTCTCTTATAATAGAGTAATTAAATTGATTCGTTATAAAAACTATGAATACAAATAACAAAAATATTTTATATTGTTCTTTCTGCGGAAAGAGTCAACACGAAGTTAGAAAACTTATTGCAGGCCCAACTGTTTTTATCTGCGATGAGTGTGTTGAACTTTGTATGGATATCATCAAAGAGGAGAGCAAAGATACTTTTGTAAAACATCAAGATGGTTTACCTTCACCAAAAGAGATTTGTTCAGTTTTAGATGATTATGTAATTGGACAATCTCACGCAAAAAAAGTTTTATCTGTTGCAGTTCATAATCATTACAAAAGACTAAATTACGAAAATAAGACAAGTAAAAATGTAGAACTTGCTAAATCAAATATTCTATTAGTTGGCCCGACTGGATGTGGAAAAACATTATTAGCACAAACACTTGCTAGAATTTTAGATGTTCCGTTCACAATGGCTGATGCAACAACTTTAACCGAGGCAGGTTATGTTGGTGAAGATGTTGAAAATATTATTCTAAAGTTATTACAAGCCGCGGACTATAATGTTGAAAAGGCACAACGTGGGATTGTTTACATAGATGAAGTTGATAAAATTAGTAGAAAATCTGAGAACCCATCTATAACTAGAGATGTTTCAGGTGAAGGTGTACAACAAGCGCTTTTAAAAATTATGGAAGGAACAATAGCAAGTGTGCCACCACAAGGTGGAAGAAAACATCCTCAGCAAGAATTTTTACAAGTTGATACAACAAATATTTTATTTATTTGTGGTGGTGCTTTTGCAGGATTAGATAAAATCATATCACAAAGAGACAAGGGAACTTCAATCGGTTTTGGTGCTGATGTAAAAAATACTCAAGATAAAAAGACTGGTGAGTGGATGAAAGGTTTAGAACCTGAAGACTTACTAAGATACGGACTTATCCCAGAATTTATTGGTCGATTACCGATGATTGCTACTTTGGACGATTTAGACGAAAAATCTTTAATTAAGATATTACAAGAGCCAAAGAATTCTTTAACAAAACAATATCAAGAATTATTTAAATTAGATGGTGCAAAACTAAGTTTTAAAGAAAGTGCATTAAAAGAAATTGCCCTTAAAGCAATTAGAAAAAAAACTGGAGCAAGAGGTTTAAGGTCAATTTTGGAAAATATTTTACTTAAGACGATGTACGATTTACCGAGTCAAGAAAATATTAAAGAAGTCATAGTTGATGCTGCATCAGTAAAAGGGCAATCGCAACCAATAATAGTTCATTCAGAATCGGACGATAAATCAAAGTCTAACAAGACCTCAGCGGCGTAATATCCTTAATAAATAAGAAAAAGGTATTGCAATATAATTTATAATATCCATATTCATACTCATGGACGTTAAAATTTCATTACCTTTATTACCGCTAAGAGACATAGTGGTGTTCCCAAGCATGGTGATTCCTCTCTTTGTAGGTAGAGATAAATCTATTTCTGCCCTTAATGAAGTAATGAAAAAAGATAAAAAAATTATTTTAGTAACCCAAAAAAATTCAGAAATCGATGATCCAAAAAAGACAGACATTTTTATGTATGGTTGTGAAGGTAGTATTCTTCAACTTTTAAAATTACCAGATGGAACTGTAAAAGTTTTAGTGGAAGGAATAAAAAGAGTTAAAATTTTAGATTTCAAGGACAATGAAAAATTCATTACTTGTGAATTTACTCACTATAATGATGTTTTAAGTAAAGATGAAGATTTATATCCACTAGCAGCAACAGCTTTAAGAAGATTAGAAAAATTAACATCAATTAACAAAAAAATTTCTAATGAAACAATTAATTCTATTAAACAATTAAAAGATCCTTCTCAGATTGCCGATAATATTGCATCTCACATAACCGCAACTATTTCAGAGAAACAACAAATTTTTGAGACCGTAGATGTTAAGAAAAGATTAAATTCAATAATCAAGATAATGGAGAACGAGACTAGCATAATTGGTGTTGAAAAAAGAATTCGTGGCAGAGTTAAAACACAAATGGAAAAAACTCAAAGAGAATATTATTTAAATGAACAATTGAAAGCTATCCAAAAAGAGTTGGGTGAAATTGAGGATGGAAAAGATGAAAATACTAGTCTCAATAAAGCAATAATTAAAGCAAGAATGCCAAAAGAAGTTGAAAAAAAATGCTTACAAGAATTAAAAAAATTAAAAAACATGAGTCCAATGTCAGCTGAGGCAACAGTTGTAAGAAATTATTTAGATTGGATGACAGAACTTCCATGGCATAAAAAAAGTGCTGTAGATATTGATCTTAAAAAAGCTTTAGAAATTTTAGATAAAGATCACTTTGGTCTAGAAAAAGTAAAAGAGAGAATTATTGAATTTCTAGCTGTTCAAAAAAGAATGGAAAAAATCAAGGGTCCCATTTTATGTTTAGTTGGTCCCCCTGGTGTAGGTAAAACATCATTAGGAAAATCAATAGCAAAAGCTACTAATAGAGAATTTGTAAGAATGTCAGTTGGTGGTATGAGAGATGAAGCAGAAATAAGAGGGCATAGAAGAACATACATAGGTTCTCTACCTGGTAAAATAATTCAAATGATGAAAAAAGCTGGTACAAAAAATCCATTAATTCTCTTAGATGAGATTGATAAAATTGGTAATGATTATCGAGGTGACCCATCTTCAGCATTACTTGAAGCATTAGACCCTGAACAAAATACAACTTTTAACGATCATTACCTTGAAGTTGATTATGATTTATCTGATGTTATGTTTGTAACAACAGCTAACACTTTAAATATTCTTCCACCTTTATTAGATAGAATGGAAGTCATAAGACTCGCGGGTTATACAGAAGATGAAAAAATAAATATTGCAAATAAATATTTATTACCAAAACAAATTAAAGATAATGGTGTTAAAGAAAAAGAGATGAGTTTACAAAATGACATTATTCAAGAAATTATCAGAAGCTACACGAAGGAGTCTGGTGTTAGAAATTTGGAAAGAGAAATTTCTAAAGTTGCTAGAAAAGTAGTGAAGAAAGTTGTTTCTGGAGAGGAAAAAGAAGTTAAGATTAATAAAGAAAATTTGTCAGATTTTTTAGGTGTTCCCAAGTTTAAATCAGGTGAATTGGAAACTGAAAATAGAGTAGGAATAGTTACTGGATTGGCATGGACTGAATACGGTGGAGAAATTTTGAAAATTGAAACTGCTACAATGCCAGGAAAAGGAAGAATGCAAATAACAGGTAAGCTTGGAGACGTAATGCAAGAGTCAGTAAAAGCTGCAAAATCTTTTGTTAGATCTAAATGTTTAGAGTATGGAATAATACCTCCATTGTTTGAGAAAAAAGACTTTCATATTCACGTTCCAGAGGGTGCTACACCAAAAGATGGTCCATCTGCAGGAATTGGTATGGTTACTTCCATAGTATCTTCTATAACAAACATTCCAGTTAAAAGAGATGTTGCAATGACAGGTGAGGTTACTTTAACAGGTCAAGTATTACCAATTGGTGGCTTAAAAGAAAAACTTATTGCAGCACATAGAGCGGGAATTAAAGAAGTTTTAATTCCTAAAGAAAATGAGAAAGATTTAGTTGATATGCCAAAAAAAATAATTGATGAAATTAAAATAACCCCTGTAGAGTATGCTGATGAAGTTTTAAAGATTGCTTTAACTAAGGAGCTCAAAAAAACAGAGTGGGTCGAAGTTGATATTTCTAAAAAAGACGACAAGTCTCAAGCAAGTATTCAATAAAAAATTTATTCATGGAATTATATATAATTTTATTAATTGTAGTTTTTGTTACTTATTATTTAACAAGACCAACATCTAAAACAGAGAAAGATAATTTTAACTCTAAAAATAATTGGAGAGGTGGATTTTAAAAAATTATCTTTTATTTATAACAACTAATTAATCTTGACCTTATTTTACTAAAAGATATAACCAACATTTTGGTTTTGGGCGGTTAGCTCAGTTGGTAGAGCATCTCGTTTACACCGAGGGGGTCAAAGGTTCGAGTCCTTTACTGCCCACCAAAAGAATCAAAAGTGGGGGTGTAGCTCAGTTGGTTAGAGCGATCGCCTGTCACGCGATAGGTCGAGGGTTCGAGTCCCTTCACTCCCGCCACTTATTTAATTTAAAGCTGATAATCGTTATCAAATGAGCTGCATATTTTGAATAATGTGACCTAACACCACTTCATCTGGCTTTAAAAAATGATATATATTCCACCATGACAGCGGAATTTTTAAAAGATTATTTACCTATCATATTATTCCTAATTATAGCATTAGGACTTAGTTGTGCTTTTATAGTAATTAATTTTATCTTATCTCCAAAAAATCCAGATCCAGAAAAGTTATCAGCTTATGAATGTGGATTTGAACCATTCCAGGATTCAAGAATGGAATTTGATGTCAGATTTTATTTAGTTGCAATTTTATTTATTATTTTTGACCTTGAAATTGCATTTTTATTTCCGTGGGCAATTTCTTTGGGAAATATTGGTATCTTGGGTTTTACGTCAATGATGATTTTTTTATTCATACTTACAATTGGATTTATTTATGAATGGAAAAAAGGTGCATTAGACTGGGAATAAAATTTTTTTAAAATGAATAATAAATTAGATCAAGTACCTGATGAATTTAAACAACTTGCAGAAGATTTTGGTAAGAATGGATTTATAACTACTTCATTAGAAAATTTAGTAAATTGGTCAAGATCTGGATCTTTGCATTGGATGACTTTTGGTCTTGCCTGCTGTGCTGTTGAAATGATGCAAACAGCCATGCCAAGATATGATCTTGAGAGGTTTGGTGCTGCTCCAAGGGGATCACCTAGACAATCTGATGTTATGATTGTTGCAGGTACTTTAACAAATAAGATGGCACCCGCATTAAGAAAAGTTTATGATCAAATGCCAGAACCAAGATATGTTATATCAATGGGAAGTTGCGCAAATGGTGGAGGGTATTATCATTATTCATATTCTGTTGTAAGGGGTTGTGATCGTATTGTGCCCGTAGATGTTTATGTACCAGGTTGTCCACCTTCTGCCGAAGCATTGTTATATGGAATTATGCAATTACAAAAAAAAATTAGAAATAAAGGATCTTTTAACAGGTAAAATGAATAATTTAATTGATTTAGAGAAAAAGATAAATTCAGAACTTACGACAAAAATCAATAAGACTTCTATTAAACATAATCAAATTTATGTTGAAATTGATAAAGATGATTTAATTGACGTTGTCTTATTTATAAAAACAAACAAAGATACTAAGTTTAGACAGCTTATTGATATTACAGTTGTAGATTATCCTGAGGAAACCCAAAGATTTAAGATTGTGTATTTATTTTTAAGTCACGAGTTTAATCATAGAATGATCTTAAGTTATTCTATCAATGAAAACGAGCTTATCTCCTCTCTAACATCTGTATTTCCATCAGCTAATTGGATGGAAAGAGAAGTTTTTGATATGTATGGCGTAAATTTTAAAAATCATCCTGATTTAAGAAGAATTTTGACTGACTATGGTTTTGAAGGTCACCCATTAAGAAAAGATTTTCCTTTGACTGGTCATTCGGAAGTTAGATATAGCGAAGAAAAAAAAAAAGTTATCAATGAACCTGTAAAACTAGAACAAAATTATAGAAATTTTGATTACGAAAGTCCTTGGGAAGGAACAAAATATATAAAAGAAATATCAAAAACTAATGACAAAAAAAATTAAAAATTTAAATTTGAATTTTGGTCCACAACATCCTGCTGCCCATGGTGTATTAAGACTAATTCTTGAACTGGATGGTGAGGTTGTAGAAAAAGCAGACCCGCATATTGGTTTGTTACATCGAGGAACAGAAAAATTAATTGAAAATAAAACATATATGCAAGCCGTTCCATATTTTGATCGACTTGATTATGTTGCTCCCATGAACCAAGAACATGCTTTTGCCTTAGCTATAGAAAAAATCCTAGATATCGATGTTCCAATAAGAGCACAATATATAAGAGTTATGTTTTGTGAAATCGGAAGAATACTAAGTCATATATTAAATGTTACAACTCAAGCTTTAGATGTGGGTGCTTTAACACCATCATTATGGGGATTTGAGGAAAGAGAGACACTAATGACTTTTTACGAACGAGCATCTGGATCAAGATTACACGCAAATTATTTCAGAGCTGGTGGAGTTCATCAAGATTTACCAGCTGGTTTAGAAAACGATATAGCGAAATTTTGTGAAACTTTTCCAAAAATAATAAATGATCTTGAGAACCTTTTAACCGATAATAGAATATTTAAGCAAAGAAATGTAGATATTGGAGTGGTAACCAAAGATGACGCTTTAGACTATTCTTTTAGTGGTGTAATGATTAGAGGTTCTGGGGTCCCTTGGGATTTAAGAAAATCTCAACCCTATGATTGTTATGATCAATTAGATTTTAAAATTCCAGTAGGTAAAAATGGTGATTGTTACGATCGATATTTATGTAGAATTGAGGAAATGAAAGAAAGTGTATCAATCATAAAACAATGTTTAGCGAGGATGGAAAAAGGTCCAATTAAAACTTTTGATGGTAAAATATCTCCACCATCTAAAGCAGAAATAAAACAATCTATGGAAGCACTGATACATCACTTTAAATTATTTACCGAGGGATATCGTGTCCCAAAAGATGAAATTTATACTGCCGTTGAAGCACCTAAAGGAGAATTTGGTGTTTATTTAATCTCAGATGGATCAAGTAAACCTTATAAGTGCAAGATAAGAGCGCCAGGATTTTCACATTTACAATCAATGGATTATTTAATTAAAGGTCACATGTTAGCAGATGTGCCTGCTGTTCTTGGTTCACTTGATATAGTTTTTGGGGAGGTCGATAGATGAGTTTAAGAAGACCTGCAAAAAACCAACCTGAAAATTTTGAATTTAACCCTTCTTCACTAGAGGCTGCAAAAAGTATTGTTGCCAAATATCCAGAAGGTAAACAACAAAGTGCTGTGATGGCATTATTATACATTGCTCAAAAACAAAATGAGAACTGGATACCTTTAGCTGCAATGAAATACATCGCAAAATTTTTAAATATGCCATACATAAAAGTATATGAAGTTGCTACTTTCTATAGCATGTATAATTTATCACCAGTAGGTAAATATTTTATTCAAGTGTGTACCACAACCCCATGCATGATAAGAGGTGCAAACAAATTAGTCGAGGCATGTAAAGAAAAAATTTCAGAGGATGAGTCAGTCCTTTCAAATGATAAAAGTTGTTCATGGATGGAAGTTGAGTGTCTTGGTGCATGTGTTAATGCACCGATGATGCAAATTAATGATGACTATTATGAAGATCTTGATAAAGAAAAAACTTTAAAAATTTTAGATAAAATTCTAAATGGAGAAAAACCAACACCTGGCTCATATAGGGGAAGAATAAATAATGAACCAGAAAATAATAGAAAAACATTAATGGATTTAAAAAATGCTTAAGGATCAAGATAGAATTTTTCAAAACTTATACAATGATTTGGGACCCGACCTAACCTCATCTCAAAAAAGAGGTGATTGGGTTAACACCAAAGAAATAACAGATAAGGGCAGAGACTGGATTATAAATGAAATCAAAGACTCTCAACTTAGAGGAAGAGGTGGCGCAGGTTTTCCAACAGGTTTAAAATGGTCTTTTGCACCAAAAGAGGTTGGCTCTAGACCCCATTATTTAGTGATCAATGGAGATGAGTCTGAGCCAGGCACTTGTAAAGATAGAGATATTTTAAGATTTGAACCTCATAAATTAATCGAAGGTTGTTTGATTGCATCTTATGCAATTCAAGCACATGTTTGTTACATTTATATAAGAGGGGAATATTTTGTAGACGGGCAAAAGCTACAAGCAGCAATTGATGAAGCCTATGAAAAAAAACTATTAGGTAAAAACGCTGCAGGCACTGGGTGGGATCTGGATATATATATTCACTATGGAGCTGGAGCATATATTTGTGGAGAAGAAACTGCATTACTCGAAAGTATTGAGGGAAAAAAAGGTCAACCAAGATTAAAACCTCCTTTTCCAGCACTAATTGGACTTTATGGTTGCCCAACAATAATTAATAATGTGGAAACTATAGCTGTTGTACCAACAATATTAAGAAGAGGTGGGAAATGGTTTGCATCTTTGGGAAGAGAAAAAAATACAGGTACCAAAATTTTTTGTATATCTGGAAACGTAAATAATCCTTGTAATGTTGAGGAAGAAATGAACATTCCATTAAAAGAACTAATTGAAGTACATGCTGGTGGTGTCATAGGTGGCTGGGATAATTTACAAGCTGTTATACCTGGTGGATCATCAATGCCATTGATACCAAAAGATAAATGTGAGACTTTAACTATGGACTTTGACTCATTAATGGCTGAAAAAAGTGGATTAGGAACAGCTGGTGTAGTTGTTATTAACAAAGATCAAGACATCATAAAATGTATGGCCAGAATTGCTAGATTTTATAAACATGAAAGTTGTGGGCAATGTACACCTTGTAGGGAAGGTTCAGGTTGGATGTGGAGAATGCTTGAAAGAATGGCAAAAGGTGAAGCATCTAAAGATGAGATAGACATGTTGGGTGATGTTACAAAACAAATAGAAGGTCATACGATTTGTGCATTTGGTGAAGGTTCATCTTGGCCAGTTCAAGGTTTATTAAGACATTTCAAAGATGAAATTAAAAAAAGAAATAAATTTGATCCAATTGTAAAAGAAAATAAAAATATACCTTATTTAGTAGATCAACACTTATTGGATAAAAATGCTTAAATTAAAAGTTAATGATATTGAAGTAGAGGTTGAGGAAGGTTTAACTGTTCTTCAGGCTTGTGAAAAAGCGGGCGCAGAAATACCAAGATTTTGTTATCACGAAAAATTATCAATAGCTGGTAACTGCAGAATGTGTTTAGTTGAAATGGAAAAATCTCCAAAACCAATAGCCTCATGTGCAATGCCCGCTGCAGATGGAATGGTTATAAAAACTAATACTCCAAAAATAGAGAAATCAAGAAAAGGTGTGATGGAGTTTTTATTAGCAAATCATCCGTTGGATTGTCCAGTGTGTGATCAGGGTGGGGAATGTGATCTTCAAGATCAATCGATGTTTTATGGAATAGATAAGTCAAGATTTAAAGAAAACAAAAGAGCAGTGCCTGAGAAAAATATGGGTCCACTGATCAAAACTCAAATGACAAGATGTATCCATTGTACAAGGTGTGTGAGATTTGCAACCGAGATAGCTGGAGTTCCTGAATTAGGTGCAATTGGAAGGGGTGAGGATATGCAAATTACTACATATTTAGAGCAATCAGTTCAATCAGAACTATCAGGAAACGTAATTGATCTTTGTCCAGTAGGAGCTCTGACATCTAAGCCTTATGTTTTTGAAGCAAGACCATGGGAATTAAAAAAAACGCAAACAATTGATGTAATGGATGCAGTTGGTTCAAATATTCGAGTTGATACCTATGACTGGGAAGTAAAAAGAGTTTTGCCTGTTATAAATGAGGACATAAATGAAGAGTGGATTTCAGATAAAACAAGATATGCTTGCGATGGATTATTAAATCAAAGATTAGACACTCCGTATATAAAGTATAATAATAAATTTGAAAAAGCTTCTTGGGACGAGGTTTACAAAATTATCAAATCAAAAATAGAAAATGCAAACAAAGATAAAATTTGTGGGTTTGTTGGTGATCTAACAAATATGGAGACAAGTTTTATTTTAAAAGAATTTTTAGAAAGAACAATTGGTACGAAAAAATATGATTTTAGACCTACAAAAAGATTTATCGACAATTCAAAAAGAGAAAATTATTTATTCAATTCATCGATAAACGGAATTGAAGAAGCAGATTTAATTTTATTGATAGGCACTAATCCTAGATTTGAAGCAACAATGATTAATGCGCGAATTCGAAAAGCATATTTAAGTAATAATACCAAAGTTGTTTCTTTAAACGATCTTGGAGACTTAACTTACAGCTATCAAAGTTTAAATGGGAAGGCAAAAACTATCAAAGATATATTTGAAAATAAAAATGAATTGTCAAAAGAAATTATTGAGTCAAAAAAACCAATGATTGTGTTTGGAGAGTCTTTTTTTAAAATAAAATCAGCAAGTCATTTATTTAATTTATCAAAAAAATTTTTATCCAAGAATAATAAATTGAATGATGATTGGAATCCAATAAACATATTATCAGTTGATGCAGCTACAATTGGAAATCTAGATTTAGATATCATTGATAAAAATGATAAAATTCTAGATGAACTTCATGAAAATAAATTTGAAATTATTTTTTTACTTGGTCAAGATAATTTAGATTTTAAGAAGAAAGATGAATTTATTATTTATCAAGGAAGTCATGGAGATAGAGGCGCAGAAATTGCAGATATAATTTTACCAGGTGCTGCTTATACTGAACAATCTGGACATTACACTAATTTGGAAGGTAAATTACAAAAAGCTTATAAAGCATCTTACCCCCCAGGTGATGCTAAAGAGGACTGGCAAATTATTAATGATCTCGCTGAGGTTATGAATAATAGAAAACTTTTTAATGATAAAGATGAACTCGAAAGTAGTATGTTTAACTATTTAAAGATGAACAAAGACCAGCAAAATACAGAATTAGAAGATAAATTAAATGAAAGTGATTTTGCTGATGAATTTTTAAAAGTTGATTATAAAGACTACTATTTTTCTAATGTAATTGCACGTTCATCAAAAACTATGCTTGAATGTAATAACGCAAAAATTGATTTAAAAAAAACAGGGACAGAAGGTTAATTCATGGAATACTTAAATATTATTTTTCAAGAAAGTTACAAAATTTTATTTTTATTAGTGCCTGTTTTAGTTTCAGTCGCTATGATCGTGTGGTTAGATCGAAGAGTTTGGGCTTTTGTTCAAAAAAGACAAGGTCCAAATGTTGTTGGTCCATTTGGCTTATTACAATCCCTAGCAGATGCCCTAAAATATATTTTCAAGGAAATTATAATACCTGCTAGTTCAAACAAAGTAATTTTTATTCTTGCTCCAATAATAACAATGACTCTAGCTCTAATAGCATGGGCTGTAATTCCTTTTGGTGTTGAACAAGTATTAGCAGATATAAATGTTGGAATTTTATATATTTTTGCTGTCTCATCATTAGGTGTGTACGGGATAATAATGGGTGGATGGGCGTCGAATTCAAAATATCCTTTTTTAGGAGCAATTAGATCTGCTGCACAAATGGTATCTTATGAAGTATCTATTGGTATCATTATAATTAATGTTTTATTATGCGTTGGATCTCTAAACTTGAATGATATTGTAGTTGCTCAAAAAGAAATGTGGTTTGTAATACCATTGTTTCCAATGTTTGTAATTTTTTTTATATCAGCTTTAGCTGAAACGAATAGACCACCTTTTGATTTACCAGAAGCAGAGGCTGAATTAGTTGCGGGTTACCAAACAGAATATTCTGGGATGATGTATGCAATGTTTTGGTTAGGAGAGTATGCAAATATTTTGTTAATGTGTGCACTAGGGTCAATTTTATTTTTAGGAGGCTGGTTATCTCCAATCGATCTTTATCCTTTTAATTTAATACCTGGCGCTCTTTGGTTAATTTTCAAAATTTTATTTTTATTTATTCTTTTTGCGTTGGTCAAAGCGATTGTTCCAAGATATAGATATGATCAATTAATGAGACTAGGTTGGAAAATATTTTTACCATTATCTTTAACTTATGTTGTTTTGACGGCAAGTTATCTTTTTTACTTTAATCTTTTACCTACAATATAAATGAAAATATCAAGATTTTTTAAAACAATATTAATGACCGATTTTATTAGTGGGCTTTTTATTGCTGTAAAGGAACTCTTCAAATCAAAAAAAACAATAAATTATCCATTTGAAAAAGGCAAAATTAGTCCAAGATATAGAGGTGAACACGCATTGAGAAGATATCCTAATGGAGAAGAAAGATGTATAGCTTGTAAATTATGTGAAGCTGTTTGCCCTGCTCAAGCAATTACAATTGAATCTGCCGAAAGAGCTGATGGAAGCAGAAAAACTACACGCTATGATATTGATATGATGAAATGTATTTATTGTGGATTATGTGAAGAGTCTTGTCCTGTAGATGCAATTGTACAAGGACCAAATTTTGAATTTTCAACTGAAACTCGTGAAGAACTCTATTATACAAAAGAAAAACTCCTAGATAACGGAGATAGATGGGAAAATGTTTTAGCGGCAAATATTAAATCAGACAATCCATACAGATAATTTATGATTGCACATGCAATATTTTTTTATGTCTTTTCTGTAATTGCAGTTGTTTCTGCCATAATGGTAACTGTTTCTAAAAACACAGTTCATTCAGTTTTTTTTTTAATTCTTGATTTTATAAGTATATCTTGCCTCTTCATAATGATTGGTGCCGAATTTTTGGGGATGATTATGTTGATAGTTTATGTTGGTGCAGTTGCAGTGCTATTTTTGTTTGTTGTAATGATGCTTAATGTTGCTCAACAAAAAAATCAGTGGTTTGTTTCAAAAGATAGCTCAAGACATATCCCTATAGGATTATTAATCAGTGTAATAATATTTTTTGAATTGATAATTGTAATAGGTGGCTGGAAATATAAACCTGATTTATTTAATTCTACAAAATCATCACTAGAAAATGGGGTAAGCAACACTCATTCACTGGGTCAGGTTTTATACACTGATTATATACACGTGTTTCAAATTAGTGGGATGATACTTTTGATTGCTATGATAGGAGCAATAGTACTTACTTTTAGACAAAGAGAGGGTGTTAAAAAACAAAGTTATTTAAAACAAATATCTAGAGAAAGGACTGAAGGTGTGGAAGTACTTGAAGTTGCATCTAATAAAGGAGTAAAAATAGATGATTGATATAGGTTTAGGTCACTATTTAACTTTAGGTGCTGTTATTTTTAGTATTGGAATAATTGGTATATTTCTTAATAGAAAAAATATTATTGTAATCTTGATGAGTATTGAACTTATCTTATTAGCTGTAAATATTAATTTAGTATCTTTTTCAATTTATTTAGGAGATCTTTCTGGTCAAGTGTTTACCCTCTTTATACTAACTGTTGCCGCAGCTGAGGCTGCAATTGGTCTTGCGATCATAGTTGTTTATTTTAGAAACTCTGGAACTATTCGAGTAGAGGAGATAGATAAACTAAAAGGTTAAAATGGAAATTTCAATTATAGCATTACCATTAATTGCTTCAATTATTTCAGGATTTTTTGGAAAATTGATAGGAGATAGAAGTTCAGAAATAATTACCAGCCTATTGGTATCTATTTCAGCAATTTTTTCTGTTCTCGTTTTGTATGAGGTTGTTGTCAATCAATATCAAGAGAACATCATCATAGCGACATGGATTAGCTCTGGATCGCTTGAAGTAAATTGGTCAATGAAAATTGATTCATTATCTGCTGTGATGTTAGTTGTTGTTACATCAGTTTCTGCCTTAGTTCATATTTATTCAATCGGTTACATGTCTCACGACCCGCATAAACCAAGATTTATGGCTTACTTATCTTTATTTACATTTGCAATGCTGATGTTAGTTACTGCAGATAATTTTATTCAATTATTTTTTGGTTGGGAAGGTGTAGGCTTATGTTCGTATTTTTTAATAGGATTTTGGTTTAAAAAAGAATCAGCTAACAAAGCTGCAATTAAAGCATTTGTAGTAAATAGAGTGGGTGATTTTGGATTTGCTCTAGGAATATTTTTAATTTTTTATTTATTTGGAACTGTAAATTATACTGAGGTTTTTGCTGAAATTCCAAACATTGCAGATAAAAATTTGGTATTTTTAGGTATCACATTTAATGCAGTAGATTTGATTTGTTTACTTTTATTCATTGGTGCAATGGGTAAATCAGCACAAATTTTACTTCATACTTGGTTACCAGACGCTATGGAAGGGCCAACACCTGTTTCTGCCTTAATTCATGCCGCCACTATGGTAACAGCAGGAGTTTTTTTAGTTGTAAGGTGTTCACCAATTTATGAATACTCTGATTTAGCTTTAAATATCATTACAATTGTTGGTATGAGTACTGCATTCTTTGCTGCAACAGTGGCTCTGGTACAAAATGATATTAAAAAAATAATTGCGTATTCTACTTGTAGCCAATTAGGTTACATGTTTTTTGCTACTGGCGTAGGAGCATATAATGTTGCAATGTTTCATTTATTCACTCACGCGTTTTTTAAAGCACTATTATTTTTAGGATCTGGTTCAGTTATTCATGCTTTTAAAGACGAACAAAATATAAATAATATGGGCGGTGTGTGGAAAAAACTTCCATACACCTATTCACTGATGATTATAGGAACGCTGGCTTTAACGGGGTTTCCATTTTTGTCAGGTTTTTATTCTAAGGATGCAATAATTGAATTTGCTTATTTGAGAGGAAATACAACAGGTTATTATGCTGCTGGTATAGGTATTTTTACAGCATTTCTTACATCAATTTATTCTTGGAGATTAATTTTTAAAACTTTTCATGGTGAGTATAATAATAAAGAGATTAAGATAGATGAGACGCACGAGTCTCCTATCGTGATGTTGATACCTCTAGTTTTATTATCAGTTGGTGCAATATTTGCAGGATTTTTATTTAAAGAATTATTTATCGGTTATGAGGGTCTAAATAATTTTTGGCGTGACTCAATATTTTTTCTAAAACCATTAAGCACTGATCACCCACCACTATGGTTTTTATTACTTACTCCAACTTTGGTAATATTATCTATTCCACTAGCGTATTATTTATTCCTTAAAAATAGAAATTTACCTGAACGATTAGCTAGTATAAATAAACCGCTTTATCAATTTTTGTTAAATAAATGGTATTTTGATGAACTTTATGATGTTTTATTTGTTAAACCATCAAAAAAATTAGGTTTATTTTTATGGAAGTTCTTTGATTTGAAAATTATCGATGGGTTTGGTCCAGACGGTATTTCGTCGATGATCAAAAAATTTTCAGTAAAAGCTAATAAATTTCAAAGTGGGTATATATATCAATATGCTTTTGTAATGTTACTTGGTTTTTCTGCTTTATTAACATTCTTAATTGTAAAATAATGAACTTTCCTATCCTTTCCTCTTTGATTTTATTACCATCAATTGGAGCTTTATTCTTATTTTTTACCAAAAGTGATAAAAAAAATAATTTTACTGGAAAATATGTTGCTTTATTTACTTCAGCAGTAAATTTTTTTTTATCGATTTATCTATGGATATTATTTGATCCAACAACTTCTGAGTTTCAATTTGTTGAGGAAAGAATTTGGATTAAAGATTTAATAAATTACAAGGTAGGTGTTGATGGTATTTCAATTTTGTTTATTTTACTCACAACATTTATTACACCACTTTGTATTGTATCGGTAAATAATTCAATCAAAGAGAGACTAAGTGAATTTTTGATAGCTGTACTTATCATGGAGTCTTTTATGATCGGTGTATTCTGCTCTTTAGACCTTGTTATTTTTTATTTATTTTTTGAGGCAGGTTTAATTCCCATGTTTTTAATTATTGGTATCTGGGGTGGTGCCAGAAGAGTTTATTCAGCATTTAAATTTTTTTTGTATACCTTGCTTGGTTCAGTTTTAATGTTAGTAGCTATAATTACAATTTATTGGCTGAATGGAACTACAGATGTAGTTGAACTTTATAATTCTGGAATTGATATAAAGTATCAAAATCTTTTATGGTTAGCTTTTTTTAGCTCTTTTGCAGTTAAAACTCCTATGTGGCCAGTTCATACATGGTTACCAGATGCTCATGTTGAAGCACCAACAGCAGGATCTGTTTTATTAGCAGCTATATTATTAAAAATGGCAGGTTATGGTTTTATCAGATTTTCTCTTGGATTGTTTCCGACAGCATCAGAAATCTTCACCCCATTGATTTACACACTCAGTGTAATTGCGATTATTTTTACTTCTTTCATAGCTTTAATGCAGGAAGATATGAAAAAGCTAATTGCTTATTCATCAGTTGCCCATATGGGTTATGTTACTTTAGGAATTTTTACTATTCAGCAACAAGGTATTGAGGGAAGTATTATTCAGATGATCAGTCATGGACTAGTTTCTGCAGCACTTTTTTTATGTGTAGGTGTTGTTTATGACAGAATGCATTCAAGACTTATAAATACCTATGGTGGAATCGTGAGTATTATTCCAAAATATTCTATTTTGTTTATGTTATTTACTTTAGCAGCTCTAGGCCTACCTGGAACAAGTGGTTTTGTTGGGGAGTTTTTAATTTTGATGGGCGCATTTAAGGATAATTTTTTAGTAGCCGTGATTGCCAGCTTAGGGGTAATTATTGGCGCTGCATATATGCTTTGGTTATATAAAAGAGTAGTTTTTGGAAAATTAATAAATACAGATTTGAAACAGATGTTTGATTTAAATAGATCTGAGTTATTTATTTTATCTTGTTTAGCTGTACCAACTCTATTTTTTGGATTTTATCCAGATCCTCTAATTAACACAATTGAGGTTTCTATCTCAGATTTAATTGATCAATATAATTTTAAATTAGCAAGTAAAACATAATGGAAAATTTACAATTAGTATTACCCGAAATATTTTTATCTTTGTCGATAATGTTTTTATTAATATTAGGTGTATTTAAAAAAAATAGCTCAAGACTTGTTCAGAGTCTTTCTTTAGCTGTTTTAATTATAACCGCTGTTATTACTTTTAATGAAACAATTGGTATTAACGAAACAAAAATATTTAATAATAGTATTATTATTGATTATTTATCTTCTTTAATGAAGATAATCACTTTATTAGCTGCTTTCTTAGTCCTAATCATTTCTTCAAACTATCTTAAAACTTTTCAAATCTTTAAGATTGAGTATCCAATATTAATTTTAAGTTCTGTATTAGGAATGATGGTTATGATTAATTCTAATGACTTAATAGTATTTTACATGGGTCTTGAGCTTCAGTCATTGGCCTTATATGTTTTAGCAACATTCAATAGAGATCAAATCAAATCTTCTGAAGCGGGACTTAAATATTTTGTTTTAAGTGCCTTATCCTCTGGTTTGTTGCTATATGGTTGCTCTTTAATATATGGGTTTACTGGCTCTACCAACTTTAATGTGATAGCTGATCAATTGAACTCTAATGAGTATGCTTTAACATTTGGTATTGTATTTATTTTAGTAGGACTAGCGTTCAAAATTTCTGCTGTTCCTTTTCATATGTGGGCCCCAGATGTTTACGAAGGTTCACCAACTTCAGTGACATTATTTTTTACAATGGTTCCAAAAATAGCAGCATTAACAGTATTTATTAGATTTTTATATGTCCCATTTTTAAATCTGATTGATCAGTGGCAAATGATTTTAATTTTTTTATCGATCGCATCAATGCTATTTGGTGCTATTGCAGCCATAGGACAAACAAATTTGAAAAGACTTGTTGCATATAGCTCCATAGGTCATGTTGGTTACGCTCTAGCTGGTGTAGCGGCAGGTACTAATGATGGCATTCAAAGTTCAGTAATTTATATAACCATATATATACTAATGAACTTAGGATTATTTTCATGCTTGTTAATGTTGAAACGAGACAATAACTATTACGAAAAAATAGATGATTTGTCAGGATTATCTAAAAATCATCCAATGCTAGCGTTATCATTACTAATAATTTTATTTTCACTAGCTGGGATCCCTCCTTTAGCTGGTTTTTTTGCTAAGTTTTATGTTTTTAAAGCAGTCATTGAACAATCAATGTATTTTTTAGCAATCGTTGGTTTATTATCAACAGTCGTTGCAGCTTTTTATTATTTAAGGTTAATTAAAATTATGTATTTTGATGAGCAAAAAGAAAAATATGATACTGATCATGGTTTTTGGTTAAAATTTTCTTTAACAGCATCTACATTGTTAATTCTGATATACTTCATATTTCCGAGCCAATTAATAGAGGTAGTTTCCAGAATTGACATAATTTAATGAAATTCAGAATTTTAAGATTTAAAAAATTAAGAAGTACGAATGATACAGCCATAAGAATGGTTAAAAGTTCCAATTTAAATTATGGAATGATAATTGCTGATAGCCAAAGTAATGGACGTGGGCAGTACGGAAGAAAATGGATTTCATTTAAAGGCAATTTATTTGTAAGTTTTTTTTATAATTTAGAAAATATGGATTTAAATTTCACTAAAATAACAAAATTAAATTGTATATTAGTAAAAAAACTAATTTCAAAATATTACAAAAAAAGAATTGTATATAAAAAACCAAATGATTTGTTAATTAAAGGAAAAAAAATTTGTGGAATTCTCCAAGAGATAATAAACAAACAAAATCAAAAATTTTTAATACTTGGAATTGGAATTAATTTAATAAAAAACCCTATAATTAGCAACTATCCAACTACTAATTTAAATGATTTAATTAATAAAAAAATTTCTAAAAGAAATATTGAGATACAATTGAAAAAAATTTTTGAAAAAAATTTAGAAATTTATAAACATAAAAAAAATAAATAATTATATGTATATTTTGGGTGATATTGGAAATTCAGATACAAAGATATTTTTAGTCAACAAAAAAGATAGAATTTTAAAAAGAACAAGTTTAATTTCAAAAAATACCAATAATAAAAATTTGGACAAAAAAATTAAATTTTTGATTAAAGATATTAAGAAAGTAGAGAAAATCCTTTTTTGTAGTGTTGTACCAAAATCTTTTTATTTGATTAAAAAATATTTTCATAAAAAAACCAAAATTAGATGTTATGAAATTAAAAATCTTAATTTGAGTTCATTAATTAAGATCAAAGTTAATTATAAACAGGCCGGTTCAGATCGTTTAGCTAATGCAATTAGTCTACAAAATGGTAAAGACAATTTTATAATTTTAGATTTTGGTACTGCCACCACATTTGATGTAGTTGAAAAAAAATATTATAGAGGTGGTATAATAGCCCCTGGAGTTAAAATATCGCTTGATACTTTGTCTGACAAAGCCTCATTGATACCTCAAATAAATTTAAAGAAGATAAGAAATATAGTTGGCAACAATACAATTTCGGCAGTGCGTTCAGGTTTTTTTTGGGGTTATATAGGACTAATTGACAATATTATTAATTTGATTAAGAAAGAAACTAGAAAATCTTTCAAACTTGTAATTACTGGTGGTTACTCTGATTTGTTTAGAAAATCATTAAAGACTCGTGTAATACAAAATAAAGATATCACAATTAAAGGATTAATTAAAATTGCTAAGTTAATAAAATAAATGAAAAAAGAATTATTATTTTGTCCACTAGGAGGTTCAGGTGAAATTGGAATGAACATGAATCTTTTTGGTTATGGTGAGCCTGGAAATCATAAATGGATAATGGTAGATATTGGAGTAACTTTTGCTGATGATACAATACCGGGCATTGATCTTATATATCCAGATCCTGGATTTATTGTTGAAAGAAAAGATAATTTATTAGGAATAATATTAACACACGCACATGAGGATCATATTGGAGCAATTGCGCACTTATGGCCAAAATTAAAATGTAAGATTTTCGCAACTCCGTTTACCGCTGTATTAATTAAGGAAAAATTTAAAGAAAAACACATCGATATAACAAAAGATTTGCAGATAGTTGAGTTAAATGGAAATGTGCTATTGGAAGATTTTGAAATCGAGTACATTACTTTAACCCATTCTATTTTAGAACCTAATGGATTAAGAATTAAAACTCCCGCAGGTGTTGTTTTACATACTGGTGACTGGAAAGTTGATCCAAATCCCCTAATAGGTGACGAAATAAATGCGAAAAGATTAAAAGAAATAGGTGATGAAGGTGTATTAGCAATGATTTGTGACTCTACAAATGTTTTTAGTGCTGGCAGATCAGGCTCAGAGTTAGATGTAAGAAAAAATTTATTAAATATAATGAGTCGTTTAAAAAAAAGAATTATAGTGACATCTTTTGCTTCAAACGTTGCTAGAATGGAGACAGCCTTTTATTGTGCTGAACAAACTGGAAGACAAATTTCACTAGTTGGAAGATCTATGCATAGAATTTATAAAGCAGCAAGACAATGTGGATATTTACAAAATACCATTGATCCAATTGATTCAAGAGAAGCTAAAAATTTTGCTAGAGAAAAAATAGTTTATTTGTGCACAGGAAGCCAAGGTGAACCAATGGGTGCAATGATGAGGATATCAAATTACACACATCCTGATGTTTTTATTGAAAAAGGTGATGCAGTAATCTTCTCATCAAAGATAATTCCAGGAAATGAGAAAAAACTCTATAAATTACACAATCAGTTAGTCAAAGATGGAATTGAGGTTATCTCAGAAGAAACAGAATTTATACACGTCTCTGGACATCCAAATCGTGAGGATCTTAAAGATATGTATCAATGGGTTAAACCAAAATGTGTAATTCCTGTTCATGGAGAGCACAGACACATGATTGAACACATAAATTTTGCTAAAGAAATGCAAGTGCCTCATCCGGTTCAAGTTGAAAATGGTGATATAGTTAAGCTATACCCTGGAGAAGCACCCGAGGTATATGATAAAGCGCCCAGCGGAAGATTGTATTTAGATGGAAATGTGAGTGTAGAAGAGGATTCTCAATCAATCAAAGATAGAAAAAATTTAAGTAGCAATGGATATTTGGAAGTCACTATATTAATAACACCTAAAGGAAATATTCATAACAACCCTGTCACAACATTTAAAGGTTTGCCCATTTATGAAAAAGATGAATTTCTTTATGGGTTAGAAGACGAAATTGAAAAAACAACAAGATCCTTTAAACTTGGAAGTAGACAGCAAGAAAGTAATTTAATAGACGCTCTTAAAATTGCTTGTAGAAAATTTACAAAAGAAAAAACAGGAAAAAGACCATATACTAATATTAATTTAGTAAGGATTTAATGAGTCCAACTGGCTTAGCTATTATCTATATTATTATCTGGTGGATTGTTTTTTTTGCAATTTTACCAATAGATGTTGAAAGGAAAAAAATAGTTAAAGTAGATGGTGAAGATCCGGGTTCACCAGAAAATCCTAAAATGTTAAAAAAATTCCTTTATTGTACTGGAATAACAACAATTATATTCATAGCCATTTATTTATTAATGAAATTTGAATATTTAAATTTAAGAAATATAATCATTTAACATGTATATTTCTAAATCTTTTATTCCTATTTTAAAAAATAATCCCTCAGAAGCAAAAATAAAGTCTCACCAGCTAATGTTAAGAGTTGGAATGATAAAACAATCTTCAGCAGGCATATACTCTTGGTTGCCACTTGGTTTTAAAGTAATGAAAAAAATTGAAAGAATTGTCAGAGAAGAGCAAAATAAAATAGGTGCACAAGAAATACTAATGCCCACAATACAATCCAGCGAGATTTGGAAAGAGAGTGGACGTTATGAGGATTATGGTGAGGAAATGTTACGAATAAAAGATCGTCAAGATCGAGAAATGCTTTACGGACCAACAAACGAGGAATTAGTAACTGATATTTTTAGATCTTCTCTAAAATCATATAAATCATTACCTCAACTTCTTTATCACATTCAATGGAAATTTAGAGATGAAATCAGACCAAGATTTGGAATTATGCGATGTCGGGAATTCTATATGAAGGATGCATACTCTTTTGACATCACAGATGAAGATGCTTTATTTTCTTATAATAAATTTTTCTTATCTTATTTAAAAACTTTTAAAAGATTAGATCTTACAGCAATTCCAATGGCAGCTGATACGGGCCCGATCGGTGGAAATCTTTCTCATGAATTTATTATTCTAGCAGAAACTGGAGAGAGTAAAATTTATGCAGATAAAAGAATATTTGACTTAAATTTTGAGGGAACAAAACTTGAAGTTAAATCCCTATTTGATTTGAGAAATCAATATGAAAAATTTTATTCAGTTACTGATGATAAATTTAAAGAGGGTGAGTTTAATGAAAAAGTTTCAGAGGAAAATAGATTGAAAACAAAAGGTATAGAAGTTGGTCATATTTTTTATTTTGGAGATAAATACTCCAAACCAATGGATGCAGCAGTCGATTTACCTGGAGGAAAAAAAGACTACGTTAAAATGGGATCTTACGGCATAGGAGTTTCAAGGTTAGTAGGAGCAATTATAGAGGCAAAATATGACGAAAAAAATGAAATCATGAAATGGCCAATTTCTGTTGCACCATATGATATTGCGATAATTCCTATGATTAATAAAAATGATACATCTGCACTTGATAGAGCAAACAAAATAAGTTTTGAGTTAAATCAAAATAATATTGATGCGATTATTGATGATACTGATGAAAATTTATCTTCAAAAATAAAAAAAATGAATTTGATTGGTGCTCCTTATCAAATAATTATTGGAAAACAAACCGAAGGTGATTTATTTGAATTTAAAGAAATAAATAAAGAATCTCAAAAAATTAATTTGAGAGAAATTATTAAGATTATAAATAAACAAAAAGCTCACAATTGATTTCAACTTTAGAAAAAGAAATTACACTTAGATTTTTAAAAGCAAGAAAAAAAGACGGCTTTTTAAATGTTATATCTATTTTTTCATTTATTGGAATAAGCTTAGGAGTTGCAGTCCTAATTATTGTGATGTCAGTAATGAATGGATTTAGATCCGAGTTAATAAATAAGATAGTTGGTTTTAATGCTCATATAACTATTGATACTTATGAAAATCAAATTCAAATTGACAAAGTAAAGAATACTAATCTCAATCTTATTGCGAGTGAAATGATATTAAGCAACTCAGGAGAAGCAATAATTATTAAAAAAGATACCTCTAAAGGTATTATTTTAAGAGGTTATTCCAGAGAAGATTTTCCTAAACTAAAGATAATAAAAGATAAAACATTTGTAGGGAATAAAAGTAATTTAACAGGTAACTATATCTCTTTAGGTAAAGAATTAAGTTTCACATTGAATCTTAAGCTCGGTGATGACGTATCAATAATGTCATCATCAGGTGTAGATACAATAATTGGTAGTATCCCAAAGAAAAAATCTTTTACTATTGTTTCACTGTTTGAAAGCGGCTTAGCAGATTTTGATAATAATGTAGCATTTATTAATATTGATACTCTTGATGAATTTATGAATCTCTCAAAAAATGATAGAAAACTAGAAGTTTATTTAAAGGATCCTCAAAAGATTGAAAATCAAAAAGAGATCGTTCAAAAAATATTTCCTAATGATTTTGTTTATAGTTGGGCCGATACTAACAGCTCTTTATTCTCAGCTTTAAAAGTAGAACGAAATGTAATGTTTATCATATTATCTCTTATAATTATTGTTGCAGCTTTCAATATTATTTCAGGCTTGACGATATTGGTAAAAAACAAAACTAGAGATATTGCTATTTTAAAATCTATTGGTGTATTAAATAAATCTATTATAAAGATATTTTTTTTAGTTGGTATAATAATAGGTACAACCGCTACATTGTTTGGAATAATATTAGGGGTTACATTTTCTATGTATGTTGAAAATGTTAGAAAATTTCTTAGTGATGTTTTTAATATAAGTTTATTTCCTGAAGAAATATATTTCTTAAGCACAATGCCGTCTGAAATAAACCCATCTTCTATTTTTATTATTTCATTGTGTTCAATTTTTATAACAATAATTGTGTCTATATTCCCAGCTATGAAGGCGGCCAAACTAGATCCAATAAAAGCATTAAAATATGAGTAATTTAATTCAGTTATCAAAAATTAGTAAAAACTTTTTAAGTTTAAAAAGGATAAATGTTTTAAAAAAAATTTCATATAAATTTAAGTCTGGAAAAATTTATTCCCTAATAGGACCCTCAGGCTCAGGTAAATCAACTTTATTAAATTTATTGTCCTTAATAGATCGACCAAGTTCAGGATCTATAATAATTGATAATAAAAAGATTGATCCAAACAATTCTCAAAAAAATGATCTATTAAGAGCTAATAAAATCGGGATAATTTATCAACAAGATAATCTTCTTTCTGATTTTACAGCAATAGAAAACTTAACCTTAGCTAGTTTAGCAACCGGTAAAAATAAAGAGGACGCTTCAAATATATCAAAAATAATGCTCAAAAAAGTTGGTCTAGCAAAAAGATTAAATCACTACCCTTCACAATTATCTGGTGGTGAGAAACAAAGAGTATCGATTGCTAGAGCTTTAATAAATAATCCACAAATTATACTTGCAGATGAGCCAACTGGAAGTTTAGATATTGAAACTGCAAAAGGAATTTTTGAACTTTTAAAAAAACAGATAAAGCCTGATAGAATAATAGTATTTGCAACTCATAATAGATTTTTTGCTAATAAGTCTGATTGCTTATTGGAAATAGTTGATGGTAATATAAAAACCATTAATGGCTGAGTCTCAAATTCAAAACTTTAATCATCTAAAAATACATTCTCAATTTTCAATATGTGAAGGAGCAATTAAAATTGATGACTTAAAAGAAATATCTAAAGAAAAGAAAATTAGATCTCTAGCTTTATGTGATACATCGAATTTATGTGGTGCCCTAGAATTTGCCGAAAAAATATCTAAAGTTGGAACCCAACCAATTATTGGTACCCAGATAAATTTTAAATTAGATGATACCATTGGTCTATTACCATTATTCGCATTGAATGAAATTGGATATAAAAGAATAATTGAATTATCTTCATTATCATATCTTAATAACGATGGAACCTCCGATCCACATTTAGAACTTGATGAATTATTGGAGAATAATGAGGGAGTTGCAATTTTTTCAGGAACAATAAATGGATTAGTTGGTCAATTATTCAATAAAGGAAAATTTTCAGAAATTGAAAAATTATACTCCAAACTTAAACAAAAATATGGTGATAAATTTTATATAGAAATACAACGTCATGGAGATCAAAATGAAATTTCATTTGAAAAGTTCAATCTCTCGCAGTCTTTAAATTTAGAAATATCAATAATAGCCACTAATGAAGTTTTTTACTCAGACAAAGATATGTATGAGGCTCATGATGCATTAATCTGTATTAAAAACAAAACTTACGTAAATGAGAAAAATAGAATTAAATACTCAAATCAACATTATCTTAAAGATAATTCTGAGATGTCAGAATTGTTTTCTGATTTACCTGAAGCGTTAGAAAATAACTATAATTTCCCATATCGTTGTAGTTTTCGACCATATTTTTCAAAACCCATATTACCTGACATTAGTTCTGATAAAGGTGGACATGCCGATGAGATATTAAAAAAAAACTCTTTGGATGGATTAAAAGAAAAATTTAAAAATATTTTCAAAATTCAGAGTAAGGATCTTTCTAAAAATGAAAAATTTTTACTTTACAAAGATAGATTAGATCATGAACTAGAAATTATTATACAAATGAAATATTCCAGTTATTTCTTAATTGTTTCTGATTATATTATATGGGCAAAAAAAAATGATATCCCAGTAGGGCCCGGAAGGGGATCTGGTGCAGGCTCTCTAGTAGCATGGTGTCTTTTAATTACAGATGTTGACCCAATAAAATTTAATCTTATTTTTGAAAGATTTTTAAATCCCGATCGTATTTCAATGCCAGACTTTGATATAGATTTTTGTGAGGAGAAAAGAGACCTGGTTTTTAAATATTTGACTGAAAAGTATAAAGATAGCGTTGCTCATATAATTACTTTTGGAAAATTAAAAGCTAGAATGGTTATTAGAGATGTTGGAAGAGTATTAGGGTTATCCTATGGTTTTGTTGACAGTATATCCAAAATGATACCTTTTGATCCATCAAGACCTCAAAATTTAACGGAATGTATTGCTGGGGAACCAAGACTTCAAAAATTAATTAAAGATGATCCAAGAGTTAAAAAACTTACAGAACTGTCTTTAAAACTAGAGGGGTTGAATAGAAATGTTGCAACACACGCAGCTGGTGTTGTTATAGCTGATAGAAAATTACAGGAAGTTGTTCCTTTATATAAAGATGCATCGACAGATCTATTACTTCCCTCAACTCAATTCGATATGTATTCAGCCGAGGATGCTGGATTAATTAAATTTGATTTTTTAGGATTAAAAACATTAACAGTAATTAATAACACTCAAAAATTAATAAAAAAAAAAGAAAAAGATTTTAATATTGAGAATATTAATTACGAAGATAAAAAAGTTTTTGAAATGTTATCTTCAGGTAATACGGTTGGCTTATTTCAAATTGAAAGTTCTGGAATGAGAGAAGCTTTAACCCAAATGAAGCCAAATCATATTGAGGATATTATTGCATTAGTTGCTTTGTATAGACCAGGTCCCATGAGCAATATACCAACTTATAATGATTGTAAGCATGGTAAACAAGAGCCAGATTATTTACATCCCTTACTAGAAGATATTTTAAAACCAACCTACGGGGTAATTATATATCAAGAACAAGTAATGCAAATCGCACAGAAATTGTCAGGTTTTACTGCTGGTCAAGCAGATATTTTAAGAAGAGCGATGGGAAAGAAAAAAAGATCTGAGCTTGAAAGACAAAAACAAAATTTTATTGCAGGGGCTGTCAAAAATGGAATCAGTAAAGAGGTGGCAGCTGGAATTTTTTTGAAAATAGAACCATTTGCGGAATATGGATTCAATAAAAGTCATGCTGCTGCATATGCGATTATATCTTATCAAACAGCATATTTGAAAACTTATTATCCAAATGAATTTATTGCTGCCTCTATGACTATGGATATATCCAATCAAAATAAACTTAGTGAATTTTATGAAGAGCTTAAAAGATTGAATACTGAAATTGTTAGACCTGATATAAATCGATGTTTCGCAGATTTTAGAACCGAAGATGGAAAATTTTATTATGCTTTAGGTGGTATTAAAGCTGTGGGGTATGAAGCTGTCTCTAACATAGTTCAAGAAAGATTAAGCAATGGACCATTTAAAACAATTAAAGATTTTTTAAATCGTGTAAATCCAAAAGATATTAACAAATTACAACTTGAGGGACTTGTTAAAGCAGGGGCTTTTGATAATTTAAATATTAATAGACAATCTTTATTTAATTCCATTCCCAACTTTATTACAAAATCCAAAAATATATTTGAAAATAAATCTGCTAATCAAATAGATCTATTTGGTGAAAATGCTAATGAAGAAGATGAGATAACTACTAATATCGATGATTGGAAGTTCGAGGAAAGATTGTCCAAAGAGTTTGAAGCAGTAGGTTTTTTTATTTCAGATCATCCATTAAATCAGTTTAAAGATGTTTTTGATGATTATAATATTTATGATTATCAAAAATTTAACAGCAGAGATGATCTAAAGGAGTCAAATGTAGCTGCAACATTACTTAAAATACACGAGAGAAAAACCGCAAAAGGCAACCCTTATGCAGTTTTAAAGCTCACTGATTTATCTAGTGTTTTTGAGTTGTTTGTTTTTTCAGATACACTGGAATTAAATCGAGAAATTTTAAAAGAAGGAAATTCTTTTATTTTGACTTTGTTTAAATCTCTATCAGACTCAGAAAATAGATTTAAAAGATTAAATGTTCAAAAAATTGTATCTTTAAAAGATTTGTTAAACAGACCAATTCAAGAAGTAACATTTAATTTAAAGTCCACAAAAGAACTAAATGAGATATCAAAATATTTACCTAAACAAGGAAACACATTGGTAAAGATTAATATTAGTGACAATAAAAATGATTTAAAGTTTCACTTAAAAAACAAGAGAAATATTGACAGAAAA
>CACOXS010000004.1 GCA_902631255.1 uncultured Pelagibacteraceae bacterium
TCGACCGCAATATTCGAATGAAGATTTTTCAACTGATACAGAAAAAGACATATCGCTTTTTTCGATTGCAATATTATTCTCTTCGAAAAAATTCATTAAATTTGGGTAAGTTGCGTAATTAAAAACAATAAAACCTATATCAACAGGAACTTTTTTTGTACCAAACGGTAAATCAATAGTATGAGAGTGACCACCGAAACGATCTTCCTTCTCGAAAAGATCTACATGATGTTTTTTTGATAAGTAATATGCAGCGCTTAATCCTGATATGCCTGAGCCGACAACAGCAATCTTCATTAATTGTTAAGCCGCATCTTCTTTAAATTCATCTATGCTTGGACAAGTACAGAATATATTCTTGTCACCATAAACATTATCAACTCTTGCAACTGGAGGCCAAAATTTATTAGCTCTTAAGAATTTTGCTGGATAAGCAGCTTCTGCTCTTGAGTATTTATGTGTCCAATCATCAGAAGCTAGTTCGCTGTCTGTGTGAGGAGCATTTTTTATTGGATTGTCTATTTTATCAAATTCACCTGATTTAATTTTTTCAATTTCTTCTTTAATCTTAATTAAAGTATCACAAAATCTATCGAGTTCTGACAAGCCCTCACTTTCAGTTGGCTCTATCATCATTGTACCAGCTACTGGCCATGACATAGTTGGTGCATGAAACCCATAATCTATTAATCTTTTTGCAATATCTTCTTCGGTTACTCCTGTCTCTGATTTAATATTTCTAATATCAATAATACATTCATGAGCAACATTTCCATTTGATCCTTTATACAGAATTGGAAAGTGATCTTTTAGTCTATGAGCAATATAATTTGCATTTAATATTGCTACTTCAGTAGCAAGCTTTAACCCTGCTGATCCCATCATTTTAATGTACATCCAAGAGATTGATAGAATACTTGAACTACCCCAAGGAGCTGCCGAGACTGCTCCAATGCCAGATGTTGGTCCACAATCTTTAATCACTGGATGATTAGGTAGATAAACTTGTAAATGTCTTTTACAAGCAATTGGTCCCATACCTGGTCCTCCCCCGCCATGTGGAATACAAAATGTTTTATGTAAATTAATGTGACAGACATCTGGACCAAAATTTCCAGGCTTTGCAACTCCAACTAAGGCGTTTAAATTTGCTCCATCCATGTAAACCTGCCCACCGTGTTTGTGAACTAACTCACAGATATCAGTTATTTTTTCTTCAAATACTCCATGAGTAGATGGATAAGTTACCATTAGTGCCCCAAGATTCTCTGAATGCTGTTCAGCTTTTTTCTTTAAATCATCAAAATCAACATTTCCCTCTTTATCACAATTAACAACTACCACCTTCATTCCAACCATTTGTGCACTTGCTGGGTTAGTACCATGTGCTGAACTTGGAATTAAACATATATTCCGATTAGCCTCACCTCTATCTAAATGATACTTTCTGATAACCATTAAGCCCGCATACTCACCTTGAGCACCTGCATTAGGTTGCAAAGAAACACCTGAAAAACCAGTTATAGAACGCAACCAATTTTTTAGATCAGTAAATAAATCTCTAAAACCTTCCATTTGTTCAATTGGGACAAACGGATGAGGTTCTGCAAATTCTTTCCATGATATTGGGATCATTTCGGCAGCAGCATTTAATTTCATCGTACAAGAACCAAGTGCAATCATAGTTCTATTCAATGCTATATCTTTATCTTCTAATCTTTTTAAATATCTAAGCATTTCGGTTTCGGAATGATATGAGTTAAAAACTGGATGTTCTAAATATTTGGAAGTTCTTAATAAATTTTTTGGAAGATTTGGTAAACTTACCGATGGATCTTCTTTTTTGATTGATTCTGCTGCATTAAAAATTTTTAATAGTTGATTTACTCTATATACGTTTTTTCTCTCATCAAATGAAACAGCAAGCATTTCAGAATTTACTTTTCTAATATTAACTCTCTGATTCAGAGCATTCTTATAAATTTGATCAGTCTTTTCTTTGGTAATAATCGTTACAGTGTCAAAAAAATTATTCGAATAAAGCTCGTATCCAGATTGTTTTATTTTATCAGCAAAACTTTTTGCTAATTGAGACACTCTTTCTGAAATATTTTTAATTCCATCCGGGCCATGATAAATAGCATACGCTGCTGACACAATTGCTAATAAAGCTTGAGCAGTACAAATATTACTCGTCGCCTTATCTCTTCTGATATGTTGCTCTCTAGTTTGTAATGATAATCTATATGCTTTATTACCATGTCTATCAACTGATACACCAACAATCCTTCCGGGCATTGATCTTTTAAACTCATCTTTCGTAGCAAAAAAAGCTGCGTGTGGACCTCCATATCCCATTGGGATACCAAATCTTTGAGAGCTTCCAACTGCAATGTCGGCACCAAGTTCTCTCGGCGTTTTTAATTTTGCTAGGGCTAACAGATCACAAGCTAACACCGCCTTCCCATTCTTTTTGTGAATTTTGCTAATTGCTTCACTGGGATCTTTAATATCTCCTAAAGTTCCTGGGTATTGTAAAATTCCACAAACTAAATCCTCTTTAAGTTGATCTAAAACTTCATCTTCTTTACCGACTAAAACCTTTAAACCCATAGGTTCAGCTCTTGTTTGAATTACATTTATTGTTTGAGGGTGACAATCTTCAGAAACAAAAACTAAATTACTATCTTTTTTGTTTAATCTGTGACTTAGACCCATGGCCTCTGCTGCTGCTGTGCCTTCATCTAATAAAGATGCATTAGCAATATCCATCCCTGTAAAGTCAACAATCATTTGTTGAAAGTTCAATAACATCTCAAGTCTTCCTTGAGCTACTTCAGGCTGATAAGGTGTATATGAAGTGTACCAACCTGGATTTTCTAGAATATTTCTCAAAATTACGTAAGGTGTATAAGTTCCATAATAACCCATACCAATAAAATTTGAGTAAACTTGATTTTTTTTCGAAATTGCTCTTAACTTTCTTAACGCTTCGTACTCTGAATTTGAATCACCAATATTTAGTTCACCTTTAAACTTTATCTTTTCTGGAACAGTATTGTCAATTAAATCATCTAGTGACTTATAGTTTAATTTTTTTAACATTTTTGATTGGTCTTCTTTAGAAGGACCAATATGTCTTTTTAAAAAATCTTTTTCTGAATTAGGTAACATTATGCTGAAGTCTCCTTTGCAAATTTATCGTAATCGTCTTTATTCATTAAAGTATCCATTTCCGATGGATCTTTTATTTTCAGTTTAAAAAACCACGCTGAATCCTCTGGGTCTTGATTAATCTTTGATGGATCATCTACTATAGCTTGATTGGTATCAACTACTTCACCACTCACAGGGGTATATACATCACTAGCAGCTTTGGTGGACTCAACAACACCAGCAGTACCATCTTTCTCAACGCTAGATCCTTTTTCTGGAAGTTCTGCAAAAACTATATCACCTAACATCTCCGTAGCATGTTTTGTAATACCAATTGTTGCAACATCTCCATCTAATTTAATCCATTCGTGTTCTTTAGAATATTTTACTTCACTCATTAATTTACCCCTTTGACATAACTTTTTTTATAAAATGGTAAGCTGCAAATACTTGCAGGATGTTTTTTACCTCTGACTTCTAAAAATACTTTAGTATCTTTTTTTGAGAATTCATTTTCCACATAACCCATTGCAACAGGTCCATTAACACTTGGTCCAAATGTACCACTTGTGATTTCTCCAATATGATCATCTGATTGATTAAATATTTTTGTCTTTTCTCTAGCAATAATTCTTCCCTCAGGTTTAATTCCAACTCTTATTTTGCTGACACCATCATTTAATTGTTTAATAATTATGTCAGAGCCAATAAAATCTCCTTTAGAGATTCTTTCTTTTGAAATAGCCCACTTTAAATTTGCTTCCACTGGAGTTTTATCTTTATCAAGATCATGACCATAAAGACATAAACCAGCTTCCAATCTAAGTGTATCTCTAGCTCCAAGACCTATCAATTTAGATCCTTTGTTGATTAATTCTCTAGTTAATTGGTCTACAAAATCATTTGCGATAGATATCTCAAAACCGTCTTCACCCGTATAACCAGATCGCGTAATATAAACTTTCTGATTTTCAAATGTAAACCAGTTTCCAGACATAAAGTTAAGATCTTTTACACCATTAATAACATCATTTAGAATTTCTGATGATTTAGGACCCTGAATGGCAATTAGAGATCTATTTTCATCCAGAACCATTTTGTACTTATCCTCAAGAAGTTCTTTTAAAATTTTAAAGTCATTATCTTTACATGCTGCATTGAGGATTATCAAAAAGCCTTCATTTGTTTTTGTGATAATTAAATCATCATGTATCCCAGCATCTTTGTCCATTAAGAAGCTGTATTTTGAATGATTTAATTTCAAATTTTTAAGATCTAAAGGAAAAATTTTTTCTAAATCTTTAATTAAGTCTTCACCACCATAAATAAATAGCTGACCCATATGGGAAACGTCAAAGATACCTGAGTGATTTCTTGTGAATTTGTGTTCTTCCACAATACCTTCCGAATATTGTATCGGCATTTGATAGCCCGCAAATTCAACAAATTTTGCGTTACAATCTTGGTGTAATTGGTACAGCGATGTTTTTTTTGTTTCCATATTAACTCTTTGTACCCATCTGTATATTTGCCTGAGAGTTTTGCTCCTTCGGCGAGAATTAAATCTCTTTCCAGAATTAATATGTTACGGTCCTTTTTGCCTGAGAGATTCCTGGGTGGTTGCTCCTTCGGCGCTACGATATTCTGTAGTCTCTCCCGTGGCAGGATATTCATACATGTATGGAAAAAAGTCAATCAGAAACAATTTTTTTTTGTTTACTTAAAAGCGAATAAAATTGTAATAAAACCGCAGAAAGTATAATTGCGCCACCAATTAATCCAAAGACAGAGGGTCTTTCACTTACAAAAAGGAATGCCCATATCGGTCCTAGGACAGATTCGGATAACATTATGATTCCTACCATGGCAGATGGTGTTGTTCTTGCACCGATAGTTATAAATATAAAACCAAAACCAACTTGAAAAAAACCTGCGAGAAAACCCAAAAAGATATCATGAGGAGAAATCATAATTTTAGTAGAAAGCAAAAAACCAATTAAACATGAGCTCACGCCAGCAACGAACTGGGCTGGCACCATATCCACAGAGGGAAATTTTCTCACAATCATTATTAAAACTGCAAAAGTAATTGGCATTGTAAAAGCTGCAAGGTTTCCAGATAATTCTCCAGGAGATAATGAGTTGCCAACCATTAATAAAACGCCTGTCATCGCCAGACAGATTGAAAACAGAGTAATTAAATTTATTTTTTCCTTTAGGAAAAAATACCCAAATATTGCAAGAAATAGTATTTGAAGTGAAATGATAAAATTAGTATTGGCAACAGTGGTATTGTACATAGCAAACACATATCCACAAAATCCAAAAGATAAAATAATTCCACCAACAAATCCTGGAAATCCGGATTTATAAAACGATTCAATTGTTTTTCCTCTATAACTAATAATTAAGAAAGCTAGAACTGTTAAAGAAAAAAATAAAGATCGCCAAAATAGAATTTGCCATAACGTGGCTCCCTCAAAAGATTTTACAATCAATCCACCAAAACTTAAACTTAATGCACCTAAAAAAATTAATAGTGGTCCGGGTAAGTTTCTTATAAAAGTCATTAAATTTGTGAAATTAAATTTTGTGTCTCCAAGTCATATAATTTAAATAATGTTTCTGCATCAGCTAATTCGACTTTTTTAAATTTAATCTTTGAACCTGGGGTTAATTGAACTAACTTGTCATAATCTGCACTGATAACAACTCCTATTTTAGGATAACCTCCAATAGTACCATGATCTGAAAGCATAATAATTGGATTTCCATCCGCGGGTACTTGGATAACACCTTTTAATAAACCTTCCGATTTAATGTTGGTATCAACAATATTTTCTATTTTTGGTCCCTCTAGCCTCATACCCATACGATCTGATAATTTTGATATTACAAATTCTTTCTCGAAAAAAACTTTTTTTCCTTCGTCAGAAAAATAGTCAAAATTTGTCCCCTGGATAACTCTGATATTTTCAATTTTTGAATTAATGTAATTTAATTTTTTATCAGTTAAATTTTTATTGATCTTTGAAATATTAATTTTTTGTCCATCCTCTATTTTTTTTCCATTATTTGCACCTATGTTTGCTTTTGTGTTAACAGAGCAACTTGACCATTGATAATTTACATCAAATTCGCCACTTACTGCTAAATATCCATAAACAGATTTATTAGTGCTTATAATATCTAATTCATCACCATTTTCTAAGGTGAAAGATTGATAACAATTTCCTTCGATAATATTATTTTTCTTTCTAATTAAAAATTTTACATCTCCCGTAATTGCAAAATTAATATTTTCCCCAAGATACTTTAACAAAGGACCTTGGTAGGCAAATTCAATTGTTGGAAAATTTACTTCATTACCAACAAGTTTGTTGGAAATTTGAAAATTTCTATTATCCATTGCTCCACTAAATGGAATACCAATATGATAAAGGTTGCCCCTACCTTGATCTTGAAATGTTGTGTTTATTCCAGCTCTTTTTATTTCAAAATAATTTTTATTCATTGTTATTGTAATATTGATCTTTAGTTATTTGCTCGAAAGTAACTACATCACCTGGATTAATTAAATTTGGATTATTCTCATTAGTCCTATCAAAAATAACTTGTGGTGTATTTCCAATAATATTCCACCCACCAGGACTTTCGAATGTATAAACATTGGCAAATTGTTCTGTTAATCCAACTGAACCCTTGGGCACTTTTACTCTTGGTGTTTCCAAACGTTTTGCCTGCAACTCATTTTCTAGATCACCCAGAAAAGGCATTCCTGCAATAAAACCAGTCATGTAACAAAAAAATTCCTTACCAAAAAATTTCTCATAAATTTTATCACGAGTTATTTGTAACTTTTCCTCTAATCTTTTTATATCTAATGAAAAATTTTCATCACAACAAACAGGTATTTTAATTTTATTGCTCTCTAAAACGTCATCATTAATAACATTTAAATTTTCAATTTGTTGTTTGATTGTTTGAAAATTTTTTTTTCGTAGATCAAATGAAATAATTAATTTATTATATGAGGGAGTTAAGTTATTGATCCCATCAATATTTTCTTTTTGAATACTTTTAAAATATCGTATTACCTTACTATTTATTTCTTGGTTTACCTCAGTCCCAAAATCACAATACAAAGCTGCGTCACCAAGATTTGATATATTTTTAATCATGCCATGTTATACTTACAAATTATGAGTATGGAAATTAATATAAATTGTGATTTAGGTGAAAAATCAAAACATCACTCAAATAAGTATGATCCAGATTTATTAGAAATCGTAAATTCAGCCAATGTTGCTTGTGGCTATCACGCTGGAGATGAACAAACCATGAATCAAGTAGTAAAAATTTCGAAAAAAAATGGAGTGAGTATTGGTGCACATCCTTCTTTTAATGATCCAGAAAATTTTGGTAGAGAAAGAATGAATCTTTCTGAAAGTGAAATAAAAAAACTTATAATCGATCAATATGAAATTCTTCAAAAAATAGCTTCTTCCCATGGAGAAAGTGTATCTCATGTAAAACCTCATGGAGCCTTAAATAATATGGCATGTGAGGATATTGAATTGGCTACAATTTTAGCCAAAACTATTAAGGATATTAATAAAGACATAATATATCTAGTGCCTACTGGATCAAAAATGCAAGAAGCAGCAAAAAAATTAGACATGAAATTTGCTTGTGAAATATTTGCTGACAGAAATTACGAGGATGATGGCAATCTTGTATCTAGGAAGAAATCTCATGCATTAATAACTGACCCAGAACAAGCAAAAAAACATGTGTTAAAAATGGTGCAAACTCAGTCGCTTAATTGTCACAGCGGGAAGCAAATACCTTGTGAAATCGATTCTGTTTGTATACATGGTGACAATTTAAGCTCATTAGCAACAGCTAAGTCGATAAGAGAGAACTTAGTTGAAAATGGCTTAGAATTAAAAACTTTAAACAAAATGAAAAAATTTATTTAATATGAAAAAAATTATCTTGTCTTTATCTGTTATATTTTTTGTCACAACAAACGCTTTTGCGGCTGGTTCGTCGTCTAGTTCTAGCGGATCAAGTTCAACAAAAACAAACTATGAAAAAGCGGTAGTGCATATAAAAAGTGCTAAAAAATATGAAAAAAAAGGAAAATTAGAAAAAGCACAAAAAAGTTACGCAAAAGCGCAAAAGCTTTTAATAAAATCAAACGAAAAAAAACCTGGTAAAGCTGATACTCTTAACTACTTAGGTTTCACAACTAGAAAACTGGGTGATTTTGAGAATGGTGAGAAGTATTACCTTCAGGGTTTAGCTATTGATCCAAAACATAAAGGTATTAACGAATATCTTGGTGAATTGTATGTTGCAACTAACAGACATAATCTTGCAGTTGAAAGGCTTGATGTTTTAAAAGGTTGTAATTGCGAAGAATATGATCAGTTAAAAGCTGTTATAGCTGGGGAAAAATCAAAATATTAATCTGTACTTAGTTTGAGAAAAACAATCCTAGTTTTATCAATATTATTTCTTGTCACTGGAAATGTTTTAGCTGCAGGTGGCGGCGGCGGTGGCGGTGGCGGTGGCGGTGGCGGATCGTCTAGCAATGGAGGAGAGCATACTGGTGCAAATGATGGCCCATCAGAGATTAGAACAAGCTATAATAGAGCAGTTTCAGCTATCAAATCAGCAAAATATTTTGAAAAAAAAGGTAAATTTGAAAAAGCAAAAAAAAAATATTTAAAAGCACAAAAACTTTTAATTAAATCAAATAAAAAGAGGCCTAATAAACCTGATACATTAAACTATCTAGGTTTTACAACTAGAAAGCTGGGTGATTTTGAGAATGGTGAAAAATATTACCTTCAAGGTTTAGCTATTGATCCGGAGCATATAGGTATAAATGAGTATCTTGGTGAGCTCTATGTTGCTACTAACAGACATAATCTTGCAGTTGAAAGGCTCGGGGTTTTAGAGGGTTGTAAGTGTGAAGAATACGATCAGTTAAAAGCTGTTATAGCTGGAGAAAAATCAAAATATTAATTTATATTTTTAATCATCTGTTCTGGCATCCATAAAGCTATTTCTGGAAAAATTACCACTAATATAACTGCTAAAACCATCAGTAAAAACAATGGGAATGCACTCCTCGCAATGTAACCCATATCTTTTTTTGCCATACCTTGAAGTACAAATAAATTAAAACCAACAGGTGGGGTTATTTGTGCCATTTCAACTACAATTACCAAAAAGATACCGAACCAAATCATATCAAAACCTGCTTGTCTTATCATTGGTTCAATAATTGCCATAGTTAAAACAACAGCCGAAATACCATCAAGAAACATTCCTAAAATTATATAAAAAATCATTAAAACAAATATCAAAACATATGGAGATAAATCCATATTTTGTATCCAAAGAGCTAGATTTCTCGGTAATCCGGTAAATCCCATTGCTAAAGATAAAAATGTTGAGCCTGCTAAGATAAATGCAATCATACAAGATGTTTTAGTCGCTCCAAGTAAAGAAGATTTAAAAGTTTTTAATGTCAAACTTTTTTGAAAGTAAGACAATATTAATGCTCCAACAACTCCTAACGAGGCTGCTTCAGTAGCTGTTGCAATTCCTGTATATATCGATCCAATAACAGCTAATATTAGAATAATTACTGGCAAAAGTTGTTTTGATCTTTTTATTTTTTCTAAAAATGAGTACTCCTCCAAAATTTTCGGCATAGATTTTTTATTAATTAAAGACCAAATAATTACGTAAGACATGAATATTAGTGCAATCATTATCCCAGGAATAATCCCAGCAATAAATAATTTTGCTATAGACTCTTGGACAGCAACGCCATAGATAATCAATATAATTGACGGTGGTATCAGCAAACCTAATGTTCCTGAACCCGCTAAACTACCTAGTAAGATTTTTTCTGGATAATTTCTTTTTCTTAATTCGGGAATAGACATCTTGCCCACTGTTGCAACAGTTGCTGCTGAAGAGCCTGAAATTGCTGCAAATAATGCACATCCAACAACATTAACATGGATTAAACCTCCTGGTAATTTTTGCATCCAAGGAGATAATCCTTTGAATAAATTTTCAGAAAGCTTTGTCCTAAATAAAATCTCACCCATCCAGACGAATAGTGGTAATGCGGTAAGTGTCCAAGAGGATGATGTACCCCATATTGTAGTGGCCATTGCATCACCAACTGGTCTTGAGGTAAATAACATCATACCAATTGCCGATACACCAATCATACTTAACGCAACCCAAATTCCAGATCCTAAAAAAAATAGCAAAACACTGATAAAGAAAATTGTTAAAAGTATTTCAGTCATTTAATCCTTTTTGCAGTTAAAATAAATTGATGAAAAACGCTTATAAAAAAAATTGTTGATCCGATAGCTACGCTTGATTGAGGAATCCAAATCAAAATTTCATCTGCTCCTTCACTTCGTTCTTGAAATTTATAGGAAATAATTAACATTTTAATGAAATAAAAAGCTAGGTATCCTGAAAAAAAGCTTGCGATACTTAAACACCAGGTTTCAATAAATTTTTTCTTTGCACCTGATAATTTTTCTAAAAAAAGTGTAATCCGGATATGCCCTCCTTCTACAAATGTGTACGCTAATGCAAAAAAAGATGCAGCAGCCATACAATAACCTGAATACTCTGCAAGACCTCTTATATAAAAACCAAATATTCTCGATGAGATACCAATAAGAATAAAAACTGCTACTAAAATTAAGAAAAAAGCAGCGACATAACCTGAAAATTTATAGAGTTTATTTAAATTTCTATCTAGTGATTTTAACATAACAATTTAAGGCCACTCAAATTTTAAGTGGCCTTAATTTTAAGAATTGAATTATTTATAACTTGATAAAACAGCAGCTCCTCTTGAACCAGCTTTTTGAGACCATTCCTTAGCCATAGTCTCTCCAACTTTTTCAAAATGAGCTTGAAGTGGTGCATTTACTTTACCGACTACCATACCAGCATCAGCTAAAGCTTTTTTATCACCAACGTTACCTTGTTTTGATAATTGCCAACCTTTTCTTTCAGCTAAAGCTGCTTGTTTCATAACAAGATCTTTAGTTGCCTGATCTAATTTATTCCAAGCATCTTTATTTACAATTATCATGTTTTTTGGAAACCAAGCTGCAATATCATAAAAATATTTCACACCATTTTCCCAAATTTTTGAGTTTTTACCTGTGGTAGGTGATGTGATCATACTTTCTACTGCACCTGTAGAAAACGCCTGACTAATTTCAGCAGCCTCTATTTTTGTAGGAGCCATTCCTGTTAACTCAGCGATTCTAATAGTAGCAGAATTATAAGCTCTAAATTTAAGACCTTTTAAATCCTCAACAGAGTTAATTTCCTTTTTACTATATAAGCCTTGCGCTGGCCACGGCACAGCATAAAGAAACACTAAGCCTTTCTCGTCTAATCCTTTAACGATTTCGTCTTTTGACGCTTTATATAACTTCATTGCATCAGAATAAGACGTTGCTAAGAATGGTTGAGAGTCTACTTCTAAAAGTGGATCTTCTTTTCCTAAAGCTGACATAAATCTCTCACCAATCTGAGCTTGACCTGTTCTTACTGCTCTAAAAATTTCTCCACCTTTAAACAACGAACCACCAGGGTGTGTTACAATTGTTAACTTGCCACCACTTTTTTCAGTTACATTTTTTGCAAATTCAGCTGCGTTAGCAGAATGAAAGTTCCCCGCTCCATAAGCCAGAGCCATGTCCCATTTTTCTGCAATTGCAAGATTGATTGACAAAATTAATGAAACTAAAATAGTTGATAAATATTTTAAGAATTTCATTTGTCCTCCATTTTTATACTGACTATTTCATTATGTATTAAAATAATTATCAATAAAAAAATAATACTACTTTTAATTGAATTATTTTTAATATTTTATACTATGTTCTTACTTTGTTAGAAGAAGCACTCATATTAATTCAGATTATTTTTATTGATATAATCTTAGCAGCAGATAATGCAATCATCATTGGCTTGATTGCTGCTAACTTTGCACCAAAACATAGAAGACAAATTATTTTATGGGGAGTGGTTGGTGCTTTAATATTTAAAGTTATTTTTGCGTTGTTTGCCACATACTTATTTGAATTTTACTTTATCAAAATTTTAGGTGGTTTACTTTTAATTTGGATAGTTAACGATTTAAGAAAAGATCTTTTTGAAATAAAAAAAGTAAAATCACCAACGAAAAAATCAAAGGAACCGTCGTACATTCAAAGTGTTTATAAAGTTTTATTTGCAGATATTACAATTAGTTTTGACAATGTCATAGGTGTTGTTGGTGCTGCCAAAGGTAATTTTGGCTTCATGATATTTGGACTAGTTTTATCAGTAATTCTAACAGGAGCAATGGCGACATATCTTGCAAATTATATTCAAAAACATTTATGGATTGCCTATGTTGGTTTAGGTTTTATTCTTCTAGTAGCCCTTCAATTAGTAATCGGAGGTTTAGTAGACTTAGAAATTTTATCGATCAACGAACAATTTAAAAAATATTTTTAATACGAGTGTTTTTTAGTTGGATATTTCTTAGATCTTACCTCTGAAGCATATTTTCTTAATCCGGCATTGATATATTTTTTTACGTTTAAAAATTGTTTAACAAATTTTATTTTTGTTTGATTTAAACCAATTAAGTCATCCGTAACAAGAACCTGACCATCGCAATGAACAGATGAACCAATTCCAATTGTTGGGATATTCAAATTTTTTGTAATTTGTTTAGCGATTGGGGTTTTAATACATTCCAGGACAATCGCAAAAACTCCATTATTTTGAAGTAATAAAGCATCATTAATTAATTGATTGATCTCTTTTGTGGTCTTTCCTTTAGATTTAAATTTACCTTTGGTTGATTGGGGTAATAATCCAAGATGACCCATCACAGGAATCTTGTTTTTAATTAATAATTTAATTTGATGGATTATTTTTTTTCCACCTTCTAACTTCACTGCATCACACTTGGTTTCCTTAATTATTTTTTTAGCGTTCTTTAGAGCAGCGTTTGTTGTTGAATAGGTATTAAATGGCATATCAACAACCATTAAACTTTTTTTTACTCCAAGTCTTACGCTCTTAGAATGATTAATCATTTCTGTTAGAGTAACTTTTCTGGTAGTTGAATAATTGTACAATACTGAACCTAGCGAGTCACCCACTAGTACAATATCAACATATTTATCTACCTCTTCTGCAATATTTTTTGAATACGCAGTAAGACAAACAATTTTAGATTTATTTTTTTTATTTATAATTTTTTTTATTTTTTTCATTCAAGCTCAATGGTGCTCGGCGGTTTAGATGTAACATCATAAACTACTCTATTTACTCCTCTTATGCTATTTACAATTTTATTTGAAATCATTTGAATAAATGATTTTTTGAAGTCATAAAAATCGGCTGTCATTCCATCCTCGGATGTAATTGCTCTTAATAAACACAAATATTCATAAGTTCGATTATCACCCATGACACCTACTGTTTTGACTGGAAGCAATGCAGCATAGGCTTGCCAAATCTTATTATATAAATTGTGCTCTCTTAAAGCTTGAATAAAATAATTATCAGCTTCTTTTAAAATTTTGATTTTTTCTTTAGTAATAATACCAGGCATTCTGATCGCCAGTCCAGGTCCTGGAAACGGATGTCTTGAAATAATTTCTTTACTAAGTTTTAATTCTAATCCTAATTTTCTAACCTCATCTTTAAATAAAAATTTTAATGGTTCTACCAATTTAAGTTTCATTTTCTTTGGTAAACCACCTACATTATGATGAGATTTGATCTTTGAGGTTTGGCTTCCAGTCACTGACTTACTTTCAATAAGATCTGGATAGAGAGTTCCTTGTGCTAAAAATTTTACATTTTTTATTCTTTTAGCGTATCTTTCAAAAATTTTGATAAATAAATTTCCAATTATTTTTCTTTTTTTCTCTGGTTCAGAAATATTGTTGAGCTTTCTCAAAAATTCATTCTCTGCATTCACATAAATTAGATTTATTTTCAATTTTTTTTTAAAAGTTTTAACTACTTGTATTTCCTCATTTTTTCTAAGAAGACCCGTGTTAACGAAGATACAAAATAATTTTTTACCAATTGCTTTATTCAATAGTTGAGCGACAACACTGCTATCAACTCCACCTGATAATGCACATATTACTTTATTTTTGCCGACTAAATTTCGAATATCTTTTATCAATTTAATCTTTTGATCTTTTGATGACCAATTTCTTTTAATTTTACATATCAAGAATATAAAATTATTTATTAATTTTTTTCCATTTTCTGTATGGGTAACTTCAGGATGAAACTGGACACCATAAAAATTTTTTTTCTTATTTTCAATTATAGCAAATTTCGAGTTTTGACTTGAGGCAATAACATTAAAATTTTTAGGAAGTTTCGAAACTTGATCAGCGTGACTCATCCAAACTTTATTAATATTTTTTTTATTAAAGAAGTTTTTTGTCAAAATACTTTCCCTCTTTTTGCGAATATTTGCTAATCCAAACTCTCTATATTTTGATTGTTTTACTTTGCCACCATTAAGTTTTGATAAAATTTGATGACCAAAACAAATACCTAAGACTGGTATTTGATTTTCGATAATCCTTTTATCAAAAGAATATTTATTAATTTGGTAAACATTTAATGGTCCACCTGATAAAATTATCCCTTTAATTGAATTATCAATATTTTTATTTTTAACCTTTTTATGACTAATAATTTCGGAATAAACTCCTGACTCTCTTATTCGCCTGGCTATTAACTGAGTAAATTGTGAACCAAAATCTATTATTAAGATTTTGTTCAAATTCTTATCAAGACTCATTTTTTTTTGGGTTCTATATTTGCAAGGGTGTCTAAAATTTCTTTATTTTCATTACAGAGTTTTTTGCAAACCTTAGAAAAAGTATTAGATAAGTCTTTTACTTTTGAATAATTAGATCTCTCCAAAGCTATTTTCATAGACATTAATATTGCTTCCTCGTTATTAGGTTCAATTAATAATGTTGCTTCCAAATTTTTTTCTTCTTTATCTTGATCTTCTTGAATGTTGTAAATTTTTGCTAAATAAAGATAAGAATTTGAGTCTTTAGGATTAAATACTATACCTCTTTCAAACATAAACCTAGCATCCTCATATTTTTTATCTTTGAATAATTTTAAACCTTGATTAAAAAAATTTTCATCCGCAATAGCAATACTCATGCTATTGATTATTAAATATAATAAAGAAATTAATTTAAATATTTTTGTCATCAGTATTTACTATCACTTTTAACGATATCGACATTATGAACCATACTTTCATAAAATCCAGCTTTTGTAATTTTAACAAATTGCGGTTTATATCTTAAATATTTTATCTGTTTGGAACCAAGATAACCCATAGATGATCTTAATCCACCAACTAATTTAAAAATTACTTTATCAACTTTACCTTTGTATTTTGCTAATCCTTCTACTCCCTCAGGCACATACTTTGAACTGTCTTTTTGTTTTTTTTGAAAATATCGATCAGCCGAGCCTTTGTTCATCGCTCCTACCGAGCCCATGCCTCTAAAACTTTTAAATAGTTTACCATTTTTTTTTATAAGTTTACCCGGCGTTTCATCAGTTCCTGCAAACAATGAACCTATCATAACTGCATCAGCGCCAGCAGCAAAAGCTTTAGCAAGGTCACCTGAGTATTTTATCCCTCCATCAGAAATAATTTTTACATTTTTATTCTTTATGCCGTTTCTCACATTTAATATTGCGCTTAATTGAGGAACTCCAATACCCGCGACCAACCTAGTTGTGCAGATAGAACCAGGACCAATCCCAACCTTAATTATATCAACGCCTAATTTAAGTAAAAATTTAGCTGCATCTGGTGTTGCTATATTTCCAGCACATAGAGCTGTTTTTTTATTTTTAATTTTTTTGATAAATCTAATTATTTCAGAAACTTTTTTGGTGTGTCCGTGAGCAGTGTCCACAACAATCATATCCAATTTTTCTTTTAAAAGTGCCTTAGCTCTTTTAAACTCGTTAGGTCCCGCTCCTACAGCTGCACCTACCAGTAATTTTTGTTGTTTTACTCTCTTAACTTCAAGAACTTGTTTTTTAATATCTAAATTTCTGTGGATTATTCCTAATCCACCAGATTTTGCAATAGCAATAGCCATTTTGCTTTCGGTTACGGTATCCATTGCTGATGATAAAAGTGGGATTTTAAGTTTTAATGAGTCTGTTAATTTTATACTCGTATCAACCTCTGAGGGTAATATTTCAGAGTACTTAGGAACTAAAGTAACATCGTCAAAGGTAAGTGCTTCTTTTATAGGAACCATAATCATTTATATATGATTCCCCTCAAATTAAAAGTATCTATCTAAGATTTTTACAAATAATAAAACTCTCTTTAGAGTCTTTGCGACTCGACTTAGGTTTAAAAACCTTTACTTCTTTAAAAATTTTTTTTCCTAGTGCGACAATTTCATTAAAAGATCTGCCCATAAATATTTTAGCAATAAAAATACCCTTTTCAGATATTACATCTTTTGAAAATACCATCGCCTCTTTACATAACTCTCCAGTTTGAATTGCATCAACATCTTTTATTCCAGTCGTATTTACTGCCATATCAGACATAACCACATCAATCGGACTGTTAAGATTTGTTTTTATTTTCTCTTGAATATTGCGCTCTGTGAAATCACCCACAATTTGAATAGTGTTTTTAATTTTTTCCATCTTTTTTAAATCTATCGAAATAATTGTTCCATTTTTTACAACCTTCGAAGCATATTGAGACCAACTTCCTGGTGCAGCACCAATATCTATTACAGAAATTCCACCCTTAAAAACTTTAAACTTTTCGTTAATTTCAATTAATTTATATGCAGATCTAGCTCTATAACCATCAACTTTAGATTGACGAACATAAGCATCTCTTCTTTGTTTATTAATCCAATTTTTTGAAATTTTATTTTTTTTCAACTAAATATCAAATCTTAAACTTTTATTAATCTTTTTCTTATCTAAAGTTTCTAATTCTATCTTTATACTTTTATCTACCCGCATATCTTTACCATCTTTCCATATTCCAGCTGCAAGATGCATTATACCTATTTTGTAATTGGGAAGATAAGGTTCTACAAATGTTTTTTGATTTTCATCATATTTAGGTAAAAGATTACTAGTGATCCAATTACAATTTAAGGGTAAAAATTCTGTTTCAAGATCATCAATATAGACCGACATATTAATCGCTAATCCCTCGGAACCAAAAATATTTCCAGCCTTTAGTGTTTCTGATAAATTGTTTTGCCACAAGCTCCACCCTTTTGAGTTTTTTTCCAAAGAAAACACGCCAATATTAATATGTGGAGCAAAAGCAAGTTTTCTAGCTTTGTCAGTACCAATTTTTGATTTTATTGCATGTTTAAAATTCTGGGATTTAATTATTGCTAATTTTCCAAATAACCAATTTACTTTTGACGTAATTTTGTAACCTGGTCCTATTGTTTGTGTAATACCCAACTTACCATTGTCGCAAGCTTGAAAATAAAGCTCGACAGAACTCCAATCATTTACCCAAGCATCACAATCAATCCACAAATATTTTTCATAGTTAGGAAAATATTTAGGTAAAAATGCCCTTGAGACTTGGCTTTTAAGCCATTCCTTTTCTTTAATTTTAGATTGAGGAACTTCAATATCCCACTCTGCAGATTTAATTTCATCTACTTTAGCAGATAATTTTTCTTTTTGATCTTTGTTTAAGCCTGCATCTAAAATACAGATCGCAACATTCTCACTTTCTTTAAATCTTTTTATAGAATTAATTAATTCCTCTAATAAAGGAAAATAGTTAGCATCAGCAAGAGAAACTATTGTGTTTTTTTTCATTAAAGTATGTCTTCAAGATCATCATCCTCTTGAATTTTGTCATTTTCATGTTGTTTTTTTAATTTTTGAAAATGAAAAAAGCTAATTGGTAATAAAAGCAAATAAACTAAAGAACTTATTGCAATTACATTAAATGTATAAACTAACAATAGTCCAAAAAATAGAACTATGCCAAATAATAAAAATATTGTTGTCTTTCTTGGTATGACAATTTTTTTAAATGAATAACTCGGAAACTTACTAATCAGAAGCAATGATGTTGCCACAAAAAATATTGGAACAATAATATTAAAATTTAGTTGAATATAATCAAAACCACTCAGGCTTATTATTAGCGGAGTTAACAATAATATTGCACCTGCTGGAGATGGCACTCCTTCAAAAAAGTTATCTTTCCAAGAAGGCTCTTGATTAGAATTAACATTAAATCTTGCTAATCTTAAAGCAACACAAATTACATAGACTAAACATAGTAACCATCCAAATCGACCTAAGGTATTTAATTTCCAGAAATACATAATGAATGCTGGAGCAACCCCAAAACTTATAACATCCGTCAAAGAATCTAATTCTTTTCCAACTTTTGAAGTCCCCTTAATAAGTCTGGCTATTCTTCCATCTAAACCATCAATCAAAGCAGCAAAAATTATTGCAATAATTGCTATTTCAAATCTTCCGTCCAAAGCAAATCGAATTGAACTTAAACCAATACATACACCCATCAGGGTTAGCATATTTGGTAAAATCATTCTTGCGCTTTTTTTATCCGCTACAATTTTAAGATTTGGTTTTTTTTGTTCCATATTATTTTTTTGCAAGTAGTGTCTCACCTGAAATAGCTTTTTGACCAACTTTTACAAGTGGCTCATAATTTTCATAATAGATATCAGCTCTACTACCAAATCGTATCATGCCAATACGATCTCCTTGTTTCAACTCTTGATCTTTATTTGACTCACAAACTATTCTTCGCGCAACCAGTCCAGCTATTTGAACAACTATAATATCATTGTTGTGAGGGTCTTTAATTCTAAAATAATTTCTTTCATTGTCTTCACTTGCTTTATCTAATGAAGCATTTACAAACTTGCCTGGCTTATATAAAATTTCCTCAATCTTCCCTGCACATGGGGTTCTATTGACATGACAATCAAAAACATTCATGAAAACGCTTATCTTTTTAAATTTTTTATTCTCTAGACCAAGTTCTTTAGGCCCATCAACTTCTTCAACTTTAATTACCTCACCATCTGCTGGACTGACAAGATAATTATCATCGTCTATAACAATTCTCTCTGGATCTCTAAAAAAATAATAAACCCAGATCGTTAAGACTAAGCCAATAAGGCCTAAGAAATTACTAAAAATATAAAATACTATTGTGATTATTCCGGCTATAACTAAAAATTTATAACCTTCAGCGTGAATTTTTGGAAATATCTTACTAAACATATTCTTCTATTTGATAATTTGTCATTAATATGTATATAAAATCGCGAAATTCAATTATTAAGATAAAAATTTAAGTGAGCAAAATTAGCGTTAAAAACCCAATAGTAGAGTTAGATGGCGATGAAATGACCAGAATAATCTGGGAATTTATCAAGAAAAAATTAATACTTCCGTATTTAGATCTTGGCATCGAATATTACGATTTAGGAATGAAAAGTAGAGATGACTCTGATGATCAAATCACTATCGACTCTGCGAATGCAATTAAAAAAATTGGTGTCGGTATCAAATGTGCAACCATAACTCCAGATGAAGCAAGAGTTGAAGAATTTAAATTGAAGAAAATGTGGAGATCTCCAAACGGAACTATTAGAAATATCATTGGAGGAACTGTATTTAGAGAGCCCATAATTTGTTCTAACATTCCTAAACTCGTACCCTCTTGGTCTGATCCAGTAGTGATCGGAAGGCATGCATTTGGAGATCAATATAGGGCAACAGATTTCAAAGTGCCTGGTAAAGGTAAGATGGAAGTAAAATGGACCTCTGAAGATGGTAAAGATGAAATTAAATATGAAGTATTTAATTTTACCGGTCCAGGAGTTGCTCTCTCAATGTATAATTTAGATAAATCAATCGAGGATTTCGCAAGATCCTGTTTTAGTTATGGATTAATTAAGAATTGGCCAGTTTACTTATCAACAAAAAATACAATTCTAAAAAAATACGATGGAAGATTTAAAGATATATTTGAAGAAGTCTATAATAAAGAATTCAAGAAAAAATTTGAGGATGCAAAAATTACTTATGAACACAGATTAATTGATGACATGGTAGCGTGTGCAATGAAATGGAGTGGCAAGTATATATGGGCATGTAAAAATTATGATGGTGATGTTCAATCAGATACCATGGCCCAAGGATATGGTTCACTAGGTTTAATGACAAGTACACTGCTTACACCTGATGGAAAAATTATGGAGGCAGAAGCAGCTCACGGAACAGTAACTAGACATTACAGAATGCACCAACAAGGTAAAGAAACTTCCACAAATCCAATTGCCTCAATTTTTGCATGGACAAGAGGATTAGCACACAGAGGGAAACTTGATGGTAATGACGAACTTATCAAATTTGCTAATACAATTGAAAAAGTTTGTATTGAAAGTGTTGAAAATGGCTCCATGACAAAAGATCTTGCAATTTTGGTTGGACCTTCAAGCAAATATTTAACAACTAATCAATTTCTGGATGTAATTGATAACAATCTTAAACAGAAGCTAAATTAATGCCTTTAGTTTTTCAAAAGCCTCATCAATTTTGTTTTTATCCTGTCCCCCTGCTTGGGCAAAATCTTTTCGGCCACCCCCACCTTTGCCACCAATAATTTCTGAACCTAATTTTGCAAATTTTACAGCATCATATTTATCAATTAGTTTTTCAGTGATACCAACTCCTAAACCAACTTTATCTTCACTACTTGCGAAGACAATTACAATCCCATCGCCAAGTTCTTTTTTTCCACTATCAACTAATTTTCTCAGATCTTTAGGGGGTAAATCTTGAACTTTTTGAAATCGAACTTTTATATCCTTTATTTTTTGATCATTAATAATATTTTTTGTTTTATCTTGAAGAACAGAATTAACATTTAATTGTTCAAGTTGTTTTGAAAGATTTTTAATAATTTCTTTTAAATCTTTATTATCAACTTTCGGTTTACCCCCAAGTTTGATTATTTGTGATGATAAGTCTTTGATAGTCTCCTCATCCTTTTGTACAGATAAAGTTGAAAGCTTTTCTTTATTCTTAATAAAATCCTCAAGCTGTTTATCTCTTAGAGCTTCAACTCTTCTAACTCCTGCAGCAATAGATGATTGACTGATTGTTTTAAATTTTCCAATATCTCCCGTGTTTTTTACATGTGTTCCACCGCATAATTCCGTTGAAAAATAAGCATCTTTTTCCTTACCCATTGAAACGACACGAACTTCTTCACCATATTTTTCACCAAAAAAAGCTAGCGCTCCCTTTTCTATTGCAGCTTTAGGTGTCATAATTCTTGTGGTCACTTCAGAACCATTTTTAACGTATTCGTTAACTAATTTATCTATTGTCTCTAATTCCTCATTAGTAATCGGCTTCATGTGACTAAAGTCAAACCTCAAACGATCTGGTGCAACTAATGATCCTTTTTGCATCACATGCTTACCTAAAGTTCTTCTTAAAGACTCATGAAGTAAGTGAGTTGCAGAATGATAGGCTTTTAAATTGTTTCTTCTCTCAACATCAATTTTCATTTCAACTACATCATTAATTTTGATTTCTCCGGTTTTAACTGATCCATAATGAACAAATAAATCTCCAAGTTTTTTTTGTGTATCCTCAACTTCAAAAACTGAATTTCCAGAAACTATTGTGCCTTTATCGCCAAGTTGTCCTCCTGACTCACCATAAAAAGGAGTTTGATTGGTTATAATCATTCCTTCTTCTCCAGTAGCTAATGATTTTGATTCCTGATTGTTTTTAATTAAATTTAACACTACTCCCTCAGATTGATTAGACTCGTAACCCAAAAACTCTGTAGGACCAGTTTTATCTTTAATTAAAAACCAAATTGCTTCCTCTGAGCTATCCCCAGATCCTTTCCAATTCTTTTTTGCAAGTTCTTTGCTTTTTTTCATCAACTCATCAAATCTTTGATGGTCAACTTTTAATGATTTATTTTTTAAAATATCTTCTGTGAGATCTAATGGAAAACCATAAGTGTCATATAATTTAAAAGCTACTTCACCTGATAACACTCTATCAATTTTTGAAATTTCATCATTTAGAATTTTAATTCCTCGATCAAGTAAAACTAAAAATTTTTCTTCTTCCATTTTTAATGTTTCTGTTATCAAAGACTCGGATCGTTCTAACTCTGGATAATTTCCAGACATTTCATTTTTTAAAGATTCAAAAATTTTGTAAAAAATAGGTTCTTTTGATCCTAATAAATGAGAATGCCTCATACCTCTTCTCATAATTCTTCTTAAGACATATCCACGACCCTCATTGGATGGTAGAACACCTTCAGCTAAAAGAAATGAACTTGCTCTTAAGTGATCAGCAATTACTCTAAAACTTGATATGTTATTTTCAACTTGTTTAACTTTAGTTACATCCGATATCGAACTTATTAATTTCTTAAAATGATCAGTTTGATAATTGTCGTGTGTGCCTTGTAAAAGAGCAGCTATTCTCTCCAATCCCATTCCGGTGTCTACAGATGGTTTGGGTAAATCTATTCTTTTATCTTTTGAAACTTGTTCATATTGCATAAATACCAAGTTCCAAATTTCAATAAAACGATCTCCATCTTGATCTTTTGTTCCTGGTAAACCACCTTTTAAATGATCACCATGATCATAAAATATTTCTGAGCATGGTCCACAAGGACCTGTTTCACCCATTGACCAGAAATTATCTGATGTTGAAATTCTGATAATTCTATCATCGCTAAAACCCGCTATTTTCTTCCAAAAATTGAAGGCCTCATCATCTTCATGAAAAACTGTTACGTAAAGTCTATTTTTATCTAAACCAAAATCTTTAGTGATTAAATTCCATGCAAGTTCAATTCCTCTCTCTTTGAAATAATCCCCAAAAGAAAAATTTCCCAACATTTCAAAAAAAGTATGATGTCTTGGAGTGTAACCAACATTTTCTAAGTCATTATGCTTACCTCCTGCCCTAACACATTTTTGAGAAGTGGTCGCTCTTTGATAATCTCTTTTTTCTAAACCGGTAAATACATTCTTAAATTGAACCATTCCAGAATTGGCAAACATTAATGTCGGGTCATTATTTGGAACTAAATTACTAGACTCAACAATCTTATGATCATTCTTTTCAAAATATTTTAAGAACGTACTTCTTATTTCATTTAATGATTTATCCGCCATACTTTAAAATACAGCTTTTTTATTCTATGTCTAGTTAGTGATAAAGGGGGAAAGGCGCTTATAACAAGCGCCTTTTATAATTTAAAGATGACCTTTAATTTTAGTTCTTTTTAGAAGGAGTAGCTTCTTTTGCAGCCTCTTCTTTTTCGGCTACTTTCTTCTCTTTTTCAATTTTTTCAGGACTTAATGGATTTCCTTCAATTTTCTTTGAAATCACACCTGCTTTTTCTCTAATTGCCATTTCTATTTCTGCAGCGACTTTAGGATTTTGAGCAAGGTAAGTTTTTGCGTTTTCTCTACCTTGACCTATTTTTTCACCCTTATAAGCATACCATGCTCCTGATTTTTCAATAATGTCAGCTTTAGCACCTAGGTCAACTAACTCACCCATTTTGCTAATTCCTCTGCCATACATTAAGTCAAACTCAACAACTTTAAATGGTGGTGCAACTTTATTCTTAACTACTTTTACTCTTGTAGTATTGCCAATAATTTCATCTTTATCTTTGATAGCACCAATTCTTCTAATATCCATTCTTACAGATGAATAAAACTTCAATGCATTTCCGCCTGATGTTGTTTCTGGACTTCCAAACATAACTCCAATTTTCATTCTAATTTGGTTAATGAAAATCATCATTGTGTTTGTATTTGAAATTGAACCAGTTAGTTTTCTTAAAGCCTGACTCATTAATCTTGATTGAAGACCAACATGATGATCACCCATCTCACCTTCAATTTCAGCTTTTGGAGTCAAAGCTGCAACAGAGTCAATTACGATAACTGAAATAGAGCCTGATTTTACTAGTGTATCAGCGATTTCTAAAGCTTGCTCACCTGCATCTGGTTGAGAGATTAAAAGCTCCTCAGTATTCACTCCTAATTTTTTTGCATAGACTGGATCTAAAGCATGCTCCGCATCAACGAATGCGCAAATTCCACCTGCCTTTTGAGCTTCAGCAACTACTTGTAATGCTAATGTTGTTTTTCCAGAACTCTCTGGTCCATAAACTTCAATAATTCTTCCTTTAGGTAAACCACCTATTCCTAAGGCTAAATCTAAACTTAAAGAACCTGTAGATATCGACTCGATATCCATCGCTCTTTTTTCGCCCAGCTTCATAACTGAACCTTTTCCAAAATTGTCAGTTATCTGGCTAATCGCAGCATCTAATGCTTTGTTTTTTTCTTTAATATCCAATTCTTGATCTTTCGTAGATTTAACTACTTTTAAGTTATTTTTTGTCATTTTTTGCCTCTTTTCTTACTTTTTTTAACACTCGAATCATAAAATAAATGTACACATTTTGTTCTCATTGGCAAGATATTTTATTTTCCTCAAAAAAACCAATAATTATCTTATTTTTAGATAATCGCTGTTAAGCAATCCCAAAGACTTTAACAAATTAAACTGGGATAAAATGTAATTTCTCTCAGAATCAGCCAAAGAAATTTGAGCATTCAAAAGTAAAGAGTTGGATTGAATGACCTCTAAAGTTGTTCTTCCAGCCCCACTATTATATTCAGCAGTAATTCCCTCATTGGCAATTTCAGCAGCTTTAACTTGAGATTGAACAGAGTTAAGTAAACTTCTATTAGATTGATAATTAGACCATGCGCTAGCTACATCAGTTTGATTTTGTTTTACAGCACTATCTAAAATCAATCTTTTTCTATTTTCTAAACTTTGATTTTTTTTATACTTAGCAATATTTTTACCACCAGAAAAAAAAGGCCACGAAACAGTTGCTTTAACAGTGTCTTTTTCTCTCTCATCGTATGTTGTGTTTAAATCTTCAGTATATGATCTTTCAAAAGATAATTTTGCAGTAGGTGCTAAATCTGATTTAGCCATTGATTTATCTTTAATAGATTGTTCGTACTCTAACTTTGCAATTATTAAATCAGGATTATTTTTCTTTGAAAGCTCAATTGCTGAATTAAGATCTCCTGGAAGTTCGTAGTTAACAATTGAACTTTTATCCAATGATTGCACATCATTAATGCTGCCTATAATATTTTCATAATTTAATTTACTGGTTAATAAGTCATTTTGTGCTTTAATAAATTGAGCTTCAGCTCCCGCTAAAGAGGATTCTGATTGAGAAACATCTGATAAAGAAATTTGACCTCTGCTAAGTCTAATTCTATCGGTTTCAACTTGTCTACTTAAAAGATCAACGTTTGACCTATTAATTTCCAATTTTTCATTTGCTGAAATTAGTCCCGTATAAGCCTCGGTAGTTTTATATAAGATATCTTGTTCTTTTTTTAATAATTTCGCTTTTGCAAGATCAATACCAATCTTATTTTTTGCAAGATCTGCACCTCTACCAAAATCTATTAGAGTCTGAGTAATTGAAACTGATCTTGTTGAAGGATCCACATCACTAATTGATGCACTACTTCCATTTTGATTGGTAAGTTTGTTAGTTTCTTCCTGGCTTTCAGTGCCCTCAAGTGTAATGGTTGGTAAATAAGATCCTCTTGCTATATTTAGATCTTGTTCAGAAACATTAATATTTTCTCTTTCTGCGTTAAGCTCTGAATTATTTTTATAGGCTTTTAATAAAGCACTAGAAAAGGTCTCTGCATTTACTTCAGAAAATAAAAAGAATGACCCTAAAAAAATTAAAATTATTTTTTTCATTTGGTTTTATATACTGCAGATTTGATCTGATGGTTACTATTTAGATTAAAAATTATAGATGCATATTTAGGCATATTTTTAAACATATTCTGGGTTATTCTTTGGTATGTCTGCATAAAATTGATGACATCTCCTCTACTCATTATTTTTAAATTCGATTTTACTTTACTTTTCACCCAAAGTTTTCTCTCTTGTTTCAATCTCCATTTCTGAAGTAGACTAAAATTTTTTGCTCTTAAATAAATCAAGCAATTAAGTTGGGAATATAAGTTTTTGTATTTTGATTTCAATTGCTGGTTCACGTATTTTCTCCAAATTTGTTTTTGATCTTTGGCTTTTTCAAGAGAATTAATGTTTTTCTTTAAAGTATTATTTTTTTCTGATTTTGCACCAACACACCAACCTTCAAAAATAATTACATCAGGTCTAACTTTTAAGTCATACCAATTCTTTTTGTGAAAGCGGTCATCTATTGCTTTATTAAATGATGGCAACTTCAGCCTTTTAAATTTTCTACTTTTTGCCTTTCTAAAAAAACTCAACATCATATTAATATCATGTGTTCCTGGTACTCCCCTAGTTAAAAGCATCGGGTGAATTTTATTTGATAAATTAATTCTCTCTCTTCTAGTTTTATAAAAATCATCTATAGAAATTCTAAAAACCTTCAATTTAAAGTACTTTGTTAAAATAATTTTTATGAGTGAACTAATTGTGGTTTTGCCTGTACCTTGACCTCCTGCTAAACCCACAAAATAAGGTCTTTTTTTATCAGCTTTTTTACTAATCCAAAAACATAATGGAATTAAGAAAGACTTTATCATTCTTTCCTTATTCTTAAATTTATCTGCTTTTGTTTCTTGAGATTTAATAAACTTTAAACAATCTTTTTTTACCTTACCAAAGCATAAGCTGAATTGTTGCATGAAAATTATTTTTTATCTAATGGATGATTTTGACCATCGTTTACTGGAACTTCTTTCATATCGAAAGTATTTATTTCATCAATACAACCAACATTAAATCCTGTCATTGCCGGATTGATCCTTGGATTATGATGTGTGTAAATCCCACAGTCAGAACAAAAGTAATGTTTCGCTACTTTTGAATGAAATTGATAAAGTTTTAATTTATCTTGGCCTTTAGTAATTTTAAAATCTTCATTTTTTACCATCGACATGATCGCTCCTTTTCTTTTACAAATAGAACAATTACATTTTATTACTTTAGCTAAATCTCCGTCTAAATTAATTTCTGCTTCTACAGCACCACAATGGCAAACTAATTTTTTCATTTATAAGTCTATTCTATACATTACTTCATTTCTTTTTAACATTGGCAAAGTAAATGGTGAATTGTAAGATGCTCTTATTGGAGGACTTAAAATAGTAATATTATCTTGTTTAAGCTGTTTTTCTAAGATGTCTTTATTCTTTAAAAAGTTTTGATCTGAAGATCTTCCAGAATATTTAATAACAGCAAAGTAACCACCCTCTATAGTTAAAACTTTTATTTCTGAATTGGATGGCTTTGGCGTATTTTGTATATTAAATTTTGAAGGTAGATAAAATTGCATTGTCATATTTCCATTTTTGACTTCTTGAGTAACAGGAACTGTCATTTTAATTTCTTTTTTTTCCTCATTGTTTCCTGAAATATAATTAAACAATTTTCTAAAACCATTACCTTGTATGGAATTTGTTTCAATGACTAAACGATCAGAATATTTTCTGATTTCATATTCTTTATTTTCTTTTACTATTTCATAATTTGCTTCCTCGTATGCCATAACTTGAGAATTTAAGGTTAATATTGAAATTAAAATTATTAGAATTCCTCTCATTTGATATCCAATTAAACTATCCTTGGTTAAAGTTATCCACAAGCATACAAAATATAGTTTCGATGTTCACGTTTTGATTCAGTTTTGATTCAATTACGGACTCAAAATACAACCTATTGACTACATTGTATAACTGCGCTACAAATAAGAACAAAACAAGAACATGAAGCTAACTATTCCCTATTATCTGCATAAAGCTGGTGCTGGTTTTCCATCGCCTGCCACTGATTATATCGAGGAAGATATCGATCTAAACATGCATTTAATCAAAAATGTGCCTGCCACTTTCATCATCCGAGTACAGGGAAAATCTATGGTCGATGTTGGGATTAATGATGGGGATTTATTAGTTGTCGACAAAAGTTTAAAGCCAAAAAACTTCTCAACCGTTATTGCAAATGTTCATGACGAGCTCGTAGTTAAAACTTTAGTTCAAGAAAGAGATAAAAAATTTCTATCCTCAGGCTCTAAAGATTTTTCTAATAGAATTTTGATTAACGAAGAGGAAGACGTCTTTATTTGGGGGGTTGTGACTTATGTCATCCATTCAACGTACTAAAAAAATAGGCCTGGTTGATTGTAACTCTTTCTATGTTTCATGTGAAAGATTATTCAATCCAAGAATAAGAAAAAAACCTGTAGTTGTACTATCAAATAATGATGGTTGTATTATTTCTAGATCCAAAGAAGCAAAAGCTTTGGGGATCAAAATGGGTGAACCTTATTTTAAAGCAAAAGATATTATTGTTAAAAATAAAGTTGAGGTTTTTTCATCAAATTATTCTTTATATGGCGATTTATCTAGAAGAGTAATGAGAACACTTAAAAGATTTAATACTGAAATAGAAGTGTATTCTATCGATGAAGCATTTATAGATTTATCCAATTTTCCAGACTCTGAAGTTGAAAAAGTTGGTAGAGAAATTAGAGAAACAGTTTTGCAATGGACTGGTATTCCAACCAGTATTGGAATTGCAAAAACTAAAACTTTAAGCAAAGTTGCAAATCATATTGCCAAGAAAAAACAATCAGGAGTAACTAGCTTAATTGGAATAGAGAATTTAGACCCTATTTTAGAAAAAGTTGAAATCAATGATATATGGGGTGTTGGCAGACAACTGACAAAATTCTATCAAAAAAATGGAATTTATAATGCTAAGCAACTTAAGAATAAATCTAATACCTGGATCAAAAAATGTTCTAACGTTTTAAGCTCTAGAACTGCAATGGAACTTAGAGGAATACCTTGTATAAATTTAGAAACTACTCAAACTAAAAGAAAGAGCTGTGTAGTCTCAAGGTCATTTGGTAAAAGAATTGAAAAATTTCAAGAACTAAAAGAAGCAGTTGCCAATTACTGCTTGAATGCGTCTGAAAAAATTAGATCAGAGTCTCTAGTTGCAAAAGCAATTACAGTTTTCGTTCGAACCAGTCCGTTTCAAAGAGACTATGGTTATTATTCAAATGCTAAAACAGTTGATTTTCCTATTGCAACAAACAATAGTATTGAAACTGTTAAGACCGCAATTGCAATACTGGAAAACATATTCAAAAATGGTTATCGTTATCAAAAAGCAGGTGTAATGCTGACAGGACTGCGTAATGACGATGGCAGAAAAAATTTATTTTCATCTGAAAAAGATGAAAAAATAAAAAATTTAATGCGATCAATTGATAATACTAATTATAGATATGGCAGATCTACTTTAAGTCTTGCCAGCGCTGGAGTTCATAAAAAATGGAATATGCGAAGACAATATTCTTCTAAAATAGATACGGCTGATTTTTATTCTTTACCGAAAATAAGAGTTGGATAAAACTTTACAACACATCCAAAAATTCTAAAAAATAACGTGGTACTTCTTCTTTACCAGATTTATACTTTTTCATGTCTTCAGAATTTAGGGGAAACTCTTTGCCTTTTTTATCTAAGACAGAAAACTTGCCATTATCATCAACAAGCGTAAAACCTCTTTTTTTGCACTCTTTAATTAGTTCTTTATAAGTCATTTAGAAAGTTTGCTATCAGAATTATAATACAATAAATTTAGGATAAAAATCAGTTAAAAGTGAGATTATATGGACAGAAAAAAAATATTTAAAGAAATTGAAAATGGTAATTTTTCACTTCAAGATGCTGATGAAAAGTTAAAAGCAGATAAAGAAATTGTTCTTGCAGCGTTAAAAGAATCTGGAGATGATCTTGAATATGTCGATGACAAACTCAAAACGAATAAAGAAATTGTTCTTGTAGCGGTAAAACAATCTGCCTATGCTCTTCAATATGCCAATGACCAGTTAAAAGCAGATAAAGATGTTGTTCTTGAAGCGGTAAAATCAGCTGGCTATGCACTTCAATATGCCGATGACCAGTTAAAAGCAGATAAAAATTTTGTTCTTGCTGCGATAAAACAAGAGGGTTCTTCTGCTCTTGAATTTGCCGATAAAAAATTAAAAGGAGATAAAGAAGTTGTTCTTTTAGCAGTAAAACAATATGGTTCTGCTCTTGAATTTGCCGATAAAAAATTAAAAGGAGATAAAGAAGTTGTTCTTGCAGCCGTAAAACAAGAGGGTTCTGCTTTTCAATATGCCGATGACCAGTTAAAATCAGATAAAGATATTGCTCTTGCGCTGGTAAAACAAGATGTATCGTTTCTTAAACGTGCCGATGACAAGTTAAAAGCAGATAAAGATGTTGTTCTTGCAGCGGTAAAAAAAGAGGCTTCTGTTCTTGAATTCGCTAACGATAAGTTAAAAGCAGATAAAGATGTTGTTCTTGCAGCGGTAAAACAAGAGGGACAACGACAAACGCATTATCAAGCTTCTGTTCTTGAATTCGCCGACGATAAGTTAAAAGCTGACAAAGAAATTATACTTACAGCTGTAAAACAAGATGCTTCTACTCTTCAATACGCCGACGACAAGTTAAAAGCAAATAAAGAAGTTGTTCTTGCGGCTGTAAAACAAGATGGTTCTGCTATTCAATATGCCAATAAGAAGTTAAAAGCAGATAAAGAAGTTGTTCTTGCGGCGGTAAAAAAATATGGCTACGCTCTTGAATATGCCGATAAGAAGTTAAGAGCTGATAAAAAAATTGTTCTTACTGCGATAAAACAATCTGGTTCTGCTCTTTATGCTGCCAATAAGAAATTAAGAGCTGATAAAAAAATTGTTCTTACTGCGATAAAACAAGATGCTTCTACTCTTCAATACGCCGATAAAAAGTTAAAAGCAAATAAAGAAGTTGTTCTTACTGCGATAAAACAAGATGCTTCTACTCTTCAAAATGCCGATAAAAAGTTAAAAGCTAATAAAAAGATTGTTCTTGTAGCGGTAAAACAATATGGCCATGCTCTAGAATATGCCGATAAGAAGTTAAAAGCAGATAAAGACGTTGTTCTTGAGGCGGTAAAACAATCTGGTTCTGCCCTTGAATATGCCAATAAGAAGTTAAAAGCAGATAAAGAAGTTGTTCTTGCAGCTGCCAAAAAATACACCTCTGTTCTTGAATACGCCGATAAAAATTTAAGAGCAAACAAAAAATTTATTATTGCTGCAGTAAAACAATCTGGCTATGCACTTCAATATGCCGAAGACAAGTTAAAAGCTGATAAAGAAATTGTTCTTATTGCATTAAAAAAAGATGGTATGGCTATTCAATTCGCTAACGACAAGTTAAAAGTTGACAAAGAAGTTGTTATCGCAGCAGTAAAACAAGATGAAAATGCTGTTCAATATGCAGGGGACAAGGTTCGATTTGATAAGTCATTTATGAAAAAACTCCTTCCTAAAGAAGAAATTTTCGAAAAATATTTTATGGATAAAGAAAATTTAGAATATAAATATTCAGTTCATATTAGCGGGTCAGGTGGAGAAAGAAAAGCTGGCGAGATCTCAAAAAAGACATATGAGTTTTTTGCTAATGACAATGATTTGCTGACTTCCCATGTTTATCATGATGAAAATGGAGGCATACCAGAGGATGTTCAGATAGGACCTTGGTATGACGCAGGTAGTTTTTTCGAGTCAACAAGTTATAGTTTTGGTGATAGTAAACTTGAACTCGATAGAGAAGATCAAACGATTGAAATTCCTATGGACGAAAATTCATTAAAAAAGATTGGAGCTAAACTTATTCGAACTAAAAAAGATTTTATAGATGGTGTTAAAAAGGGGGAAACAGGTTATTTTTTCCTAGGTGAAAGAACTGAAAAAGGTGGTTTGAGCTCTGAACTTGTTATTGATCATCCTTTTGATCCTAAAAAACTAAAAGTGGAAACTTGTAATTTTAATGGATGGGAAACGATTGAATCTATTACTTACGATAACCAGGATATCGAACATCATATGGGGGATAGCACTTTTAAAGGTGAGGACTTTCAAGTAATTGAAGTAAAAAATTAAGAATAAATTTAATGGATAAAAAAGAAGCATTAAAAATAGTTCAAGAATCTGGGTCTGACTTAGTAAATCTATCTGATAAATTTAAAAAGATAAAGATGTTGTCTTAGAGAATTTAAAGTATTAAATATCAGTAAGTTATTTAATTATATGGATATAACTAGCTCAATTAAAAAATACAAAAATTCAGTTACAAGGAAATATATCTCATTATCTAATGATGAAATAGATACAATCACAAAAGGAAATTACTGGTTTTCAAAAAAATATGATGGACAGTTATGGTTTTATTCTAAATCAAATAAAAACTCAAAAATAATTAATTCTAATGAAAATGATATTTCAACTTTAACAAGTGAGATTAAAAAAGAATTAGACAAAAAATTATCAAAGACAAAAAATATTATTCTGGCAGGTGAATTATATTATTTAACAAAAGAAAGAGAGCGTTATGGAGATACTATTTCTGGACTTGGAGACAAATCAAAAAGAAAAAATCTTAGATTGGGTATCTTTGATATAGTCATATCTGATAAACTTTTAAGTAGTTTTGAGGAAAAATATAAATTTTTAAAAAAAAACTTAGGTGAAAATTCTAAAAATTTGTCCCATGTATTAGAGCAAAAACAGATAAAACATTCAGATGTAAATAAATATTTTAAAGAAATAGTAATTAAAAATAATGCTGAAGGTTTAATTATCAGAAATGATAGTATTGTTTACAAAATTAAAAAAGAAGAAACAGCAGACTTTTTAATTACCGGATATACATTAGGAAGTAATGCCAATCAAATTAGATCTGTCTCTTTAGGAGTTTTTTTAAATGAAAAAGAAATTATGCATGTGGGTTCGTGTGGAAACATACCAACTAATTTAAGAAAAGATCTTTATAAAAAATTAACAAAATTAAAAGTCAGTTCAAATTTCCAAAAGATTGCCTCAAATGGATCTGCTTATAATTTTGTAAAACCTGAAATTGTTTGTGAAGTAAAATTATTAGAGTTTCAAGGAGATAAGTCAAACGATCAACCTATTCGACACTTAAAATATGAATATTCAAATAAGTCACTTAATGCAACAGGTAGAGCAAGATCGGTATCTGTTTTAAATAGTAATATAGTTAATATTCGATCAGATAAAAAAGCCAATTTTGATGATTGTGGTTTAAATCAGATTATAAGAATAAGTGGAATTCCTAAAGGTGAATTTAAAGAAATAAACAATAAAGATTTGCCTAAAAGTAAAATTATCAAAAGAGAGATATTTAAAAAAGAGAGTAAAAAAGGAATTGCTATTAAAAAATTTTTGTTTTGGAAATCTAATAAAGAAAAATCGTCAGATTATCCTTCTTTTCTTTGTTATTATTTAGATTATTCAGAAGGTAGGAGCGACCCTATCAAAAGAAAATTATATCCCTTTGAAGATGAAAAACTTGGTCTTGGACATTTGAAAAAACTAATCGATGAAAATGTCAAAAAGGGTTGGGAGAAACACAATGGCTAGAGAACTAATTCTTAGTCTCAATAAAAAGAACTCAAGTTTTGGAATATCTAAAATTGATAGAAAAAAACTTTATGGTTTCAAAAAAAGACTTTATTTAGATGAAAAAGGCAAAGAATGCTCGAGAGCTAATTTAGAAGAAGAAACTGGTATTGTTTTTGTTAGCAGTGATATCAGCAGCTCTTATTTAGATCATAAAGGTAATTTTATCGATAAAAAAGAACTGGAAGCAATTGATGATAATGGCAAAAAAGTAAGAAAGGAAGATTCAACTCTTGGCAAAGATGTGCAATTAAAATCTGCGTCTGAAGAAGATGCGTTGAATTTAAAAGTTAATTCAGTCTACCACCTAGAACCTAAAAATTTTGATAAAGATTTAAAATCGAAATTGGATAAAGGTGAAATATTTAGTTTTCCTTTTAATTACTATTCAGATTTTAAATTAGAAGATGGAATTATTTTAAAAGGTGAAAAGGATTATTTTGCTTTAATTGGAAGAAAAACGATGTGTAATTGGATTGGAGAACACAGTGATGAACTTCCTGAAGAAGTGGAAGAATTTGAGGATAATGATTTAGATTTTGAGATGATGTAATGACTACAGCTTTAAAAGAAATACATATAGAAAATTCAAAGAAAAGAGATGCCAGTGTCAGGTTTGTATCTTTAATAAGGGAAAAGGATCCAAAACTTGCTTATAAAGGTAAAACTATCAAAAATTCTAGATTATTGATTAGTTCTGATGAAACTTCAGAGGACAGTTTGATCAACAAACATAAATCTAAATTAGCAGAAAGTATTTTAAAAGAGGATGTGGACGTTGATATTGAATATGCAGGAAAATTTATTGGTGATATCGATAGAATTTTATTTAACTCCAAAAATGAAATCCTTTATTCACCACCTAAAATCAAAGAGGTTTTATTTAGTAAAGAGGGAAAAGAAGTAAAAAAACAAGATCCAAAAGAAATTGTCCCCAATGTAAGAGATGACACCCCTCCCCTTAAATGGACAGGTAAGTTTTTTAAAAGAGAAGACGTATTAAAAAAATTTGTAATTAATAAAAGTATCCAACTAAGACACACTGATGGTTTAACTTTTGAATTTTTATACGATATGGCAAAAACACTAGATGATAAAAAAAGTCTGATGTTTTTAGGGGGCGGTAAATCTGGCAAAGAGCCTTTAATATTTCAAACAAATGGAAGTCCATATAGAGGATTTTTAGATGGTAGAATAAATAAAAAACAATACCAATTAATTTTAAGACTAAGCAATATGGAGTTAAAAAATATATAGTAAAAATGATATGAGTGACCAAGAAGAAATTTCTAGCAAACTTTTGGAAAAAATAACTAAAGAATTTGACAATGATGGTGACATTATTGTTGGCGATGAGGACAAATTGATAATGATAAGATCAGGTTCAGAACATGATACCGAATACTATATCACTATTGAAAAAGTCTTAGGAGATGAACCTGAAAATTATGAATATAAAATAATTGAACAATATTTAATGAAAAACGGTGATACCAACACAATGAAAAAAGCTCTAGAGGAATACCTTATGCATGCAAGTAAATTAAATTTAGCTAATGAGTATGGTGGAACAATTAAGTATTTAAATCAATTTTTTTCCTAAAAATTAATATTCATTTTCTCTAAAACTAGGTACAATGGATCTAAAAAAGATATAGTTTTGTTATGCCGTTTAATATTAAAGAAAATTTTAAAGGTAAAAAATTAACTAAAATTTCAGTTCATTTACATAAAATATCTGAAAGAGAAGATGCTATTGGGACATATACTTTTGAGGATGGAACCACTAAGGAAGGCGGTGCATACCTCAACAATGTGTTGAGTGGTACTATAGATTTTCCCAATGAAGATGGAAATTTTAAAGATTTTACAGAAAGGTTAAAAGATAATGAATGGACTCAATATATTAGACAATTCATTGATAATTTTAGTGGTGAAGGAAAATCTATAGATTATGAAGAAGATGAGTTTGAGAATTGGGAACATATTGATACTAGTGATTGTGAATACGATGCAAATAAAGAACCAACTGACATATATTTATATTTTGGAGATGAAGAAATTCAATTTAATTTAAATAATGAAAATTTATATGAATTTAAGGATTTGAAATATTCTAAAGAGGATATTATTGAACTAGTAAAACATTTTAATAAATAATGACTACAAAGAAAAAAAGTAAAAAGAAAAAAAGTAAAAAGAAAAAAGTCAAAAAAAAAGAGGACTGGTCAGAAATTTCATTTTCAACTTCGGAATTAACTTATTATGATTTAATTGTTGAAGAAAAAAATTTAAATTCTATTGAAAAAATAAATGAACAAATTTCAAACGTTATTGGAGGTGGAGAAAATGTGTCTACATCCCATTTGGTCCTTGGAGATCTAAAACACTATAAGGATAAAGCCCTTAACTCAAGCTATCTCACAATAGACAGCACTGATATCACTTCTTTTGATTACACAATTGAAAACCAAGGTAAATTAGTTGCAACACCAAAAAAGGGGGAAGTTGTTTTTATATTTTACTATCGTTATGACCATGCAGGTTATTCTCTCACAAAAAATAAAAATTTTACTAATGTTTGTTTTAAAGTGAAATCGTTTAAGAACGAGGCGGTTTTGGCAGAAATGGACGACCCAGGTTTTGAACTCACTGCGCATGATGCAAGCGGTGGTGGTGTGATGTGTTTAGAAATTATATGTGCTAACGGAAAAACTTTTGAGGGATCGGTAGAGTACAAAGATGATTTAATTCAAGAGTTTCATACTTATCTTACTAATAAGCAAAAAAAACTTTCGCAAGATAAAGGTGAAAATTATTTAATCAAAATACGACCCTCTTTTCTATTCAATAAAATAAATGATTGGGAAAACGACGAAGGCCTAGATAAAGATGATAAACCAACTCAAGAAGCTACAGACTATTGTATTGTTCAGTTAAAAGCTTTTATTGATGAATTAAAAGAAAAAGTTGATGGAATAATTGGAGAAAAGATTCTAATAAGCACCAAACACCCAAGTTACTCCGATAGTTCCAAGGCCTCCTTTAATTCAGAAGACTTTCATGAATTAAGTGAATTTAAAAATACGTTTAAATCTATCGATTGGCAAGATCTAAATGTTTACATTTTATTAACAAAAGAAATATCAGGAAAAGATCTTAATAGTACATTTTTAAGTATGTCTGACTATGCTTTTGGTGCTAGCTATATTACTGAGGGTGAAATTGTTACTCAAGGTTATGACAATGGAGAATATGATACTGGCTATTTTGCTGTAACTCTAGGTAATTGGGATCTTGATGTAGAACAATATTTAAACAAAGGTAGTTATGTCCATTTGTCCTTAGAAGAATATAACAAAGTTTTGACTTATCTTACTAATAAGCAAAAAAAACTTTCGCAGAATAATTAATGAATTTGAGCGAACATCAAAAGGTAAAGCTTCAAGCAAAAGGACATATTCATTGGATAGATAAAAAATCAAATAGTATTTATAAAATATATAAAATATTTAATCTTTTAGATGACTTAAAAGATATTGAAAAAAGATTAAGTCAAATAGTTAAGCTTTCATCTTCAATGGATTTTATACCTCAAACAAATTATTTCTACGAGGAAGATTTACTAGTAATGAAACAAAAATGTTTAATAAATAAAAAAAAATTAAAAGAAATTGATCCTTCAGAAAAAATAAAATTAATAAAAAAATTTGCTCAATCACTTGATAAACTATATGCAGAGGAATTTGTACATGGTGATATTAATCGAAAAAATATCATCTATTCTGAAAATAACTTATTTTTAATTGATTTTGAACCATCACTACTACAAATTAAAGATCAGACCAAGCAATGGATGTCCACAAGACCATATCGACATCACGCGGATATTCAAAATAATAATATTACAGCAAAGTCAGACTTTCTAGGTTTTGCATGTTTTGCAAAATGGTTTTTATTTAACAGCAATTGTCCACAGCATTATGTAAAGGAATGTTCAAAAATAATTACTAAGTTGAAATTTCAATCATCTCCTTTCCAAAACTTAATAAAACTATTTGCTAATTAAACTAATTTGCTTTTGTCTTACTCTTATTTTATTTTAATTAGAAATTTACTTATTTAATGAGTCGAAATAATTAGTCAGAACTTCTTCTGCACTTTTTCCGTCTTCCACTTGTTTCTCTAACGAGGATATAATAGAAAAATCTTTAAAATCTTTATCTTTAAATAATGTATTTTTGACTTCTACTAATTTGTCTCTCGCAGACAAAGGTTGGACTTTAGATTTTGTACCCTCACTTTTACTTTCTTTTGCGTTCATCATACGAACATTAACTTGATCAGGTGATATTTTTTGAGCGTTGTCTAGAGTTGAAGAATTAACATATTGTCTTCCTTGAACTACAAGTGGAAAATCCACAAACAAGTCCTCAGATTTTGAAAATATAAAGCATTTTTTATCTGGATCCATATAACCTTTGCTTGGATCTGATTTTTCAAATTTTTCTATATAATATTTTTTAACAACCATTTGATTACTGCCAACAAGATATACATATGCATATTTTAAAGTATTGATCTTGTCATCTTTGATTGACCATTCACCAAGAGTTTTGTTTTGTTTGTCTTGTTTAATATTTTTGATGTAGTTTTCGTAGGTAACCGAAAAGACTAGACTATCTTCAACTAAATTATCCATAACTTACTAATAAATTTATTTCTCCAAATCCTTAATCATTTCTTCAAGTGGTGTCCAGGTAAATTTTTCTCTTTCTAACTCATAACTATTTTTTTTGACTAAATAATTTCAAGGCATTTATTTCATCCTCCCAACCATTTAAATTCCAAGCCTCATAAATTAAATCTAAACTCATATTATTTTCTGCTGCAAAACCCGCTGCATAAATCACTCCATTCGTTTCATAACTATCAATAATAGATTCCCCTTGTTCAGCTAAAAAATAGTCTTCTTCATTTTCACTATCAACTATCCGAGTGGGTCTATATCCTCCCTCACATTCTTCAAACCAATCATTTAATTTTTTTAGTTCACTTTTATTAAATTTTCGTCCCATTATTTTTTCTGCCTCAAAAATTTCATCTGATTTTTTTTCATTGATTATCCAACTTAATAATAATTCTTGAAAGCATCCTCCATCAGGTGTTTCATCAAATGATATAAATTGTTCTAAGCCTCCGTCTTCAAGTATCTTTTCAGTTATTTTATTAAACATCCATTTATCTATTTGATTAAGTGAATGGGTTATTTCTTGAAACTGATAAGAATTACTTGAAAGTTTGATTGGTGAAAATAATAGTTCTTTTCCAGTTTTTATAAATCCTGGTTTTATATTATTTTTTGTTTCTGGTATTTTTTTTTTCTTTCTTTTTTCTTTTTTGGCATTGTATACCACTCAATTAATTTCCTTTATTTATCTTTGCAATTATTACTTGCTTATCTTTACTGAATTTTTAGTTCATCTGTAGAAATAGTGTTATTTTTAATTTTTTAAAAACTTTTTTTGTTTTCATTAAAAAGATTTACTTTTTTTTGTATCCTTTTTTTAATTTGGATTTGATTAATTTTTCTACCTCAACTTTGGCTGCAGCTGGTGATTTAGCTTTTTTTATTGAAGTTTGTCCATTAGTTCCAACTTTCCCATAAAGAATATTTATTGAGGAACCTTTTGCCTCTATTTGCCAAAATTTGTTAGACTTAGCATCTTTATATACCAATCTAGTTTTACTCATTTTTACCTCCTTTTTAATTCCTTAAGTTAATTTAAATTATTCTAGATATAAAGAGAAAAAAAATATAAATTTAGAGTCTCCATTAAAAATGATAAAGCAAGTTGATAATAAGGAAATAAAAACTGAAAGAAACCGTTTAAAAGATAATATTTTTACAACATATGAAAAAACTAGAAATTTTAAAAAAATTTTTCAAAAAAAAAAAATGGGGAATATAGGTTCTCTCACTGCTAAAGTAGGTAAAATTGATCCACTCAAAGAAATATTAAAAGCTTTCATACCAAATAAATTTGGACCAATTCTTGTAAAAAAAAAAATTACTAGTTTAGGGTATGAGACTGATTATAACATGGAAGCAGATTACTTTATTGAAAAATTAGGTCTTGTTTTTGAGTTTGACGGACCAGATCACTACAATAATCCTTTTAAAATGATTAGAGACGAAAGAAAATATAGAGCATTAAAATCAATTAAGAAAAATGGAAAAAAAGTTATAATAAGAATTATTAGAATTCCTTATTATTATCAACTAACAAAAGATGTGGCTAAATTTGTTTTTAGGGATCTTGTAAAATATTTTCGTAAAGATTTAAAAAAATTACCTAAAAATGGTTTTTATACAGACAAAAGGTATACCAAAGCTATTTCAAAAGTTTATAAAAATATTTTCACTGGTAAAACTGCTAAAAAAGAAATTGAGATTCCAGGATGTGGCCTGCAAAGAAGCGAACGAGTGCCTTCAGAATATTGTGAAAAAGGAATTGAAAAAATTTTAAATGATTTTAAAAAAATAACGATCAGACCACCAAAAAGTATTGAACATCAATACATGTGGGCTTTAAAATATTACGTAGACGACGTAAAAACTTATAAAAATAATTTTCAAAATCAAAGATTAATTCTTCCAACCTGGCATACTAAATTTATGGAAAGATACAAAAAAAATATTTCAAACAAAAAAGATGAACATTTACAATGTGTGTTTACTAGAAATAAAGCCTCAATTCTTAGAACAAAGAAAATTTAAAAATTTTTCTTTTAAACATCATTTCCCATATTTTTTGTGATTTATTTCAATATATTAATTATTTCGGATAATTCTTCCTCAAAATTTTCTGATTGCCCGATAGACCCTAATTGGCCTCTGTCATTAAGAAAATAATATACTTTTTCTTTTACACTTCCATACGATTCACTCTCAAAATAAGAATGATTAATTTTTTTTCCACCCGAATGAATAGTATAATCTGTGAAAGTTCTATTTCCCCATTCATCCATGCAACCATAAGTATTACCTTTAATTTTTATAGTTACTTCTTGAATATTGTCAGAAATGTCAATTTTAATGTCGGTATTCTCAAGTCCCTCCCAAGAAACTATTCTTATCTTATTCTTTTCTATTTTAGGCAAATAGTTCTTTTCAGAATACTCGTTCCTGCACTTTATCTTTTTTTCATCTCCAATCTGCACTTTTTCATCAGAAAGAACAAAAACCTGCAATGAATTATTTTCATAGTTGTCATCAATAAATTTTTTTAACTCTGTCATTTTCATTTCAAAAAATTTTGGTGCATCCATATCAAAATGATAAAGCATTATTTCTTCTATACCTTTTATTTTATAACTGCTCATAAACTTTTTCCACTGCAGAACAGATACCACATTGCTGCAATTAGAGGGTTTTCAGATTTAGAACCTATAGCGCGAGCTGCATCTGACATTTTTATCATGGTCTTGCCATTTAAACCTTCTTTAATATCTTTTCCTTCGATCCGGCAGAGAACATTTTTATCATCCTCTAGTTCTTTAATAAGATTTCCTTCAACACGGCAGACAATAAAATCTAATCCTTTACCACCAGGAGCACCTATTTTAATGTTATTTCCATTTACATGACATAATGTTTCTTCACCTTCTATTAAACATTTGCCATCAAATTTTAATTTCTTTTTTTTTGGCATAGGGTCTATTTAATTCTCATACATTTCATTTTAGTCAGAAAACTTATTATTTTAAACAATCTATTTTTTTTTTATTTTTAACAATTTTTTTTTGTTTCTTAACGTATTTATAATACTCAATTGACTTTGATTAATCATTTTTTGAATATTATCTGCTAATAAGGCACTTGTTGCATTCATTGTTGAAATAGGGGTAATGCTATCTGAAACCTCTAACACAGAATTTGATAGATAATTTAATCCATCTAACATCTTGTCTATTTTCTTTTCACCTTTATATGATCTTGCTTGTCTAAAACAAGTCATAGCTTGACGTGCACTTGCGGATGCTTTTCTTGAATGTTGACCTGTTCGACTAGCTTGAGTTAGTGCTACACCTTTTGTAAATATTGATCAAAATCCCATAATATCCTCCTAAATTATTATTTTCTTTGAAGATTAACATAACTTCAACTAGTTTTAAAATTTATGAAAAAAATTGCACTTTGCTATGATTTTGATGGAACTTTGTGTTCAGGGTACATGCAAAATCAAAAACTTATTCCAGATTGTAATTTAGATGTAAAAGAATTTTGGACATCTGTTACTGAAAATTCAAAAAAAAATAATATCGATCCAACTCTATCTTACATGCATCTATTGGAAGAAAAAATGCATCAGGCAAAAGTGGAAATTTCAAAACAAAATTTTAATAAATATGGTCAAAAGTTAAAATTATTTTCTGGTGTAAATGACTGGTTTAAAAGAATAAAAGATTTTGGAAAAAAAAATAATATTGAAGTTGAACATTATATTATCTCTTCAGGATTAACGGATATGATAGAAGGTTGTGATTTTAGCAATGAATTGAATAAGATTTATGCTTGCGAGTATATTTATAAAGATGGAAGAGGAATATGGCCAAAACTATCAGTAAATTATTCAAATAAAGTCCAATATCTCTATAGAATTCATAAAGGAGCTTTTGATGTCAGCGATCAAGAGGGAGTAAATCAAAAGAAATATTTTGGGGATCATATACATGTTCCTTTTGAAAATATGATTTTTTTTGGAGATGGTGAAACTGATGTTCCTACTTTCAATGTAGTAAATAAGAACAATGGCAAATCTGTTTGTATTTATGAAGAAGGAAATGAAAAATCAATGAGTATAGCAAAAAAATTATTTTCTGACGGAAGAGTTCATCATGTTGTTAAAAATAATTACGAAGAAAACTCTGATATTGATTTATTAATAAAAGATATAATTAAATCAAAAATAACTTAGTAATCTTGATAATTTTATAAAAATTTCTTTATGTCTTTTTCTTGAATTGTTAAATAGTTTTTTATCCAAGCTATTTTACGTTTTTTTGCCTCTTTATTGTTTAGATTATATTCGTCAAAACTGGCATCACTTCTTCCATTCCAATAATCATATTGTTCAGAAGTTATTAATCCCATTGCAACCTCACCACCATACTTACTGATTGAAAAAGAATATTTTTTTTTAATTTCTTTTTTATTTGGCATATCGAATCTTTTTAATTCTAAAGATCCCTATCTAATATTATATCTTTTCTATTATTTTGAACTCTTTTGTACAAATATATAGCAATACTTATTAGTGATAACGGAATAATGAATTTCAAAAATCCACTTGTGTAATAATGTATTTTTTCAGTAATTAATGATGATAAACTGAAAGCGGTGATGGTGAAACCATTTACGATGTAAAACCAAATGAAAATAATATCAATGATTGTTAATTTTTTCGGTTCAGGTTTTTCAACAGAAAAATATAGAGCAATTGCTGATAAGAAAGTTGTGGTTAATATTCCTATACTTTCACCCGATTTATCAAATCCTAAAAATACAGAATAGTAAACTAGGAAAGTTAAGAAGAACATTGGTATACCAATCTTAAAAAGAGTTGCGGTATTCTTTCTTCTTAAGGTCCAACCCAACCTATTTTCACTTGATACGGTAACTGTTTTTTTAAGATCAGTATCTTTGTATAAAAAGTTTTTCTTATATTTTATACCAGAGAAAGCATTCTCGATATGCCACTCATTTATATCAAATTCATCATCTACTAATTCTAGTGGAATTGGTTGCAAGATATGCTTAGAGTTATCTTTAAGTGTCATTGAAATGTAAACACTTTGCCAATCAAAAGGATAATTATCTGCAATTGCTAAGAAATCAAAATTTGCAACTATATAATATCTAACTGTATTATAATCATCGTCATCTTTCCTTCTCCAAATTTCTTTTGAAGAAAACTTATCGTTCGTTGAAGATAAATTATTAAAAATTACCTGATCTAAAGGGTTATCTGACTGCGATACAAGATCTAAATAAAATTCTGCAGTCCATGTTTTTTCTTTAATATCAATATTGGTTATTCTGAGTACATCAATATAATTATATATTGTATTAAATTGCTGAATCTTACCATTTACTGTTGAAAATTGAGTTGGATGTAAAATTTTTGGAATTTTATATTTCTCATTTTGAAGTGAATTTGGAAATGAATAAGCATAATTTTCTTTAAGTATATTTTCATTATTTTGATTAAATCCATATTGAATTCTCTTTCCAACAAATACGTCACTTTCATTATTGAAAGACAAAATACTCTCTAAAATTTTATCATCATTAATGTCTTCTGAATTATTTGCATAACATTTTTTTAGAGCCTGAAATGCAATTATAGGAATTTCAAGTCTAAATGTACTATCAAGTAATAATGCTTTGTCAGTTGGCGTTACGTTTTCTCCATAAATTTTTGACATTAAATCTTCAATAGAAACCGATGGAATTCCATGATTGCCTACTAATTGAATTAAGTTAAATGTTATTTTTTCAAATCTGTTCTCAATTGAACCAAATGTACTGATAACTTTGTTGTGTAAATTATTATCGAGTAAATGATTAAATACGTATTTAAATCTACTTAAATTAAGATCTAAAACTATTAAATCATCTGGTTTTAAGTCTTTAAAAATATTTTTTACTTTTTCATCCGCTTTTGTTTCATCAAAATTCTTAAAAGAAAAACTGGTAAAATTTTTATCATCGTTATGATTTTTTAGCATTTTTTCAGCCAATCTTAATTCTTGATGTAAAAAATAAATTTTATTTGATGAGTGATTTATAATTTCATTATCAATAAATTTTAATTTTGCTGGTTGATCTGCTCTTGAAACTTTAAATATTCTTTTTGAAATATTGGGATCTAAATCCTTTAATCCTGTTGTTGTGATATTTTGTGGAAAATAAAAAAAATTTTTATCTTTAATCTTATCAATTATTGATGGATTATATTTATTTATAGAATGTCCATTGGTAAAGAAAGGATCATTTATTTCATTAAATTTACTCGATAACTGATTAATACCATCTTCTCCTCTTTGAACATGAAGAAAATCTATACTAAAATTAAATGGAAATTTTTTTCTCTTTATCTCTTCATTAATCTCTTCATTTATTAATTCACAACTTCGTCTTAAAAAGCCTGCAACAAAATTATTTTTTTCTTCACCTATAGCAAGAGAAGAATACCAAACAAGGGATCTATAATTCATAGAAAAATTTAATAAGCTAATTTACCATTAAGAATTATTGCGTAACCTGCTCCTGTATAGTCTCCTTCACAATCAATGTATTTTTGAAATTCTTTTGTTACCTTTTTCTTATTTTTTTCATCTTGAAAAACTTCAGACAGTCTATCAGTCCAAATCTCACCTTTTTTGTTAATAATATCATCTCTTTCTTTATTAGATATGGTCTTATCATCTACCCAACAATACAAATATCCATCTGGATCACCTGAGTCTTGCTCACCTAATACTCCTCCTTCCCAATCCCAATAATCTAATTCCACTTTTATTTTTGGGTTATTTAAATGTAATTGGGTTATTTTTCTAATCATTTCTTCTGCTAATTTAAAAACTTTTTTTGTATTAGGATCTTTATTTGATGCAATTAAATCTTTTGTGCTCATTTCTACCCAATAAAAATTTAAATTGTTATCAATAATAAATCAATTAAAATTAACTTTTTAAAAATGACTAAGATTAGAGATCCATTAAGCATTGAAAACATTTTATCAAATATGCTCAGTAAACTTAATGATGATGAGGTAAAAAATATTACAGGTAAGTCCATATCTCACTTCAGAAAATGTGGTGACCCTGATGACAAAGATCACAACTTATATTTAAGCGATGCCATCAAACTTGATATTTTAATGCAAAGAAGTCTCTTAGGAACTCCTCTGATAGACAATTTTCAACTATTTTTAGATAATGAGTTTAAAAAAGTTAATTCCTTTGAAAATATAGAAAATACATTATTAAAAGTTGGTGGAAGGGTTGGAGATCTTATGGATGTTGTTCAAGAAGCTATGGATCCAGAAAGTCCTTTAGGAAAAGATTTAAGCAAGAAAGAAAAGGACCTTATTTCCAAGTCTATAATTGAATTAGAGGAAAAAATTGCAAAACTTAAGATGTCTATAAAATAACAAACTAATTTAGTCATCAAGATAATCATCAAAAATGAGTATTCTTTAAGTGAAATTTTTATAATCAAATTTCACTAAAAAAAAACTTAATATCACTTATATAGTAAATGTGACTAACAAATATTATAAAAAATTTCCAAATAAAGTTTTACTAAAAGACCTAAAAAAAATGACAGATAAAGAGTTTGATGAGTATTGTTCAAAAATAATAAAACAATTATGCAAGTCAATGGCCGACGATTTAGATTTTTATGATTTTAAAAGTTACTCAACAACTAAAGGAGAGTCTTTGAATGAAGTTAATTAAAACATTTTTTTTTTTGTTTCTATTAACTTTTACCACTCATGCATTTGGTAAATCTAATGAGTATTATCAGATGGTGATAACTAATGTTTTAACTAATTGTAAAACTGATGAATGTAGAAAATCTATATTTGAACAAGAAGTTCATATTGCTTTCTTTAATTTAATGGATGCAATACTTAATCAGTTACAATTTGAGCTATCACAAAAAAAGAAGGAAAAGTTATGGTCAAACGAATGATGATTTTCCTTTTTTTATTTATTCAATCAGTAAATGCTGATGAATGCACATACAAAACTGAAACAATTTCAGAAAATGGAGTGATTGTTTCAACAAAACAAATCAAGGTGTGTAATGAAACTGTTTATATGAGTAATGGTTTTTGGCATGACCTAATGTATTCGGAACAGGGTAATGAATTGTTTTGGAATACTATGATTTTTATTTTTTCAATGACAGGAGGTTAAATGAGAATAATACTAATAATGATAATTGGGTTAATGGTGAGTAATTGCTCAAATACATATGTAAAAAATAAAAAAAATATTTCTTCACCAAATGATTTAATGAAGTTTACTAATGTTTGGTGTGAAAAAAATAAATCCACAGATAAAGTAATTCGAATGTGTGGCCAAGGATGGTCAAAAGATCTAACGATTAGTGAACAGAAAGCAATTATGGATAGTAAACTAAAAATTGCAGATATTACTCAACATAGTCTAAACAAAAATGAAAAGATTATCCTTAAGGATAATAAAAAAGGTGTAGATAAATCTTATGAGATGAATGCTGAGAATATATTAGAGGAAGCTACAATCTCTGGATATAAAATTATATCTAAAAAAGTTCTTAAAGAAAAAAATGGTTGGAGAACAATGGTATTACTAGAATATAATTTAATTTGAAAAAAATGAAACTGAATAGAAATAATGACTACTAAACTTTGATAAAAATGAATAAAAAAACTATAGAATATCCACTTTATTAATATTAAAATAAACGTTAAATTTTAAACTTTTTAGGAGAAATTTATGAAACTAACTAAAGCAACTTACAGAGCACCAGACAATTACGGAGACACAAGTTTTGATATAGAAGCAAGTGTTGAAAACAAAAAAGAAGATATTGTAGATATGTCAGTGTCAGCATTAACTATTTTAGACGGCAATAATAATACTGTTGCATGTGAATATGACAGAGAAGATGCTTCTTATGCAGAAAAAAATGAAACTTTTTCCGTTAATTTAAGTGCTTATGCAAAAGAGTATTTAATATCAGATTTTAAAAAAGCTAAAGCAATAGTAGATTTAACTACATATAAAAAAGAGTTTAAAAAATTGGGTGATTTTGACATTCCTGCTGATCACAAATCCTGTATTCAAAGTAACAATCAAATTGAGTTCGGTAAATTAAGAGTGTATGGAGTGAGCATATTTAGGTACGACCCACCTGAGAACGCGAGTGAAGACCATACTGTGGCTTGTACAATCGCTGTAAAAAACATTTCGGATGAATATATTCAAAAAGTGCAAATTAAAGTACAACTTATAGACAGAACTGGTTCTAACTTAGTTGATAGTGAAGACTATAGAGCCATTCCTCCGAATGGTTCAATGAATTTTCAACCATCAGTTTATGCAAAATCGGGTAAGCTAAAGGGTGCTAAATTAGATATTTCTATTTCATCTTTTCATGAAATTGAACACTTTAATGCTGAAAGTTTACTTAAACTTAGCAAAGATTAAATAATTAAAAATTACAAGATTTTTTAATGAAGATAGGTGAATATTTTAAAAAGTACAATATAAGAGTTTCAAATATAAATCCTGTTAAAAAAAATTTAAGTATTTTTAATACTAGTTTAAATACAAAAACTTTTAAAAACTTTTCAGACTTAAAAAGGTTTTTTGAACAAAAAAAAATTGCGGTTCGACATTTTTATATTCCTGACCAGGGAACTATTCCTTTTTATTTAGAAATAAAAAAAATTAATAATTTCATTAAATATCAAAAGCAAAAATTAACAATAGAAGGTAAGTTAGATGATACCTTTAAGATTTTAAACAATCATGAATATTACGATGTTGATTGGTTCCTTAGATCAATGGAAAATTTATTGTTACAAATTAAAGAAAAAAACTTTTTTCAATTGCGTAAATTTTTAAAAGTTTTAAAAAACAACGACCTATCTATTTTTAAAAAGACAATCAACCTGATTAATAATTTAAAAGCAAATAATATAGTTTTAAAAGAGTTTAAAACATAAAAGCAACCATTTAGAAATTTTAACATTACCTCAATTTTTTATCAATTTAAAAAGTTTTTCTTTGCTACTTGTTCTAAAAAGATTGTCGTAATAAACAACTTGTGTCGGATATTCACCATGAATTTCATCTTTCCATCTACTAATCCAACTGTGATAAATTCCAAATTTATTAAAAAATTTACCACCAAAACCTGTTCTGCCTTTGTAATCATTGTAAAGTACATCATTAACATACATCTTAATAAATCCTTTATCCGGATCTTTAGACATTTTGGTGTGAAATATTATTGTAGTCCATTTATCTCTCATGTCATCGATTTTCAGATGTTTGTATATCAGTCCTTGAGAGTCCATTCCATTTACAGCAAAATATCTTGGTTCTAAATTACCTCTTTTAACTCTAAGCATCATTCTGGGGTGTCTTTGTTGATTGGTATTTCCCCACTCATAAATCTGAAAAAGAGAAGTGCTAACAGGTTCAACTGTTTTAAAATCTTTAGGTATAAAAATACTCACTGAAATCCATTTTTCGCCCGTATATCTAGGTTTCGCAGAATACTCACTTCTCGCTCGATCTCCTCCCCCATGTCCAACCACAGCATCTCTGCCATTATTTGTGCAATCAGAATAATCGCCCTCTGGATCTCTACCACAATCTCTTGGCAACAATGTTATCTTCCAAGCTTTTTTTCCTAAAGCTGGAGATGTAACAGTTTCTCTAAACTTAGTTAACTTCTTACCTTTTGCTACACTTTTTTTCCATTGAAGATTTGTAATTTCTTTTGCATCAACTTTGTTAAGCAAATTAAATGGTCCTAAAAGAAATATACTTATTAAAAAAGTACAAAAAATTTTTTTCATAAAACTTATTTAATATTTTCTATGTCATTAATGTTAGATAAAGCTTTATCAAATTCAACCATATTTTCTCTTAAAGCTAAATTAGAAATTGAGTAGACAGCTATTAATAAAAACACTAAGGGCAATGCTGTCACCACAGAGGCATTGCTCTTAATCAGTAAAATATATAGAATAATAAATAAACCTGAACGGATTAAAAATGTTTTCCTAAAAACACTCATGATTGAAAGCGAATGTTTTATCAAATTAAAAAAACTCATTTTCGATGGACCGAAATATCTACTGCTTCTAATAGATGGTATTGGCAATAAATTATTTTCAATTTTTTTAAGTGATCCAGAAAAACTATTCCAGGTAGCTTTTTCTTTAACCATTTTTTCAACTGTACTTTTTGGAAGGCATGTATAGTTTCCAAATTTAATTAACTTACCGGTAAAAGTTAACGTAATTAATTTATGAAATTGATAACAAATTTTAAAAATTAATTTTTCTGATCTTTTTACTCTCTCACCAACTATTGGATTGTTATTTGAATTTTCTATTTGATTGATAAATTCTTTAATTTCTTCTGGTCTATCTTCTCCATCTCCATCCATTGGAATAACATAATCAAAATCTTCTTTTTCAAAGATATATTTCAATCCAGTTGCAATACATCTAGCGTGACCTTGATTAATTTTCATATTAAGAATTTTAACTGATTGGATATTGTTAAAATCCTTTTGCCCTTCTTGACGATCATGTGTTGAAGCATCATTGACAATAATCACAGAGATTTCGTGATCTAGATCTGAAATATTATTATCAATTTCGTCCAGCAATTTTGAAACTGATTGCCAGTCATTATAAATAGGTACTAAAATTTTAATTTTCATTTAAAATATTAATATCTTCCCAAACAGACATCACCCACACAGATAAATTGTGATGAATTACTGAGTATCTCTTTGTTATTAAACCCCTCCCACTTCGGTCTAGATTTTAAATGATATGAAAGGTTCCCAGCCTTCCACTCATCGCCAGTTACAAATTCAATTTCTTTATCAAAATCTTGATCCCATACATATTGAATTTTCATTGCAATTTCTTTTCCAGGATAATCCGTTCGTTTATCTGACTGCGATATTGAGACATAAGAATAAAGAATAGGTGATAAAAAAAATAGAAAAAGAAATCCATAAAGGAATGAATTTATTTTTTTTAAATTAATTTGTGATTTTAAAAGATATAAAAATAATACTCCAAAAAATAAATAAAAAGGCGTCATCCACATTGTCCTGATTTTTGAACCAGTAATCAATGATGTCAGAACCATTAAGATGATAGGCATAAAGTTAATAAATAGTAAAAACATTAATTTTTTATCTTTTAAATTTAGCTTAAATTTTATCTGTTGAGCGAGTAACCAAATTAAAAATAAGAAAGGAACCAGTATTCCAATTTGTTTTGATAGAAATAATATGGGATTACTGATGTGATCTAGAATACCAGAACTTTCTAATCCTGTTCGATTTAATCCATATGTGATAGTTATAAAATCATTATTAAAGAGCCAAATTAAATGCGGGACTAATAAAACTAAAAAGACCTCAATGGTTATCAAATATTTAAAATCAAATTTTTTAATTTTTTTGAAAAAGATCAAATAAATAAACAACAAATCTATTGATACCAAAAGGTAGATAAACAAGTATTTAGATAAAAAACCAACCGCACCAAATAATCCAACTAGAAAACAATCTGAAAATTTAATTTCCTGTGACGAATAAATTTTCCATGCATAATAAACGACTAATGACCAAAATGGTAATTGGCAAACATTTACATTAAATTCAGGAGTGGTGAAATTATAGAAATAGATAGAAACTAATAATAAAACAGAAATTAAACTTAATTTTAAATCTCTAAAAATTTCTAAAGCAAATTTAAATACGTAATAAAAAGCAATTATTACGAATATTTGACTTAATAAATAATAAACCCAATCTTGAGAACCAAAAATTTGGAAAAATACTTCAAGAAAAAAAGCACTCATGGGTGGATGTTTATTAAAACCCCAATCTAAATTACTTCCCCATGCTAAAGCCTCAATGGTGTCTAATGGTAAATTTTTATTTGTTAATGACGGAATCAGTGTCCAAATTATTAAATGCGATAATACAAAAATAAAAAATATATTATTAATATTTCTATTTAAGACATTCATAAGTAAATATTTACAATAATTAACGTTGCTTGACACCCCTATTTTGCTGAATATACTCCCTCGAATTCAAATTGAAAGATGCCTAAAACTAATAAAGTTAAAAAAAAGGTTACTAAAGCTAAAACTAAAACTGTAACTAAAGCAAAACCAAAGGTTACCAGCAAACCAAAAGAAATTAGCAAAGGACCTATCAAAATTTCTAAAACATATATTCCAAAAGAAACTGAAAAATATATGTGCGAAAAACATAAAGTTTTCTTTAGAATAAAATTACAGGAATGGAAAAAAGAATTGGTTAGGGCAAATAATGAAGCTCTGTATAACGGCAGTATGGATGATAATAGTATTTCAGCTGATATTGTCGATCAAGCAAGTTCATACACAGATAAAAATGTTGAAATGAAAGCGATTAATAGACAAATCAAACTGATTTCTGAAATTGATAAAGCTTTAGCTAGAATAAGAGAAGATACTTATGGATTTTGCCTAGATACTGCAGAACCAATTGGGTTAAAAAGGCTAATGGCAAGACCTGTTGCAAAATATACTATAACTGCACAAGAAAAACATGAAAAGGATGAAAAAGTTCATGCCGATGACTAAAAAAAAGAAAAGTAAAAAAGTTCATAACCCAATCACTTATAATTTTACTAAAAAATATATTTACTATTATTATGGTTTTTTTTGGGTTCTACTATTATTATTTGTATTCATTAATTAAATGAACCAAAAATTAATTTTAATAATTATTGCAATCGTAGCTATAGAACTATCTGGTCATGGAATTTTTGCTTCACTATTTAGATTAATTAGTTCAATGAACTAAGGCTTTGGCGGAACTTCATCTTTATTCATAAATTTAAAGCCCTTCTTCACTGCTTCTCTTTCAGATATCTCATTATACCATCTGTTAAGATTATTATAATTTTTTAGACCAATGTCATGCCACTCATGTCGTGCTATCCAAGGAAAAGTTCCAATGTCGGCAATTGTATAATTTTCTCCAGCGAGATATTTTACTTTAGATAATCTTTCATCTAATTCTTCATATATTCTTTTGGATATCTTGAAATATCTTTCTTCACCAAACTGACTTTTGCCAGGGTTGTAATGATGAAATTGATGGTGTTGTCCTAACATAGGTCCAACATAACCCATCTGCGCCATCAGCCACTGGTTTATTTCTAATCGATCTTTTATGTCATAAAATTTTCCACTTTGTTCGGCTAAATACATTAAAATTGCCCCTGACTCGAAAATATTCTTATTATTATCTTGATCAATGATCACTGGTATTTTACTAAATGGACTTATCTTTTTAAATTCAGGTTTAAATTGATCACCTTTGTTGAGATCTATATTAACAACTTTGTATTCATAGCCAATCTCCTCAAGCATGATACTTATTTTTTTTCCGTTAGGAGTATTAGCAGAATAAAGTTCAATCACCTTTTACACCAAGACGCTCTTTAATGGTTTTTGATGAAGTGGTAAATTCAAATCGATATTTTTCATTAGGTCTTGCTAATTTAAAACAAGCTCTTGCAGCTAAAGCACCTTCGTGAAAACCAGATAAGATTAATTTTAATTTGCCAGGGTAATTACAAATATCCCCTACTGCATAAATGCCTTTTTGATTAGTTTCAAATTTTTCTGTATCTACTTCGATTGTTTTTTTATCAATATTCAGACCCCAATTAGCGATTGGTCCCAATTGCATAATTAATCCAAAGAAACCTAAAACATAATCTGTTTTAATATTTTTAATTTCGTTATTGTCATTTTTAATATCAATACTCTTTATCTGATTGTCTCCCTTGATCGAGCTCATTTGGTATTTTGTATAAAGATTTATTTTTCCTTCTTTAGCAAGTTCATTTACTTTATCTACAGTTGCTTGTGCACCTCTAAAATCGTCTCTTCTATGAATTAAATTTACTTTTGAATTTTTTGATAATTCAACAGCCCAGTCTAAGGCACTATCCCCTCCTCCAAAAATAGATACAGTTTTACCTTCAAATATTTTTTTATCTCTAATTGAGTAAAATAATGAATTATTTTCAAATTTTTCACATTCCTTTACTGGAAATTTTCTAGGTTCAAAAGAGCCTACACCTCCTGCAATTATTACATTTGGGGTTGAAAATTTTTTATCATTATTCGTTTTAACTATCCAATTTTCACCTTCTTTTTTTACTTCATCTACTCTTTCACTTAAATGAAATTTAATATCAAAAGGTTTTATTTGATTTATTAAATTATTAGTTAATTCTTCACCAGTGCATTCTGGAACTGCTGGAATATCGTATATTGGTTTATCAGGATAAAGTTCTATACATTGTCCACCTATTTTATCTAAGTTGTCGACTATTTCACAATTAAGTCCAATTAATTTTAATTGATGAGCTGTGAATAGTCCAGTTGGTCCTGCTCCAATTATTAATGCATCAGTTTTATTCATTTATGACTGTTTGGAAGGTATGTTAACTTCAAGTCCATCTAAATCATCAGACACAATTATTTGACAACTCAATCTGCTATTTTTTTTTGGTTCAAACGCCATATCCAACATATCTTCTTCTCCGTCCTCTTTAGCTGGAAGTTTATCAAACCAATCATCTTTTACATACACATGACATGTCGCACAGGCCATACCACCTCCACAATCTGCATCAATTCCAGGAATGTCATTCTGTACTGCGCCCTCCATGACAGTTAATCCATTTTGAACATCAACAGTATGATTTTTATTATCTTGAGTAATGAAGGTTATTTTTGCCATAAGTATTATATAGTTATGCAAAAAAATAGGGCAAGTATGTGAAAACATACTCGCCCTATAAATTTATTTTAAAGCGTAATTATCTTGCTCTTGCACCAGCTGAACTTACTGCAGCAGCCCAGATTACTAGACCGAATGCAATTTTGTTAATAAAGTCAGCTAAGTTGTAAATCACGTTTAGTGAGTCAGCGTCTACTCCACCTGTTAGGTAACCAAAAATGTAACCTAATGGGTAAATAGCCCATCCTACTGTTACGATCATTCTCATTGCACCAAAAGCAGTAACAAGGGCTTTGTTTCCACTCTTAGCAGCAGCTTTTCCAGCTTCTCCTGAGAATATTTCATATAGAATGTATATCCAACCTGCCATACCGATTACAAAACCAAGTGTAGCGTTTATATATCCAGCTTCTCCTAAATATCCACCGATTAACATTACTAATGAACCGATTAACAATCTCCAGAACATTCCAGAGTTTGCTTTTCTTACAGCTGCTAGAATTAAATAGAACTCTATCATCTGTAATGGCACAGTAATTAACCAGTCAATATATCTATACACTGTAGGTGAATCACCAGTAGTCACCCATACATCCCTCATGTACATGTAATGGATGAATGCAATACCAGTTACAAGACCAGCAACAGTTACTGACGTTTTCCAGCCAGGAGCCACTGTACCTCTCTCCATGAAGAAGAAAGCAGTAGCAGCCAACATACCCATTGAGATTATCCAGAAAGATATCCCAACAAAGTCATCTTGAGCTAACATAGTGGTCGCTGCGTTTGCAACACCTGTAATACCGATAAGGGCAACAGCTGCTAATGCAAACATTTTAAGTTTTTTCATAAAAAACTCCCTCTTTAGTTAGTTTTTATTAGTTTATATAAACTAAGCTTAGGTTTCCCCAAGCAAAAGTTGTGGTTAAATACCAAATTAAAAGACTTTATTGAAGACTTAATTGTCATTAATTTACATTGATTTTACTTGTTTTTTAAAATTAAATACAATTTGTGATTTAAAAACCACAACAAATTATAACAACGAATCAAAATAACTATGTCAGACAAATTCAGCAAAATTTACGATCTTTCTATCAAAGATCCTGAAAAATTTTGGCAAGAGGCTGCAAATGACATCTTTTGGTTTAAGAAACCCACAAAAATTTTAAATAAATCTAATCCCCCTTTTTACAAATGGTATGAAGATGGAGTGACCAACACATGTTACAACGCCTTAGATTTTCATATTGATCAAGGAAAAGGTGATAAAACTGCTCTAATTTATGATAGCCCTATTACAGGAAATAAAAGTAAGTTCACTTACGAGGAATTAAGATCAAAAGTTTCAAAGTTTGCAGGCGCACTTAAGGATCAAGGCATTAACAAAGGGGATCGAGTAATAATTTACATGCCAATGATACCTGAAGCAGTTGTTGCAATGCTGGCTTGTGCAAGAATAGGTGCAATTCATTCAGTAGTTTTTGGTGGATTTGCTTCAAATGAGCTTGCGAGCAGAATTGATGATAGTAAAGCTAAACTTTTAGTGACCGCTTCATGTGGTTTTGAACCTGGACGAACTGTTGAATACAAACCTTTGGTTGATGATGCAATCAAACAAGCTCAACATAAAATTAGTAAGATGATTTTATTTCAAAGAAAAGATCACGAAGTAAAATTGAATGCGCCAATGGAGATAAGTTGGGATGAAGCACATGCAAATGCTAAAGACACAGATTGTGTTGAAATGAATTCAAACGAGTTTGCCTACATACTTTACACCTCAGGTACAACTGGGACGCCAAAAGGTATCGTTAGAGACATTGGGGGTCACATCGTTGCATTAAAATGGACGATGAAAAATATTTATAACATTGATGCAGATGATATTTGGTGGTCAGCAAGTGATATTGGTTGGATCGTTGGTCATTCCTATATTGTCTATGCTCCGTTGTTCAAGGGATGCACCACAGTACTGTTTGAAGGGAAACCTGTAGGCACACCTGATGCTGGAGCGTTCTGGAAAATTATTTCTGATTATAAAGTAAAATCTTTATTCACTGCACCAACAGCTTTTCGAGCTATTAAAAAAGAAGATCCTGAAGGAAAATTTTTTTCTAAATATGATTTAAGTAAATTTGAAAGTTTATTTCTTGCAGGTGAACGTGCAGATCCTGATACAATTAAATGGGCAGAAAATTTATTGAAAGTTCCAGTAATTGATCATTGGTGGCAAACTGAAACAAGTTGGGCGATTAGTTCAAATTGTACTGGTATTGAGATGATGAAAACAAAATATGGCTCAGCTTGTAAAGCTGTACCAGGTTATGATGTTAAAATTATAAAATCAGATCAAACGTTAGCTAAACCAAATGAGATGGGAGATATTGTAGTAAAATTACCTTTACCTCCGGGAACTTTTCCAACTCTTTGGAATGCAGATCAAAGATATAAAGAAAATTATATGTCAAATTATGAAGGTTATTATCAAACCTATGATGCAGGTCACATTGATGAAGATGGTTACATCTGGATTATGTCTAGAACTGATGACATTATCAATGTTGCAGGTCACAGGTTATCTACGGGTGCAATCGAAGAAGTTTTATCAGAACATCAGTCAGTTGCAGAATGTGCAGTGCTTGGCATTGCTGATAAATTAAAAGGCCAATTACCTATTGGATTAATTGTTTTAAAAGCGGGAGTGGATAAAGATAATGAGACAATTACTAAAGAATGTGTTCAAATGGTGCGAGATAAAATTGGACCTGTGGCTGCTTTTAAAGTTGCAATTGTTATTAAAAGACTGCCAAAAACAAGGTCAGGTAAAATTTTAAGAGGAACAATTAGAAAAATCGCTGATAGTGTTGAATATAAAATGCCTCCAACTATTGATGATCCAGCAATTTTAGATGAGATCAAAGAGGATTTAATCAAAAATAATATTCTTAAAAGTGCTTAAAACTTATTTATTTCTAATTGGTGCAATTTTTTGTGAGGTAGCCGGTACTATGCTATTACCAGTTTCACAAAACTTTACCAAACTTATTCCTACAACTTTTCTTGCAATATTTTATTTAACTGCTTTTTATCTATTAACTTTTGTGGTGAACAAGCTTCCAATAGCAATCGTTTATGCTACTTGGAGTGGTCTTGGAATATTTACGATTGCAATATTAGGTTATATTTTTTTTAAGCAAACTTTAGCTTGGCAGGCAATTTTAGGGTTATTTCTAATTGTTATTGGTGTTGTGCTTGTCAATTCTTTTTCGGTTAAAAGTATTTAGCCCATAATGATCAACATATAAATTTAAATTTTTCTAAAAAATAATATTTATCTATTAATGAAGCCTAAAGGATTTACTTTAATAGAATTGTTGGTGGTAGTTGCCATCATAGGAATTTTAGCAGCTGTAGGGGTCGTTGCTTATAATGGTTACACTGCAGGGGCAAAAAAGAATAGCCTCATTTCAAGACAAAAAATGGCAGTGAAATTTATTTTAGCAGAGTTTGAAAGATGCAATCTTGGCCAAGAAGTTTATTTTAATAATGATACTTCTTTCGATCAATGTACTAGAATTCTAAATCCTGGCAGCTCCACTACCCGTAATTTAACAAAAGTAATCATTAATCACTTTAACAATGTCAATGAGTGGAAAAACGTGTTTAACAGCCTCAATCCTGGATCTACTGAAGGTAATAAAAGAACTTGTACATTAGGAAGTGTCTGTCTTGGAGGATATGTATCAGACAGGATTTTAGTAGTAGCTAATTACAACGACGTCCAAGAAGATTTTGTAATTAGCGAAATTATGATGAACTATTAATCAAATTGAAGAGGGGTTCCTTCTGGATCTCCTAAAATTTTACCATTTTTCATTTTTGTTTTACCAGCAATAATGGTAGCTACAGGTGTTCCTTTAAACTCAACATCATTAAAAGGTGACCAGCCACATTTACTCTCAATATTTTCATTCTTTATAACGATCTTTTTATTCATATCGACAATTGTGAAATCAGCATCATAACCCTCTTTAATAAATCCTTTATTATTAATGCCAAAAATTTTAATTGGATTTTCACATACTAGGTTCATCAATTGATTGAGTGATAATTTTCCATCATTAACATGGTTTAACATAACCGGCATAAGCGTTTGAACGCCTGGCATTCCTGAAGGTGAATTTGGATATTCTTTGTCTTTATTTGCTTTTAAATGTGGGGCATGGTCTGAGCCAATGGTATCATTGATATTATTTTTAACCGCATACCATAATCGATCGTAATGAGATTTATCTCTGATTGGTGGATTCATTTGTGCATAAGTTCCAAGTTTATCATAACAATCTGGAGCATAGATCGTTAAATGCTGTGGGGTGATTTCAAAAGTAATATTGCCTTTGTGTTGAGATAAGAAATCTATTTCTTGCTTGGTGGTAATATGAAGAACGTGAGCTTTCTTATTATATTTTTTAGCAATTCTGACAATCCTTCTAGTTGAGGAAATGGCACACTCCTCACTTCTCCACACAGGATGAGAATGAACGTCTCCATTTTTAATTAATTTTTTATTCCTATTTAAAATTTCCTCATCTTCAGAATGAACCGCAACAATTTTTGAGCAATGTTGAAAGACTTTATCGATATCCTCTTCAAGAGCTACTAAAAGATTACCTGTTGATGAACCTACAAATAATTTGATACCACAGCATCCCTCTAAGTCTTTCAGCTCTGCTAGTTGATTAACGTTTTCGGCTGTTGCACCAAAATAGAATGCGTAATTGCAATACATTCTATTTTTCGCAAGATCTAATTTTCTTTGAAATTCTTTTATATTGGACGTGGGTGGATTTGTATTAGGCATTTCAAATACTGCCGTGATACCCCCCGCAATTGCAGCTCTACTTCCTGAGTGAAGATCTTCAGTATCTGTTGAGCCAGGTTCTCTAAAATGAGTTTGGGTATCAATACATCCAGGCAAGACTATTAGGTTTTTTGCATCATACACTTCTTTTGCTTCTTCTGATACTTCACCAATTTTTGATATCTTACCGTCTTTAACAGCAACATCTTTATTTTCTAACTTCCCATTAATATAACACTGTCCATTTTTGATTATTAGATCTAACATTTTTGAGAAAAGTTATTATATTAAAATCAGACATCAATCAAATATGAATAATAGTGTTTATATATTAGAAGATAGAGCCATACTTTACGTCAATGGTTCAGATGCAAAAGATTTTCTTCAAAATCTGATTAGCAATGACATTAACAAAGTTACAGATAATTCCAGTTGTTTTGCATCATTGTTTACTCCGCAAGGTAAATTTTTATATGAATTTATGGTTGTGAAACACAAATTGGGTTACTTCATTGATTGTGAAAAATCTCAGTCTGATGAGATATTTAAACAATTAAATTTATATAAAATAAGATCAAAAGTAGAAATTCTTAATTTAAGTAACGAATTTGTGGTTGCAAGTTTTGGTTACGAAAAATATTTATCTATTAAAGGTGCAAAGGATATCTTGGGTTTTACATTTAAGTATAGAGAAGATCCAATTTTTTTAGATCCAAGAAATAAACACTTGGGTGCTAGACTTATAATTAATCTTGAAAAACTTTATTTATCTTTGAAAAAGCTTGATCTTAAAAACGATAAAATTGAAAACTATCATATGCATAGTCATAAACTTGGTATAGTTCCAAAAGACTTAAATAAATTGAAGAATAAATTATTTGGTATTGAGTGTAACTTTGAAGAACTAAATGGTATTGATTTTAAAAAAGGCTGTTATGTTGGGCAAGAAAATACTGCCAGAATAAAATTAAAAAATAAGCTTTCAAAAAGATTACTACCAATCGAGATTATTGATGGAGAATTAATGGAGAATGAAAGTGTTTTAAATAATAATGTTGAGATTGGAAAAGTCTTAATTAACGAAACGTATCCTTTTGCCCTAATTAAATATTTAGATTCAAATTTTGAAAAGGACAAAATATTTCAAGGTAAAAATGGTTCTTTTAAAGTTTTCGTGCCCGAATGGCTAAAAATTTAAATAACTGAGTTTTAATTCCCCTCAACTAAAACTAGATGAGCTTTGGCCGCTAATTCTCTAACCGCTTTAGCCGCTTGATATTTTTCTGACTCATAGAATTTACGAGCAGCATCAATGCTTTCAAATTCAATTAATACAACAGTACCTAAATTTTCACCTTCTCTTACGTCAGGACTGGGTTCACGAACAAGAACTTTGCCACCGTGCTCTCCAATAGTTGGTCCGGACATTTGTTTAAACTTTTCCATACCTTCTTTATCGTGTTCTTTAAGATGTGCTATCAAATATCCTTTGCTCATAATTTTCTCCTTTATATTTTAATGTAACAAATCCTTAACCAAGAGTCTAAATTGTTTTAAATTGAAAAAAATAATGAGCACAATCTGAGCACACTTAGCTTAAAAATTTGAAATTTTTGATTAAAAAGTCCCCATAAAAAATTCATTTTGGTGCGGCTAGAGAGACTCGAACTCTCATGGACTAGGTCCACACGGCCCTCAACCGTGCCTGTCTACCAATTTCAGCATAGCCGCAAATTTGACCCACATTAAATCAATGACAAGTAGGTTTCAAATTGATAAATTTTTATTATGGAATTTAATCAGGAAGTAAAACAAGCAACTGATCCTATTTATAAAAAGATCTCCAAGGTTATGCCTGAAATTGAATGGTCAGTGCATGCTCCTTATATACATAAAATCAATAAGCTTAAAAAAGAAAAGAACGCAGTAATTTTAGCTCACAATTATCAAACCCCAGAAATTTATCATGGTATTGCAGATTTCTCAGCAGACTCTCTAGCTCTTGCTGTAGAAGCTTCAAAAACTTCAGCAGATATAATTGTTATGGCTGGTGTGCATTTCATGGCAGAAACTGCAAAACTAATGAGTCCAAATAAAAAAGTCTTACTACCTGATATGAAAGCAGGTTGTTCTCTTTCATCTTCAATTACAGGAAAAGATGTAAGATTATTAAAAGAAAAATATCCTGGTGTTCCAGTAGTCTCTTATGTCAATACTTCTGCGGATGTTAAAGCTGAAACAGATGTGTGTTGTACATCTGCAAATGCTGTAAAAATTGTAAAATCTTTAGGAGTTAAGAAAGTAATTTTTCTACCAGATGATTACCTTGCAAAATATGTTGCTTCTCAAACAGATGTTGAGATCATTTCTTGGAAAGGAATTTGTATTGTGCATGATCAATTCAATGAAAAAGAAATTCAAAATATTAGAAAAAGCAACCCAGGGATAAAAATCATAGCTCATCCTGAGTGCCCACCAGATGTGATCAAAGCAAGTGATTTTGCTGGGTCAACTTCAGGAATGATAAATTATGTTAGAGATAATCAGCCTAAAAAAGTAATGATGGTTACTGAATGTTCAATGAGTGACAATATTCAAGTCGAAAATCCAAATGTAGAATTCATTAGACCATGCAACATGTGTCCTCATATGAAAAAGATAACCTTACCAAAAATATTAGATTGTTTAGAGAATGAAACTGGTGAAATTATTATGGATCAAGAAACAATCAATAAAGCAAGAATGTCTGTAGAAAAAATGGTTGCTATCGGCAGATAACTTTTGTGTCTCAAATAAAACTTAGCGAAAATTTTATTAAAAATAATGTTAAACTTGCACTTAATGAAGATTTATATCCATCAGGTGACATTACTTCTGATTTAATCAAAAATAATAAAATTATAGAAGCAAAATTAATATCTAACCAAAACGCTGTTATTGGTGGGCTACTATTCGTAAAATATACATTTTCACTTATTGATAAAAAATTAAATTTATAGTAAAAAAGAAAGATGGATCTTTTGTTAAAAGAAATTCAATAATAGCAATTATTAGAGGAAATAAAAAAAATATTTTGATAGCAGAAAGAGTTGCACTAAATTTTTTATCTCATATTTCGGGCATAGCCACAAAAACAAATAAATTTGTAAAATTGGCAGGTAAAAAATGTAAAATTTGTTGCACTAGAAAGACTTTACCTAATTTAAGAGTTATACAAAAATATGCTGTAAAATTAGGTGGAGGAACTAACCATAGATTTAACTTAAGTGATGAATTTTTGATAAAAGACAATCATATTGCAAATTCAAACATAAGAGAATTGGTAAGTTTGGCAATAAAAAATAAAAAAAGAAGGAAAATAACTGTGGAAGTAGATACAATTAAACAACTGAAGAAAATAATCGGATTAAAATTTGATCGTGTTTTATTTGATAATATGAGTATTAAAAATTTAAAATTAGGAGTTAAGCTTGCAAAAAAATATTATCAAACTGAAGCTTCAGGAAATATAAATCTCAAAAAAGTTAAATCGATTGCAAAGACTGGTGTAGATAGAATTTCTGTTGGTGGCATAACCCATAGCGCACCAACGATTGATTTTAAATTAGAAATTTAGTTAACAAATTTTGAAAGATCTGGTTTAAAATAATTTGGACCTTTCATTACTTTACCATGTTCATTATAAATTGGTTTTCCATCCTCGTCTAACTTGCTCATATTAGAATTTTGAACTTCATCAAAACACTTATCTAAATCAATTCCAAAAGCATGTCCTGCTCCATAAGTAACATACAAGATATCAGTTAAAGCATCAGCAACCTCTAATAAATCCTTATTATTCATTGCATCTGTTAACTCATTCAATTCCTCTTTTATTAGATCTAATCGCAGTTTATTGATTTTATCTGTGCTAAATGAAGGTTTATTTTTAACCTCTTGACCAAAGGTTTTCATAAAAATTCCAACTTTATTAAAATTTGACATAATGCTCCTGTAAGTTTTATAAAATTAATGTATATTTATAGTAATTTAATATTTGTCTATTAATCAATGAAATTAAGAAAAGAATTCGATAGTATTGGAACAATTAATGTTCCTAATGATAAATATTGGGGAGCATCAACTCAAAGATCAAAAAAATATTTCGATATTGGAGAATTTCTAGTTAGACCAGTTTTAATTAGATCTATCGCAATCATTAAAAAAGCTGCTGCTATAGTTCATAAAAAAGAAAAACAGATTATACCAAAAATTTCTAATGCCATTGTAAAAGCATCCAATGAAGTAATCAGTGGTAAATTAGACGAACACTTTCCATTAAAAGTTTGGCAAACTGGTTCTGGTACTCAAACGAATATGAATGTAAATGAAGTAATTGCAAATAGAGCAATTGAAATTTTAGGTGGAAGAAAAGGTACAAAAAAAA
>CACOXS010000005.1 GCA_902631255.1 uncultured Pelagibacteraceae bacterium
ATTATTTGTTGCAATAATTTTATTATGGTTCTAACTGAACACTCTCCACATTTATGAACAATTCTATAAATAATAATAGTTTAAAAGATTCCAAATCCGATATTCTTGATTGGAATTTAGTTCAAGCTGAAATGAAAAATAAATTAGGACTAGATATTTACGAAAGTTGGCTTAAAAAAATAACTTTTGTCGAGGAAATCAATAATTATATCTTATTATCTGTACCTACTAGATTCATTCGTGATTGGATTACATCTAGATACTTAGATCAAATCTTGAAAATTATAAAAAATTATAAAAAAGAAATTGTTCGAATTGAATTCAAAATAACTGAAAATAAACCTACTTCAACTCAGGATGAAAATAATATTAATGTCATAGAAAATAAAGAAAATGTTTCTTTTATAAAAGACTCTTATTTACAATATAATCGAATAGATCCTAACAAAAATTTTGAAAACTTTATTACTGGCTCCAGCAATAAATTAGCATACGAAGCTTCTGTAAAAGTTTCAGAGAATATTTCACATTATAATCCACTTTATCTTTATGGTGGTGTTGGAATGGGCAAGACACATCTTTTAAATGCAATTGGTTATCACCTGAAAAAAGACAATAAGGTTATGTTTATATCGGCAGAACGTTTTATGTATCAATTTGTAAAATCAATCAAATCTAATGATATGGTCAAATTTAAAGAGTATTTTCGTAATACAGATATTTTGTTAATTGATGATATACAATTCATGAATGGTAAAGAGGCAATGCAAGAAGAATTTTTTCATACTTTTAATGCATTATTAGACAAAGGTTCTCAAATTATAATTTCTGCTGATAGATCTCCTAATAAGCTGTCAAGAATTCAGGAGAGGATAAAGTCAAGATTTGCAGGAGGTCTAGTTGTGGATATTCAAAAAACTGATTTAGCACTTAGAAAAAAAATTCTTGAAAGTAAAATAAGTGACTTAAATAATTTGTATCCTGAAAAGTTTAATATACCTGAGGAAATTAAGGATTTTATAAGCATTAAAATCACAACGAGTGTAAGAGAATTGGTGGGTGCAATAAATAGAATTATATCCTTTTCAAGAATTTATAACAAAATACCAAGCTTAGCTGAGACAAAAGTTATATTAAAAGATTTACTTAATTTAAATGAAAATAAAGTAACTATTGATCTCATTCAAACTATTGTGTGTAAATTTTTTAAGATTAGTAAAAATGAAATGCTTTCATCAAGAAGATCTAGGTACCTAGTAAGACCACGGCAAACAGCAATTTATCTAACAAAAATTTTGACTTCAAAATCTCTGCCTGAAATTGGAAGAGAGTTTTCAAATAGAGATCACACAACTATAATTCACTCAGTTAAAACTATTGAAAAATTAAAAGAAAAAGATCCAGATATGATTGCAAATATAGATAAACTAAAAAATCAAATATTATATAGCAATAAAGAAAATGAAATTTAATGTAAACCAACAAGACCTACAGCAAGCGTTAAATTATTGTCAAGGAGTCATAGAAAAACGAAGTACACTTCCAATATTGTCAAACATATTGCTCGATGCACAAAATTCAAAACTCACTATAACAGCGACAGATTTAGACTTAATATTTATTAATCAAATAAATAACGTCGAAGTCATAGAGGAAGGAAAAACAACCACTACGTCGTCTACTATGTATGATATTGTTAGAAAACTCTCATCAGGAAAAAAAATAAATTTAACTTTAACAGACAATAGCAAACTTCATCTAGAATCAGAAAAATCTATTTTTAATTTAAATTGTATGCCCGCTTCGGAATTTCCTTTAACAGATGAAAATTTTAATGAGAATGAATTTAGCCTTAAATCAAAAGACCTATTAAAGTTGCTAAATAAATGTAAATTTTCTGTGTCAAATGATGAGACCAGACATTATTTAAGTGGAATTTATTTTCATCAAACAGAGGTTGAGGATAAGAATTACTTAACTGCAGTATCAACTGATAGTCATCGTATGTCCATTTCTAAACTCAGATTAAATGAAAAAAAAATTTTTGAACCGATCATATTACCTAAAAAGACTATTTTTCAATTAAGTTCATTATTAGAAAATTATGATGGTGAAGTAAAAATTTCAAATATGAAATCTAAGATAAAATTTGAATTAAATAATAGTATTTTAATTTCTAAGTTAATAGATGGAAAATTTCCTAATTACATTCAAGTAATTCCAAAAAATAATCAAAAAAAATTAGAAATTGACCTTAAAATTTTTCAAAGTTCGGTGGATAGAGTAGCCTCAGTATCGCTTGATAAAAAAGATGGTGTAAAATTTAGCTTAAGTAAAGATAAACTAGATTTGTCTGTAAATAATACCAACAGCGGTGATGGAAAAGAATCCCTTGTAGTAAAATTTGATCATGATTTAGAAATTAGTTTTAATTCTAAATATCTTATAGATGTTGCTTCACAATTAGATGGAAATAATATTGAAATGTTTCTAAATGATTCAGGTTCACCTGCGCTAATCAAAGATCCTGGTGATTTCGATAGTATTTTTGTAGTTATGCCTATGAAAGGTTAATTTAGCAATTTAAGTTCAGAATATATAGTTTTCTCTAAAATCCCTAAAAATTCTTCTTTGGAATAATCAGGTTTGATAGGTTCTAAAATTGAAATTGTAATTGTTTTGTTAATATCTTTTTTTCCTTTTTTTGGCCAGACGTAACCAGAATTAATAGCAACCGGTTGGCATTTTATTTTCAATTCTTCATAAATTCTTGATGCACCTTTTTTAAATGGAGGTTGTTCGTGGGGTAATACTCGAGTTCCTTGAGGAAAAATTATTATTGGTCGATTTGTCTTTGCAATTATTTTAGAAATATCTTCAAAAAAATTGATGTTTTCTTTCGATACCTTATTTCTTTTGATAGAAATTGATCCTATTTTTTTTAAGTACCAGCCAAAAATAGGTATCATAAGTAATTCTTTTTTTAAGATAAATACAGGAGAATTAAAAATCGTTTGTAGGAAAAAAGTTTCAAACATAGATTGATGAGAGGAAGCAATAAAAAATTTTTCATTTTTAATTAAATTTTCTTTACCTTTGACAATGATTTTTGTGGACAAGAAAATTTTTAAACAAATAGCAGCCCAATAACCCATTAATTTCCCACCAAAAAGTGTAAATTTTTGTGGTAAGATTAACGCTGGCAGAAAAATAATTGAAATTAAAATTATTCCTGAAAAAAAGAAAATTGAAAATAGAAAGTTTCTTGTCATTAATTATCAAAAGCTAAATTATCTCATGGTGCTTTTGTCTTTTTTTAACTACTCTTATTTTAGATCCATTAATTAATATTTCTATAGGTTTAGGTCTAAGATTATAATTAGAACTGAGTGATATACCATAGGCACCTACATCGCAAATTGCGATAAAATCTTTCTCTTTTAGTTCTTGAAAATTTTTTATGGACGTAAACTTATCAGTACTTTCGCAAATTGGGCCAACAAATTCATAAATTTTATTTGATTTTTTGCCTCTTTTTAACAAAGGTAAGATGCGATGTACTGCACCATAAAGTGCGGGTCTCATTAAATCATTCATAGCAGCATCTAGAATAACAAAATTTTTTTTATAACTCTTTTTTATGTAAATTACTTTTGATATTAAAACTCCTGTATTGCCGATTATTGATCTACCTGGCTCAAATATAATCTGAGATTTTTTATTTTTTAAAAATTTTTTAATTGCTGAATGATACTTTTTATAATTTAGTTTTTTGTCATTATTGTATGGGATGCCCATACCTCCCCCAAGGTCAATAAAATCAAATTTATATTGGGTTTTTTTGATGATTTTATCTAATATTCTTAACATTTTTTCATAGGGTTTATGATCTAAAATTTGACTTCCAATATGAACACTTAAACATTTTAAATTAATATTTTTAGAATTCTTACAATATCTTACAAGTTCAAAAAATGTTTTATCATTAACTCCAAATTTATTATCTTTTTTACCTGTCGATATTTGGCTCAAAGTTTTCGCATCAGTATTTGGGTTTAGTCTAATACCAATATTAACTTGTTTTTTTTTTATTTTAGCAATTTTATCAATTTCTATGATTTCGCTTTTTGACTCTGAATTTATTAATAAAATATTTTTATCAATTGCAAAATTGATTTCTTTGGAAGTCTTACCAACTCCTGAAAAAACAATCTTCTTTGGACTAATTCCAGCCTTAAGAGCTAACATTAATTCACCCATTGAAACAACATCTGCCCCAAGTCCAAATTTTTTTATTTCTTTTATTAAATTTAAGTTAGTATTTGATTTAATAGCAAAACAAATTAATGGTGATATAGATTTAAAATTTTTTTTAAAATCATTTATATTTTCTCTAAGTTGTTTATACGAGTAGCAATATGCAGGTGTTCCATATTTTTTAGCAATATTTTGCAGGATTGTATTTTCAATCTTAAGTTTACTATTTAAAAATCTCATTAAGCTTTATTTAGAAAGTAGCTTGGTATTTTTGAATTACTTTGAGATTCTTTATAGACTGGGTCTCCTTTTTTTCCACAAGCGATCAATGTAGAAAATACAATTATTGCTAAAATAATCTTTTTTTTCATTTTTTTCTTTTATATTTCAATATCATTTTTTTAATATTATCAAAAGATGTTCCACCATATGATTTCTTAGAATTTACAGAATTCTTTAAATCAAACACTTTTAATACGTCATTTGATAGTTTTGGTTCAATTTTTTTAAGTTCAGCCAGCGTTAATTGATCGAGATTTTTTTTCTTTTTTTCAGCAAAGTTCACAATATTAGCAGTCACTTTGTATGCTTTTCTAAATGGCATTGAGTGATTTTTTACGAGATAATCTGCAAGATCAGTTGCAGTCAAATATCCTGTATTAGCTAATTCTATCATTTGTTTTTTATTTGGTGTAAAATTTTTAAGAATCTCATCAAGTATTTTTAAACAATTTTGTAGTGTATCATTAGATTTAAAAACAATTTCCTTATCGTCTTGAAGATCTTTGTAGTAAGATAAAGGTAAACTTTTTAAAACTGTAAGCATAGAAAACAAATTACCATAAATAATTCCAGACTTCCCTCGTAAAAATTCCAGTAAATCTGGATTTTTTTTTTGTGGCATTATCGAAGAACCAGTTACAACTTTATCTGATAAATTTATTAACTTGAAAGCATCAGAGTTCCATATGATAAGTTCCTCAGCTATTCTAGAAATATGCATGGCACAGACTGAAATAGAGTAAAGAAAATCTAGCACAAAATCCCTGTCAGAAATTGTATCTATTGAGTTATTAGTTGGTTTTGTAAATCCAAGTTTTTTTGTAGTGTAATTTCTATCAATATTAAAAGAGGTTCCAGTTAAAGCAGCGACACCTAAAGGATTCTCATTTAAACTATCTAGATTATTTATGAATCTCTTTTTATCTCTTTTAAACATTTCAACATAAGCCATCAAATAGTGGCCAAATGAAACTGGCTGAGCATTTTTTAAATGAGTAAATCCAGGCATAAGAGTATATATATTTTTTTCTGCTGCTTTTATTACACTTTTAATAATAGTATCTAATAGAACATTAATTTCTTTGGTTGATGATTTCATCCAAATTTTCAAGTCTGTGATCACTTGATCATTTCTTGATCGTGCTGTGTGAATAAAACCCGCATCTTCACCAATTATTTCGAAAAGTCTTTTTTCAATATTTATATGAATATCCTCGTACTTTTTATTAAATTCAAATTTTTTGTTCGTTATTTCTTTTTTGATTTTGTTTAAACCATAAACAATCTTATTCTTTATTTTAAAAGTGATAATTTTTTGTTTAAATAACATTTCGGCATGTGCAATTGATCCAATTATATCCTCTTTATATAGTCTCTTATCAACATCTATAGAACTTCCTACTTTTTGAAAAATTGATGAAGTGTTTTTTTTTATTCTATTGCCCCATATTGCCTGGTTGTTTTTATTTTTCGACATGATAATTAATTATACCTATTTAACATGAGATTTTTAATATTATTTGCTTTTTTAATATCTAATTGTGTTGCAGCGGAAATCAAAGATATAAAAAATCTTGTTATCAATAAAGAGCTTAAAAAATATGATGGATTAACGTTTTTAGATGATCAGAGTAATGAAATTCAACTTGATCAATTTGAAGGCAATTTGGTTTTACTCAATTTTTGGGCAACTTGGTGTGCCCCATGTAAAGAGGAAATGCCATCTCTTGATCAATTGCAATCTCAAAAAAATTTAAACAATTTAAAAATATTTCCGATTAATGTTGGTCAGGATAATTTAGAAAAAGCCTCTAAATTTTTTGAGGATTTAGGTATAGATAATCTCAAGATATATTTCGACTCACCAATTACCTTAGCGAAAAAGTTTGGATTAAGAGGAGTGCCCACCACAATTTTGATAAACAAGGATGGATATGAGTTTGCAAGAATTGTTGGGTCAATAGATTTTAAGGAAAAAAACTTTGTTGAATGGTTGGCTAGTTACAACTAATTTTTGAAAAAATATGCAAAACCAACCAAAGCAATTATTGCAATAAATTGAAGCAAAACTCTTAACTGCATTAATTTATTTGAATATTTTTTGCTGGTTTCACCACCTTTAAATAAAGTTCCGATACCAAGAATTAAAACAATCCCAACCGCCATTAACAAAATTATAGATAATATTTTAACTACTATTCCAGATAACATGAAGGTATTGTAGGGTGTTTTTAAAATAAAAAAACATAATTCACACACTATGACATTTTGCCTAGATTCAGTAATGATCAAACCAGAGACTAATAAAAGGATTAAAAATGCTATCATCTTACTTCATGGTTATGGTGGTGATGGCAAGGATATTAGTATGCTCTCACTGAACTGGAAAAGACATTTACCTAATACTATTTTTATTTGTCCTAATGGTCATGAACCATGCAGTATAAACCCAAATGGATATCAGTGGTTTGATTTAAGCAAAGATGATCCAGAGTATATTTTGGATCAATCTATAAAGGCTGAAAAAAAGTTATCAAAATTTATTGATGAAATTAAAAATGAATTTAATTTTGAAAATAAACAAATTTGTTTATCTGGTTTTAGCCAAGGCTGCATGATGTCAATAAACTTAGGACTTACTTCTGAAGAACCTTTTAATTGTGTTGTGGGTTTTTCTGGAAAAATTATTGATGAAAAGGATTTGAAATTGAGAAAAAAAAACTCATCAAGTATTTTGTTAATTCATGGTGATTCCGATCAAGTTGTATCGCCAAATTTTATGTTAGAGGCAAAAGATTTTTTTATGAGAAATAACATAGACATTGAGACGCATCTCATAAAAAATTGTGACCATCATATTCCTATAAATGCCTCAAGTATTGCATTGAATTATATCTTAAAAAAATTTAATAATTCCTAAATATTGAAAAAAATTTTTATTTAAGTTAAAATTTGACATGAATAATTTTATTGATCAAGATGTTTCACTAGAAAAATGTCCTGCACTAGTTTTAAATGCTGATTATAGACCATTGAGCTACTATCCTCTATCACTATGGTCATGGCAGGATACTGTTAAATCAGTTTTTTTAGATCGTGTAATTATAGTAAGTAATTACGATCGTGTAGTAAGAAGTCCTTCATTTAATATGCAATTGCCTAGTGTAATTGCTCTAAAAGATTATATTGTTCCTCAATCTAAACCAAGTTTTACAAGATTTAATGTTTTTCTGAGAGATAAATTTTCCTGCCAGTATTGTGGCAGCAACGAGGAATTAACTTTTGATCATTTATTGCCTAGATCAAAAGGTGGAGAAACTAATTGGGATAACGTCGTTACAGCATGTTCTGCTTGTAACGTTAAAAAAGGAGGCAAACTATTAAAATTATCGGGCATGAAACTGGCCCAACATCCTTATCAACCTTCAACAGAAGATTTACATCGTAATGGAAAAAATTTTCCCCCAAATTATTTACATAAAAGCTGGATGGATTATTTATATTGGGATGTTGAATTAGAAGCTTAAGTTTTATACTTTTTCTGATATTCGAATTGCAATTTTTGAACCTGTTTTTATTATTTTATCCATAATTGAGTAAATGCCTTTTTTGGTAGCTCCTTTTTCATAAGCAATATCCTTATGATGAAGCTCATCTTCTCTGAATTTTATAATTTTCTTTTTTAGATTTTTTTCTTCAGGACCAAGTTGATTTATTTGGTCTTGGTAATGTTTATCTATTACTTCTTCAACAGAGGCAGTACATAGCATAGCTGCTTTTTTCCCAAGAATAGTAGACCCAAAACCTAAACCTACACCTAGCAGATCCCACAATGGCAAAAATTTTGTTGGCTCAATATTTCTTTTTTTTATTTCGTTTTCAAAAAATTGACAATGTTCAACTTCATGTTCTTTCATATCCTCAATTGTTTTTTTTAAATTGTCATTTTTAACAATTGTATTTAAAGCTAATAACTGACCTTCATAAATTTTAACAGCACCCCTCTCGCCTGCATGGTCAACTCTAATAAATTCTTCAACTCTTCTATCGGTTTTTTTCATATTTAGTAAAAATTTTTGCTAGGGTTATAATAAATAATATACTTATTACAATATTAATAGTAGTTAGTGATAATCCTAAAATCCTAAATGTCACATCTTTACAGCTTATAGTCTTTTCACTTAGTTGACTTAGTAATTCCTCTTTACTTACATTTTCAGAAAAGTTTTTTACACCACAAACAGTTGATTCTTGAAAAATGCCTTGTTCTATGCCGAAATGATACAATGAAATAAAAAAAGAAAAAATAAAAGTTAGTATTAAAAGCAAAATAAAGAAATTTTCATTTTTCTTTATAATAAACATTAGAGATATCAAAATTATACTTAAACCATAAGGAATTCTCTCTATCAAACATAAATTACATGGTTGGTGGCCCAGAACATGCTCTATAAAATAAGCAGAAATCAAAGCTATTAGACTAAATAGAAAAATTATTCTCAAGTAAATTTCAGTTTTAAGATTAAACATGAGATTTAAAAATCAGATAAATTATTAAGCCAACAATAACAATTAATATTCCAATTATTGTAAACCATTTTGACCCATGCTTATCCATATATTCATTAAATAAATCACCGAACTTATAAGAAAGGTATGACACGATGAAAAATCTTAATCCTCGGGAAATTAAACTTATCAAAACAAAGACTAAAAAGTTGAATCCTATTAGGCCGCTTGCAATTGTAAAAACTTTATATGGAAGAGGAGTAAAACCTGCTAAAAAAAGTACTCCTAACCAAGCATAAAAACCATCACTATTAACTAAGTTTTCTTTAATTTTTGATAACTTATCTTCATAACCATAAAAACTCATAATGTGTGCTCCAAATTCAAAAAAGAACGCACCAATTAAGTAACCAAGCATACCACCTAAAACTGAAAAAATTGTAGTTATAAGAAAGATTTTAATAAAATCATTTTTTTTTGATATTACCATTGGAATAACCATTACATCTGGCGGAATAGGAAAAAATGAACTTTCAACAAAAGAGACTATTGCCAAATAATATTTAGAACTTTTGTGAGCTGCTAAATCTAAACATTTTTTGTAAAGACTTTTAAACATTTTTTGGTTTTAATATAATTTTAGTTCTTATACTATTTAATAAATTATTAAATAACTAGGGCGAATGGCGGAACTGGTAGACGCGCACGACTCAAAATCGTGTTTCGCAAGAAGTGAGAGTTCGATTCTCTCTTCGCCCACCAAATTATGGAATTAAATAAAATTAACAGTTTAGTAGAACTTTTTTTCACGAAGTATAAGGAGTTAAACTCTACTTCTAATAAACCATTTTTAAAGTGGTTAAAGGATAATAAGAAAGATTTTCTTACTTGGAAACAAGTTGAAAGAAATATTCAAATTTTATCTGAATATTTAAGAAAAAATTTATCTAAAGGAGATAGGTGCATTTTATTATCTGAAAATCGACCTGAATGGCTTATTTCTGATATAGCCATAATGAACGCTGGTGGGGTAACAGTTCCCTTATTTACAACTTACTCTGAAAAAGATTATGAATATATCATTAATGATTGTAATCCAAAAATTTGTATTGTCTCAAATAATACTCAATTAAAAAAAATAGATAAATTCATTTCAGATAATATAAAAGTTTTATCAATAGAAAATATAGATAAACAAATTGATAGTATAGAAAATATTTTTGAAAGATTTTCTAAAGACAAAACTTTAGATCATTACAACTTTAACCAAAATATTGAAAGAAAAGATCTCGCTTGTATCATTTACACATCAGGAACAACTGGTAACCCTAAAGGTGTAATGCTGAGTCATGGGGGTATTTTATCTAATTGTGAGGGTGCGCAAGAAATTTTGAATTCGCTAGTTAAAGATAGTGAACCTGTTTTTTTGACTTGGCTTCCTTTATCTCATTCATATGAACATGCTGTTCAATTTGTACAAATCACATTAGGAGCAAAAATTTATTATGCTGAAAGTTTAGAAAAATTATTATCAAATATGTCAGTTGCAAAACCAACCATAATGACTGCTGTACCTAGATTTTATCAAAATTTATACAGCAAAATTTCGATGAATTTTTCAAAACAAACAGGTCTCAAGAAACAATTAATTTCTTCGACAATTTCTCTTGGAATAAAAAAACTAAATAACGAGAATATGAGCTTTAGAGAAAAAACATTAAATTATCTTTGTGAAAAATTAGTAAGACGTAAAATCAAAAATCAGTTTGGTGGAAATTTAAAGGCTTTTGTTTCTGGAGGGGGTGCTTTAGATCAAAAAATTGGTGAATTTTTGAACTCTATTGGACTGCCAACTTTACAAGGGTATGGCCTCACGGAAGCTTCCCCAGTGGTAAGTTGCAACATACCTGAAAAAATTAAGATTGATACAGTAGGACCTCCTTTCAAAACCAATGAAGTGAAGATTGCACAGGATGGTGAAATTCTGGTTAAAGGTGAAAATGTAATGCTTGGTTACTGGAACATGAAAAAGGAAACAGACGATATACTTAAAGATGGTTGGTTACACACAGGAGACATAGGTGAAATTACAAAAGAAGGAAATTTAAAAATTACTGACAGAAAAAAAGAAATTATTGTAAATTCTGGTGGTGATAACATTTCACCCTCAAAAATTGAAAATTTATTGTGTCTTAACGAAAAAATTAAGCAAAGTTTTATTTATGGAGACAAAAAAACTTATTTAGTTGCTTTAATTGTAAGTGATAGTGAAAAAAATAAAAAAGAAATAGAATTATACATAGATAATCTAAATAAAAGCCTATCTCTTGTTGAGAGAATAAAAAAAATAAAATTAATTGATAAAGAATTTACAATTGAAAATGGAATGTTAACACCAACTTTAAAACTAAAAAGAAAAAAAATCTTGGAAAAATATAAAGAAGATTTAGAAAAACTTTATTAATTTTTTATAAAATATTTGATTATTTAGCGCATAAACACTAACTTTTTTACAATTTAAAATTTTAAAAAAAAAAAAATTAAATTTTAATTTTAATTAAAAAATTTTCTTTCAAATTTAAGATTTGACATAAGGCACATAAAAAAATAAAAATAGATTAAAAGCGAATCAATTGATTCGTTTAACTTAAAAAGGGAGCTAAAGATGCCTAAGAGAAGAAAAAAAGCAAAGAAGGCTAAGAAAAAAGCTAAGAAAAAAGCTAAGAAAAGAAGAAGAAGATAATTACTTAGTATTCTTTATTAAAAACGCTTCTCATAACGATTTACGTGTGAGAGGCGTTTTTTTTTATTCTTCTATATCTTCCTCATTTTCTGAAACAGCATCTTCTTCGGGTAAATCTGATGAAGCTTGTTTTATTGGTGCTGCTTCTGGTTTAGATTGAATATTTAAGTTTCTTTTTAAAGCTTTATCTAATTTTTTTTGAGTATCCTCTAATGACAAATTTAAAATTATTTGAAATTCCGAAAGAATTCTTTCATACGCTTTTTCAAAAAGCTGTCTTTCACTATAAGATTGGTCAACCATCAAATCATCCCCTTTATTAAGATCTCTTACTACCTCAGCTAACTCATAAATCTTACCTGATGAAATCTTTGCCTCATATTCTTGTGCTCTCCTACTCCACATAGATCTTTTTATTTTAGGCTTACTTTTTAATATTGAGATGCATTTATTTACCTGATTAATAGTTGCTAAAGGCCTTAAGTGAGATTGTTTGTTCACCGGACAGTATCCCGTTGCCTTATCTTTATCATATGAAAGAACATAACTCTCCAACTCAATCCCTCCAATTATAGTTTTTTTAAAATCTATAATTTTGCAAACCCCGTGTTTTGGATAAACTACGTACTCTTTAACTTTATATTCTTTCTTTTGACTTTCTTGTTTTTTAACTTTTTTAATTTCTGGTTTAGCCTCATTATTTTTTGTAATTCTTAAACCATCACTTTTGTGCTCTGTAGTTTTGACTTCAGATTTTAAAGATTTTTTTAAAGGTATTTTTTTAGTCTTAATTAATTTTTTTGGTAATTTATTAATCTTCTTTTTTACTTTTTTTAATTTAACAACCTTTTTGGTTTTTGCCTTTTTTTTCGATTTAGTAACTTTACTTTTTTTAAAGGTTTTCTTTAAAATACTTTTCAAACTTATTTTGTTCATCTTTATATTTTTCGTGATCCGATGGAGGATCTTTCTTAACTGTTATATTTGGCCAGATTTCGGAATATTGTTTATTGATCTCTAGCCATTTCTCAAACCCTGGCTCTGTATCAGCTTTTATTGCATCAACAGGACATTCAGGCTCACAAACGCCACAATCTATACACTCATCAGGTTTAATTACAAGCATATTTTTTCCCTCATAGAAACAATCTACAGGGCAAACTTCAACACAGTCCATTAACTTACATTTAATGCATTTGTCATTAACTATATATGTCATTATTGATTTTCTTTTTTAATTTTTTCTTTGATATCTCCCATGATCTTATTGTCAATATACAATAAGCCTGCAAGTCGTCTCATTAAATTAGTTTCAAACATATCTGCTTCTTTATTTGAGTAAATTATTCTCCAAAGGGTTTCTATAATTTCAATTTTTTTTTTATCATCCATATTTTTTACTTCCCTTGTAAAATCCAAAATTTGGTTAGAGTTTTCCTCTATTTCTTTACCTTCTTTTAAAATATTTTCTAAATTATTTTGGTCTGCACCTATTTTTAAAAGTGCCTTACTTATTATAACCTCTTCTTCTTTTGAGAAGTTCTCATCAATTTTTGCGGCATGAATCAATAATGCTGCAACTCTTGCTAAATCACTAGTTTTAGTATCTCCTTTTTTTTCTTTAAAAAACATTACTTACTGGTTTAAATTTAAATTTTTTAACACTTTGAAAGGACTTTCTTTAATAAATTTTTTACTGACTTTTTTTGAGTTTTTTCTTGAATTGTATTTAAAAAATATATCATTATTTTTTTCAAAAACTTTATAACCCATAATTTTTAAAAGCTTTTTAAAGTTATCCTTATTACATCCAAGTAAATTCAACATTTCAGGAATTAACTTAATTTCATTCTTTTCTGTGTTTGAATTAATAATTTGAACAAATAATCTCTCTAAAATATCAATTCTAACGTAAAAATTGTCAAATTTCTCAAATCCACAAAGTAACATAAAATTTCTGTTTTTAATCTTGTCATTTTCTAAAAAATTCAAACCAAACACAGGAGGTTTTAAATTAAAATATTTTTGATGATAATTTTTCCAAAGTAAAGTTCTTAAGGATACAGCCTCTGGTTTGATTAATTTGTGTAAAAATACATGATATCTTCCAAATTTTACTCCTTGATCTCTCAAAAATTTCCTCTCATTTTGTCCTAATATTTTTAGATAATCTGTAACTTGATTTCTTTGAAGGACTCCATTGTTCTCATACAATTGATATGCAAGCGCTTTAATTGATGAATTTTTTTCTTTAAGGTTTCTCAAATCAATTAAACTACTCAAAACATTTTGTATTTTATTTTTTAGCCATTTCACCAAATAATCATTTAATTTTTTTAATTGATCTGTCTCCAGAATATCATCAACTATAAGAACAATATTTGGATTTAAATAGTCTCTACCTGGTAGCAATTTTGCTATTGGAGACTTTCTCCAATAAATTTTAAAATCCTCGTTTAGTTCTATTAAACCTGTCTCGATTATTGTATCTATTCTTTTTTGAAGTTCTGGACCAACTGTCCGTCTTGCTGCTTTTTTGAGCGATTTAATATCTGTTTCTAAAGCACCCTTTTTTAAATCTAGTTCTAATTTAAGTCCATTTATCTTTCCAATAAATTGATCATCAATCATTACTTCGTTATTTTCTAAAATTTTAGTATCAAATTCCATATCTTGCTTTAGACCTCTTGCTAGGACACTTGCCCTTTTGTCAATAAAAGTTTTTGTAAGCTCCTCATGTAATCTATCTGATAACTTATCCTCTAAGTGTTTTGTTTTTTCTATCCAATAGTTTTGGTTTTCTATCCAATTATTTTTATTTGAAACATATGACCAAGTTCTAACATTTGCAATTCTATTTGATAAAGAATCTACATTTCCATCTAATTTATCAAGTTTGACTAGTTGAAGTCGCATATAATCGTCTGTAATTTTACCCTTTTCACTTGTTAAATATTTAAAAACATTTTCAATTACTTCATAGTGGTTGCCATAGGTTTTTTTAACAAAATCTGGTATTTGGCAACATTCCCATAAAAGACTTAATTTATCTTTATCAAATTTAATATTTTCCAAATTTTTATCTCTTAAAAAAAATTTTAAGGCTTTTTCATCTTCGCATTCATGTACTTTTCTTAACCATCTTCTATTAGGCTTTTCCTCTAAAGACTTTAATAATTTAAAAGGACTCTCAAAATTTAAATTTGAATTTCTCCAAAATAAATATTGGATTTCTTCAAATTTATGATTTTCCAATAAATCTACTTCATCAGCATTTATTTCTTTGCATTCTCCTGTTATACCAAAATTTCCATTGTTCAAATATCTTCCTGCCCTACCAGCTATTTGGCCAATTTCTGCTAGATTTAGCTTTCTTAATTTTTTTCCATCAAATTTTTTTAAATTGGAAAAATAAACGTGATCAAGATCCATATTAATTCCCATACCAATAGCATCAGTTGCGACTAGAAAATCAACATCTCCAGATTGATACAGCTCTACTTGTGCATTCCTTGTCTTTGGGCTTAGAGATCCCATAACAATAGAAGCGCCTCCTTTTTGTCTTCTTATAAGTTCAGCAATGGCGTAAACTTCCTCTGCAGAAAATGCTATAATCGCAGTTTTTCTTTGAATTCTTGAAATTTTTTTATGACCAACATAAGAAAGTTTTGAAAGTCTAGTTCGATTTATAAATTCGATGTCATCATCAAGATTAGAAATAATTGGTCTTATAGTATTTGATCCCATTAACATTGTTAATTTTATTCCTCTTAAGTTCAATAATCTGTCTGTAAAAATATGACCTCGCTCATGGTCTGCGCACATTTGAATTTCATCCACGCCTACAAAATCTAATTCTTTATCAAAAGGCATAGACTCAACAGTACACAGATAATACTTTGCATTTGTAGGAATTATTTTTTCTTCACCAGTAATTAACGCAACTTTATCTAAACTTACCTTTCTAATTACTTTGTCGTAAACTTCTCTAGCTAATAATCTCAAAGGAAAACCTATCATTCCAGTGTCAAACGACAGCATAGTTTCAATAGCAAGATGAGTTTTACCTGTATTTGTTGGGCCAAGGACAGCCGTAATTTTTTTTTTTGTCATTTCTATCTTTGGTATATCTTAATTTTTATCTACCAGATGTAGTTGTTGTTAAAGAACAAAAATAGACTAAAACATGACCGAATCGGAGGATAAAAAGTTCTCATTTTTTTTTTAATAATAATTAACTTAACATAATTGAATTAATTATAAAGATTATGTGCTGAATGCTTAGTCAGTTGTTTTGATTTTTAAAATTTTCCAAATTCCTGATGCTGACGTAATTATCTTACCATTACAATTTAACTCACAAAATAAAAATACAAGAGTTTTTGTTTTTTTTAATATTTTAACTTTCCCGTAGATTTCATCATTAACTTTTGATGATCCAATAAATTTTATATCTAAAGAAATTGTTACACAGGGTGCATTATCAGCTGATCGATGTGCTGCTGTGCCGGCACCAGCATCTATCAGTGCAGACAAATAACCCCCATGAGTAATTCCTGCAGCATTTAAATGATTATTATTAATCGTTGATTTAAATTCGTATTCATTTTCAGAGATATTTCTAAATAAAAGACCTCCGTTATGATTCATAAAACCTGGTTTGAGACTGATTTGTTCAAATTGATTAGACATAATTTTTTATAATACAAAAGTTAAGATTAATATAATTACAAAAATAGAAACAAAAAAATATATTACTGACATTTGAAGAGATATTTTTTCTAACCATTTTAACATAATTTCCCTTTTTTATGGTGCGCCTGCTAGGAGTCGAACCCAGAACCTCCTGGTCCGTAGCCAAGCGCTCTATCCAATTGAGCTACAGGCGCATTTATAAATATATTTGTTTATAGTATATCAAAATTTAGTGTATTTTAATGATAAGATAGAATTAAAATTTATGAACAACAAACCTGATGACGTGGTCATTTGTAGTGCAGTTAGGACTCCTATAGGCACTTATAAGGGATCATTAAAAGATTTGAAAGGAGATCAACTTGGTACTATCGTGATAAATGAGGTTTTGAAAAGAAGCAAAATATCTAATAATCAAATTGATGAAGTAATAATGGGCCAGGTCTTAACTGCTGCTGGAGGACAGAACCCTGCAAGACAAGCAGCAGTAAATGCTGGGATCCCCGTATCCAAACCTGCTTATTTAGTAAACCAAGTTTGTGGATCAGGACTAAGAGCCATTATTTCAGGTTACCAACAAATTAAATTAGGAGATGCAAATAATGTAATTTGTGGGGGTCAAGAGAATATGTCGATGACACCTTACTCTTATTTTTATTCAGAGAAAAAAGAAATTTCAAAAGATCAATTAATCAATACTATGATTCATGATGGTTTAACTGATGCTTTTAAAAATTACCACATGGGAGTTACAGCCGAAAATGTTGCAAAAAAGTTTAATATTTCTAGAAAACAACAAGATGAATTTGCTCTTCAATCCCAAAAAAAAACAGAAATTGCAATTGAAAATAATAAATTTGATGATGAAATAGTGCGGATAAATCATAAAGGTATTATTTTAGAAAAAGATGAACACCCTAGAAAAGATTTAAAATTATCTGATTTAGAAAAATTAAAAACAGCTTTTAAAGATGGTGGGACTGTAACACCTGGAAACTCATCTGGTATAAATGATGGAGCAGCTGCTTTATTATTAACTACATTTAAGGAAGCTCAACAAAATTCACTTAAACCATTAGCCAAAATTATTTCCTGGGCATCTGTTGGTTTGGAACCGTCTTTAATGGGTCTTGGTCCTATAGAAGCTATCCGCCAAGCATCAAAAAAAGTAAATTGGAATTTAAATGAAATCGATTTATTTGAAATTAATGAGGCTTTTGCCGCTCAAGCTATAGCAGTTATCAGTGAATTGGGTATTGATGAAAACAAAGTTAATGTAAATGGTGGGGCTATTGCTTTAGGTCACCCAATAGGTGCATCTGGAGCAAGAATACTTGTGACACTTATACATGAAATGAAAAAACAGAATAAAGAAAGAGGTTGTGCCGCACTTTGTATAGGTGGCGGTATGGGAATTGCGCTATGTGTAGAAAAAATTTAGGAATTAATTTTTCCGTATTTTTCCTCTAACAATATTTTTTGGATCCACACATTAGCATCTTTATATGTGTTGAATTTTGGTTGAATGAATATATTTAATAACCTTTTAATCATTATTTAAGTATTTCAATAAAGAGTGTCAAAAAATTGGGTAGAATGTGTTAAAATTAAAGATTAAGTAAATTTTTTTTATGTATAAAACTTTTAAAAATGACTGAAAAATTGTTAGTTCCTGACATAGGTGATTTTGAGAACGTGGAAGTTATAGAACTTTTAGTAAAAGAGGGTCAAGATATTAAAAAAAATGATCCTGTTGTAACTATTGAAAGTGATAAATCGAGTGTTGAAATACCATCAATATTTTCTGGCAAAGTCGAGTCTGTAAATGTTAAAGTTGGAGATAAGGTTTCAAAGGGCGATCTATTAATAAATATTTCTTCAAATCAATCATTATCTCAAACAGAAAGTGTTCCAAAAGAAACTGAAAATTTAATTCAAGAAGCTGAGAGTACTTTAAGGAAACATCTGGACCAAAATATTTCACAAAAAATAATTGAGACTGAGAAACCGAAAATAATCCAAGTAGTTAAAGAAGGGGATATCGATCCACTAGAAACAAGTGAATGGCTAGAGTCTTTGTCAGCAGTAATAGAAAAAGACGGAAATCAGAGAGCACATTATTTAATTAAAGAACTTATCAACAAAGCTTATATGGAAGGTGCTAATATACCCTATACGCAAAATACTCCTTATATAAATACTATACCAGTTAACGAGGAAAAAAAATCTAATGGAGATCAAAACATAGAGAGAAGAATTAGATCTTTAATTAGATGGAATGCTGCCGCAATGGTAGTTAGAGCAAATAAAAAATTCCCAGAACTTGGAGGGCATATAGGAACTTTTGCATCTGCTGCAACTCTTTACGATGTTGGTATGAATCATTTTTGGAGAGCTAAAAATAATAAATTTGGTGGAGATCTAATTTATTTTCAAGGTCATAGCGCTCCAGGTATGTACGCTAGAGCTTATCTGGAAGGTAGACTTAACGAAAAACAATTAGATAGTTTTAGACAAGAAGTAAATCCTGGTGGTCTTTCCTCATATCCTCATCCTTGGCTAATGCCAAATTTTTGGCAATTTCCAACAGTGTCCATGGGATTGGGTCCAATGCTTGCAATTTATCAAGCTAGATTCATGAAGTACTTAATCAATAGAGGTCTAATAAAAGATGAAGGTAGAAAAGTTTGGGCATTTTTAGGTGACGGAGAAATGGATGAACCAGAATCTTTAGGAGCGATAGGTTTGGCCGCAAGAGAAAAATTAGATAACTTAATATTTGTTGTAAATTGTAATCTTCAAAGATTAGACGGACCAGTTCGTGGAAACGGAAAGATAATTCAAGAATTAGAGGGAATTTTTAGAGGTGCAGGGTGGAATGTTATAAAAGTTATTTGGGGTTCTTATTGGGATCCATTGCTTGCCAATGATAAAACAGGTCATTTAGTTAAAACAATGAATGAGACAGTCGATGGCGAGTATCAAGCAATGAAAGCAAGAGATGGTGCGTATGTGAGAGAAAAATTTTTTGGAAAATATTTAGAGACCAAAGAGCTAGTTTCTAGTCTTTCAGACAAAGATATTTGGCGATTGAACAGGGGTGGTCATGATCCTCATAAAGTTTTTGCAGCTTATGATAAAGCATCTAAAAATATTGGAAGTCCTACAGTTGTAATTGCAAAAACTATTAAGGGTTATGGAATGGGCAAAAGTGGTGAAAGTGTAAATACGACTCACCAAACTAAGAAGTTAGATATTGACGACTTAATGTATTACAGGGATAGGTTTGACGTTCCATTAACAGATCAACAAGTTAAGAATATTGAATACTACAAGCCAGATCATAATTCCCCTGAGATTAAATACATAAATGAGAGACGAATTCAACTGGGTGGTTTTATTCCTGAAAGGACAACTTACGCAAAACCTGTTAAAGCACCTCCAAAAGATATTTTCGATAATATGAAAATTTCTACAGGTGAAAAAGAAATGTCGACTACAATGGCATTGGTCAGAATGTTGACAAATCTTTTAAGAGATAAAAATGTTGCACCAAGACTGGTTCCTATCATACCTGATGAAGCTAGAACATTTGGAATGGAGGGTTTTTTTCAAAAGATAGGGATTTATGCTCATGAAGGTCAAAAATATGAGCCAGAAGATTCTGCTCAATTAAGTTCGTATAAAGAGGAAAAAAGTGGTCAGGTTTTAGAGGAAGGAATTAACGAGGCTGGAGCGATGTCATCTTGGATCGCTGCAGGAACTTCATATACAAACCATGACGTAGAAATGATCCCAATTTATCTTTTTTACTCAATGTTTGGTTTTCAGAGAATTGGTGATTTTGCTTGGGCCGGTGCTGATAGTCAGTCCAGAGGGTTTTTGATTGGTGCAACCGCTGGAAGGACAACTCTTGCTGGAGAAGGTTTACAACATCAAGATGGTCATAGCCATTTGATGGCTTCAACTATTCCTAATTGCAGATCCTATGATCCAACATTTCACTACGAGCTTGCAGTCATTTTTCGAGAAGGTTTAAAAAGAATGCATGAGAAAAAAGAGAATATTTTCTATTATATTACAACCATGAATGAAAATTATCCTCATCCAGAAATGCCAAAAGATAAATCATGTGAGGATGGTATTTTAAAAGGAATGTATAAAATAAAGGAGTTTAACAAGTATAAAAAAACTAAAATTCAATTTCTTGGATCTGGCACAATCTTAAGAGAAATGATAGCTGGTGCGGAAATATTACAAAATGAGTATCAAATCGATAGTGAGATTTGGAGTGTAACCAGCTTTAATGAATTAAGAAGGGATGGTCTTGAAGTAGAGAGATACAATCTTCTAAATCCTGATAAAGAGCCTAAAAAAAGCTATGTAGAAAAATGTTTGGGTAATACTGAAGGACCAATTTTAGCAGCTTCTGATTATATGAGAATGAATTCTGATCAAATTAGGCCATACGTAAATAAAAGTTTTTATTCATTAGGGACGGATGGATTTGGTCGAAGTGATACAAGAAAGAATTTAAGAAAATTTTTTGAAGTTGATAAGGAACATATCACAACATATGGATTGAGCATTTTAGCTAAGGAACAGCTTATCGCATCAAAATATGCAAAAGAAGCAATCAAAAAGTATAAGATTGATACTGATAAACCTATGCCAACAAAATTATAGAATGCCCAAAAAAAATATAAAAGTTCCAAATATTGGTGAATTTAAAGATGTAGAGGTTATTGAAATTATAGTCAAAAAAGGTCAAGAGATTAAAAAAAATGACCCTTTAATAACAATTGAAAGTGATAAATCGAGTGTTGAAATACCCTCATTACACAATGGAATAGTTACAGAATTAAATTTAAATGTTGGGGATAAGGTTTCTGAAGGTGACAAAATTTTAGAAATTGAATTAAAAGACAATCAAGTAGAAACTCAATTCAAAACTGAAGAAATTAAAACAATTAAAAAAGAAAATACTAAAGAAAAAAAAATAGAAATTGAAAAAGAAGTTAGTTCAAAAAACGTTATTGTAAAAGATTTTTCTAAAAAAACTGCAGCCTCACCAAAAGTCAGAAAATTTGCAAGAGAACTTGGTGTTGATATTAGTAAAGTTGAGGGTAGTGAAAGACTAGGAAGAGTAACTGAAAGAGATGTAAAGTCATTTGTCGCAAATAAACCTGAGAGAAATTCTGAAAAAGAATTCAAAAAAGATGAAACGATAGAACTAGAATATCCTCACTCTGAATTTGGAAAAACAGAAATAAAGGATATTCCAAGAGTAAAGAAACTTTCGTCTAAATATCTTATGAATTCTTGGACCAATATTCCTCATGTGACCAATCATGATGAAGCAGATATAACTGAATTAGAGGAGTTTAGAACATCTCTTACAGATATTTACACTGGAGAAAAAAAAAAAATTACTCCTTTAGCTTTTATCGTCAAAGCTTTAACTGCATCACTTAAAAAATTTCCAAATTTTAATTCATCTGTAGATGAAATTGATAAAGGAAAAATGACCTTAAAAAAGTATTACCATATTGGAATAGCTGTAGATACAAAGCATGGGCTTATGGTGCCAAAATTAAGAAATGCTGATAATAAGAATATCTCATTAATTGGCAACGAACTTAAAAAATTAAGTGATCAATGTAAGAATCTTAAAATTGATAAAAAAGAATTATTTGGTGGTTCCATGACAATAACAAGTCTAGGAGGTATTGGCGGTTCTTTTTTTACACCTATAATTAATTACCCTGAAGTTGCAATTTTGGGAGTTGGTAAATCTCAAAAAAAACAAATTTTTATTGATGGAAAATTTATTACACGAACAATGTTACCTTTATCTTTATCATATGATCACAGAATAATTGATGGAGCTGAAGCAGCTCGATTTAACAACGATTTGAAAGATAATCTAGGAAAAAATTTTGCTTACAAATTAGCTGTGTAAAAATATGTCAAAAACTCTCTCATTATTTAGTGCACTGTTATGCACTTTCATTTGGGGGACTACATTTATTGCACAAGATACAGGCATGGACGATATCGGCCCATTCACTTTTAATTCAGTAAGATTTTTTGTGGGTTTTTTAGCAATTGTTCCTTTAGCATTAATTTTTGAGGCAAAAAAATTAAAAAAAGAATTTAGGTTTGATACAAAAACATTCGTTATCTTGTCCTTTTTAATTGGACTATCATTATTTTTAGGCTCAGCATTACAACAGGTTGCGTTGCTTTACACCGATGTAGCAAATGCTGCTTTTTTTACAATTTTTTATGTGCCAATGGTCCCAATAATTATTTTCATCTTTAAAAAAGATTTTTTACATTGGAGTGTATGGCCATCAGTAATTTTATGTTTAATTGGCGGATATTTATTAACAAATTTTCAAGATGCAACTGTAAGATTAGGTGATACCCTCGTGGTATTAGGAGCTTTATTTTGGAGCGCACATATTATTTTTACTGGTATGATTGTCAAAAAGTACAATCTACCATTGACCATCGGTGCAATTCAAACTCTGCTAGTTGCTCTATTCTCATTTATAATAGGTTTATTTTCCGAAGAATTCGTGATCGATAATATATTAAATGAAATAGACTCAATTTTATATGCTGGTATTTTATCAGGTGGTTTTGCATTTGTTCTGCAAATATATGCCCAAAGAAATATAACTCCAGCACCAGCAGCAATAATTTTTTCTTTGGAGGGTGTGTTTGCAACAATTGCCGCGTGGTTTCTTTTAAATCAAATATTAGGCATTAATAATTTACTTGGTTGTTTTTTTATATTAAGTGGAGTTTTATTATCTCAACTAGTTCCATTATTAAGGAAAGTAAGTTAACTATATATTATATAAAATAAAATTAAGCCAAGAACTATCCGATAAATTACAAATATATTAAAAGAAATTTTACTTATAAATTTAAGAAAATACTTAATTGTAAAAAATGAAAATATAAATGATAAAAAAGTAGCAATTAATAATAAATAATTTAGTTCTATTGATTGTTCAAAAGCCTCTCTTAAGCCTAGGAAACTTGCTCCTGCTAATGCAGGTATGGATAGTAAAAAAGAAATTTTACTAGCGTCTGTTCTATTGAAATTCAAAAATCTTGCTGCCGTAATTGTTATTCCTGCCCTACTAACTCCTGGTAACAACGCTAATATTTGAAATAAACCAATTAATAAAACTGATTTAATATTTAAATCTGTAGAAATATTTCGATCAATTTTTCTTTGATCAGCAAAGAAAAGTATAAATCCAAAAAATAGTGTTGTTGATGCAATTACTTTTGTATTTCTTAAAAGATGAATAAATTCTGTGGCATATAAAATGTATCCAAAAAATATTAAAGGCAAGGAGCCAATAATTATTAAACTTAATAACCTATTATTATTTCTTAGATCAAATAGCTCTTTTCTAAAATAAAAAATTACTGCAATTAATGAGCCTAAATGAAGACTTATGTCTATTAATAAAGAACTTGTTTCTAAATCATAAAAATTTGATACCAATATTAAATGAGCTGACGAACTTATGGGTAAAAATTCAGAAATTCCTTGAACAGCAGAAAGAATTATAATTTCTATAAAATCTTGCAACATACATGTGTCGTAGCTTAAAAAATACTCATTTTAAACAATTCGATTTAATCATATTAGGTATGCAAAAATCAGAATAAGTAGATTTTAGGCGAAATATTATTGTAATTAGGTAATAATTACTGACCTATTTATTTCTTTTACTAATAAAAACTATGTATATTTTGCGATAAATTTATAAAAATTTATGACTGATAAAATGCTAAAATTCGTAAAAATAGGTCAACAAACCCCACCTAAAAGAGGAGTTGATAATAGGAAAGATGATTTTAATGAAATCTATGATGAATTTATCACTCAAAAAGCACAAGAGCAGTCAAGTAGATGCTCTCAATGTGGAGTCCCTTTTTGCCAAGTCCATTGTCCTTTAAGTAACAACATTCCTGATTGGCTTAAATTGACTGCTGAAGGCAGATTGAAGGAAGCTTATGAATTGTCTCAAAGTACAAATAATATGCCTGAGGTTTGTGGCAGAATATGCCCTCAAGACAGATTATGTGAAGGTAATTGTGTTATTGAACAGTCAGGTCATGGCACTGTTACAATTGGATCAGTCGAAAAATATATTACAGATAGCGCTTGGGAAAACGGATGGGTAAAGCCTATATCAATCAAACACGAAAAAGACCAAAGTGTTGGAATAATTGGTGCTGGACCTGCTGGACTGGCAGCTGCTGAACAACTTAGGAAAAATGGATATCAAATTACTGTTTATGATAGATACGACAGAGCGGGTGGTTTGTTAATTTATGGAATTCCAAATTTTAAATTAGAAAAACATGTGGTCGAGAGAAGAACAAAATTGTTGAAAGATGGTGGAATTAAATTTGAACAAAATTTTGAGGTTGGTAAGGATGCAACTTTAGAGCAATTGAGAAAAAAACATGATGCAATTTTAATTGCTACTGGAGTTTATAAACCAAGAGAAATTAATCTGCCAGGTAATGATTTAGATAATATTTTTCCTGCTATGGAGTTTTTAACTGCATCAAACAAAAAGGGGTTGGGAGACAAAGTTGATTTATTTGATAAAGGCATATTAAATGCTGAGGGTAAAGATGTAGTTGTTATTGGAGGTGGAGATACCGCTATGGATTGTGTTCGAACATCTGTAAGACAAAAAGCTAATTCAGTAAAATGTTTATATAGAAGAGATAAAGATAATATGCCTGGATCTGCAAGAGAAGTAGCTAATGCAGAAGAAGAGGGTGTTGAATTTGTTTGGTTGTCTAGTCCAAAAGAATTTAGAGGAAAAAATAAAATTGAAAAATTAATTGTAGATCAAATTCAACTTGGCGATCCAGATGACTCAGGAAGAAGAAGACCAGAAATTAAACAAGGATCCGAATTTGAAATTAAAGCAGATATGGTAATAAAAGCTTTAGGATTTGATCCAGAAAACTTGCCATTATTATTTGAAGCACAAGAATTACAAGTTACAAAATGGGGAACAATTAAAACAGACTTTGACACTATGGAAACTAATATTAAAGGAGTCTTTGCTGCCGGGGATATTGTAAGAGGTGCATCTTTAGTTGTTTGGGCAATTAAGGATGGTAGAGATGCTGCTTTATCAATCAAATCATATCTTGAAAATATCGAATTAAAAAAATCTAAAGTTGCATAATGAGTATATATAAAAAAAATTTAGAATTACTTACTAAAAACAATGTTTATTCTAAGGAAATGGAACATGATGCATGTGGCGTAGGGTTAATTGCATCAACAGAGGGAAAAAAATCAAGAGAAGTTGTAGAATATGGAATTGAAGCTTTAAAGGCTGTTTGGCATCGAGGAGCTGTTGATGCTGATGGAAAAACAGGTGATGGAGCAGGAATACATTTAGAAATTCCCAAAGATTTCTTTATTGAAAAAATAGAGGTTACAGGTCACACACATGATGGCTCTGATATTTGTGTTGGAATGATTTTTTTACCAAGAAATGATTACTCCTCACAAGAAAGCTGTAAAACGATTGTAGAAAGTGAGTTAACTAAAAACGATTTTAGTATCTATGGATGGAGACAGGTCCCTGTTAATCCAAAAGTTTTAGGAGAAAAAGCTTTTCAAACTATGCCAGAGATAATTCAAGTGCTTTTTAAATCGAATGATAAAAATTTGCTTGATAAAGAGCTTGAAAGAAAAATTTATGAAACAAGAAAAAAAATTGAGAATAAAGCATTCAATTTATCATTAAATAATTTTTATATTTGCTCGATAAGTTCTAAATCAATTATCTATAAGGGCATGTTTTTAGCTGAGGCTATCTCAGATTTTTTCTTGGATTTAAAAGACGAAAGATTTATTTCAAGATTTGCAATTTTTCATCAGAGATTTTCAACTAATACTGCTCCAAGCTGGAGTTTGGCACAACCATTTAGAGCAGTTGCCCATAATGGTGAAATTAATACTTACAAAGGAAATAAAAACTGGATGAGAGTTCATGAACAAGAGATGAGTAGCCCTCTTTTTGAAAATGTTGAAAATTTAAAGCCAGTTATACAAAAAGGAGTTTCTGACTCTGCGGCACTAGATAATGTTTTTGAGTTATTAAATAAATCTGGCCAACCCGCACCTTTAGCAAAATTAATGATGATCCCTGATGCTTGGTCAAAAAGAAATAAAACTCTTCCAAAAAGCCATCAACAATTGTTTAATTTTTTAAATAGTACTATGGAACCTTGGGATGGTCCTGCCGCTATTGCTGCAACAGATAATGAATGGGTCATTGCAGCTAATGATCGTAATGGTTTAAGGCCTTTAAGATACGCAATAACAAAAGATAAGTTTCTCTTTGCTGGATCTGAAACTGGAATGATTGAATTAAATGAAAAAAGAATTTTATCAAAAGGAAGACTTGGCCCAGGGGAGATAATTGGTGTTAGAATTGAAAAAGGCAAAGTGTTTACGAATAATCAAATTAAAGACTATTTGGCAAAAGAATATAAGCATTTCAATTCTCAGATAATAGATTTAGATGAAAAATTATCTATTTCTAATGAAAAACATAATTTTGATGGTGAAGATCTAAGGAGACGACAACACACTTTTGGAATTAGTTTAGAGGACTTAGAGCTAATTTTACATCCAATGGCTGAAGATGCAAAAGAAGCGACGGGTTCCATGGGTGATGATACACCTTTAGCAGTTCTATCAGACAAATACAGACCACTTTATCATTTTTTTAGACAAAACTTTAGCCAAGTGACCAATCCACCGATTGACTCTTTAAGAGAAAATAAGGTTATGAGTTTGAAAACTAGATTTGGTAATCTTGGGAATATTTTAGATTTTGATACTTTAACTAAAGAAAATATTTATGTTTTAAATAGTCCGATATTATCGAATTCACAATTTAACAAATTTATTAATTTTTTTGGAAAAAACTCTGTCTCTATAGATTGTACTTTCTCAAATGATCAAAGTTTATTTGACTCTATTAAAAGGATCCAAAAAGAGTCGGAAATTGCCGTTAGACAGGGTGTAACACAATTAGTTTTAAGCGATAAAGCTATTTCAGATACAAGGATGCCTATGCCAATGTTGTTATGCGTTGGTGCGATTAATACTTTTTTAATTGATAAAAAATTAAGAGGGTATGTTTCAATTAACGTTCAATCTGGCGAAGCTTTGGACACCCATTCTTTTGCAACATTAATAGGTGTTGGAGCAACAACAGTTAATCCATATATAGCTTTTGATAGTTTATACCAAAGGCATGAGAAAAAGTTATTTGGCCAGTATAGTTTTGATGAATGTGTTGAAAGATATATCAAATCAGTGAATGCAGGATTATTAAAGATCATGTCAAAAATGGGTATATCTGTTTTAAGTTCGTATCGAGGCGGATGTAATTTTGAAACTGTTGGTCTAAGCAGATCAATAGTTGATGATTATTTTCCTGGAGTGACTTCAAAAATTTCTGGTATTGGATTGTCAGGAATCGAAAAAAAAATACGTGCAATACATAAAGAGGCATTTGAAAGCACTGATACAGTTTTACCTATTGGTGGGATTTATAGATACAGAAAAAATGGAGAAACACATCAATATCAGGGCAGATTAATCCACTTATTACAAAGCGCTGTAGGATCAAACTCGTATACAGCTTATAAAAAATATGCTGAGGGAATCTATAACTTGCCACCAATTAACTTAAGGGATTTAATAGATTTTAGAAAAAAAAAATTAGGACCATCTATTCAAATTTCTGAGGTTGAACCAATAGAAAAAATATTAAAAAGATTTGGTAGTGGAAGTATGTCTCACGGAGCATTGTCTAAGGAGGCACATGAAACATTAGCTATTGGGATGAATAGGATTAAAGGTGCATCCTGTAGTGGAGAAGGTGGTGAAGATTCAAATAGATTTAAGATTATGGACTCTGGTGATAGTGCTAATTCGAGAGTAAAACAAATTGCGTCAGCAAGATTTGGTGTAACAGTTAATTATTTAAACAATTGTAATGAAATTGAGATTAAAATTGCTCAAGGTGCAAAACCTGGCGAAGGTGGCCAATTACCAGGATTTAAAGTAACAGATGAGATTGCCAAGCTAAGACATTCAACGCCAGGTGTAACGTTAATCTCCCCACCTCCTCACCATGATATTTATTCAATTGAGGATTTAGCTCAGCTTATTTATGATTTAAAACAAATCAATCCTAAGGCAAGAATTGGAGTTAAATTAGTTGCATCTTCTGGCGTTGGTACTATTGCAGCTGGTGTTGCAAAAGCAAAAGCTGATATAATTTTAATTTCAGGACATAATGGAGGAACCGGGGCTACACCTCAGACAAGTGTAAAATACGTAGGTATACCTTGGGAGATGGGACTGACGGAGGCCAATCAAGTTTTAACATTAAATAATCTAAGACATAAAGTTACTTTAAGAACTGATGGGGGTATTAAAACTGGAAGAGATGTTGTTATTGCAGCTATGATGGGTGCAGAGGAGTATGGTGTAGCAACTACCGCTTTAGTAGCGATGGGTTGTATTATGGTAAGGCAATGTCACTCTAATACTTGTCCTGTAGGAGTATGTACACAGGATGAAAAATTAAGAGAAAAATTTACTGGAACTCCTGATAAAGTTGTAAATTTATTTACATTTATTGCTACAGAGGTGAGAGAAATTTTAGCTTCACTTGGTTTTAGATCTTTAAATGAGGTTATCGGTCGAACTGATTTATTAATGCAGGTAAGTAAAGCCTCACCTAATCTAGATGACTTAGATCTTAATCCATTATTTGTCCAAGCAGACCCTGGCAATAATAAGAGGTATTGTGAGGTATCAGAAATAAATCAAGTTCCTAATACACTGGATCAAGAAATTTGGCCTCAAATAGAAAAGGCTTTAGATAACTCAGAAAAAATAAATAACGAGTTTTTAATTAAAAATACTAATAGAGCTGTAGGCACTAGAATTTCACATCACTTATATAAAAAATATGGTTATGAAAAATTAGAGGAAAATTTTTTAACTCTAGATTTTAAAGGTTCAGCTGGACAATCGTTTGGTGCATTTACAGCAAAAGGACTTAAACTTAATTTAAAAGGCGATGCAAATGATTATGTTGGGAAAGGTTTGTCAGGAGCAACCATTTCAATAAAACTACCTGATGAAAGCAATTTAATTTCTAATGAGAATACTATTATTGGCAACACAGTTCTTTATGGTGCAACGTCAGGTAAACTTTTTGCAGCTGGTCAAGCTGGAGATAGATTTGCGGTAAGAAATTCTGGTGCCACAACTGTTATCGAAGGCTGTGATTCAAATGGTTGTGAATATATGACCGGTGGTACAGCAGTAATTCTTGGAGATGTTGGAGATAATTTTGCAGCTGGCATGACAGGAGGAATGGCTTTTATTTACGATAAATCAAAAGAATTTGAAAAAAAAGTTAATCCGGATTCAGTTGTATGGCAAAATGTTGAAACTGAGTATTGGTCAAAATTTTTAAAAGAATTGGTACTAGAACATAGTAATGAAACAGGATCCAGCTTATCAAAAAAAATAATTGATGACTTTGAAAACGAGTTAAAGAATTTTGTACAGGTTTGTCCAAAAGAAATGTTAGATAAGCTTAAAAATCCAATCTCTACAAAAACAAAAATACAAAAAGTTAGTTAATAATTAATTTTAACTCTTTTTTCAATATCTTGAGCCATTTTGGGGAAGATAAACTATGATCACCATTTTTTATAACTACTAATTTCTTTTTCTTAGATTGAAATATTTTTAAAACCTTTTTTGAGTAAATTACAGGTACAGATTTATCTTTACTCCCGTGAACCATCGTAACATTTATATTTTGACTTGTTTTTTTATTTAAAATTTTATTTTTTCTTCCATCTTTGATTAATTGGTAAGTGATTGGGTATTCATAATCACCATGTTTTAAATTTATGATACCTTTTTTTTTGATTTCAATCTTCATTTTATTAGAAAATTTATTCCACATTAGTTTATCAAGAAATTCTGGCGCTGAACCTATTCCTAAAAAACCTTTAATTTTATTTTTGATAAGACTAAACTGGTTTAAAGCAATCCAAGCCCCCATACTTGATCCGATAAATATGATATCATTTTTTTTGACAACTTTTTGAATTACTAAAGTAGTATCCTTAGTCCATTTTGAAATATTACCATTAATAAATTTTCCTGATGATTTACCATGACCTGAATATTCTAAAGCAAGAAAACCTAATTTATTTTTTTTTGCAAATTTTAAAAATGCTTGAGGTTTTTTACCTTCCAAATCCGACATAAAACCATGCAAAAAAACAATATAGGTGGCATTTTTTTGATGGTGTTTCAAATATCTTATTTTTCTGGTAGTGGAAATTTTTAAGTAATTAAAATTTGTCATAAAAGTTTATTAGTTTTGTCTATTATTATATAATTATTCTAAATGTCATCTAATTTTAATGTTTTGCAAGTAATCCCAAAATTAGGTTACGGAGGTGCAGAAACTGGTTGCTATGATATTGCACATTTTTTACCTGAAAATAATTGTAAATCTTACATTGTTACAAGCGGTGGGGCGCTAACTAAGTTTATTGATAAAAAAAAAGTTAAATTAATAAGGCTTCCTGTCCATAGTAAAAATCCATTATTGATTTTGATAAATTCAATTATTTTAATAGCAATAATTTTGATTTTTAACATTTCAATTGTTCACGCGAGAAGTCGAGCACCAGCTTGGTCGTGTTTAATTGCAACAAAATTAACTAGAAGAAAGTTTGTTACTACATTTCATGGGACTTATAATTTCAGAGGTAGATTAAAAAAATTTTATAATTCAGTAATGGTAAGGTCAGATTTGGTAATAGCAGGATCAAACTTTATTTTTTCACATATTCAAGAGAATTATCTGGAATTTTTGAATTCTAAAAAAAAATTTTTAGTAATTTTTAGGGGTATAAATGTAGATTATTTTGATCCAACAACCAAAATTGAAACTGATGAAAAAAAACTTTTAAATGAGTGGAGTATTACTGATGAAAAAAAAATAATTCTTATGCCAGGTCGACTTACGTCATGGAAGGGTCAAGAATTATTTATTGAGGCAATAAATTTAGTTAAAATTGAATTAGGGTACGAAGCATTTCATGTTGTGATATTAGGCAGTGATCAGGGAAGAGATTCTTATAAAGAAAAACTTATCAAATTAACTGAAAAATATAATCTGGCCAATCAAGTAAAATTCATAGACCATTGTAAGGATATGGCTTTAGCTTATAAAGTTTCTGATATTATAGTTTCAGCATCAATTGAACCAGAAGCTTTTGGAAGAGTTGCGGTAGAGGCACAATCTATGGAAAAAATAATCATTGCTAGTAATATTGGAGGGTCAAATGAGACAATTTTAAACGAAAAAACTGGGTTGTTATTTGAATCTGGTGACGCTGGCTCCTTGAGTAAAAAAATCATTCAAGCAATGACAATGGATGAAACTTCCTTAAAATTAATGGGTAAGGAGGGAAGAAAAAACATTATAAAAAAATTTAATGTTGAAAAAATGTGTTTTTCTACTTATTCAGAGTATAAGAGATTACTAAATTAAATGCCCATAATTACTTTACCAGACGGAAACAATTTAAATTTTCCTAAAAAAGTGACAGGCTTAGAGATTGCTGACAAAATTAGCAAATCACTAGCAAAACAAGCCTTGATAATGAGTGTGAATGGAGAATTAAAAGATTTATATTTTTCGATTGATAAAGATTGTTCCGTTAAAATTTTTACAGCAAAAGACCCAGAGGGTTTAGAAGTTATTAGACATGACGCTGCACATATCATGGCTATGGCAGTTCAAGAATTATATCCAGGTACCCAAGTTACTATTGGACCAGTTATAGAAAATGGATTTTATTATGACTTTGCCAGAAAGGAGCCCTTTACAGATGACGATCTCAAAAAAATTGAAGAAAGGATGTCAAAAATAATTGACAAAGATTTAAAAACAAGACGAGAAGTATGGGAAAGAGATAAAGCAATTAAGCATTTTAAAAAAATTGGAGAAAAATATAAGGCAGAAATCATTGAGAGTATTCCGGAAACTGAAGAACTTTCAGTTTATCATCATGGTGATACTTGGTATGATCTATGCCGAGGACCTCATTTAGTATCATCTAGTAAAATTGGTAAAGCCTTTAAACTTACAAAAGTTTCAGGTGCATATTGGCGAGGTGACTCAAAAAATGAAATGCTTCAAAGGATCTACGGAACAAGTTGGGCCTCCCAGAAAGATTTAGACGATTATTTAAAAAAAATTGAAGAGGCAGAAAAAAGAGATCATCGTAAATTAGGCAAAGAAATGGATTTGTTTCATTTTAGAGAAGAAAGTCCGGGATCTGTTTTTTGGCATGAGAAAGGTTGGACGTTATTTCAAAAATTAATTAATTATATGAGAGCTAAACAGGATCTAGCCGGATACAAAGAGGTGAACACACCAGAGGTATTAGACAGATTATTGTGGGAAAAATCAGGTCATTGGGAAAAATATGGGGAAAACATGTATACCTCAGAAACTCCTGATGAAAAAGTTTTTGCAATTAAACCAATGAATTGCCCTGGACACATACAAGTTTTTAATCAAGGTCTTAAAAGTTATCGAGATTTACCTCTAAGAATTACTGAGTTTGGAAAAGTTCATAGATATGAACCATCTGGTGCTTTACATGGGTTATTAAGAGTAAGAGCATTCACTCAAGATGATGCTCATATTTTTTGCTCCGAAGATCAAATCACAAGTGAATGTTTAAATGTTACAAATTTGATATTAGAAATTTATAAAGATTTAGGTTTCGAAAATGTAATTCTTAAATATGCTGATAGGCCAGCGGTAAGAGTTGGTGAGGATGAAATTTGGGACAAGGCTGAAGCATCTTTGTTAAAGGCAGTCAAAGCATCTAAACTTGAGTACAGTATAAATAAAGGTGAGGGAGCATTTTACGGTCCAAAAATAGAGTTTGTTTTAAGAGATGCAATAGGAAGAGATTGGCAGTGTGGAACTGTCCAAGTTGATTTAAATTTACCAGGTAGATTAGATGCATCATATGTAGATAAAGATGGCACTAAGAAAGTTCCTGTAATGTTACATCGTGCATTATTTGGATCACTTGAAAGATTTATAGGTATTCTGATTGAAAACTATGCTGGAAAATTTCCATTTTGGATATCTCCGTTACAAACAGTTGTAATACCTATTTCCGAAGACTTCGAAGAATACGCAAAAAAAGTTTCCACTAAGATAAGAGAAGCTGGTATTACATCAATGGTTGATTTAAAAAATCATAATTTAAATTATAAAATAAGAGATCATTCATTAGCAAAAATACCTCTTTTAATAATTTGTGGTAAAAAAGAAGTTGACAGTAACTCAGTAACCATTAGAAGATTGGATTCAAATAAACAAGAAAATATGGAACTAAACTCATTTCTAAAAAAATTTTCTGCTTTAAACAAAGCACCTTCAAATATTTAAGTGGCAGATTTCAAGCAAAACTATTTTCAAAGAAGAACCAAGGATCGTGGACCTCGATCAAATAACAGAATTTCCTCACCCGAGGTTCAAGTAATTGCAAGTGATGGAGAAAACTTAGGTGTTTTAAATACTAATGAGGCAATCTCAATGGCAAAAAATCAAGGTTTGGATTTAATCGAAATTGCTCCAAATGCTAATCCCCCAGTTTGTAAAATTATGGACATGGGAAAATATAAATATGATGCACAAAAAAAAGCAAACCTTGCAAAAAAGAAACAAAAAATAATTGCTTTAAAAGAAATTAAAATGAGACCAGTAACCGAAACGCATGATTATGAATTTAAAGTAAAAAATGCTAAAAAATTTATTGCCAAAGGTGACAAGGTAAAGTTCACCATTAGATTTAAAGGACGTGAACTTCAACACTCTCATTTAGGTAATGAATTGATGGCCAAAATTAAAGAGGATATGAAAGATATTGGTAAAGTTGAATTGCACCCCAAGTTTGATGGAAAGCAAATGATTATGGTAATTCAACCTTTATAGGCTTTAATATAGGTTGTAAATTTTCTACATTCTTTGTATAACCTCGTCCAATTATGCCAAAATTAAAAACAAAAAGCTCAGCGAAAAAAAGATTTAAAATTTCAGCTAGAGGGAAAGTTATGATGGCTCAAGCTGGAAAGAGGCACGGCATGATAAAAAGAACTAATTCTCAAATACGAAAACTTAGAGGCACTACTGCGATGTCAAAACAAGATGGTAAAATTGTTAAATCGTATATGCCTTACAGCTTAAGGGGTTAAAATGGCAAGAGTTAAAAGAGGAGTAACAAGTAGAGCTAAACATAAAAAAGTTTTAAAAGCTGTAAAAGGTCAGTGGGGAAGAAGAAAAAATACTATTAGAGTTGCAAAGCAAGCTATGGAAAAAGCTATGCAATATGCATACAGAGATCGAAGAAATAAGAAAAGAGATTTCAAATCCTTATGGATACAAAGAATCAATGCGGGTGTGAGAGCTGAAGGTTTGACATATTCCAAGTTTATTTATGGTTTAAATAAATGTGGAATTAAAATTGATAGAAAAATTTTAGCTGAGATAGCCTATGATAGCCCAGAAGCCTTTAAAACTATTGTCCAAAAAGCACAATCTGCTTTAAATTAATCTTCACTATTGTTTTATTTCGCTGAAGAAATAATCTGTAAAAATGTCTGATCTAAAAAAAATAAGAGATGAATTCATTTTAAAATTAAAAGGTAAATTAGATCTAGCAGAACTTAATCAAATTAAATCTGATCTATTTGGTAAAAATGGGTTGGTCTCATCTCAATTTAAAAAAATAGGTACTATTGACGTCTCAGAAAGAAAAAAATTCGCATCTGATTTAAATATAATTAAGGATGAACTTCAAGATCTTATAAATTTAAAAATAAACGAAATAGAAAAAGCAAATATTAATGAAAAATTGGAAAAAGAAAAGATTGATGTTACTTTACCAGAGCGATCATTTGTAAGAGGTAAAATTCATCCTGTATCACAAACAATTGATGAAATATCCTCTATATTTTCTGAAATAGGCTTTAGTGTAGAGGAAGGACCAGATGTTGAAAATGAATATAATAATTTTACTGCTTTAAATACTCCAGACAATCATCCAGCAAGAGATATGCATGATACATTTTATCTTGATGATAAAAAAAAAAAATTATTACGTACTCACACGTCCCCTGTTCAAATCAGAACAATGTTAAAAGACAAACCACCTTTTAAAATAATCGCACCTGGCAGAACATACAGATCAGATAGTGACCAAACACATTCACCAATGTTTCACCAAGTTGAAGGTCTTCATATAGACAAAAACATAAATATGGGTCACTTAAAAGGTTGTTTGAATTATTTTATAAAAGAATTTTTTGAAGTTAAAAAAATAAAGATGAGATTTAGGCCAAGTCATTTTCCTTTCACAGAACCATCTGCCGAAGTTGATATTGGATATGAAATCAAAGATGGAAAAATTATTATAGGGGAAGGTGATCAGTGGCTAGAAATACTAGGTTGTGGGATGGTTCATCCAAATGTTTTAAAAAATGTTAAGGTTGATCCAACTAAGTTTCAAGGTTATGCGTTTGGAATAGGAATTGATAGATTGGCGATGTTAAAATATGGAATTAATGATCTAAGAGCTTTCTTTGATTGTGATTATAGGTGGTTAAATCATTTTGGATTTGATCCTTTAGACGTACCTACAAACTATAGAGGCCTAAGTAGATGAAAATCACATTTGATTGGTTAAAAGATCATTTAAAAACTAATCTGAAAGAAAAAAATCTTGTAGAACAACTTACCAATATAGGGTTAGAGGTAGAAAGTGTAGAAAGTCTTTCATCTGATGACCAAATATTTAAAGTTGCAAAAATTATCAAGACAGAAAAACATCCAAACGCAGACAGACTTAAAGTTTGTGATATAAACATCGGTGAGAAAGAGCTTAAAAAAGTTGTGTGTGGTGCCACTAATGCGAGCGAAGGACTTATTACCATATATGCACCTCCAGGTGCAATTATCCCAAAGACTAAAACAAAATTAGAAATAGCAAAAATTAGAGGTGTAACTTCTTACGGAATGCTTTGCTCTGAGTCTGAGTTAAATTTATCTGATGAGAGCGATGGGATTATCGAATTATCAAAAAAATATAAAAAAAATATTGGTAAAAGTTATTTCTCAAAATCAAAATCTAATCTTATTGATTTATCTATTACACCTAATCGGCCAGATTGTCTTGGTGTAAAGGGAATAGCTAGAGATCTTGCCGCTTCAGGTTTTGGAAAGTTAATAATACCTAAAGAGAGACAAATTAAATCAAAAACAAAACAAACTTTAAAAGTAAAGATTAAAAAGGAAAAAGGACAAGGGTGTAGTGCTTTTGGAAGTTGTTTAATTAAAAATGTAAAAAATACCGAAAGTCCACAATGGCTCAAAGATAAACTAATTTCAGTTGGTCAAAAACCTATTTCAGCTATTGTTGATATAACAAATTATGTAATGCTTGATATTAATCGACCATTACATGCATATGATGCCGACAAAATTGAAAAAGGGATAATTGTAAGAAACTCAAAATCTGGAGAAGAATTTACAGCACTGGACAATAAAATTTACAAGTTAGAAAAAGGTATGTGTGTTATTAGTGACAACAAAGGGGTTTTAGGATTAGGTGGAATTATTGGGGGCACTAGATCAGGCACAGAGTTTGATACAAAAAATATTTTATTAGAGTCTGCTTATTTTGATCCAAGATCAATTAGAAATACGGCAAAAAAATTGAATTTAGATACAGATGCAAAATTTAGATTTGAAAGAGGAATCGACCCATTATCTATCGAAACTGGTTTAAAGAGAGCAGCATCACTAATTCAAGAAATTTGTGGTGGCGAAGTTAGTAAAATTGATATTCAAAAAATTGAATCTTATAAAACCAAAATTATAAACTTTGATGTAAATTCCTTTGAAAATATAGTTGGATTTAAAATTTCTGAAAAGGAAATCCAAAGAATTTTGACTGATCTTGGGTTTATTGTTAAAAAAGAAAAAAATTCTTTAAAGTTGAAAGTTCCTTCCTGGAGACCAGATATTTCACAGCAAATAGATATTATTGAAGAGTTGGTGAGAATAAGTGGTTACGATAAAATAAAAACAATTGCCCCAATAAAAGATAGATCTAAATCCACTTTAACTCAAACTCAAAGATTATTTCATTTCTTACAAAGAGCAATTGCTTCAAAGGGTTATTTAGAGACAATAACATGGTCATTTACAGATCAAAGTTACAACAATCACTTTAGAGAAGCTGATAAAGAAATAAAAATTGTAAACCCTATAAGTTCTGAATTAGGAGTTTTAAGAAATTCCATATTTTCAAATTTAATCATGTATATGAGTAAAAATTTGGATAGAGGCTTTAAAGATTTATCTATATTTGAGATAGGTCCTGTTTTTACTGGTTCAAACCCAGGTGAGCAAAAGACAGTAGTTTGTGGTTTGTCGGCCGGTAAAAAATCGAGACTTTCTTGGATCGATAAAGAGAGAAATATTGATTTATTTGATGCAAAAAGAGATGTGGTGCAAACTTTGAGCGAAGTAGGTTATAGTTCTGATCAATTTTTTATCGATAGCAAAACACCCAATTATTATCATCCAGGTAAGTCTGGTAGAATTTTCTTAGATCATAAAAAAGATAAAGTTGCAGCTTATTTTGGTGAAATTCATCCTAATATTTTAAAAAAAATTGATATTAAAACTGAAAATTTAATAGGTTTTGAAATTTTTTTAGAAAATTTAAAACTCTCAAGAAAAACATTGAAAGATCAAAAATTGAAGTTTGCTGTATCAGATTTTCAAAAATCAGAGCGAGATTTTGCATTTGTAGTTAATAAAGATGTAGAAGCACAAGAGTTAATAAGCGTAATTTCTAATGTGAGTCCAAATCTTATTAGCAATATAAAAGTTTTTGATGTTTATGAAGGCGAAAATATCCCAGACAACCAAAAGTCTATAGCGATAAGTATAACAATACAGTCATCAGAAAAAACTTTGAACGATAAGGATTTAGAAAAAATTAATAATTCAATCATAGAAGCAGTGGAAAATAAAACTGGCGCTAAAATTAGATCTTAAAATTAAAATGAGTACAATCGATAATATCAGAAATTTTGCAATCATTGCTCATATTGATCATGGGAAATCTACAATAGCTGATAGAATAATCCATCAGTGTGGTGGTTTGACAGAGAGAGAAATGAAATCACAAGTGCTTGATTCTATGGATATAGAGAGAGAAAGAGGCATCACAATAAAAGCACAAACAGTAAAGTTAAACTATAAAGCAAAAAATGGAAAAAATTATATTTTAAATATAATAGATACCCCTGGTCATGTGGATTTTAGTTATGAGGTAAGTAGATCTTTGTACGCTTGTGAGGGGTCAATATTGATTGTTGATAGCACTCAAGGTGTCGAAGCTCAAACTCTAGCCAATGTTTATCAAGCTTTAGACATTAATCATGAAATAATTCCAGTTTTAAACAAAGTTGATTTACCCGCATCTGATCTAGATAGAACAAAAAAACAAATTGAGGATGTCATAGGAATTGACACTGAAAATGCAATTCCATGCTCAGGAAAAACAGGAGAGGGTATAAATGATATTTTGGAACAAATTATAGATAAATTACCGTGCCCAAAAGGGTATTCTGAAAAAGATTTGAAATGTTTGTTAGTCGACAGTTGGTATGACACTTATCTAGGTGTTGTAATATTAGTTAGAGTTATTAATGGTAAATTAACTAAAAACATGAAAATTAAAATGCTTTCTACCAATCAGGATTATATTGTTGAAAAAGTTGGAGTTTTTACTCCAAAGGCAAAAAATATAGATGAGTTAAATACTGGAGAAATAGGTTTTATTACAACAGGAATAAAGATTCTTTCAGAAACTAAAGTTGGTGACACTATCTGCGACGCTTCAAAACCAATTCCAGATGCGCTACCTGGTTTTAAGCCAAGTAAACCTGTTGTCTTTTGTGGGTTATTTCCAGTTGATAGTTCTGAATATCAAAAACTTAAAGACGGATTAGCAAAATTACAATTGAATGATGCTAGTTTTTCTTTTGAACCAGAATCATCCTCTGCTTTGGGCTTAGGTTTTAGATGTGGATTTTTGGGTCTTCTTCATTTGGAAATAATTACAGAAAGATTAGAAAGAGAATTTGATGTTAATTTACTTACTACAACTCCTGGGGTTGTTTATAAGATTAATTTAAATAGTGGAGAAATTATTGATTTACAAAACCCTTCGAGTCTTCCTGACCCAACTTTGATAAATTTTATTGAAGAACCATGGATTAAGGCAACTATTATAACACCAGACCAATATCTTGGATCAATTATCAAACTTTGTCAGGACAAAAGAGGGGTTCAAACTAATTTAAGTTATTCTGGAAATAGAGCTGTTTTGAGTTATGAGCTACCATTGAATGAAGTTGTTTTTGATTTCAATGATAGAATTAAATCAATGACTAGCGGATATGCAAGTTTTGATTATGAAATATTAGAACATCGTGAGGGTGATTTGGTAAAACTAAGTATATTGGTAAATGGTGAAACAGTAGATGCCTTAGCAATAATGATACATAAGGACTTTGCCCAGAAAACAGGAAGAGAGGTATGTGAAAAATTAAAAACACTAATTCCAAGGCATAATTTTATGATACCAATCCAGGCAGCCATTGGAGGTAAGATTATTGCTAGAGAGACTATCAAAGGATTCAAAAAAGATGTTTTAACAAAAATTCATGGTGGTGGCGCTACCGATAGAAAGCGTAAGTTATTAGAGAAACAAAAAAAAGGAAAAGCTAGATCTAAACAATTTGGAAAAGTTGAGATTCCTCAAGAGGCATTTATTGGTGTCTTAAGAATTGATAAAAGTTAGTTTATCTTTCTTCTTTCAATATCTTTTTTTATTCTAAATAATAAATCATAACTTTTAAAAAATAATGATATTTCATTAATTTTATTTTTTTTATGAAATTTTTCTAAAAGTAATTTTATACTTCTTTGATTCTTTTTTTTGTATCCATCATATATTTCTTTTTTAATATTTTTAAAAATGAATATTTTTTTTGTTTTATTTCTTAGAAAATTTGAAAACATTAAATATATTTTTAACTTTTTAAATGAAAATTCAATCTTTAATTCCTCAAAAAGCCCACTTCCTTTCTTTATTTTAGAGTAATTCAAAATCTTAAATTTTTTTGGAAAACCGAAATATTTTACTATTAAAGCAAGTGGATGAGGCAACCAATCAAAATAAGGTTTTTTGGTGCTATTTTTTATATCTTTTTTACCATAGATCATTTCAATTTTTTTGGAGTTTTTGTAACTTTTTTTAAAAATTTTATATTTTTCAAAATTTAAAATATCATTATGATGTATCATAATTTTTTGTTTAAAATTTCTATTTAATTTTGATAATTTTTTAAGCTCATTGAAATTTTCCACTAAAGGTTTCTCAACAATTATATGTTTTTTATTTTTCATAGCATAATTTAGGTACTGATAGTGCGAGTCGACTGGTGAAGTGATTATAATAAGATCAAATATATTTGATCTAAAAAATTTCCTAATGTTCTGTTTTTTTTTTCGCATGTCTCGTTTTGAAAAAATTTTAACTAAATTAAACTTATTCGACTTTTCAATTTCTCCCTGAAAAGCCTTACCCATTTTACCCCTACCTATTAGTCCAATATTATATACTTTCATTAAAGTAACCTTGGTTTTGGAAAGGGGATTAAAAATTTTCCTCCTTTTTTCTGAAATTTTTTATTTTTTTTAATTATTATGTCTGCATAATTCCATGCAAATATAATTAAAACGTCTATTTTTTTTCTATCTAAAACAGATGGATTTAAAATATTAATTTTTGTACCAGGAATACATAAGCCATGTTTTAATTTGTTATCATCAAAAATAAATTGAATATCTTTTTCAGAAATATCAAAATAATTTAAAAAAGTAGTTGTTTTGGCTGCAGCACCATAGCCTGCAAAATTCATATGATTTTTTTTACAATTTTGAATAATTGAGTGCAATTTATATTTACAATCTGTAATTTTTTTTTCAAATTTTTTATAGGTGACAGTTTTGAATAAATTTAGTGTTTTTTTTTCTTTTAAGATTTGTTTTTTTATATTTTTTTGAATTCTAATATTTTTGTTTTTTGAAGCATAGACTCTTAACGAGCCTCCTTGAGCATCTGGCGTTTTAAAATTTATAACATTGAGATTGAATTTTTTTACAAATTTACAAATTGGATACAGCGCATGATAATCTAAATGTTCATGATAAATTGTATCAAATGTATTTTTTTTTAAAACTGAGGCCCTATAAGAAATTTCAAATATAAATAATCCATCTTTTTTAAGTAGATTTTGAACCCCACTTAAAAAGTCACTTAAATTTTCCACATGAGCGCACACATGATTAGCAGTTATTATATCAAAATCACCATATCTTTTTTTTATTTTATCACTTTCTCTTTTAGTAAAAAAATTATCTATTTGTATTATTCCTTTTTTTTTGGACAATCTTTTTAGATTTTTAGCTGGATCAATTCCAAGTCTAAAATATTTCTTTTTTTCAAAAAAATTTAGAAAGGTTCCATCATTTGAAGCAATATCTAAAATTTTGCCACCATTACTTTTGTATTTTTTTTTTATTTCATCAGCATATTTTTTAAAATGTTGAAAATTTTTTTTTGAGGTATTTGTTTTATAAAGGTAATTACTAAACATTTTAGAAGGCTTTATAGAATGGGTTAATTGTAGGTGTCCACAATTAAAACAATATTTTAAACCTAATGGATATCTTTTTAATTTTTTACTTATTTTAACTTTAGAGTATGCGTTTGCTAGCGGAGTTTTTCCTAAATCAATAACTTTCTTTAAATTTTTAGAATTACATAAACGACAAAATTTTATCTGAACGCAATCTTTTTTTTGCACTATTTATATTTTGAGATTATTTTTTTTATCTTTGGTTCTTTATCCATGTTTAATCTAACCAAATCTTTTTCATAATCGAATTTGTCTCTTTTCCTACTACTATACGAGAGAAAGTGTGTATTCTTTAAAAAGTAGGCTAAATGATCTTGATTATAAGTTGTAAAAAATAAGTCGCCTTTTTTCATAACTTTATAATTCAACTTTGATCCTTTAGATCTATTTCTGTAAAAAAATAATATTTCTCCTTTTAATATGTAACAAAAATGCTCATCTTTTTTGTGATAATGATTTGCTCTTATGGTTCCTTTTTTTGAAAAAATTTCTATTGATGATGAAAAGCCTTTATCTAATATTTTCAACAAGTAACCTCTTTTGTCCTCAAAAACTTTTCCTGTCTTATGAACAAACTTAAATTTTTTTTTCATATTTTTTTGAATATTTTGTGATTTCTTTTATACCACTCAATTATCATTGGAAGATCCTTTATTAAATTTCTTTTTGGTCTCCACCCTAATTTTTTTATTTTTTTTGATGAAACTGAGTACCTTTTATCATTGTATAATCTGTCTTTGGTAAATTTAATAAATTTTTTTGGATTTTTTTTGAAGATTTTACAAATATGCTTAGCAATGTTGATATTCTGTTCAAAAAAATTACTTCCAACATTAAATGTGCCTTTATCTCTCTTTTTTACTAAAAGTATTAGTGCATTTGCAAAATCTTCTGCAGATAAATAATATCTTATATTTTTACCATTTCCGTGTATAGGGATTGGTTTATTATGAATTAGATTAACAATAGAAGTTGAAATAAGTTTTTCTGGATATTGTCTAATGCCGTAGATATTATTTGCTCTTACAATTATTATTTCTTTTTTATAAGTATATTTGTAACTATTTATCAATATTTCAGCTGCAGCTTTCGATGCAGAATATGGGTTAGTAGGATTTACTAATTGGTTTTCGAAACAGGTGCCGGTTACTTTTTCACCGTATACTTCGTCTGAACTTACGTGTAGAATTTTTTTAACTTTTTTTTTAATACATTCTAAAAAAAACGCATGAGCACCAAGTGAATTAGTTTTTGTAAAATTTAGTGGGGAAATAAAAGAATTATCAACATGACTTTCTGCAGCAATATTTATGGCTAAATCACAATTATTTAAAAAATTTGTATATTTTTTGGTATCATTTATATCACTCTTAATAAATCTCACTCTATTTGATTTTAAAATTGAGGAAATAAAAGATTTATTTCCTGCATAAGTTAACTTGTCTAGGATTATTATTTTACTTTTAGTAAAGTTTTTAAAAAAAGCTTCTGATACGTGTGAGCCAATAAATCCAGCTCCACCAGTAATAAAAATTTTTTTTAATTTATTTTTCATTTGTTGTATAATGATGTAATAAACTATTTAAAAGCCCTAAATTTTGCAAATATAAAATGAAGATATTTGATTGTTTCATGTATTTTGATGAAGATTTATTATTAGATTTGCGACTTAACATCTTAGATAAATTTGTAGATAAATTTATAATAGTTGAGTCAAATCTTACACATACTGGAAAATTAAAAGAATTTAAATTTGATATAAATAAATTTAAAAAGTTTGAAAAAAAAATAAGTTATCATCCAATAGAAAATCTTTTAATTGATAAAGATTTGAAGATTAAAAAAAACTGGTCCCAAAACCATTTAGTTGATCAATCCATAAGAAATTCAATTTCAAATTATATTACTGATGCTTCGGATAATGATTGGATTATTATTTCAGACATAGATGAATTACCCAATCCTGATATAATTCAGCATTTTGACGTGAGAAATAAATACTCTTTTTTTGAGCAACAATTATTTTATTATAAATTCAATTTGAAATGTATGTCAGAACCTCCATGGTATGGCTCCCGTTTGTGTGTAAAAAAATATTTAAAATCACCTCAATGGTTAAGAAATATCAAAGTGAAAAATCAGGATAAATTATTCAATAAAATTTTTAATAATCAACAAATATTAAAAAATGGTGGATGGCATTTTAGTTCAGTAAAAAAACCTTCAGAGATTATAACAAAAATGAAATCTTTTGCACATAGTGAACTTGTGAAAGATTATATGCTAAATGAAAATTATATAATGAAAAAAATAAATAATTGTGAAGATATCTTCGAAAGAAACATTGTTATAGAAAAAGTCGAGTTAAATAATAATTTTCCTGATTATTTATTAAAAAATAAAAATAAGTATAATGAGTTTATAATTTAGTTATTATATCAATTTTATAGGAGAGGTGGCCGAGTGGTTGAAGGCGCACGCTTGGAAAGCGTGTAAAGGGGTAACTCTTTCATGGGTTCGAATCCCATTCTCTCCGCCATAAATAATCTTTATTTTATGCGGTCAATTTGACATTTTTTGTTAACTGATAAAATTATTAAATGAGCAATTTAGTGTAAAAAATGATATAATTAATTTTTCCATAAAATAAAAAATGGCGACATTAAATAAATATCAAGCAGACTCGATTAAAGTTCTTAAAGGTCTAGAAGCAGTAAGGAAAAGACCTGGAATGTATATTGGTGATACAGACGATGGTACAGGTCTCCATCACATGGTTTATGAAGTTGTTGACAACTCAATAGACGAAGCATTAGCAGGTTATTGTAAAAATATTGATGTTATGATGAATGCTGATGGCACAATTACTGTTAAAGATGATGGTAGAGGTATTCCTATAGATATTCACAAAGGAGAAAAAAAATCTGCAGCAGAAGTAATAATGACTCAACTTCATGCCGGAGGTAAATTTGATCATGACTCATACAAAGTATCAGGAGGTCTGCACGGTGTTGGTGTATCAGTCGTTAATGCTCTTTCAGAAAAATTACAATTAGAAATCCATAGAGATGGACAAAAATATTTTATTGAGTTTAAAGAGGGAGATGCTAAATCGCCACTAAAAAAAATTGGGAAATCCAAAGAGACTGGTACTCAGATAACATTTTTACCTTCAAAGGAAATTTTTTCATCTATCAAATTTAGTTCAAATACACTTATAAAAAGAATGAGAGAATTAGCTTTCTTAAACAAAGGAATAAAAATTACATTCTCAGACCTTACAAATAAAAAAGAAAAGAAAACCATTTTTAAATTTGATGGTGGTGTAATAGAGTTTGTTAATTTTTTAGACGAAAAAAGAGAAAAATTGCAGAATAAAAATGGTAATGATTTATTTAAAAAGCCTATTTATATAGAGGGTAAAAAACAAAATGTAGAAATAGAGTGCTCTCTCAAATGGAATGCTTCCTATAGTGAAGATGTATTCCCATATACTAATAATATTCATCAAAAAGATGGTGGAACACACCTGCTTGGTTTTAGAAGTGCCTTGACAAGAGTTGTTAATAAATATGCTAATGAGCATAACCTTTTGAAAAAAAACAAATTTACTATTTCAGGTGATGATATTAAAGAGGGGTTAACTTGTGTATTGTCAGCAAAAATCCCTGATCCTAAATTTTCATCTCAAACTAAAGATAAGCTTGTATCTTCAGAGGTGCGAATGATAGTTGAAAATATCGTTAACGAAAAACTTTCTATATGGTTTGATCAAAATCCATCCATTGCTAAAATTATTTTAGCAAAGATTATTCAAGCTGCGTTAGCCCGAGATGTTGCTCGAAAAGCAAGAGAAAGTGTTAGAAGGAAAGGTGCTCTTGAGTTAAGCGGGCTTCCTGGAAAGTTAGCCGATTGTCAAATTGGTAAACAAGAAGGAACAGAACTATTTATTGTGGAGGGAGATTCAGCTGGTGGATCAGCGAAACAAGGCAGAAACAGAGCTAACCAAGCGGTATTGCCTTTGAGAGGAAAAATTCTCAATACATACGTAGACGCAAACGATGGTAAGAAAAATGGCAATAATAATAATGGTTCAGATCACAGGACAAAAGCTTTATCAAAGATGATTTCATCAAATGAAATTTTAACATTGATAAATGCTCTAGGATTAGATCCGAAATCTCAAGAAATAGATTTAAAAGATCTTAGATACGGTAAAGTTATAATTATGACGGACGCAGATGTTGATGGATCACACATAAGAGCTTTATTATTAACCTTTTTTAATAACAAACCATTTAATAAACTTATTGAAAATGGGCATGTTTATTTAGCACAGCCACCATTATTTAAAATTAATAAAGGATCAAAAGGAATTTATATCAAAGATGAAAAAGAGCTTGAACAATATATTATTAATAACAATAAAGATTTTAAAAAAATCAAAAAGGGATCAAAAGAATTTGATAGATTTATGGACTCAGAAAAGTCGAAATTAAACATTCAAAGATTTAAAGGTTTGGGAGAAATGAATCCAGAGGAATTATGGAGCACAACTTTAAATCCAGATACAAGAAACTTATTGCAAGTTCAGTACTCAAAAGATTTAAAAAAAGATCAAGTCTTGATTCATACACTCATGGGAAATGATGTTTCTTTAAGGAAAGACTTTATAGTATCTAACGCAATAAATGTACAAAATTTAGATGTTTAAAAATGAAGTTTTTTGAAACTTCAAAACAATATTCTTTAAAAAAGTCAATTTACATAAATTTAAGGTGGATTGGTATTATTGGTCAATTAATATCGGTATATCTAGTATATTTTTATCTAAATTTTGATTTTAACTTTATTTTTGCAAATTTATTTATTTCTATTGGAGTAATTAGTAATCTTTACTTAATTTTTATCTACAAAAAAACGCAATTAACAGATAGATCAGCATTTATTCATTTACTCGTTGATATAATACAATTATGTGGATTGATTTATCTTACAGGGGGTGTGAAAAATCCATTTATCATTTTTTTAATAATACCAAGTGTCTTTGCTTCATCAAATTTGAGTTTTAAAACTAATTCACTGTTAGTATTAATAACCACTTTATCTATTGTAGGCTTAACCTTTTTTTCAAAAGACTTACCCGGACCCTTAAGTGATCACTTTCATGTGAGTAATTATTATATCTATGCTATCCCTTTATCTTTAATAATTGCTCTTCTTTTTTTAAATTATTTTGCAATTATATTTGGTGCTGAAAGCAAGTTAAGAAAAGATGCTTTAAATAAAATGGAAGAAATTATGGCTAAAGAACATGAGATGTTATCTTTAGGTGGACAAGCTGCAGCAGCTGCACATTCATTAGGGACACCCTTATCAACAATAAAGGTAATTACTCAGGAATTATCAAAACAACTAAAAGATCAAAAAGATATTTCACAAGATATTAAATTGTTGTTAAGTCAAGTTGAAAGGTGTAATGAAATATTAAAAAGATTATCCTTAAATCCTGATCAGGAAGACGAATTTATTGATGAGGACTTATCAATGAGAGAATATTTAAGACAAATTATTTCATCATTTAAGGAAACAAGTAAAAAAGAATTTAGTTTAAATCTAGAACAAGATCTAAATTCAAAGAAAATTTATAGATCGATTGAAATAGTTTATGGATTAAGAAATTTTATTGGCAATGCAAATAAGTTTTGTAAAAGCAAAGTTTTTATAAATTTGAAAAGTGATAATGATTTTACAGAAATTACCATTGAAGATGATGGTAATGGATATCCAAGCGATATTTTATCCAAAATTGGAGAACCTTATCTCAAATCAACTGATAAAAATAGTGGATTAGGTTTAGGATTATTTATAGGAAAGACTTTACTAGAAAAAAATTTTGCCACTGTTAATTGTTGGAATTCTCAAACAAGAAGTGGAGCTGAAGTGACAATAAAGTGGAAAAATAAAGATTTGTTCAATCTTTAATGTAAATTTTTTTTACTTTTAAAAAGTTCACTCAATTGAGAAATCATGACATCTCCCAATTCATTGACATCTGTAATCTTTATCGCTCGATTATAGTATCTTGATACATCATGGCCTATTCCAATCGCTAAAATTTCAGTTTCAGTTTTTTCTTCTATAAATTTCACAATTTTCTTTAAATGTTTTTCAAGAAAATCTCCTGAATTGACTGACAGAGTTGAGTCATCAACTGGTGCACCATCAGAAATTACCATTAATATTTTTCTCTCTTCTTTTCTTTTTTTTAATCGATTAAAGGCCCAAGAGATTGCTTCACCATCAATGTTCTCTTTCAATAATCCTTCTTTTAACATTAAACCAAGATTATTTTTAGATTGTCGCCAATGGGTATCAGCACTTTTATAGATTATGTGCCTTAAATCATTTAATCTTCCAGGTGTTTTTGGTTTGCCTTCTTTATTCCAAAACTCTCTACTTTTTCCACCTTTCCAATTTTTAGTTGTGAAACCTAATATTTCAACTTTGACAGAACACCTTTCCAAGGTTCTTGATAAAATATCAGCACATATTGCAGCTATTGTTATTGGTCTTCCAAAAGGTTTGGTCCCCCCAACCTTAAAGGTTGGGGGGCCAAACACCGCGCATTGATCCTGAATTGTCAATTAGAAGAGTGACCACTGTATCTTTGAAATCTAAATCCTTCTCTTTTTTGAAAGATAATGAATTATAAGGGTCCATAATTATTCTTGGTAGTTTTGAACTATCCAATAACCCTTCCTCTAAATCAAACTCCCAAGCTCTATTTTGTTTTGCTAACAATTGTCTTTGAAGCTTGTTTGCAAGTTTGGTAATGACATCTTGAAAACCTATTAATTGTTGATCTAAAGTTTTTCTTAATTTTGAAGCTTCATCAGAGTTTTCTAAGTTTTCTGCCTTCGTAATTTCATCAAACTGCGTCGTAAAAATTTTATAGTCTGTATTTAAATCATTAATTGATTTTTTTTGGATAACTTGTTCATTATTTTTTTGATCAGTTTCACTATCAATTAGTTGCTCATCAAGTTTATATTCGTCTAATTCATACTCAGAGTCTAGACTAGCTTCGGTTTGTTCATTGTCATTTTCATCTCTAGTATCATCTGAATTATTGTCTTGGTCATCATTAGAAGGATTATTTTGACCATCATCTTGGTTTTCTTCCCTAGTTTCTTCATTGTCCTCATTTTTAAAAATATCCATTTTTTGTAATATTTCTGAAAACTTTGAAGAATATTCATTTTGATATTCTAAGTTTTCTTTTAAAAATTCAATGTGTTTATTCATTACTTTATCGAAGTCTTTTTCCCAAAAATTTAACATATTATTGGTTAAGGGATTTAATTTGACGTTTAAAAATTTCTTTAACATATACAATTCAAAAGCTTCTACTACCGGTACATCTTCTTTTGAATTTAATTGGTCTTTTCTTTTTAATTGGATTATCTGATCATAATTTTCTTTAAGATTTTTTTCTATACCTTTCAACATTTTCGAGCCCAAGCACTCATACCTTACTTTTTCTGCGATAGAATAAAGAGACCTATATGATGAATTTAAAGGTAAATTTTTTTTATAAATCTCATCATTTGAAAACTTCTTTTTTAAAGCAGACGAGTCAGACTCTGCTCTAGCTTTAATGAAATCTCCTTTTGAGTTTAGATTTTCAATATCAACAAAATTCAAATCTTTTTTATTTTTTTCATCAATAGTTTTTAAATAAATATCATCAGAAATCGCCCTTGCTGTTGAAGTTAAAGCTTGCTTAAGTTTTTCTCTTAAGTTTTCAGCTTTATTGTTTTTCATTTAAATTTGAATATTTGCTAGTGACTCAGGTAGTTCTTCTCCGAAACATCTTTGATAATATTCGGCTATTATATTTTTTTCAATTTCATCACATTTATTGAGAAAAGTGACTCTAAATGCGTATCCTACATCTTTAAATATTTCTGCATTTTCAGCCCAATGCAATACTGTTCTTGGACTCATTACAGTGCTTATATCTCCAGCTTTAAATCCTTTTCGAGTTAAAGATGCAACTTTTATCATGTTTGATACTTTTTCTTTACCTTTGGAATTATTAAAATTTTTATTTTTTGCTAACACAATATCCATTTCTTTATCTAGACTTAAATAATTTAAAGTAGCAACAATAGACCATCTATCCATTTGAGCTTGGTTTATTTGTTGGGTTCCATGGTAAAGCCCAGTCGTATCACCTAAACCAACTGTGTTTGCAGTCGCAAACAATCTAAAGTATTTATGTGGCTTAATGATTTTATTTTTATCGAGTAAAGTTAAACTTCCATCAGACTCCAAAACTTTTTGAATCACAAACATAATGTCCGCTCTGGCGGCGTCATACTCATCAAAAGTAAGTGCTACAGGATTTTGAAGAGACCATGGTAAAATTCCTTCATTAAATTGAGTAACTTGTTTGCCATCTTTTAAAACAATTGCATCTTTACCTATTAGATCAATTCTACTTACATGACTGTCTAAATTTACTCTTATACAAGGCCAGTTAAGTCTTGCAGCTACTTGTTCAATATGACTTGATTTTCCACAACCATGTGCCCCACTTATCAAAACTCTTTTGTTATAAGCAAATCCTGAAATAATTGCTAACGTAGTATCTTTATCAAATTTATAGTTTTTATCAATTTCTGGGACATATTCATTTTTTTCAGAAAAGGCATCCACTTCCATTTCAGAGTCGATACCGAACGATTGTTTTAGTGAAACTTTAATATCTGGTTGAATGTTAATATTAGGTGTCAATTTTTTTCCTATATGTATTCTTAAGTTGTGTATAAGCTAAAGTAATTAACTTCAGTTTTTCTTCATACTTTTTGTTGCCAGCATTCATATCAGGGTGAAATTTTTTGACAAGTGTTTTGAATTTTTCTTGAACTTTTTGCCATTTTAAACCCACTGAAACACCTAATATACTAAAGGCTTTAATGTCTTTATGGTCAAATTTAAATTGACGCATATGATCGTAATCACTTTTGAATTTATCTTTATCCATTTCATCTTTTAAAGTTGTATTCCATAAAACTTTAAAGAAATTATCAGAGGAACTAAAGCTTTGAGTGGGTTTGTGCCAAATCATATCGGACTTTAAAAAATTAATTACTTGATCATCATCCATACCAGAAAAATAATTCCAATTTTTATTAAATTCTTTAACGTGTTCTAAACATAACATCCTATATTTTTTACTATTATCCTTTTCAACAGGCGCTTTATATTCACCAATTTCTTTACAATTATTCCAGTCGCAAATATTTTTCATGATAATATAATTATACTTATGAATATAAATGATTTAATTGCAATCGTAAAAAAAAAATTACAAAGCCAAATTGTTTTAGAGAGCATATTAATAGAGGACAAATCTTTTCTTCATAAAAATCATACTGGGAACCAAGCAGGTAAATTTCATCTTAAAATTTCCTTAGTATCTAAAGAACTTAAGCAAATGAAAAGAATTGATAGTGATAAAAAAATTTATAAAATATTAAATGAGGAATTAGATAAATATATCCACTCTCTTCAAATTCTAATTAGTTAGCTCTTTTTTCAAAAATTCATGTAAATTTTTAACTGAATATTCTTGATTTAAAATTGCTTGACCCATTTTTTTTAATAATACCAACTTTATTTTATTAGAATTATTTTTTTTATCCGTTTTCATAAATTTTATAATTTTATTAAGATCTTTTCTTTTGAAATATTTTTTAATATTCGTAGGTAATTTTGAATTTTTGTAATGATTTGTTATTAACTTATAATCATTAATGTTTAAAAATTTATTCCTAAGGCTAAATTTTAATGCCATCATCATTCCTAAAATAACAGCTTCACCGTGATTTAGTCTTTTAGAGTATCCTAATGAAGCTTCAAACGAGTGACCAAAAGTGTGCCCAAAATTTAATTTTTTTCTGAGATTGCTCTCTTTTTCGTCTTTTTCAACTACATCTTTTTTTATTTTACAACTTTCAAATATCGCCTTTTCTATATAAGGAGATTTAAGTTTTATAATGTCATTAAAATTCTGATCCAAATATTTAAAGAATTTTTTTTTAGAGATAATAGAGTGTTTTAAAATTTCACCATATCCACAAACAATTTCTCTTTTATTGAGTGTTTTTAAAGTATTTATATCACTTATGACTAATTTTGGTTGATAGAAGCTACCAATGAGATTTTTTCCATACTTAGAATTTACTCCTGTTTTGCCACCAATCGATGAGTCTACTTGAGCCAAAAGAGTTGTGGGAATATTTATAAAATGTAATCCTCTTTTAAATAAACTTGCAGCAAAACCACCAACGTCTCCAGTTATACCTCCCCCTATTGCTAATAAACTATCCTCTCTAGAAAAATTTTTATTCAATAAAATTTCTAAAATTGAATTTATAGTAGTTTGGTTCTTATTTTTTTCGTTGGCATTAAAATTGAATAAAAATATTTTTTTATTCCGTAGTTTTTTTTTAATTTCAGAAATAAATTTTTTAGGAACTTTTCTGTCAACTACCAATAAACATTTTTTTGATTTAATGGAATTATTGACCATCAAACTTGATATTTTTGTAATAAGATTTTTTCCAATAAATATTGGATATTTTTCAGAATTAGTCTTAATTATCAATTTAATTGGTTTCATATAATATCTAAAATTCTATCTACAATTTCTTTTTTAGTTTTATTGTAACAGTCAATTTTATTTTGTGCTTTTGCATAATATTTATTACGGTTTTTTATCATATTTTGTAGATCACTATTAGAAACATTATAAGCTAATGGTCTTTTAGCACTTTTTCTTATTCTTTGGATTAAAATATCATCTTTGGTTTTAAGCCAAAAAGATATGTGGTTCTTTAAAACCTCGTTTCTTATATTTTTATTTAAAAAAGCACCACCACCCAGAGACACTACTATTCCTTTAATTTTCATGAGTTCTAAAGTAATTTTTTCCTCGTATTCTCTGAAAAATTTTTCACCTTTGTTTTTGAATATATTTGAAATTTTCATTTTAAGTTTATTTTCTATGTAATGGTCAACATCATAAAAATCTAATTTTAGTTTTTTTGAAACTAAAAATCCGATAGATGTTTTACCAGATCCCATCATACCTAAAAAAACAATATTTCTATCAGATTTCATAATTTTCTTTATTGAAAAACCACAAATATGTCTTAATTTGAAATTAATTAAAAGTATATGCAATTTATTAAAAAAACAAGTTCAAGCCAAAGTATTGTGGGTATTGTAACTAAATTAGTTTTACTTTTGCTTGTATTTTTTTTAATTATTTTTTTACTGAACAAGATTGATTTTCCAGCTCCTAAAAAAGATATAGATAAAACTATTCCTAATGAAAATTTTAAAATCGTTAAATAAAAAAAATTTTTTAATTTTATTTTTTTTATTTTTCACTTCCATTGCTATTGCAGAAGAAAAACCAGTTGATATTTGGAATATTGATAAAAAAGAAATTGAAGAAAAAAATATAACAAACAATTCAGAAATTTCAAATGGGGAAAACATATTACAAGAGAGTATCGAGCCAAGTGTATTTGGAATGCAAAATCAAAATCAAAAATCAATTATTAATCTTGACGAAAAGTTTGATGCAAAAGAAATTAAAATAATCGGATTATATGATCCAGAAGATTATGGTCTCAATGTAGATATGTGGTCTTACTCAGATGGTGATCAATTAAAAAATTTGTTTACAAAATTAAATAAGATGGATTTATCTGATGATGCAATCGAAATTGTGAATACTTTACTCTTAATTAATGCTCATAGTCCAAAAAAAAATATATCAGATAATGAATTTTTAAAATTAAAGTCAGATTGGTTAATAAAAAATTCAAACCTAGACTTAATCGAGGAATACTTAATCCAAAATCAAATAATTAATTTACACTCAGAACTTACAAAATATCTCGTCGATGAACATCTTTCAAATTCAGAAATTGATAAAGCTTGCAGTATATTTTCAAAAAATAATGAATTAATCACAGATGAGTATCTATCTAAATTTAACATTTATTGTTTGATTAAAAATAATAAAAGAGAGGAAGCTCAATTAATTTTAGACTTAAAGAAAGAATTAGGTTTTAAGGATGAATATTTTGAAAATAAAATAAATTATCTACTAAAATACACAAAAAAAATAGACGTTTCAGTATCTGAAAAATCAATATTTGATTTTTATTTAGCTCATCAAACAAATCCTAATTTTAATTTCGAACCAAATGATAAAACCAAAAAAATAATTTGGAAATACCTTTCTTCTGCAAATCTGCTAGGTTCGTTTAAACAAATTGATGTTTCTGAAATTGAAAAAATATCGACTATAGAAAAGGCTGTTCATGATAAAAATTATCCTGAAAAAGAATTATTTGATTTATATAAAAGATTTCAATTTGACTTTAATCAACTTCTCAATGCTCAAAAAGAATATAAAAAACTCTCTAAATTAGAGGGAAGAGCCCTTGTTTATCAAAAAATCTTACTTGAATCAGAAATGGTAGAAAAATTAAAGTTATTAAAAATATTAAAAAATTCTTTTAAGGATGATGGTTTAGATAATGCGTTTGATCTAGAACTTAAATTTTTTCTCGAGAAGATGAATCCTGTAGACATACCAGATAATTTAACCAGTTTTTATTATACAAATATTCAAATTGAAAAGGATGAAGATAAAAAAATTAAATTTAATAATGATATAATGCATCAATCAAAATTAATTAATTATTTTAATGGTGATTATGCAAGTTCTAAAATTTCCAAAGACACAAATAATTTTTTAAAAAAAATAAAGAAAAATAAAAAATATTTCCTTTCTAAAAAAGATATCATTTTTTTAGAATCATTGAGACATGATGGAATTAAAATTTCAGAAAAATATGATGATTTATATCAAATAGATGAAAATGAAATCCCTACAGATATACAAATTATGATTAATAATAGGGAAACTGGCTTAGCACTTTTGCGAATAGCTGAATTGATTGGGCAAGATAAAATTGAAAGAATCGACGAAGATACAATTTATTTTATAGTCACAGCTCTCAATAAGCTCAATATTGATTGGATGAGAAATAAAATATTACTGAAAGTTCTTCCTTTAAAAGTTTAAAAATTAGTTTAATTATTTACTTTATGCTTAGAGAAATTGTTACTGTTCCAGATGAAATATTAAAGAAAATTTCTGATCCAATTGAAAAAGTTGGAATTAATGAAAAAAAATTAATTGATGACTTATTTGAAACAATGTACCACTCCAAGGGAATAGGCCTTGCGGCAGTTCAAGTCGGTATACTCAAACGAGTTTTAGTTGTTGACGTTTCAAGTAAAGATGAAAAAAATCAACCAATTGCATTAATCAATCCTGTTATAAAAAACTTAAGCGAAGAGACATCGGTGTACGAAGAGGGTTGTTTATCAATACCCAAAACTTTTATTGAAATTGAGAGGCCAAAAATTTGTGAAGTGGAATATATTGATGAAAAGGGAGAGAAGAAAAATCTTAAATGTGATGGGCTTTTATCAACTTGCGTTCAGCATGAAATTAATCATTTAGATGGCAAACTAATCATCGATCATTTATCAAAATTAAAGAAAGATTTTATTATAAAAAAAATTTCAAAAATTAAAAAAAATCCAGACAGAATAGTAGTTTAAAGATGGCAAATAAGATTATCTTTATGGGTACACCGATATTTTGTGTTCCTATCTTAAAATCTCTATATCAAAATGGTTATAATATTTCTGCAGTCTATACACAACCACCTCAAAAATCTCATAGAGGACAAAAAATTAACAAAAGTCCAATTCAGGGTATTTCTGAAACTTTAAATATAGATTATAGAACACCCAAGACACTTGAAGATAATCATGAGGAGTATGAATTTTTAAAAGAATTAAATGCCGATCTTGCTATAGTGTGTGCATATGGACAAATAATTCCTGAAAATTTTTTAAACTTAACTAAAAAAGGTTTTGTAAATATTCACGCCTCAATTCTTCCTAGTTGGCGAGGTGCAGCGCCAATCCAGAGATCAATTATGAATTTAGATCCTGAGACCGGTATAAGTATTATGAAGATCAAAAAAGAATTGGATAGCGGACCAGTTAGTAATATTTATAAAATCAAAATAGATCAAAACCAAAATGCTCAAGAAATTTCAGAAAAATTATCCGCTTTAGCTGCTGAAAAAATTTTAGATAATGTGGATGATATACTTGAAGATAAGGCGAAGTTTATTGATCAGGATCATTCAAAAGCAACTTATGCAAAAAAAATTGATAAGGAGGAGTCACGGATTGATTGGGACGAGGATGCTTCTAAAATAATTGGAAAAATAAATGGATTATTTCCCTCCCCGGGTGCTTCTTTTAGTTTTAATGGTGAAAGATATAAAATTTTGAAAGCCGAAATTGGTAATGGCATAGGTCAAGTAGGAGAAATTATTTCAAATCAGTTAGAAGTAGCATGTAATAAAAACCAATCTATTAAGATTCTCGAAATTCAAAGACAAGGAAAAAGACCGCAAAAAATTAGCGAATTCATGTTGGGCTCTCAAATTAAAAAAGGCTCAAAGTTATCAAATGTTTAGGTATCAAATATTAATTGAATATGAAGGCACTAATTTTAGGGGATGGCAAATTCAAAAAAAAGGAAAAACTGTCCAGGGATTATTACAAGAGAAAATTTCAAAACTTTTAAAAGAAAAAATCACAATATATGGAGCTGGAAGATTAGATGTTGGTGTACATGCTAAAGAACAATCAGCACATTTTGATTGTAAAAATAAGATTGTAAAATTTGATAGATTTTTAAAATCAATTAATCACTTTTTAAATAAAGATGGGATAGCAATACTTAAAATTAAAAAAAGAGGTAATGATTTTCATGCAAGATTCTCAGCTAAGATGAGAGTTTATAACTATGTGATTATTAATCGGATTAGTGGACCAGTTTTAGATAAAAATAGAGGCTGGCATATTATAAAAAATCTTGATTTAAAATTGATGAAAAGTGCTGCAAGAAAATTGATTGGTACTAAAGATTTCAGTACTTTTAGAAAATCGAGTTGTAGGGCTAAAAGTCCAATAAAGACTATGAAATCTGTAAAAATTAAATTTACAAAAAATAAGGTTGAAATAGAATTCAGATCTCAATCTTTCTTACAACAACAAGTTCGGTCTATGGTTGGTTGTTTAAAATATGTTGGGGAAGAAAAATGGACATTAAAAAAATTTGTAAATGTAATGCAGTCTAAAAAAAGAAAATTATGTGCTCCACCTGCACCACCTCAAGGTCTCTATTTAACTAGAGTTATTTATTAAATTTTTTTTATTACTCATCGCAAATTTACGGTTTAGTCGCCATCTACTTTCCTCACGAATTATAAAACCGCAACAATTTTTTGATTTACATTTACAAGGAAATTGCTTGTAATCTTCTTTATCAAAACTAAAACCATAATCACAAGTTATCTCTTCGCCTTTCTTAATATCTCTATCAGCTGTTATCCAAATTTTTAAACCCTTGCCATCATACCTGGCGTTAGCATTGCAACTATGATTAACTAATCCAGCAACGTTAAATGAAAAATCCCCATCCAAAGTAAATCTTTTATTTAAAGTAAATAAATAAATAGGTTTTTTATTGTCGTATTTATCAGACTCTTCAACTTCTTTATTTGTAATTATTTTTCCTAAATAATTAATAATTTTTGTACCCTCTTTAATATCTTTAGTAGCATAAAGTCCACGACCTTTATTATCAATTTTTGATTTTTTTATTTTATATAGTTTCATGAAGGTGATTTATGATGAGTTAGATATTTATCAATTGAATTCTACCAATGCGTTAACATGTTCATTAGCGCTTTCTGCCAAGGCATCTAAATCATATCCACCCTCAAGCACGGATACTACTTTTCCTTTAGTAAATTCTTTTGTAGCTTCTAAAGTTCTTTTCGTGATTTCATAAAAATCTTTAGACTCCAATTTAAATTGCCCTAAACCATCAGCAAAATGCATATCAAATCCCATACTAATAAGTAAAAATTCCGGTCTAAAATCGATCAATCTTTTTAAAACTCGATCGTGTGCTTCTAAATATTCTGCCATGTTTGTTCCAGCTGGAAGAGGTATGTTAAATATATTATTGTGATTTCCTTTTTCACTTTCTTTGCCAGTACCGGGAAAAAATGGATATTGGTGAGTTGATAAATAAAGAACATTTTTATTGTCCCAAAAAATATTTTGGTGACCATTGCCTTGGTGAATATCTGGATCCCAAATTGCAATTCTTTTATAATTAAATTTTTCAATTAGATAATGTGCTCCAATTGCACAATTATTAAGAATACAAAAACCACAAGCACGATTACCTTCACTATGATGTCCTGGAGGACGTATAGGTACAAATGCATTTTTAAATTTTTTTTGCTCAATACCTTCAATTGCCTGAATCACAGAACCAACCGCATCTATTATTGCTTTTTCACTACCTGGTGAAATTACAGTATCTCCATCTAAAAATTTTAATCCCTCTTTGGGGAAACTCCTTAACACCATATCAATATATTTTTCGTCATGCGCTTTCTTTAAAATATCTAAATTAAATTTTTTAGCTTTACCCCAAATTAAATCATTCCTTTTTTTTAATTTTTCAGTTATTGCAATAACTCTCTCAGGTCGTTCAGGATGACCATCACCTGTTAAATGGTGTATTGATGTATCTGAAGTTATAATTGCAGTACTCAATTAAAATAATTTTGTAAAATTTGATTATATATTCTTGTTAATTTTTTTAAATCTGCCACAGAAGTCTTTTCATCAATTTGATGTATAGTGTTATTTCTCAAGCCCAATTCTAATCTAGGTATTTTGCCAAGAAAACGGCTGTCACTCGTGCCTCCTCTACAATTTAATTTTGGGGAATTGCCAGTAATTTTTTTGACAATTTTTTTAACCATTAAGATATTTTTATTAGGCTGAGTATAAAAAGCCTCTCCACTAACTCTGTATTCTATTTTTACTCGACATTTCTCTTTTTTAGCAATTGAACTGATTATTTGATTTAATTTTTTCTTCAAAGAAGATGATTTATATTTAGTGTTAAATCTAACGTTAAATTTTGCAGCAGCTGATTGTGGCACAACATTTTCAGACAAATTATCAACATTCATTTTAGTAAACTCTAAATTAGAAGGTGGCATAAATTTTGTGCCGTTATCTAAAGAGGAACTTTTTAATTTTGATATTATTTTCGCTAAAGCAGTACATGGATTAATGAAATTTTTAAAAGCAGCATGACCGCTTTTGCCATAAACTGTAATTATTCCATTCATAGATCCACGTCTTCCAATTCTAATTTCATCACCAATTGATTTATTTGATGTAGGCTCTCCAACAATAGAAAAATCAATTTTTTCATTTCTTTTTCTTAAATACTTCATAACAGCAGGAGTTCCTAATCCAGTTGTCTCTTCATCTGCAGCAATAATTATTGAAATAGATCCTTTGAATTTTTTATTAGCCACAAATTTACTCATTGCACTGATGAAACAAGCAACTCCACCTTTCATATCTTGAGCTCCTCTACCATGCAGAAATCCATTTTTCACAAGACCTTTAAAAGGAGGTATTTCCCAGCCATTTAAATTTGCCACTACGTCAGTATGACCTAAATAATTAAAGTGAGGTTTTGATTTACCAATTCTCGCATATAAATTTAATGCTGGCTTTGGTCCGGTACCTTTTGATTTAATTATTTTGCATTTAAAACCGATAGAAGAGAGTTTTTTTGATAAAAACTTCATTAGACCCTTATCTTCAGTGAGAGTACTTTTAAAGCGTATTAGCTCTTGAGCCAATTTTAATTCATTCAGAGTTTTCATTTAGTCTCTGAGCAAGTCATTTAGACTAGTTTTTGATCTAGTCTTTTCATCAACTTGTTTAATTATCACAACACAATATAAATTAGGTCCACCAGGTTTTTTTGATGGTAATGTTCCGGGCACAACAACGCTACCCTCTGGCACTTCCCCTGTAGTAATTTCACCCGTTTCTCTATTTACTATTTTAGTTGATTTCCCAATTTGACAGCCCATTGAAATAACACTTCCTTTTCTAACAATGACGCCTTCCGCTATTTCCGAATTAGCTCCTATGAATGTTTTTTCCTCTACAATTGTCGGTCTTGATCCATAAGGTTCTAAAATACCTCCAAGTGCTGCTCCTCCAGATAAATGACAATCATCTCCAAGATAACTTCCAGAACCAAGTCGTGCTCCACCATCTAACATAGATCTCTCGCCAAGATGAGATCCAATATTCATAAAAGAATTCGGCATAATAACAGCACCACGACCAACAAAACAACCGTTCCTAACCACCGCGTTTGGAATTAATCTAAACCCTGTTTTCTCAAATTCTTTTTCTGTCCATCCTGCTGTCTTTCCAGGTAAGTGTTCAAAGTCATTCCAAGCGTTGTAAGGGCCACTTATAATCTTTCTTTTATTCACTCTAAACGAAAGCAATATTCCTTTTTGGACCCAACCATTTACTTTCCAATCATTGCCTTGCTTTTCAGCAATAGAAATTTTACCCTCATTAAGGTCATTAATCATTTCCTTAATAGCCTGATTTAAATTTTTATCTGTGTCGGGTTTTATTTTATCTTTTATTTCCCATGCATCATTTATGATATTTTCTATAGACATAATTTACTGACTTTTTAATAACCTTATTTCTTTAAGAAATAAAGACAGATTTTCAATTTTGTGTGAAATAAAATCTTTGTCGGCATCCATTTTTCCAAAATGCTCATCATTAATTAACCAAACAGTTGTACACCCTCGTTTGTGACCTATACTTAAATTTTTTGCTATATCTTCAATGTAAATAGTCTCTTTTGGATTTATACCAAATTTTTTTACCATTAAGTCGAAAGTTTCCGCCTCCGGTTTAGGTACATAACCAGCATCTTTTATATCAAAAACCTTATCTCTTCCAAATAAATCATATACACCCAGGTGAGTTAAAATATTAGCAGCATGTTTAGCACTGCCATTGGTGAAGATAAATTTTTCCATATCTAATTGCTCAAGCTCATCTCTCATAATTTTATCTTCCTTCATAAAAGATAAATCAATTTCATGAACGTAAGACAAAAATTCATCTGGTGATATTCCATTATGAATCATTAATCCTTTAAGTGATGTATTGTATTTATAGAAATAATTTGTTTGTAATTCCTTAGCTTTATCTTTATCAATTTTGAGTTTTTCGGATATGAATTGTGTCATTCTTTTTGAAACTTGACCAAACACACGTTCTAAAGGGTAATTATTAAAACCGTTATAAATTGTGCCATCCAAATCCAGCAGTAGATATTTTTTATCTTTTAAATTCATTTTCTAATTAATGTGCCTGAGCCTTTATCAGAAAATAACTCAAAGAGTATAGAATGTTTTGGTCTTGCATCAATTATTCCTACAGCAGTAACCCCATTATTTATAGATTCTAGCCCCATATTAATCTTAGGGATCATACCACCAGTGATAGTTTCATTTTTAACCATTTCTAAAATCTCAGAAGAAGATATTTCCTCAATCAGTTTTTTATTTTTATCTAAGACACCTTCAACATTAGTCATCAAAAGTAATCTTCGACATTTAAGTGATTGTGCGATTTTACCAGCCGCTACATCCCCATTAATATTAAAAGCTTTATTTTCCTGAAGACCTAAGGGTGATATAATAGGAATTTTACCATCTTTAATAATATTTAATATTATCTCATTATTTATTTTATTTGGCGTTCCGACAAAACCTAGTTCAGGTGAATCTCTCAAAACTTCAATAATATTATT
>CACOXS010000006.1 GCA_902631255.1 uncultured Pelagibacteraceae bacterium
TTGTACGGAACAAAAAAAGGTAAATAGACATGTCTAGAAAAAAAACTCAACCTAAAAAAAATATTGTTCCTGATCCAAAATTTAATTCCACAATTATACCTAAATTAATTAATAACATTATGTACGATGGCAAAAGAGGTGTAGCCACTAAAATAGTTTATGATGCAATTGAAAAGATCAAAACTAAGTCAAAAGACGAACCTATTAATATTTTTAATGAAGCAATTAATAATATTAAACCAACTGTTGAAGTGAGATCAAGAAGAGTAGGTGGAGCAACATATCAAGTTCCAGTTGAAGTTAAAAGTAAAAGAGCACAAGCTTTGGCAATAAGATGGCTCATAGACTCAGCAAGAAAAAGAAAAGATAAACACATGTCTGATAAAATTTTCAATGAACTTTATGATGCTTATGAAAAAAAAGGTGCAGCCGTAAAGAAGAAAGAGGATGTGCATAAAATGGCAGAGTCTAATAAGGCCTTTGCACATTTTAGGTGGTAAAATATTATGGCCAGAACTCATACATTAGATAAATATAGAAATATTGGGATCATGGCTCACATCGATGCTGGTAAAACAACTACAACTGAGAGAATTTTATACTACACAGGTAAAAGTCATAAAATTGGTGAAGTTCACGATGGTGCAGCTACAATGGATTGGATGGAACAAGAACAAGAAAGAGGTATTACAATTACATCAGCAGCAACAACCTGTTTCTGGCAAGATCATAGAATTAATATTATCGATACACCAGGTCACGTAGATTTTACAATTGAAGTTGAAAGATCACTTAAAGTCCTTGATGGTGCAGTTGCAGTGTTTGATGGTGTAGCAGGTGTGGAGCCTCAATCAGAAACAGTATGGCGACAAGCTGATAAATATAAAGTACCAAGAATTTGTTTTGTAAACAAGCTAGATAGGACGGGTGCAGATTTTTTTAGATGTGTAGATATGATCAAAGACAGATTGGGAGCAAAACCATTGGTCATTCAAGTACCAATCGGTATTGAAGCCTCTCTAACCGGTGTTGTTGACCTTGTTAAAATGAAAGCACAAGTTTGGAAAAATGAGGCTTTAGGTGCTGAGTGGGAATATAAAGAAATCCCAGAAGATCTTAAAGAAATCTCTCAAAAATATCGAACAGAATTAGTCGAAGTGGCCGTTGAGCAAGACGAAAAGCTGATGGAGTCTTATCTAAATGGTGAGGAAATAAAAGAAGAAGATTTAATTAAATGTATAAGAAAAGGAACATTAAACTTTGATTTTGTTCCTGTATTAACTGGTTCGGCTTTTAAAAATAAGGGTGTTCAGCCACTACTTGATGCAGTGATTAATTATCTTCCAAGTCCTATAGATATTGGTTCAATTAATGGAAGTAAATTAGGATCAGAGGATGAAATTGAAATGAAATTTGATGATAGTGCACCATTTTCTGCGTTAGCATTTAAAGTGGCAAATGATCCATTTGTTGGATCATTAACATTTATAAGAGTTTATTCAGGTACAATAAAAACAGGAACGGCTGTATACAATTCTTCAAAAGAAAAAGAAGAAAGAGTTGGTAGAATGTTATTAATGCATGCTAACTCTCGAGAGGACATCAAAGAGGCTAATGCAGGTGATATCGTATCACTAGCTGGATTGAAAAATACTATTACTGGTCACACGCTATGCAATAAAGAAAATCCAGTTCTTTTAGAACCCATGGAATTTCCAGACCCAGTTATTGAAATTGCCGTTGAACCAAAAACAAAAGCTGATCAAGAGAAAATGGGCGAAGCTTTGGGCAGATTAGCCAAAGAAGATCCTTCATTTAGAGTTTCATCCGATGAAGAGTCTGGACAAACAATTATTAAAGGGATGGGTGAATTACACTTAGATATCATTGTTGATAGAATGAAAAGAGAATTTAAAGTTGAGGCTAATGTTGGAGCTCCACAAGTAGCATACAGAGAAACAATTGAAAACTCTTCAGAAGTAGAATACACACACAAAAAACAAAGTGGTGGTGCAGGACAATTTGCAAAAGTCAAATTATTAGTAGAACCGCAAGAACCTGGTAAAGGTAGAGCCGTTGAAAGTAAGATTAAAGGTGGAGCAATTCCCAAAGAATTCATTCCGGGCGTAGAAAAAGGTATCGAAACAGTATCAGATGGTGGAATTTTAGCAGGATTTCCAATGATTGATTATAAAGTCACAATTTTAGATGGTTTACATCACGATGTTGACTCTAGTGTGTTAGCTTTTGAACTCGCAAGTAGAGCATGTTTTAAAGATGCTTGTACAAAAGGTGGTTTAAAATTACTAGAGCCAGTCATGAGAGTTGAAGTAGTAACACCCGAAGACTATATGGGTGATGTTATTGGAGACTTAAATAGTCGAAGAGGACAAATAAGTACTCAAGAACAAAGAGGTAATGCAACAGTAATAACTGCAATGGTACCTTTAGCAAATATGTTTGGATATATTAATAGTTTAAGATCAATGTCACAAGGACGAGCACAATATTCAATGTTTTTTGATCATTATGCAAAAGTGCCACAAAATGTTCAAGACGAAGTAACAAAAAAAATAGCAGGCTAAAATGGAAAAGCAGAATATTAGAATTAAACTCAGAGCTTATGACAATAAAATTTTAGATGCTTCAACTGAAGAGATTGTTAATACAGTCAAAAGAACTGGAGCTACAATAAAAGGTCCAATTCCATTACCAACTAGAATTGAAAGATATACAGTTTTAAGATCTCCGCATATAGATAAAAAAAGCAGAGAACAATTTGAGTCACGAACCCATAAAAGATTAATTGATATAATTGAGCCAACACCACAGACTGTCGAGGCTTTAATGAAGTTAGATTTAGCATCAGGAGTCGATGTGGAGATTAAGATATAATTATGAGCGAGATTGCTTTATTAGGAAAAAAAATTGGAATGACTAGAGAATTTTATAAATCTGGTCAGTTAGTTCCAGTTACAGTATTAAAAATGGAAAAAGCCAGAGTAATCCAAGTAATAGATAAAGAAAAAAGAGGTTACACTGCAGTCCAACTTGGATACGGAAAAATCAAAAACTCAAAACTAACAAAGGCTATGAAGGGTTATTTTTCCAAAAGAAATACTGAAGCTAAAAGGAAACTTAAAGAATATAGAGTTCAAAACATCGAAAATTACAAAGAGGGAAATGAATTTGGATTAGAGATTTTTAAAGATGTAAAATTTGTAGATACTAGATCAAAAACGATTGGAAAAGGTTTTGCAGGAGCTATGAAAAGACACAATTTTGGTGGTTTGAGAGCCACACATGGTGTTTCAATCTCACATAGATCACATGGTTCAACGGGTCAAAGACAAGATCCTGGTAAAGTATTTAAGGGAAAAAAAATGGCTGGACATATGGGAGATAAATTAAGAACTATGCAAAATATCGAAATTATCAAAACGGATCTAGAAAATGAGCTTCTATATTTAAAAGGTTCCATCCCAGGAGCAAAAAACTCTGAAATTTTAGTAAAAGGTTCAGTTAAAAATATAAAAAAAATGACTATCAGCGAAAAACACAAAGCTGCTGAATTAGCTAAGAAAACACCGGAGAAAAAGAAAAAATAATGAAAGTCGATAAAATTAATTTAGATGGTAAAAAAAGTTCTATTGAAGTCTTAGATAAGATTTTTTCAGCTAAAATTAACAAGAGATTAGTGAATACAGTTTTATATAAGACTAATGCTAACTATAAAGGTAGGCACGCAAAAACTAAACAGCAAAACGAGGTCTCAGGTCCAACATCAAAAATTTATGCACAAAAAGGTACAGGTAATGCTAGACACGCAAGTAGAAAAGCCCCAATCTTTGTTGGCGGCGGTATAGCTCATGGTCCTAAAGGAGAGCTATCATATAAAAAAAGAAAATTGAATAAGAGTGAAAAAAAACAAAGTATAGCATCTTTGATCAGTGACAAGATAAAGAATAATAACCTTCTAATTTTTAGCGATTTTAACTCTAAGATAAAAAAGACTAAAGAGATGAACTTAATTTTAAAGAAATTTCAAATATCAAATTCAATAATAATTCTAGACAAAACCTCAAAAGATAATGTTGAAAAATCAATTAGAAATATTCCAAATATCAAGGTAACAGACATTAATCATTTTAGTGCGTTTGATATAGTCAAGTTTGAAAAGGTTGTGTTTACTGAAACATCTGTAAAAGAATTAGAGAAGAGGTATGCTTAAGATGGAAAAGATACATTTATACGACAAAATTTTATCACCTTTAGTGACTGAAAAATCAACAAATTTATCAGAACAAAATAAGATTGTATTTAAAGTGCCATCAAAAGCAAATAAGAAAAATATAAAAACCAACATAGAGAAAATTTTTAAAGTAAATGTAACAAAGGTAAATATTATCAATAAACAAAATAGAACTAAATTAACTAGAGGAAGAAAAGTCAAAGTCTCCGGTTTTAAAAAAGCAATTATAACACTTAAAAAAGGTCAAAGTATTGATCTAACAACTGGAATTTAAAATGGCACTAAAAACATTTAAACCTTATACAAAATCTACCAGAGGAACAATTCTTGTTGATAGAACTGGTCTTTGGAAAGGTAAACCATTTAAATCTTTAGTTTCACCAAAAAATGCAATGAAAGGTAGAAACAACAATGGCCATATTACATCTATAAATAGAGCTGGTGGACATAAAAAAATGTATCGACATGTCGACTTTTATAGAAAAAAATTTGATATGCCAGCGACAGTAGAAAGAATTGAATATGATCCAAATAGATCTTGTTACATTATGTTAGTAAAATTCGATGATAATTCACATGCATATTATCTTGCACCGCAAAAAATAAAGGTGGGTGATAAAGTTGAAAATGGATCAAAAAAAGAGATAAAAATTGGAAATTGCATGCCATTACAGGATATCCCAGTTGGTATAGATATTCACAATGTTGAAATACAACCAGGTGGTGGAGGTAAAATTGCGAGATCTGCTGGAACTTCTGTTACGATTAGTGGATTGGATGGGAATTATAGTTTGATTAAATTAGCATCAGGTGAAGTTAGAAAAATCGATTCAAGATCATTGGCAACAATTGGCGTATTAAGTAACCCTGATCAAAAAAATATTAAAATTGGTAAAGCGGGAAGATCAAGATGGTTAGGAAGAAGACCTCACACCAGAGGTGTTGTTAAAAATCCAGTAGATCACCCACATGGTGGTGGAGAAGGTAAATCAGCAGGTGGAAGACATCCAGTTTCTCCTAAAGGACAATCAGCAAAAGGATTGAAAACAAGAGACAATAAGAGAACTGATAAATATATTGTGAAGAGAAGAAACAAAAGGAAGGATACAAAATAATGGCTAGAGCAGTATGGAAAGGTCCTTTTGTGGAAGAGAACTTGATAAAAAAAGTTGATAAATATAAGACTGATCCAAAAAAAATTCCTATCAAGACTTGGTCAAGAAAATCAACAATAATTCCAGATTTTGTAGGAGTTAGTTTTTTGATTTATAATGGAAAAAAATTTATACCCATTACAATATCTGAAGACATGGTTGGTCATAAGTTAGGTGAATTTGCTCCAACAAGAACTTTTTTTGGTCATACACCTGCAGATAAAAAAGCAAAACCTGCTGAGGCAGAGGCGAAAAAATAGCTATGAGTAAAAAAAAGAAATTAGTGAAAAAAAAAGAAAAAATAGTGAAATCTATTAACAATAATATTAGATCAAGTGTAAGAAAGCTTAATCCTATTTTAAAAGGTATAGTTGGAAAAAAAGTAGAGTTAGCTATTAGAGATCTTCAGTTTTCTGAAAAAAGAATTACTCGTGATATCAGAAAGACTATTTCATCTGCCGTTGCAAATGCAGAAAATAATTTTCAGTATGATATCGATAAACTTGTAGTTAAAGAAGCTTATTGTGGGAAGAAAATTACCATGAAGAGGTTTAGACCAAGAGCAAAAGGGAGAGCTGCACCCATTTTGAAACCTTATTCAAGTGTTACAATTATTTTATCAGAAGCAAAAAAAATGGAGAGTCATGGGACAAAAAGTTAATCCAGTAGGTTTTAGATTAGGTGTTAACAGAGGTTGGGACTCTGTATGGTACGCTAAAAAGAAAGATTTTGGTAATTACCTCATAGAAGACTTTAAAATAAGAGAATATATTAAAAAAAATGTAATTAATTCTGGGGTCTCAAAAGTGATGATCGAAAGAACAGCAAACAAATGTTATGTTACAATTTACACTTCTAGACCAGGTTTTGTTATTGGAAAAAAAGGTAGTGATATAGATAAGATAAAAAATAATTTATCTAAGTTTACTTCAAATGAGGTTACTTTAAATATAAAAGAAGTAAAAAAACCTGAAACAAATGCTTATTTAGTTGCAGAAAATATTGCTCAACAATTAGTTAAAAGAATTTCTTATAGAAGAGCAATGAAAAGAGCAATGCAATCTTGTTTAAGATTGGGCGCTAAAGGAATTAAAGTTTCAGTGAGTGGAAGACTGGGTGGAAATGAGATTGCTAGAACTGAATGGTTAAGAGATGGCAGCATACCTTCCCACACATTAAGAGCAGATATAGATTATGCAGAGGCAGAAGCACTTACGACTTACGGAATAATTGGGATAAAAGTTTGGATTTATAAAGGTGAAGTTTTTGCTAAAGAATTTAGTCAGGAAACAAATAAAGTCACACCTAAAGAGGGAAAACAATAAATGTTACAGCCAGTTAGAACAAAATGGAGAAAAGCTCACAAAGGTAGAATTCATGGAACTGCCTCAAGAGCGAATTTCATTAACTACGGTGCATTTGCTTTAAAAGCGCTATCTCCTGATAGGGTTACTGGAAAACAAATAGAGGCTGCTAGAGTTGCTCTAACAAGGCACATGAAAAGACAAGGAAGAGTTTGGACAAGAATTTTTCCAAATATTCCAGTTTCTAAAAAACCCATTGAAGTACGTATGGGTAAAGGAAAAGGTTCTCCAGAATTCTATGCATGCCGTGTAAAACCAGGAAGAATTTTATTTGAGGTAGATGGTGTTTCAGAACAGATAGCCAAAGAAGCCTTATATAAAGCATCCGCAAAATTGCCAATTAAAACAAAAACCATAAAAAGATTTGCCTAATATGAAAAAACAAGAAATTAAAAAACTCTCAAAAGATCAAATCATAAAAAACATTGATAAATTTAAAAAAGATTTATTCAATTTTAGATTTCAAAAGATGAATTCGCAAATTACAAATCCTGCAAAAATTAGTGAAACAAAAAAAACAATTGCTAGATTAAAAACAATATTAAAAGGAAAATTAAATGCCTAAGAAAATATTAACAGGAAAATTAAATGCCTAAGAAAATATTAACAGGTGTAGTTGTAAGTGATAAACCCAACAAAACTATAACTGTTTTGGTTGAACGAAAATATTCTCATCCGTTATTAAAAAAAGTTATAAAAGTGAGAAAAAAATATAACGCCCACGATGAAAATAATAAATTTAAAACAGGTGACAAAGTATCAATCATTGAGAGCAAACCTTTTTCAAAAAATAAGAAATTTCAAGTAATGGAGAACACAAAATAATGATACAGGTCCAGACAGAATTAAATGTAGCTGATAACACTGGGGCAAAGAAAATTGAATGTATTAAAGTCTTAGGTGGATCGAAAAGAAGATATGCAAGCATAGGGGATACAATAGTGATTGCAGTAAAAGAAGCAATTCCCAAGGGAAAAGTAAAAAAAGGATCAGTTCATAAAGCAGTGGTCGTAAGAGTAAAAAAAGGAATTCATCGGGATGATGGATCAAAAGTGAAATTTGATAATAATGCTGCTGTTCTTGTTGATGACAAAGGTGAACCAGTTGGAACTAGAATTTTTGGTCCAGTGACTAGAGAATTAAGGAATAAAGGGCAAATGAAAATAATCTCATTAGCCCCAGAGGTTTTGTAATGATTAAAAAAGGTTTAAAAGTTCAAGTTTTATCAGGCAGAGATAAAAAAAAAGAAGGTGAAGTAATTGAAATTGATAGACCAAACAACAGAGCAAAAGTTAAAGATATTAATATGGTAAAGAGACACGTAAAAACAACTAAGGAAAAAAAAGGCGGAATTTTTTCAAAGGAAAGTTTTATTCATTTATCAAATTTAAAACTAATTGATGAAAAAACAAAAACTAAAAAAACTGAGGCTAAAAAATAATGACTCCGAGATTAAAAGAACTTTATTATAAAGAAATACAAACTTCATTAAAATCTAAATTTGGTTTTAAAAATCTATTCATGGGTCCAAAAATTGAAAAAATTGTGTTAAATATGGGCTTAGGCTTGGATGGAAATGACTCAAAAATATTAAAGTCTTGTGAGCAGGATTTAGCAAAGATAACAGGTCAAAAACCTGTAATTACCAAATTTAAAAAATCAGTTGCAAATTTTAAAACAAGAAAAGGATCAAATGCTGGCTTAAAGGTAACACTTAGAAAAGATAAAATGTATGAATTTTTAGATAGACTTGTGAATATAGCTTTACCAAGAATTAAAGATTTTAGAGGCCTGTCTGCAAATGGTTTTGATAAATTTGGAAATTACACATTTGGCGTAAAAGAACATATCATATTTCCCGAAGTAAGTTTTGATCGTGCAGATAAGGTTCGTGGTATTGATATTGTGATTGTGATATCAGCTAAAAACAAAGAGCATAGTTTTGCTCTTTTAGAAAAATTAAATTTTCCATTTATTAAAAAAGGAGACAACTAAAATGGCTAAATTAAGTTCAATAAATAAGAACAATAAACGAGTAAAATTATCGGAAAGATTATTTAAAAAAAGACAAAAGTTAAAAAAGATTGTTATGAATAAAAAGCTTCCTTTAGAGGAAAGATTTAAAGCACAACAAAAATTATCAAAGTTACCTAGAAACTCTGCTAAAGTAAGGGTTATGAATAGATGCCAGATTACCGGAAGACCTCATGGAGTTTATAGAAAATTGAAAATATCTAGAATTGCATTAAGACAATTAGGTCTGCAAGGAAAGATACCAGGTTTAATTAAATCAAGTTGGTAGAAAGGAAAGTATGAGTTTAAGTGATCCGATTGGAGATATGATAGCAAGAATAAAAAATGCTCAAGATAGAAGCCATAAGAAAGTTGAATTACCTTCTTCAAATTTTAAAACTAAGATTGCTGATATCTTAAAGAATGAAGGTTTTATAAAAGACTTCAAAGTGAACAAAGAAAATAATAAATCTTTGTTATCTTTAGAACTTAAATATCATTCAGGAAACCCGGTTATAAGTACTTTTGAGAGAGTTTCTAAACCAGGTAGAAGAATATTTTCTAGTGCAGAAAGTTTACCAAAAATAAATAATGGTTTAGGTATAGCAATTGTATCAACCCCCAAAGGCGTCATGACCGATATTGATGCAAGAAAGCAAAGAGTGGGTGGAGAAATAATTTGTAAGGTATTTTAATGTCTAAAATTGGTAAAGTTAATATTTCAATTCCTGAAAAAGTCAAAGTTGCTTTGGCTGGGAATATCTTGAACATAGAAGGGCCTTCTGGGAAAAAATCAATTAATATTGACTTAGAAGTTTTTAATCTTGATATAAAAGATGGAAAAGAAATATCAATCAAACCAAAAAAAATTGATCAGGAAACCAAGCGATTATGGGGTATGAATAGAAGTTTAATTAATAATGCAGTTATTGGTTCAAGTACAGGATATGAGAAGACACTAGAATTAGTTGGTGTTGGATATCGAGCTGCTTTAAAAGGCAATCAACTTAATTTACAATTAGGTTATAGCCATGATATCAATTTTGATATTCCAGAAGGGATTAAAATCAATGTTGAAAAGCAAACAACTTTAAAAATAAGTGGTGCTGATAAACAACAAGTAGGAGCAATTGCATCTAAACTAAAAACTCTTAGAAAAATAGAACCATATAAAGGTAAAGGTGTGAGAGAAAAGGGTCAACATATTTTGAAAAAAGAAGGAAAAAAGAAATAATGAAATTAGATACTAGCAAAAGAAAAAGATTTAGAGTTAGTAATAAGGTTAAAAATGTTGCTTCAAACGATAGATATAGACTAAGTATTTCTAGATCATCAAAGAATATTTCGGCGCAAATAATTGATGATATAAAAAACGTTACTTTATTATCTGCATCATCAATTGAAAAAGATATTAAGTCTGGTGAAAAGGTAAATAAAACTGAATTATCTAAGATTGTAGCTGAAAAGTTAGCAAAAAAAGCACAAGAGAAAAAAATTACCAAAATTTACTTTGATAGAGGCATTTATAAATATCATGGAAGAGTGAAGGTTTTTGCTGAAACTTTACGTAAAAATGGAATGGAATTTTAATATGAATAATAATAAAGATAAAAAAACTGACGATATTTTAGAAAAATTAGTTCACATTAATCGTATAACAAAAGTAGTAAAAGGTGGACGTAGATTTGGTTTTTCAGCTCTAGTTGTTGTTGGAAACCAGTCCGGTAAAATTGGAATAGCTCACGCTAAAGCAAAGCAAGTGCCAGATGCTATAAAAAAAGCAAATGAAATGGCAAGAAGAAAACTTATTCATATACCTCTTCGAGAAGGTAGAACTATTCATCATGATGTAAAAGCTAAAGACGGATCTGGCAGAATCGTATTAAGAGCAGCCTCTAAAGGAACGGGTATTATAGCCGGAGGTCCTGTTCGTGCGGTGTGTGAGGTTTTGGGAGTAAAAGATATTGTAGCTAAATCAATGGGTACATCTAATGCCCATAATGTGATTAGAGCCACAATGAAAGCACTATTGAAACAAAATTCACCAAAGCAAATATCTTCAATAAGAAATAAAAAAATTTCTGAGATTATAGAAAAAAGAGGATAATGATTAAATTAAATAATAGAAATAAGATTAATAAAACTAAACTTAGAGTTGGTAGAGGTATTGGTTCTGGAAAGGGTAAAACATCTGGAAGAGGTGTAAAAGGTCAAAAATCTAGATCTGGTGTAGCGATTAAAAGTTTTGAGGGTGGACAAATGCCACTTTACAGAAGACTTCCAAAGAGAGGATTCAACCCTATTAATAAAAAAACAATTGCTATATTAAATCTAGATAAAATCCAATCGTATATTGATAAAAAAAATATTAAAACTACAGATACATTGAACTCAAATTTACTTAAAAAACTAAAATTAATAGATCAAAATTCAATTAAATTAAAAATTTTAGGTTCTGGAGCCATTAAAGATAAAATTAATATTGAGGCAGACCTTGCATCAAAGTCTGCTGTTGAAAAACTTGAAAAAATTGGTGGTTCAATACAATTAAAAAAATAGTTTAATTTAATGAGCGCATCATCATCAAATACTGATTTAAGAAATAGAATAATATTTACCCTTGCTATTTTGGTTGTTTATAGATTTGGTACTTTTGTCCCTTTACCAGGGATAGATCCTGAACAACTAAAAATTATGATGGAAGGAAATCAGAAGGGTTTATTAGGAATGTTTAATGTTTTTGCTGGTGGTGCAGTAAGTAGAATGGCTATTTTTGCATTAGGGATCATGCCGTATATCTCCTCATCAATTATTGTTCAACTATTAACTGGTGTTTCTGATTATTTCAAAAATTTAAAATCACAAGGAGAAACCGGCAGAGCAAAAATTACTCAGATAACTCGTTATGGAACTGTTTTACTTGCAACAGTTCAAGGTTATGGATTAGCTGTAGGACTAGAGTCTTCAGCTGGATTAGTAATTAATCCTGGTGTTTTTTTTAAGATTTCAACTGTCACCACAATCGTTTCCGGGACTATTTTTTTAATGTGGTTAGGAGAACAAATTACTCAAAGAGGAATTGGTAATGGTATATCTCTTATTATTTTCGCTGGTATCGTCGCAGAAATTCCAAGAGCTTTAGTTACCACTTTTGAACTTGGTAGAACAGGAGCAGTCTCTACATTGATGATCTTAGCTTTATTTGTTTTATTAATCTTAACAATTTTATTTATTGTTTTTATGGAAAGAGCTTTAAGAAAAATACTAATAAATTATCCTAAAAGACAAGTTGGTAATAAAATGTATGGAGGAGAGTCATCTCATTTACCACTTAAGATTAATCAAGCTGGAGTAATTCCGGCAATTTTTGCTTCAGCATTACTATTATTACCAGTAACTTTTTCAAATTTTAATTTTTCTGACAATGAAACTTTTTTAAATATAAGTTCATATTTTACTCAAGGACAACCTTTGTATATGCTACTTTATGCATCAGGAATAATATTTTTTACTTTTTTTTACACATCAATAACTTTCAATCCAACAGAAACAGCTGACAATTTGAGGAAATATGGTGGTTTTGTACCAGGGATAAGACCTGGGGAAAGCACAGCAATTTATATTGATAATATTTTAACAAAACTGACAACAATAGGTGCTTTGTATTTAACCTTAGTTTGTTTAATGCCTGAGTTTTTAATTGCTAATTATCCAATTCCTTTCTACCTGGGGGGTACATCAATTTTAATTGTGGTTGTTGTTGCAATAGATACAGTCACGCAAATACAAACAAGATTAATGAGTTCTCAATACGAACAATTGATTAAAAAAACAAAATTTGGAAGATAATTTGTGAATATAATCCTATTTGGACCTCCTGGTGCTGGAAAAGGAACCCAAGCAAAATATTTAGTTAAAAAGATTAATGGTTTTCAAGTTTCAACAGGCGATATGTTAAGGGATGAAATTAAGAAAAATTCTGAAATAGGAAAAAAAATAATCAATGACATGAATGATGGTAAATTTGTAAGTGATGAAATTGTCAATGAATTGATTAAAAAAGTTATTTTTGATGAAAAATATAAAAACAAACTTATTTTTGATGGATATCCTAGATCATTAGAACAAGCTAAAAATTTAGAAACTATTTTAGAAAGTTCAAATCAAAAGATTAATTATATTTTTTTCCTTAATGTCGAAAAGGAGGAAATAATTAAACGAGTTGAAAAAAGAAAAACTCTAGAAAAAAGATCTGATGATAGTTCAAATATTATTCTAAAAAGATACAATACCTATATGGATATGACACGCCCCGTTTTAGATTTCTATTCTAAAAATTCAAACTTTTATGAAATAGATGGTGCGCTTAAAATCGAACAAATAACCGCTAAAATAGATGCTTTTCTTAATGTTTAAGACGTTGACTTTAAAAAAACTTCTTATATAAAAGGCTAAATTTATCTCAAAGTTTATGGCTCGTATTGCAGGAATAAATATCCCCCAAAATAAATTAGTTCAAGTAGGGCTAACTTATATTTATGGCATCGGTGATAAATTTTCAAAGCAAATTTGTACATCATTATCAATCCCTAAAGAAAAAAGAGTGAATCAACTCACTGATGATGAAATTTTGAAGATAAGGGAATACATTGATCAAAATTTTAAAGTTGAGGGAGATCTTAGAAGAGATTATTCACTGAGCATAAAAAGATTAATAGATTTAGCTTGCTATAGAGGTTCGAGACATAGAAAAAAATTACCTGTAAGAGGTCAAAGAACTAGATGTAATGCTCGAACGAGAAAAGGAAAAGCTATTGCAATAGCTGGAAAAAAATTAACACCACTTAAGAAATAAGCATGGCAAAATCAGAAAAAAAAGATAATAAAGAACTGAGTCAAAATAAATCATCAAAAAAAGTTGTCAAAAGTTCTTATTCAAAAAAAAAGAAGACTAAAAAAAATATCTTAAATGGTATTGCATATGTTCAATCAACTTTTAATAATACAATTATTTCAATCGCTGACACTAATGGAAACGTAATTTCATGGGCATCGGCTGGACAAAAAGGTTTTAAGGGTTCTAGAAAATCAACTCCATATGCAGCGCAAATAGCCGCTGATGCTGCTGCATCTAAAGCATTAGAGTTTGGCATGAAAACTTTATCTGTGGAAGTTAAGGGTCCTGGTTCAGGCAGAGAAACAGCATTGAGAGCGTTACAAGCGAGAGGATTTAGAATTTTATCAATTAAAGATACAACACCGATGCCACATAATGGTACTAGGCCACCAAAAAAAAGGAGAGTTTAATGGATGTAGAAAATGTAAATATAAAAAATTGGAAATCATTAATCAAACCTGCGAAACTTGATGTTAAAATAAGTGATGATTTAGCTCACGCTACAATTATTGCTGAGCCATTAGAAAAAGGTTATGGTTTAACACTTGGTAATTCACTTAGAAGAATTTTACTGTCCTCAATCAGAGGAGCAGCAGTAACCTCAATTCAAATTGATGGTGTACTTCATGAATTTACATCTATTAAAGGTGTAAGAGAAGACGTTACTGATATTGTATTAAATGTTAAATCTCTAGCATTAAAATGTGCTGCTGAGGGAACAAAAAAACTGGTATTAGATGCCAAAGGACCTGGTGAAATAAAAGCATCCGACATCGCATCAGTTCCAGATGTTGAAATTTTGAATCCTGATTTAGTTATTTGTAATTTAGATGAAAATACACACTTTCATATGGAAATGAATGTTAATACCGGAAAAGGTTATGTTCCAGCTGATTTAAATAAACCTGAAGAACCACCTTTAGGCTTAATTGCAATTGACTCATTATATAGTCCTGTTAAAAAAGTTTCTTATTCAGTCAGTACAGCAAGAGAAGGTAAGGCTTTAGATTACGATAAATTGACGATGGAAGTTGAAACAAACGGATCAATTTCTGCCGAGGATGCAGTTGCTTATTCTGCTAGAATTTTTCAAGATCAATTAAAAATGTTTATTAATTTTGACGAACCTGTGGAAACTCCAATTAAAGAAGTTTCAACAGAGCCTGAATTTAATAAAAATTTATTAAGAAAAGTAGACGAGCTTGAATTATCTGTTAGATCAATGAATTGTCTTAAAAATGATAATATAATTTATATTGGTGATTTAGTTCAAAAATCTGAGGGTGAGATGTTAAGAACACCAAATTTTGGAAGAAAATCATTAAATGAAATTAAAGAGGTTTTAACTGGCATGTCTCTTTATTTAGGTATGGAAATTCCAAATTGGCCACCAGATAATATCGCAGAAATGTCTAAAAAATTAGAGGAAAGCATCTAATGAGACATGGAATGGCAAATAAGAAGTTGAACAGAACTTCTGAACACCGAAAAGCACTGCTTAAAAATATGCTTAATTCGTTAATTAAGTACGAACAAATTAAAACAACTTTGCCAAAAGCAAAATTCTTAAAGCCACAGGCTGATAAAATTATCACATTAGGTAAAAAAGATAGTTTGCATAATACTAAAATTTTGATTTCTCAATTGCAGGACATTAAGTCAGCTAATAAAGTAAAAAAAACTTTATCTAAAAGATATGAAAAAAGAGCTGGTGGTTATACAAGAATTATTAAAGCAGGTTTTAGATACGGAGATAATGCGCCTATGGCTATAATCGAATTTGTAGATAGAGATATTCAAGCAAAAAAACTTGATAAAAAAAAGAAAGATCCAGCAAAAGAAGTTGAAAAAAAAGAAGATAAGAAATCTGCTACAGCATAAATAAAAGCCTTAAATATTCATGATTAGAAGTTTTATCGTTGAGTCAACGTGTAATAACATGCGTATTGATAGATGGTTAAGAAATAAATTTGGAAAAGTACCACAAAGTCTTATTGAAAAGAGTTTAAGGTTAGGAAAAATTAAAGTAAACAAAAAAAAGATTAAAAGCTCTTTTAAGATTAAAACAAATGATAAAATAGAACTCTTCAATTTTGTTTTTAAAGAAAAAATTAAACACGAAAAAAAACAATTCAATCCATCCATTGAGATAATAAAATCTAATGAAGATCTGATCATAGATAACAATGATGATTTTATAGTTCTAAATAAAAGTGCAGGAATTTCTGTTCAAGGTGGAACAAAATCAAAAAAAAATCTAGTAGATATATTTGCAAAAAGTGAAATATTTCAGGGAACAAAACCATTCTCTGTTCATAGATTAGACAAAGATACCTCAGGTGTTTTTATTATTGCGAAAAATAGACAAACAGCTCAACTATTGACCTCTCTATTTAGATTAAGAAAGGTGCACAAAACTTATTTAGCAATATGTAATGGAGAAATTGAAAAAGATTCAGGTGAATGGAACGATAATTTGATAAGGTACGACAATGGAAAAAAAATTACAGAAAAGGCTAAAACAATTTTTAAAGTGATAGATAAAAATACCAATGCTAGTTTAGTAGAAATGAAACCAATCACAGGGAGAAAACATCAATTGCGAAAACAATTATTTAACATAGGACATTCAATTTTTGGTGATAAAAAATATAATTCATCTGTTTCATCGAAAGGTATAAATAAAGATTTAATGCTTCATTCCTATCAAATAAGATTTATGATTAATGAAAAAAAATATACTTACAAAGCCTTATTACCAGATTATTTTAATAAATTGTTAAAGACTAAAAGATTAAATTTTTCAAATTAGTTTTAAATATTTCTATTAACTTATCTTTTAATTCGTCATAATTTTGATTTTTAATTTGTTCGAGATTAGTGATACCTTTATTTTTTATCCCGCAAGGAATAATTGCATCATATTTTTTTAAATCGTTATTTATATTGATAGAAAAACCATGATAGGCTATCCATTTACTTACTCTAACTCCAATTGCAGCAACTTTTTTTATAGTTGAATTATCATTGTACCAAATACCAATATTTTCTTTATCAGCAAATGTTTCAATGTCATAAAGTTTCAGTGTTTCAATAATTGATTTTTCAATTACTGATATGAATTTTCTAATATCTTTTTTACCTTTTTTTAAATCAATTACAAAATAACAAATTAGTTGTCCTGGTCCATGATAGGTTATTTTTCCACCTCTATTAGTTTTTATAATATTTATAGATTTGTCTATTATCTCATTTTCATTATAGCTTGTTCCTGATGTATAGATATGATCGTGTTCTAAAACCCAAATCAAATCATCTACTTTTTTTAGATTGATATCTTTAAGTCGATCTTCCATAAATGATATCGCATCTTCATATTTTACTGGATTTTGGGACTTTTTAATTTCTATATTCATTTAAAAATTGTATTCTTTTCATTTTGTATTAAAAGATCCGTCTAAATAATAGGTGTATTTATGACTTTAATAAAAAAAATTAAAGATAAAAAAGTCAATTTTGAATTTAATAAGGAATACATAAAAGTTGTAACAGATAAAATCTCCTCAAATGATGCATCCTTTATAACTAGATCTTTCGAGGAAATGCATCCTGCTGATGCTGCTGACATTATTGAGCATTTAAGTCAAAATGACAGAGAAAGTTTAATAAAATTAAATAATTTTAAGATTGATCCAGAAGTATTTGTTGAATTGAATGAGTCTGTTCAATCAGAAATCATTAAATATCTTTCGTCGGATGCAATTGTTAGGATATTAAAAAATTTAGAGTCTGATGACGCCATAGCCATTTTAGAAAATGTTGATGAAAAAGATAAAAATTCAATATTAAGTTTATTGCCACCAAAAGATCGATTTGCTTTATTAGAAGGTCTTAGTTATCCAGAGGATAGTGCTGCTAGAATAATGCAAAGAGAGTTTACAGCAATCCCAAGTAATTGGTCGGTAGGACAAACTATTGATTATTTAAGAGAGAATAAAGACTTACCAGAAGAATTTTTAGAAATTTATATTGTTGATGAAAATTTTAAACCTATTGGTGCAGTACCATCTTCAAAAGTATTAAGAACACCTAGAGAAACAAAAATGTCTTCAATTATGGACGACTCAATTTTTTTAGTTCCAGTGGATATGGATAGAGAAGAAGTTGGTAACTCATTTGAAAATTATGGTTTAAACTCTGCTTGTGTTGTAGATAAAAATAACAAACTTGTAGGAATGATAACTTCCGATGATGTATTGACAGTTTTGAAAGAGGAGGCTGAGGAAGACGCTTTAAGATTAGCTGGTGTTGGAGACGAAGAAATTACAGATGGTGTTATTACAAAAACTAAAAGACGATTTAACTGGTTACTTTTAAACTTATTTACAGCATTTCTGGCTACTTATTGTATTAGTTTGTTTGGGGCAACAATTGAACAAATGGTTGTCTTGGCATTTTTAATGCCAATAGTAGCATCGATGGGTGGTAATGCAGGTATGCAAACTTTAGCAGTCACTGTTAGAACTTTAGCAACAAATGATTTAACAAAAAATAACTTTAATCAAAACATTATTAAGGAATTTAATATTGGTATTCTAAATGGAATAATCTTTGCTGTGATAAGTTCTTTTATTGTTCAAGTCTGGTTTCAAGATTATCAATTATCATTAATAATATCGATCTCAATGATTTTGACAATGGTAGTGGCAGGTTTATTTGGAATACTTGTTCCAGTCACGTTAAAAAAAATGAAAATTGATCCAGCAATTGCTTCTAGTGTTTTCGTAACAACAATAACTGATGTAATAGGTTTTGTTTCTTTTTTGGGTGTTGGGGCTTATTTTTTATAGTATTTTAAAAATTATCAATCAACCTTACATTATTAATATAAAAAGATACGAAAATTTTTGAGTTTTTTAATTTATTAGAAATTTTAAGATTTTTAATATTTCTTAATTCGAGATATTCAATTTTAACATTTTGTAATTTATTTATTTCATTTGTGGTTTTATCAAGTTCTTTTTTAATATTTAACTCAATATTTGACTTTCTTTTAAGTTTCATAATATTTGTAATTAATTCTGCAGCCAAATTTAATTCACGTTTTTGTAATAATGAATTTCTTGAAGATAATGCTAATTTGTTTCTTTCTCTAATTGTTTTACATTCTATTATTTTTGATGAGTGTCTTCTTAAATATTTTTTTAAAAGATATAATTGTTGAAAATCTTTCTCTCCCATAAAAATTTTTTGAGGTTTGATGTTTTCAATGAAACGTTCCATTACATCAATCACACCCTCGAAATGTCCTTTTCTGTACTTAGCACATAATATCTTGTCTTTTTTTGAAATTATAATCTTAGAGGATCTTTTCACATTATAAATTTCCTTAACACTTGGTAAATATACATAATTAACTTTTAGTCTTTTTAAAATCGATAAGTCCTTCTTTCTATTTCTTGGATATTTTTTAAAATCATTTTTATTATTAAATTGTTTTGGATTTACAAATATACTTACAATAGTTTTATTGCATTTTTTTTTGGATTGTTTAATTAACGATACATGGCCTTTGTGAAGACTTCCCATGGTAGGTACAAAACCTAAATTAGACACATTTTTTAATGCCTCATTTAAATCATTATTATCTAATAAAATTTTCATTTGTATAAAACTTTTTAATAAGTAAAACATTTGAATGATTAAACAAGCAATTATTCCTTTAGCTGGTTTGGGTACACGTTTGCTTCCATTAACCAGTGTATTTCCAAAAGAACTTTTACCTATTTATGGTAAACCAGGAATTGAATATATTCTAGATGAATGCATTGATGCAGGAATTAAAGAGGTTATTTTTATAATTTCAAATAAAAAGAAAATGATAAAGACTTATTTTTATAATGATAATTTTTACAAAAAAATTGTTAAAAAAAAGAAAGATAAAAGAATTAAGGAAGAATACAAAAAAATTTTAAGATATAAAAAAATGATAAAATTTGTTTATCAAAACAAACCACTTGGTACCGGTGATGCTGTTTTAAAAACAAAAAAATTAATAAAAGATAATTTCTTTTTAATGTTGTTACCAGATGATCTTATTATTAAAAAAAATTGTTCTAAATCGATGATAAAGATTCATAAAAAATACAATGCTTCTGTTATGGCTAGTATGAATGTTAGAAGAAATAATGTTTCGAGATGGGGAATTTATAAGTTAAAAACTAAAATAAGTAAGAATAATTATTTGATCTCAGATGTTATTGAAAAACCTTCTGTAAAAAAAGCACCATCTAATAAAGCAGTGATTGGAAGATATATTTTACCTAGAGAAATTTTTTCAAAATTACTTAAACAAAAACCAGGCAAAGGAGGAGAAATACATATTACAGATGCTATCCAAACATTAATTCAAAATAATAAAAAATTCATTGCTCATAATTTTTCTGGAAAATATCTTGATTGTGGAAGCATGAGTGGTTACATCAAATCAACTTTAGAGATAGCTAAATCATGAAATTATGTATGATTGGTTCTGGTTATGTAGGTTTAGTAAGCGGAGTATGTTTTGCTGATTTAGGAAATGATGTAATTTGTGTAGATAATAATGTAGACAAAATAAATTTACTAAAAAAAGGAAAAATTCCAATTTACGAACCTGGTTTATCAGAATTAGTAATAAAGAATTTTAAGAATAAAAAATTAAATTTTTCTACAGATTTAAAAAAATCAATTAAAGACTCAGATATAATTTTTATTTGCGTTGGTACCCCAACTAAAAAAGGTGGTAGTTCAGCAGATTTAAGTCAAATTTATAAAGTCTCTAGAGAAATAAGTTCTTCAATAAATAAATTTAAGATTATCATAACAAAATCAACAGTTCCCGTGACGACAGGAGATGAAATTGAAAAAATATTATCTAAAAAAAATAGTAAAAAGAAATTTTCTGTTGTTTCAAATCCTGAATTTTTAAGAGAAGGAGAGGCAATAAGAGATTTTGTTTATCCTGATCGTGTAGTTATAGGAACTAATGATAAAAAAGCAGGTAGAATTTTGAAAAATCTTTATAGCCCGCTTATTTCTAAGGGTGCTTCTTATTTACAAACTTCTAGAAGAGCCGCAGAATTGATTAAATATGCTTCTAACGCTTTTTTAGCGACAAAGATTACTTTTATAAATGAAATAGCTAATTTATGTGAAAAAACTAATATTAATGTTGAGGATATATCAATTGGTATGGGATTGGATAAAAGAATAGGCAGTCGATTTCTTAGAGCAGGACCTGCTTATGGTGGATCCTGTTTTCCTAAAGATACAAAAGCGATTATTACAACAGCAAATAAATTTAAAACAAATTTATCAGTAATAAAATCAGTAATTAAATCGAATGAAAATAGATCTAAAATTTTATTAGATAGAATAAATAGAATTTTAAATAGGAAAATTAAAAATAAAATAATTACCTTTTTAGGAGTTACATTTAAAGCTAATACAGATGATATGAGAGATTCTTCGAGTTTAAAAATGATACCATGGTTATCAAAAAAAGGAGCAATTATAAAATATTTTGATCCAACTGGTTATAAAACTGAATTTATGAAGTTTAAAAATGTAATTAATAAGACTTCAATAAAAGATGCTGTTCATGGGGCTGATCTTGTTATTATTCATACTGAATGGAATGATTTTAAATCAATTAATTTTAAAAGTTTAGTTAAAGGTAAGAAGTTTATGATTTTTGATATGAGAAATATATATTCTTCATCAAAGATTAAAGACCAAGGTTTCAAATATTTTAGTGTTGGAAAGTAAAAATCTAATTTAACTCAAATATTGCATCTACTTCAACCGAAACGCCTAATGGTAAACTATTTGTACTTACAGCAGCTCTAGTATGCATACCTGCATTTCCAAAAATTGAAGCAATCAAATCAGATGCTCCATTTATTACTTTGGGTTGATCAATAAAGTCATCTGTTGAGTTTACAAATCCTGTTAGTTTCACACATGATTTAATTTTTGATAAATCATTATCGCAGGCTTTTTTAACTTGGGCAATAATACTTAACGCGCATCTCTTAGCAGCATTGTAACCAGCCGTGACATCCAATTCTTTACCAACTTTTCCTTTGATTAATTCACCATTATCATCAATAGAAATTTGTCCTGATATGAATAACATTTTTCCTATAATTTTTGTTGCAACATAATTACCAACTGGTGCTTTTGCTTCAGGAAGCTTTAAATTAAGCTCTTTAATTTTATCTTCAAAACTCATTTTATTTTTTTTCTTTTTGATTTTTTTGTTTTATCGTATTCTCTTCTTTTCTCAATTAATATTAAAGCTTCTTCCATCGTTAATTCAATGGGGTCTTTTTCCTCAGGAATAGTTGCATTGAGTGATTTATATTTTATATAAGGTCCATATTGACCCTTCATGACTCTAACAGGTTTTTTATCCTCAGGATGTTCTCCCAAATCTTTTATCATTGAAGAGGACATCCGACCAGGTTTGGCCTCTGCTATTAATGTTATTGCTCTATTTAAACCTATGGAAAATATTTCCTCTACATTTTCTATTCTTGCTGATTTATTTTCACATTTTAAGTAAGGACCAAATCTTCCAACATTCAGTGTAATTTCTTTTTGATTATCTGGATTTATTCCCAAAGATTTAGGCAGTGAACATAAAAATTTAGCTTTTTCCAAATTGATACTCTCCAATTCCAATCCTTTTGGTATTGAAACATTTTTTAAAAGTTCATTAACATCTGACTTCAACTTTTTAGTTTTTTTCTTTTTCTTACTAATTTTTTCAACTTCTATATCAGAAGAGATTTTTTCATATTGAAGGTAGGGGCCAAACCTACCATTTTTCAAATATATATCATTTCCATTTTCATGTTTTCCTATTAATTTTGGTTCAGCTAATTGTGCCTGAGCGGCAGCTTTTGCTTTAGATAAGGGTCGTGTAAATTTACATTCTGGATAATTTGAACACCCTATAAAAGCGCCCCCTCTGAAACTATTCTTTAAACTAAGTGTTCCAGAATTACATAACTGACATTTTCTTACTACATTACCTTCATTATCCTTATCAAAAATTAATTCACCCAGACTATCATTAAGTAAATCCAATACCTCTCTAGTTCTCTTTTCTTTTACTTCTGAAACATTATTATTAAAGTCTTTCCAAAAAAGTTCCAAAACTTTGATCCAACTTTCTTTTCCAGTAGTGATCTCATCAAGTTGATCTTCTAATCCTGCTGTAAAATTATAATCTACATATTTTGAGAATAATTTTTCTAAAAAGGCTGAAATTAATTTACCTCTATCTGTAGGAAAAAATCTTTTATTCAATATCTCCGCATAGCCTCGATTGGCAATAGTAGAAATGATACTTGCGTACGTAGAAGGTCTCCCGATACCAAGTTCCTCAAGCTTTTTAACTAAACTAGCTTCGGAATATCTTGGTGGTGGCTGTGTATAATGTTGTTCATCTATTAGCGCCTCTATATTAATAGGTCCTTTAGTTACAGCCGGTAAAATATTTTCATTATCATCTTTGCTTTGATTATTATAAATCTTTAAGAAACCGTCAAATTTTAAAACTGATCCGCTGGCTTTACAAATTGTATCATTATTATCTGACGTTAAAGTGATGGTGTTTCTATCAAATTTAGCTGACTCCATTTGAGAAGATAAAGCTCTACTCCAGATAAGATCATAAAGTTTATTTTGATCTGTACTTAGATATTTTTTAACACTTTGAGGAGTTCTAATAATATCAGTAGGTCTAATTGCTTCGTGAGCTTCTTGTGCATTTTTAGCTTTTTTGCCAGAATAATTCAAAACATCATTAGGTAAGTATTCATTACCAATTTCTTTTTGGATATAGTTTCTGAAACTTGTTACAGCATCTTTAGATAAATTAGTTCCATCAGTTCTCATATATGTAATTAAGCCAATTGTTTCACCTTCCATTTCTATACCTTGATAAAGTTTTTGAGCAATTTGCATTGTTCTAGATGCACCAAAACCTAATCGACTCGATGCGGTTTGTTGAAGAGTTGAAGTCGTAAACGGTCCAGAGGGATTACGATTCATTATTTTACTAGAAATATCGGTTATACTAAATTTTTTTTTCTTAATACTCAATATGGCTTTATTTATCTCTTCTTTATTTCTAAATGAAAATTTTTCAATTTTATTGTTATCAAGTTGACTTATACTGGCAGTAAAATTTTGATTTATATTATTGGCAAATTTAATACTTAAAGTCCAAAATTCCTCAGGTTTAAAAGACTCAATTGCATGCTCTCTTTCCGTAATTAATTTTAAAGCAACAGACTGAACTCTTCCTGCGGATTTCGAACCTGGAAGTTTTGTCCAAAGTATTGGGGATATATTAAAACCAACCAAGTAATCCAAGGCTCTTCTTGCCATATACGCGTCGACCAGTAGTGGCTCAATTTGTCTAGGATTTTCAATTCCTTGAATAACAGCTTTTTTGGTTATTTCATTAAACACAACTCGTTCAATTTCTTTATCTTTTAAAAGTTTTTTTTCATTCAAATATTCTTTGACATGCCAAGCAATAGCCTCACCTTCACGATCAGGGTCAGTCGCTAATATAATTTTAGATGAGTCTTTAACCGCATCTGTTATTTCTTTTAAATATTTTTTTGAAAAACTATCAACTTCCCATTCCATTTTAAAATCTTGATCTGGATTAACAGAACCATTTTTTGACGGTAAATCTCTTATATGACCATAACTTGCCAAAACTTTATAATTATCACCTAAGTATTTATTAATGGTTTTTGCTTTAGCGGGACTTTCTACAATGACCAGATTCATAAACTACAAACTACCCAAAAGCCTTAGATAGTCAATTTAATAAATTTTTGTCTTAGTTTCTTCTTTATTTATCAATCTTTTAATATTTTCTCTATGAGTAAAAAAAATCAAGATAAACATGATTGTAAAAAAAATTGCCTGATTAAACTCAGTGGAAACTAATAGATAGATTGGTATAGATATTGAAGCTATTAAAGATGATAAAGATGAAAATTTAGAAATAAAAAAAGTTATAAACCAACATACAGAAAATATAATTCCAAAATATAAATTTATAGCAAATAAAATACCAACATATGTAGCAACACCTTTGCCACCTCTGAACTTGAGCCAAATTGGAAACACATGACCTAAAAAGGCACATAAAGATGCAGTATATAAAAAATCTTGGTATAAAATTTTTACATAAACCACTGGTATAATTGCTTTTAAAATATCCAAACCTAACGTGAAATAACCAATAGTTTTGTTACCAGATCTCAAAGCATTGGTGGCTCCAATATTACCAGATCCTATTTCTCTTATGTCTTTTTTTAAAAATATCTTTGTAAGTATAAATCCAAAAGGTATGGAGCCCATTAGGTAGGAAATGATACCTATCAAAAAAATATCCATATTAAAGTTTAAATAATTCTTTTCCTTTTACAAATGTATTCGTGACCTTACCTTGAAGTTTTTTATCTTCAATTGAGGTGTTTTTTGATTTTGAAATCAATTTTTCTTTTTTTACAATCCATGGTTTGCCTATATCTACAATACAAAAATCTGCATCATTACCAATGGAGAGGTTACCTTTATCTATTCTGAGAATTTTTGCAGGATTTGATGTAAGTGCTTTAATTAATGTTTCTAATTTTAAAGATCCATTATGATATAACTCTAAACTTAAAGATAATAGAGTTTCTATACCTGATGCGCCTGTTGCAGCTTGAGAAAATGTTAATCTCTTTGACTCTTCATCTTCAGGCTTGTGATCTGAAACAATCACATCTATTAATCCATCCTTTAATCCTTCCACTAGAGCAATTCTATCTTCCTCACGTCTCAAAGGTGGAGATAGTTTTAAAAAAGTTCTAAAATCACCTATATCATTTTCATTTAAAGAGAGATTATTTATCGAAACACCTGATGTGAATTTTACAATTTCTTTTCTATGTTTGATTACTTCAATAGATTTTTGCGATGACAATTGAGAAATATGATATCTGCATTTTACTTTTTCAAGTAAAGTAAGATCTCTTTCAATCAAAATTCTTTCTGCGATCTCAGGAATACCTGATAATCCTAATTTAGATGCGATAATGCCTGAATTTATCATCCCATTTTTTGCAAGTTCATAATCTTCTGCATGTTGCATTATTAAACAGCCAATATCTTTTGCAGAATTCATTATCCGAGACATTAATCTGGGATTTTGAATAGTTTTAATGCCATCAGTAAATGCTATTATACCTTTGCCTTGAAGAAGACCAAACTCTGTCATATTGTTTCCTTCAATATTTTTTGTAAGTGATGCACACGGAAAAATGTTTATTCGAGATTTATCTCTTCCTCTTCTTTTTAAAAAATCAACTATAGATACGTTGTCTATTATCGGATTAGTATTTGGCATTGTTACCACAGAAGTTACGCCACCGGCTAAAGCAGCATTACTTAAGGTTTTAAAGTTTTCTTTATATTCATAGCCTGGTTCACCTACAAATACTCTCATGTCAACTAAACCTGGGAATATATATTTTCCCTTTAAGTCAATTGGTTTTTCTCTTGAAGGAAGATTATTTGTATTCACCTTTTTTCCTACCGCTTCTATCTTTCCTTCTTCAGAGATTATAAGTCCACCTGTTTCGTTAATTGAATTGTGTGGGTCAATTATATTAGCGTTTATAAAATATTGTTTTTTCATTTAAGTACAAAAAATCTTTAAACAGGCCATTCTTACCGCAACTCCAAGTTCTACTTGTTCTTTAATTACGCTTTTATTGATATCATCGGCTAAATTAGTATCTATCTCAATACCTCTATTCATTGGACCTGGGTGCATGATTAATGCATCAGCTTTTGCATGTTCTAATTTATCCGGAGTAAGACCATAATATTCATAATACTCTCTATTAGATGAGAGATAAGAACTTGTCATTCTTTCATTTTGTAATCTTAACATCATTACAATATCACAATCTTTTAATCCTTTTTTCATATCAGTGAATGTGTTAACGCCAAATTTTTCTATTTCTTTTGGCATCAGATTTGTGGGCGCAATTATATTTACTTCTGCTCCTAACATATTCAGTAAATAAATATTAGATCTTGCAACTCTTGAATGTAGGATATCTCCACAGATGGCAATTCTTAAACCTTCAATTTTTTTTTTTCGATTTATAATTGTCAGAGCATCCAATAAAGCTTGAGTAGGGTGTTCTCTTCTTCCATCTCCGGCATTTAAAACCGCACAGTTAACTTTTTGAGAAAGTAGATTACATGCTCCAGAGTCTTGGTGTCTTATTACAATAATGTCAGGATGCATAGCATTTAGTGTCATTGCAGTATCAATCAGAGTTTCTCCTTTTTTAATTGCAGAATTACTTATATTCATTGACATCACATCAGCTCCAAGTCTTTTTCCTGCTAATTCAAATGAACTTTGAGTTCTCGTTGAGGGCTCAAAAAATAAATTAATCTGTGTTTTTCCTCTTAGCGCATCAATTTTTTTATTTTTACTTTGGTTTACTTTTATAAAATCGTGAGCTTCATCAAGTATCATATTAACATCATTTATAGATAAATCTTGGATACCTAACAGATGTTTTTGGGAAATTTTAATAGCTTTATTTGTTTTAATTGCCATTAAAACCAACTCTATAACCATAAAGTTGTATAATAGCAAGTATTAATTGTTCAAAAAATCTATTGCTCCTTGCAATATAAAGGCAGCAGCATTTTCATCAATTTTATTTTCTCTTTTAGTAACATTAATATCTAATTGACTGGAAAGATTAAAAGCACCAACAGTTGATAGTCTCTCGTCCCATAAACAAACTGGAATATCAATATTCTTTTCAATATACGTAGAAACATCTTTTACTGATTGAGAAGATTTGCCAGAAGAGCCATCCATATTTAAGGGGTTTCCTATTATGACTCCCTTAATGTTGTTTTCGATGATTATTGATTTGAGTTGATCTATAAGGTTTTGAGAGGATTTTTTTTCTATAGTTATAAATGGTGTGGCAATTAATTGTTTTTCGTCACAAATTGAAACTCCTATTCGTTTGGAACCAAGGTCTAAGCCTATCAATCTGCACTTATCTAAGTGATTTCTTTTAAATTCCTCTAACGTGATCATATTGTATATTTTTAACTTAAATGATAGTTTGCGTCATACCTAAATAGCATATGAGTATAGATCTTAAAACAATAAAACACATATCTAAATTATCAAGAATTTCTGTTGATGAAAAAAGGGCAGAAAAATTAGCTGATGATTTAAATTCAATTTTTGAATTTATTGAAAAGCTCAATGAATTAAAAACAGATGATGTAAAGCCATTAACATCAATAGCAGAAACTACTTTAAAATTCAGATCTGATGAGATCAAAAGTAAAAATATTAGAGAACAAATAATTAAAAATTCTCCTGAAAATAATGAGGATTATTTTGTTGTACCAAAGGTAATTGAATAATGTCAGACATTACAAAACAATCCTTAACAGAATTAGTTGAGAATATTCAAAATAAGAAACTTTCTTCTACAGATGTGACTAAAGCATTTATTCAAAGGTCTGAAAAGTCTAGTGAATTAAATGCTTATATCACAGATGATTTTACATCGGCTTTGGACAAAGCAAAAAAGTTTGATCAGAACCCAAATTTAGATTTAAAATTACCTGGTATACCTATGGCAGTTAAAGATTTGTTCTGTACAAAAAATGTTAAAACAACTGCTGGTAGTAAAATTTTGAATAATTTTGTACCAACTTATGAATCTACAATTACTGAAAATATTTGGAATGAAGGTGCAATACTTCTGGGTAAATTAAATTGTGATGAGTTTGCAATGGGTTCATCTAATGAGACAAGTTATTTTGGAAACGTACAAAATCCTATTGATAAAAATTTAGTCCCCGGTGGTTCATCGGGTGGTTCAGCATCAGCAGTTGCTGGACAATTAACTCCAATCACAATTGGTACTGATACTGGAGGATCGATTAGACAACCAGCCTCATTTACTGGAATTGTAGGTTTAAAACCAACATACGGAAGTTGCTCACGATATGGGATAGTTGCTTTTGCTTCCTCATTAGATCAAGCAGGGCCAATGGCCCAAAATGTAAAAGATTGTGCTTTGTTGCAAGAAGTAATAAGCACATATGATCCAAAAGATTCTACCTCAATTAATTTTAAAAGAAATCATTATAGCAAAGAACTTACAAAAAATATAAAAGGAAAAAAAATTGGAATTCCAAAAGAATACAGAGTTGATGGTATGCCTAAAGAAATTGAGGATCTTTGGCAAAAAGGTATTCAATACGTAAAAGATTGTGGTGCTGAAACAATCGACATATCACTTCCACATACAAGTTACGCTTTACCAACGTATTATATTGTTGCTCCAGCAGAGGCATCTTCTAATTTAGCAAGATATGATGGTGTAAAGTATGGATATAGAGCTAAAGGTGAAAATTTAATTGATATGTATGAAAAAACTAGATCTGAAGGCTTTGGTGCAGAAGTTCAAAGAAGAATTATGATTGGAACTTATGTATTATCATCTGGTTATTATGATGCATACTATCTTAAAGCTCAAAAAGTGAGAAAACTTATTAAAAATGATTTTGATGAGGCATATAAGAAAGTTGATGCAATTTTAACGCCATCAACTCCTAGCTCAGCTTTTAAAATAGGTGAAAAAACTAATGATCCAGTTTCGATGTATTTAAATGATATATTTACAGTACCAGTTAATTTAGCAGGCTTGCCTGGTATATCTATTCCCGCAGGACACGATACTAAAGGTTATCCTCTGGGTTTACAAATAATCGGTAAAGCCTTTGATGAACAAAATATATTAAACATTGCTTTTGCTATGGAGGAAAAAATAAATTTTAAAAACAAAATTACTGATTGGTGGATTAAGTGAACCAGAAAAACACAGAATATTTGATTAATCGGAAAGATAATCAATATGAAGTTGTAATCGGATTAGAGGTACATGCTCAAGTATTATCTGAGTCAAAACTATTTTCTTCTTCATCAACTAAATTTGGTGCTGAACCAAATACACAAGTAAGTTTAGTTGACGCTGCATTTCCTGGAATGCTACCTGTAATAAATGAATTTTGTATTAAACAAGCTATTAAAACTGGTATTGGTCTTAATGCCAAAATTAATAAACGCTCTGTATTTGATAGAAAAAATTATTTTTATGCTGATTTACCTCAAGGATATCAAATATCACAATTTAAAAATCCAATAGTAGGTGAGGGCAAAGTTATTTTGGATATGCCTAATGGTCAAAAAGAAGTAGGTATAGAAAGATTACATCTAGAACAAGATGCTGGAAAAAGTATTCATGATCTTGACCCACAAAATACTTTTGTAGATTTAAATAGATCAGGGGTTGCTTTAATGGAAATAGTGAGCAAGCCTGATCTAAGATCCCCAGATGAGGTTAATGCTTACATTAAGAAATTACGATCTATAATGAGGTACCTAGGAACTTGTGACGGAAATATGCAAGAAGGCTCTTTAAGAGCGGATGTGAATGTTTCTGTAAGACCAAAAGGCTCAAAAGAATTTGGCACTCGATGTGAAATTAAAAATGTTAATTCAATTAAATTTATGCAAATGGCAATAGAATATGAGGCTAACCGGCAAGTTGATTTAATAGAGGAGGGCAAAACTATTGATCAAGAAACAAGACTTTTTGATACGAAGAAAAATGAAACAAGATCAATGAGATCAAAAGAAGATGCTCATGATTATAGATATTTTCCTGACCCTGATTTATTACCTTTGGAAGTATCGGAAAAATTTATTGAAGAACTTAAAAATGATATTCCAGAACTTCCAGATGATAAAAAGAAAAGATTTATTGAAGAGTTTAAATTGTCACCATATGAAGCTAATATTTTAGTGTCTGATATTGATACCGCAAAATACTTTGAAGAAGTTGTAGCTAAAATGGGTAAGAACAAAGATATTAAGTTAGCAGTCAATTGGATTACAGGAGAACTATTTGCTGTTTTAAATAGCAAAGCTTTAGAAATTTCTCAAAGTCCAGTGAGTGCCAAGAACTTCGCCATATTGATAAATCTAATTAAGAATGGAACTATTTCTGGAAAAATAGCAAAAACTGTTTTTGAATTGATGATTGATGGAGACAAAGATCCACAAAAAATTGTTGAGGAAAAAGGATTAAAGCAACAAAGTGATCCAAAGGCTTTAGAAACTTTAATTGACAAAATAATCAATGAGAACAGAGAAAAAGCTATTGAATATAAACAAGGTAAAGAAAAATTATTTGGTTTTTTTGTTGGTCAAGCAATGAAGGCATCTGGTGGAAAAGCAAATCCTCAATTGATCAATGAGATCTTGAAGAAAAAATTATAAGGTTATGGGTTCAGACCTTAATATCACAAAACATTTACAAGATTACATACTAAAGAATGGTTTGAAACTACATCCAATTCAAAAAGAAATAATAGACTATAATTTATCACTTGGTGATATTAAAAGAATGCAAATATCTATTTCCCAATGTCAATTTTTACATTTGATTATTAAGATCTCCAAAATTACAAAAGTTTTAGAAATAGGAACTTTTACAGGTTTAAGCACGTTGTCTATGGCTTTAGCATTACCAGATGAGGGTAGTATAATTGCTTTAGATAAAAATGAGGAAACAAATAAAATTGCTCAAAATTTTTTTAAAAAAGCTAATCAAAATCACAAAATTAAAACAATAATTAAACCAGCTTTAGAAAGTTTGATGAGTATTAGAAATGAAAAATTTGATTTAGTTTTTATTGATGCTGATAAAATGAATTACCAAAAATATTATGAAATTTCACTAGATCTATTGAATAAAGATGGTTTAGTAATTATTGATAATGTTTTATGGCATGGAGAAGTTGTTAACAAAGATATTAATGATAAATATACGAAAAGTATTAGAGACTTAAATCATTTTATTTCAAAGGACAAAAGAATTGAAAAGGTCATGGTGCCTTTTGGAGATGGAATGACTGTCTGTAGGAAGATTTAATGTTCACTGTATTTGGATTTTATAGATTTCAAAAAATAAATAATTTAAAAAAAAATCAAAAAATATTGAAAAATCTTTTAGTTAATAAAAACATATATGGATCAATTATTGTGTCAAAAGAGGGTTTAAACGGATCCATATCTGGTAGAAATAAAGATATTAAGGCTACAATTATTAAATTAAAAAAAATTTTTAGTATAAAAGAATTTGATAGTTTCAATAATTCAAAAAGTAAATTTAAACCTTTCCACAAATCTAAAGTTAGAATTAAAAAAGAAGTTGTTCCAATGAATCTTAAAATCTCAAATAAAATTAAAAAAAAGAATACTCATATTGAACCAACGAAGTGGAATGAATTAATAAAAGATAAGAAAACTTTTTTATTAGATGCAAGAAAACCTTTTGAGCATAAAGTTGGTTCTTTTAAAAAATCTGTAAATCCAAATATAGACAACTTTAGAGATTTCCCAAAATACTTAAAAAAATTAAAAAAAGATCAACCAATAGCAATGTTTTGCACCGGTGGAATTAGGTGTGAAAAAGCCTCTTTATTTTTAGAAAAAAAAGGTTTTAAAAATATCTATCAATTAAAGGGTGGAATTTTGAATTACTTAAAAAAAATTAAACAAAAAAACAGTTTATGGAAAGGTGAGTGTTTTGTATTTGACAATAGAGTAACTCTAAAACATGGATTAGTACAAGGAACCTATTCAATTTGTGGTGGATGTAGACAACCAATTTCAACTAAAGATAAAAAATCTAAAAGATATGAGGAGGGTGTAGCTTGTCCTAATTGTATTGATAAACTCTCAATAAACCAAAAATCTCGTTTTAGAATGAGACAAAATCAGATATACAAAGCAAAGCAATCTGGAAAAAAATATATTTTTCAAAAAGAATTTAAATAAGGATAATTTTGTCTAAATCAATAAAATTAACAAAAGATCCAATTTGGACACTATTGAGAAGAGTTACGATACCCGCAAGTGTAGGATCATTATTTCAAACATTTTATAATTTAGTTGATACTTGGTTTGCAGGAAGAATCTCTGCAGAGGCAATAGGTGCAATTGCGAAATCGTTTCCAATATATTTTACCATTATAGCTGTTGGTGTTGGATTAGGTGCTGCAACTAATGCTTTAATTGGTAATTCAATCGGTGAAAAGAAAATAAGAGTTGCATCATTATATGTCGCTCAGTCTTTAATCTTTGCATTATTAGTTTCAATAATTGTTACAATATTTGGTTTAAATGCATCAAATTATCTTTTGGGTGTCATGGGTTCTGATGAAGTTGGAATAATTTTAACGAGAGAATATCTAGATATTATTTTCTACGGAACTTTTATTGTATTGATACAGATATCCCTAAATGGAACTCTGAATGCTCAAGGTGATACCAGAAGTTATAGAAATGTATTGATATTTAGTTTTTTTCTTAACATTTTTTTAAATCCTCTTTTTATATGGGGATATGGATTTATCCCAGGATTTGGGATAGCTGGTCTTGCTATTGCTACTGTAATTTCTCAATCAATAGGGACAATTTATTTAGCTTATAAGGTCAATAATTGTCAAATAAGGAATTATCTTAAACCACAATGCTTTATTCCAAAATTTGAATATTTAAAATCATTAACAAATCAAGCTGTGCCAGTAATGTTCAGTATGTTGTTTATTGGTGTAGGTATTTTTAACATCTTATATTTCATAGGTAAATTCGGGGAATTAGCAACAGCTGGTTATGGTGCAGCATTAAGAGTAGAGCAAGTTTTTCTATTACCTGTTATTGGTTTAAATACTGCAGTCCTTTCAATCGGAGGACAAAATTTTGGTGCAAAAGCCTATAATAGAATAAGAGAACTTTATACTAAGGCTTTATTTTTTGGAATATCATTTATGACTGTTGCTGGAGTAATAATTTTTTTTGGGGCTGAATTTTTTGTATCTTTATTTACTGATAATCAAGAAGCGGTTATGAGTGGAGCTATTTATCTCAAGGTTGCAGCTTTAATTGGACCAATTTATCCGGTCTTCTTTATTACTACAGCAGTATTTCAAGCTATTAAAAAACCCTTGTATAGTCTCTATTTGAGTATTTTAAGATTAACTGCGTTTCCTTTTCTAAGTTTATGGTATGTGATAAATATAAGAGGTGGTGACTACCAAGATATTTTTTATACTATTATGGTGACTAATTGGGCTATGGGAATTGCTGTTTTAATATTTATTGGGTATTTTTTAAACAATGTATTTAAACAAAATAAAGCTATTTTTAGTTATTAGTTTTTTCCTATCCTTTTTTTTCATAACTCTAAAAGATGTAAAATCAAATGAAATTAAAGTTGTTGATGGTGATACTATACATTTAAATGGAAAAAAAATTAGATTTAGTGGAATTGATACCCCTGAATTGAAACAAACCTGTAGTAAGAATAATCAAATAATTTTTTGTGGGATTGAAGCAAAAAAATTACTAATTAATAGAATAGGAAATAATGAAGTTGAATGTGTTGAAGAAGGGAAGGATCAGTATAAAAGAATTTTAGCTGAATGTTTCGTAAATAATACCAGTTTATCAAGTTATTTAGTTAAAGAAGGTTATGCTTTTGCATATAGAAAATATTCAAAGAAATTTGTACCAGATGAGAACTATGCAAGATTAAATGATTTAGGAATGTGGTCTATGGAATTTGAATACCCTTGGGATTGGAGAAAAAAAAATTAATCTTTTTGTAATCTTTTCTCTAATTTTCTAACTAAAAAAGAAACAACCAAAATTAAAACAAGATACTCCAAGATTAAAAATGTATAAATTTCTAGCGGCCGATAAGTTGTCACAACTAATTCGTTTGCTTTTCTTGTTAAATCTCCAATACCAATTATCGACACAAGTGATGACATTTTAAGAACATAAACAAATTGATTACCTATGGCTGGTAAAATATTCTTTATTGCCTGAGGTAAGATAACTAATCTTAATTTTCTAAAAAAACTTAATCCCAAAGAACTTCCCGCTTCCCATTGTGATTTTTTAATTGAATTAATTCCTGCTCTAAATATTTCTGCTTGAAAAGCACTTTCACTAATTGAAAGAGCTATGATACCAGAAACAAAAGGACTAAAACTTATACCTGTCATAATTGGTAAACCATAATAAATCCATAAAATCAAAACTAGTAAAGGAATTGCTCTTACAATCTCCACATATCCAATATTCAGATAGGTTAAAAATTTGCTCTTAGCTAGTGATGGAATAGCAACTAAAAGACCCAGGATAATTGAAATAATTATAGAGACTATACTAATATAGATAGTGGTTGTTAAACCACTTAATAAAAACTTTAAGTTAGTTATTCCCTCAATATTGTTTGGAGACAAGATTAACCAATTTAATTCACTTTTACCGCATGAAGTTAATGGGAAAATTAAGAGTAAAAAAAATAAATTTCTCACTCTTCGAGTTATAAAGAATTAAAAACTAATTACTAATTTTTTATAAACTCTTTAAATTATATTTAGCTAATAACTTAGTGAAGAACCCTGAGGATTTTTTATCTTTAATCCATTTATTTACATAATCGTTCCACTTAGTATCACTTTTTGGCACCATCATTGCTAAAAAAGCTGGATTTTTTCCACCATCTGGAACAATTGCTAATTGAGGATATTTGATAATCAATTTATTTGCTTCTGTTGAACTTGTAATATTACCATCAGCTCTACCTGCTAATACTTCTTGAAAGTCTCTAGCTGGAGCTTCAATTGAATTTAATTTTGATTTTGGAAAAAATTCTTTCGCTTTTTCTTCTTGGGAAGTACCAAGAGTAGTTGCTATCGTTACATTTTCGTTATTTAAGGAGTCCCAAGTAGGGAATTTTTTTAAGTTCTTTTTAAGAACGAGTGGAACAGTAGCATATTTATAATAAGTATCAGTAAATCCTGCTACTTCAGCTCGTTTTGGAGTTTTTGTTACACTTGTTGAAATATCGTATCTTGCTGATGTTATACCTGAAACAATAGTTTTCCATTCTGCGGGTACAAATTCAATCTTTACACCCATGTCTTTTGCAAGTTCATTCATGACATCAATATCAAAACCCTTATATTTATTAGTAGCTGGATCCTTAACTGTCATGGGATCCCAATCTCCAGTAGTTCCAACTTTTAATACACCTGATGATAGTATTTTATCTAAATTTGAATCTGCATTAAGTGAGAATGGTAAAAAGGTAAATAATATCAATAGTAATAATTTTTTCATAATTATTTAGGACTACATTATTTTTTTTATTATTGAGATCTATAATCTTGACGCACTATCATTCATCCATGAAAATAAATGATCTGAAAAGGATCTTCTCACAAATAAATTTACATCGTTAATGTCCTGATTATGAACAATTATATCAATTTTTGTCAAAATTGTTTGAGTTACAAGGCCTTTTTTGGATTTAAAATCATTAAAATTAAACGGAGATCCAGTTTCAAATAAATCAAAAATTTTATCACCTTTTAGATTTAATAATACAAATTGGTCTGTAACATCAGTTACAGCACCCAAATTTATTTTACAAATATTTTTATTGAGTAATTTTTCTACATGGTAGTTATTATCATCTGATTTTAAAATTTCATTTGAAAATATCATCCATTCATCTGGGCTTAACCAAAGAGCAGTTAATTGATCACTTCTTGAGGAAGTATTTGCTTCATTCGGCAAAAGTAGATTTAATGATTTTCCAACTGCAGATAAAAACTGTCTTTTTTTTCCTCTAATAATAAGTTTCATGACAGGTTTAATTTCTCTAATTTGCAAACCTGGATAAGATTTATCATTTTCAATTACATTTGAATAATTAAGCATTTAATCTTTTGTTCTCCTTGTCTAGGAATACCGGATCTGTAACCGTTACATTGATTTGTTTCTTTTCCATTGGAATTATTAATTTTTGACCCATCATATTTTTTCCACCTTTAACTACTCCAAGAGCAATAGATTTTTTTAAATTTGGACTAAAATAACTAGAAGTAACATGACCTAACATTTCTATTGGTGTTTTGTTCATATCTGCAACAATTTGTGCACCTTCTTCTAATATTTCTTCTGGATTGTCTGTGATAAGACCCACTAATTGTTTCCTATCTTCCCTAATAGTATCTGATCTATATAAAGATCTTTTACCTATAAAATCAAATTTCTTTTTACTAACTATCCAATCCATTTGTAAATCAATTGGTGTCATAGTTGCATCTGTGTCTTGACCGGCTATGATAAATCCTTTTTCCGCTCTTAATAAATGCATTGTTTCAGTCCCATAGGGAGTAATATTAAATTCCTTTCCTGCCTCCATACAATTTTCCCATACTGATTTAGCGTAATTGGCCTGAATATTGATTTCGTAACTTTGCTCACCAGTAAAACTTATTCTCATAACTCGACATTTTATTTTACCAATTTTTGAATTCTTAAATGACATATGAGGAAAATCTTTATCTGATAAATCGATCTCAGGTATTACTTTTTGTATTATCTTTTTACTATTAGGACCACAAACACTAATAGTTGCGTAATGGTCAGTTACAGATGTTAAATACACATCTAGTTCAGGCCATTCTGTTTGAAGATAATCTTCAAGTTTACCTAAAACTGTAGCAGCACCACCAGTTGTCGTTGTCATAATATAATGATTTTCGTCTAATCTGGTAGTGACACCATCGTCATAGACCATGCCATCTTCGTTCAGCATTAAACCATATCGACATTTTCCAATCTCAAGTTTTGACCAAGCATTGGTGTAAACTCTATTTAAAAATTCAGAGGCATCAGTACCTTGAATATCAATTTTACCTAACGTGGATGCATCTAATATGCCTGCACTATCTCTTGCAGCTTTACTTTCTCTTTGAACTGCTTCGTGCATGTTTTCACCATTCTGTGGATAATACCAAGCTCTTTTCCATTGTCCTACATTCTCAAATTCAGCTTTGTTTTCAACATGCCATTCGTGAATTGGCGTTTTTCTTGTTATATCAAAATATTTACCAACATTTCTTCCAACGATAGCACCAAATGTGAGAGGAGTGTAGGGTGGTCTAAATGTTGTAGTACCAAGTTCACCCATTTTAGAAGATGCTGTTTCGGAAATTATTCCTAAGGCATGCATATTACCAAGTTTACCTTGATCTGTGCCCATACCTGTTGTTGTATATCTTTTAACATGTTCAATAGACCTGAAACCTTCTCTTAAAGCTAATTTAATATCTTTGGCTGTTGCATCATTTTGAAAATCTACAAATGATTTGGTTTTCCCTACAATTTTATATGAAGGCAATAACCAAATATTTCTTTTTGATTTGTTAAATGCTGAATATATTTCAATATTTTCGTATTCGGTTTTCTTGATATTTAAAAATTCTTTGAGTAATTTAGGTGCATTAATTAATATTTCATCCAAAGTAAAATCACCATTACAACTTCCGATACTTATCTGATTTGACGGATAAGTATTTGGAATAAAGACTTGATCATCATCTCTAAATTTAAGTTTTCCACCCGATTGAGTAAATAGATGAACTGCTGGCGTCCAACCTCCTGAAATACCCAAACTATCGCATGAAATATTTTCTTTTGATCCTATAACTTTTTGACCATCTTTAGACAATTTCATTATAGAGACACTATTTATTCTTTTGTATCCAAATGTATCTACAATCGTGTAACCTTTATAAATCTTTATATTGTTTTTTTCAGTTTCTTTAATAAGTTTAGAATCAATTTCTTCTCTATTGTCAATTATCGCTTGTACTTTAATCCCTTTTTGAATTAAGCTTATTGCAGTTTCGTAAGCGCTATCATTATTGGTAAATAAAATATTTTTCTCTCCACATGCTACACCAAATAAATCTGCATATTTTTTTATAGCAGATGAGAGTAATATCCCTGGGCGATCGTTATTGTCAAAAATTAAAGGTCTTTCTATAGACCCTGTGGCTGTAATAACTTTTTTAGCGCGTATTTTGAGTAATCTTTGACGGGTTTTATTTTCTCTTTGTTCAAGTGGTAAGTGATCAGTTAAATTTTCCCTTGCTAATAAAAAATTATAACCATGAAAAGCAGCAACACTTGTTCTGGTTTTAATTTCTAAATTTTCAATTTTTTTTATTTCATTGATTTCCTTTTCTAACCATGAAGCTGAATTTTGATTGTTAATTTTGAAAAATTCTGAGTCTTGATAAATTGTTGAACCGCCTAAATATGATTTTTCCTCAACTAATAGTGTTTTAAAACCATTTTTTGCAGCGGTTTTCGCTGCGATAATTCCTGAAATACCTGCACCAATAACTAATACATCGCAATGAATGTATTTGTGTTCATATATGTCAGGGTCTGGAACATCAGGTGATTTTCCTAAACCAGCGGATTTTCTAATAAAATATTCATATTTTTCCCAAAAACTCGCTGGCCACATAAAAGTCTTGTAGTAAAAACCTGCAGGTAATAATGGACTTAAAAAATTGTTTATACCTCCAATATCAAACTTTACACTAGGCCAACAATTTTGACTTGAAGCAACAAGACCTTCATATATTTCTATTTCAGTAGCTCTTACATTTGGTTCTGTTCTTGAAGTTCCATTATGAAGTTGAACAATGGCGTTTGGTTCCTCTGACCCAGCAGTCATAATTCCTCTAGGTCTATGGTATTTAAAACTTCTACCAACTAGGTGTATGTTATTAGCCAATAGGGCAGAAGCAAGTGTATCACCTTTAAATCCATAATAAGTTGTACCATTAAATTTAAATGAAATTCGATATGTTTCATCGACTAATTTACTACTTTTAACTCTTAAATTTTTTGTCATTGATTATTTAACCGGTGGTTTTTCACCCATTTTGTAAACGGCTTTAATTTCATCATTTGATGTATCTCTCACCATGTTAAACCATTTTCTACAACCGTGAATGTGGTTCCATCTTTCGAATTGAATACCTTTAATATTTTTTCTCATAAATAAATATTCTGCCCATTGATCATCGCTTAATTCAGTTGGTTGTTTCGGTCTAACAATATGAGCTTCTCCACCAGCTTTAAATTCACTTTGTTCTCGTTCACCACAAAAAGGACAATTAATTAAAAACATTAGTGCGCTACAGCTGCTGCACCATGTTCGTCGACAAGGTCACCACTTACAAATCTATTCAAATTAAATGCAGCATTAAGTTTGTGCGGTTCATCGTTGGCTATTGTATGCGCAAACAAATCTCCAGAGCCAGGTGTAGCTTTAAACCCTCCTGTTCCCCAACCACAATTAAAATATAAACCTTTGATTGATGTTTTACTTATAATTGGGCTTGCATCTGGACAAATATCTACAATTCCACCCCATTGTCTTAACATTCTCATACGACTAAAGATAGGGTATAACTCTAAAATTGCATTTAATGTCCCCTCAACAATATCATGACTTCCTTTTTGTGAGTACGATACATAATCATCAGTTCCTGCGCCGATTACTAATTCACCTTTATCTGATTGACTTACATATGCATGAACAGCATTTGACATAACAACTGTATCTATGATTGGTTTCACAGGTTCTGAAACTAAAGCTTGGAGCGGTTTGCTCTCTAATGGCAACCTTAATCCAGCCATATTAGCTATCACACTAGAGTGACCTGCGGCTACTACACCAATTTTATTTGTTTTAATAAATCCTTTTGTAGTTTCAATACCTTCAACTGCATCGCCATTTCTCTTAATACCTTTAACCTCACAATTCTGAATTATATCCACACCCATCTCATCTGCACCTCGTGCATATCCCCATGCAACTGCATCATGTCTTGCAGTTCCAGCTCTTTTTTGTAAAGTTCCACCTAATACAGGGTATCTTATATCTGGAGATGTATTTATTATTGGACAAAATTTTTTAACTTCTTCAGTATTTAAATATACTGCATCAATACCATTAAGTCTGTTAGCGTGTGTTCTTCTTTTTAAATCTCTTACATCTTGAAGATTATGAGCAAGATTCATTACTCCTCTTTGACTAAACATTACATTGTAGTTTAATTCTTGAGAAAGGCCTTCCCATATTTTAAGAGCGTGATCATAAAGACCAGCACTTGCGTCCCATAAATAATTAGATCTTATAATTGTAGTGTTTCTTCCTGTATTTCCACCACCAATCCAACCTTTTTCAACAACAGCAATATTTTTCATATTATGTTTTTTTGCCAGATAGTAAGCTGTTGCTAAACCATGGCCACCACCACCAATAATTACCACATCATATTCTTTTTTTGGCTCAGGGTCTTTCCATGCCTTTTCCCAATTTTCATGATAAGAAAAAGCATTTTTAATAAGCGAAAATATTGAATACTTATTTTTCATAATTAATGAATAATTACTTTATTAATGTTGATTATTCAATACAATCAAAGGCGACAAATTTCTTGGAAGAGTGGGTGAGAGGCTTAAACCAGTCGTTTGCTAAATGACCGTGCGAGGAAACTTGTACCGAGGGTTCGAATCCCTCCTCTTCCGCCATTATTAAAACAAGGGATTATTCTTAAAAAAATCTTTCATTGCGATTGGCTGCTGTTCAAGCACGTATCTATAAACATTGTAATTTTCTAATACTCTTTGGACATAATTTCTAGTTTCCTTAAATTTAATTAATTCAATCCAGTCAATATAATCAATTTGATTTTTTTGAGGATTTTTGTTTATTTTTTTCCAATATCGAACTCTTTTTGGTCCAGCATTGTAAGCAGCCACTGCAAATGGATAAGCACCGTCATATTCAAGAATTAATCCTGCTATATAATGTGATCCTAGGTTGATATTATATTCTGCATCAGTAGTTAACCTAGATTTCGAATAAGGAAGTTTTGCCTGTTTAGCAACTAGTTTAGCAGTGTAAGGCATTAATTGCATTAACCCTTTTGCACCTGCATGACTATTGGCACTTAAATCAAACTCACTCTCTTGCCTTATGATTGAAAGAATGAAAGCATTGTCTGGAATTTTTCTTCCATTAATATATTTGGGCGTGCTTATGATTGGGTAATTATATTTGTTGTGAAATCTTTTTTCATAGGATGCTATTTTAGAAATTTGAATTGCAAAATCAAATCGTTCTATATTTGTTGCAAGTTCAGCTGCTAAAACCTCGCTACCACTACCAATATCATCATTAGCCAAATGTCTTAGTATATGTTTAGCATATTTATCTTCATCTAATTCATCAAGTAAATATATCAATTTGACTAAATCTTTTTTAAAAAAATAATCACGATATTCTTTTTTAACAATTATGTCTTTTGAAAGCTCAAATTTTTCATTTGGACTAATTTCCATAAATGCCAATTGACCGTAGTAAGTGGTTAAATAATTTGTTGCCTCTTTAAACCATTTATAAGATAGATCTTTATTACCAAGTTTTTTATAAGTTTTACCTAACCAATATGCACCTCTTGCTGTACTGATAGGGTATCCAACATTATTATAAAAATTTTCAAAATGTTCTTTGGCTAATACTGGATCATCTAAAAAACTTAATGCAATCCAACCACTCATCCACTCTGCAGCAGCAAATTCAGGTCCATCATTCATTCCATGGTTGCTTGCAATTTTATAAGCTAATTCATATTTTTTTTTATATATTAATGATCTAGAAATTATTTCTCTTTCTATCCACCATTTATCGGGACGAACTAAGTAATCTTTTGTGTTTTTTATCTTAAGAAGAATTTCAACAGAACTATCAACTCTTCCTCTTTTTCTTCTCCATTTTAATCTATCGTAATTTAAACCGGCATCATTTTTAAGATTGGATGGAACTTTAGAAATAGCATTATCGACACCATACGATTTACTCATCAATAGTTGTCTGGCGGTATATAATAGTTCATAATCTTTAGGTAAATATCTTAATAGTCTTTTTAAGTCCCAGTATTTGTTATTCCAAGCAAGATATTCTGCTCGTTTAATATAATCATCTGCATTAAGATATTTTTTAAATTTTTTACGATAAAATCTTAAATCTGTTTTAGACAATTCAGCTGATATCCACCCATCTTTAATAAATCTTATTCCTTTTTCCTTATCACCGTTAAGAATAAGACTTTCGCCCAGTATCATTTTACCAAAACCACTTAAAGGTTTTGCAGGACCAAACCAATCTATAATTTTTTTTGGACTAACTTTTTCTGTAGAAAGTTTATGCTCTGCCAAATATTTTATTCTTCCAATTCTAGGATAATCTTCATTTGAATCTATAAATGTTTTGTAATCATAATAAGAAGCTTGATTTCCCTTTGTAAGAAGATGTCTCCATTGAATAAAGTCATATATA
>CACOXS010000007.1 GCA_902631255.1 uncultured Pelagibacteraceae bacterium
TAATAAAAAAGTTTAAAAAGATTATTAAATAACAAAAATGAAAATATTAGGAATTGGAGTTGATATAGTAAATAATAGTAGAATTCAGCCTTTAATTAGAAACCAAAACTTTATGAGAAAAACTTTTGGACCTAATGAACTTAAATTTTCTAAGAATAAAATTAATAAAACAAACTTTTTTGCAAAAAGATTTGCAGCAAAAGAAGCTTTATCAAAATCATTTGGCACCGGCATAAGAGATAATTTAAGTTTTAAAGATATTGAAATTTTAAATGATAAAATGGGTAAACCTTTTTTCTATAGATCAAAAAAAATTGATAAGATTATAAAAAAAAGGTTCAAAATTAGGAAATATGATTTGTTTCTTTCACTATCTGATGAAAAAGATCATTCAATAGCATTTACAATTTTGGTTAAAAAATAATGTTAGATAAAAATTTTTTTAAAGAGAACATAAAAACTTTATTTTATGCATTAATTATTGCTATTTTTATAAGATCGATATTACTACAACCATTTTATATACCATCTTCATCAATGGAGCCTAATCTGTTAGTTGGAGACAGATTATTTGTGACTAAGTATTCATATGGTTATAGCAAACATTCATTTCCGTTTAGTCCACCTATTTTTACAGGAAGGTTAATGTTTAGTGAGCCAAAAAGGGGAGATGTTGTAGTATTCAAAACTCCTGCAGATAATAGAACTGATTATATAAAAAGATTAATTGGTTTGCCTGGAGATCAAGTACAATTTATTAATTCAAATTTGTATATAAATAATGCAGAAGTATTAAAATCCAGAATCTCAGAAAGCGATAAGATATTCTGTGGAAATAGAAACATTGATGTATTTACTTTTGAGGAAATATTACCTAATGGAAAAAAATATAAAACCGTTTACTTAAAAGATTATACATTTAAAAATTCTGATAAATTTACAGTTCCAAAGGATCACTACTTCTATTTAGGAGATAATAGGGATTGTTCTAAGGATAGTAGATATTTATCAAGCGTAGGATATGTACATAAAGATAATCTTGTAGGAAAGGCTCAATTTATTTTTTTCTCTTCAGATAGATCTATTGGAAGTATTTTTTCATTTTGGAAATGGAACAAATCAATCAGATTTGATAGATTCTTTCAAAAGATCAAATAATGAAAATTAATTATCAAACTTTAGAAAAAAAGATTAAAATCAATTTCAAAAACAAAGATTTGTTAGTTAAATCATTAACTCATAAAAGCTATAGCAAAGAAATTAATAATGAAAAATTAGAATTTTTAGGAGATCGTGTCTTAGGATTAGTAATTGCAAAAAAGCTTCTGGAAATTTACCCCAATGAAAAAGAGGGTATATTAGATAAAAAGTTTGCATCGTTGGTAAATAAGAAAACCTGTTTACAAATCGCAAAAAAAATAAACCTTGATAAATATATTTTAACTTTAGATACTAAAAAAAAGAAAAACATAGTAGAAGATAAAGTTGTTTCTGATTGTTGTGAGGCTCTAATAGGATCTATTTATCTAGATAAAGGTTTTAATTCTGTAGAAAAATTTATTCTAGAATTATGGTCAGAAAATATTAAAGATAGTGTTGTTACTCAAATAGATGCAAAAACAAAATTACAAGAATTATCTTTAAAAAGATTTAAGAAATTACCTATTTACAAAGTTATTTCAAATACCGGACCAAGACATAAACCCCTTTTTAAAGTTGGTGTAAAATTAATTGATACTAAGTTTTTTTTAGCAGAGGGTAATTCGAAAAAAGATGCCGAACAGAATGCTGCTATAAAATGTTTACAAAATCAGAGCAAATTATGATTTGGGACGACATTGGATTTTTATTAAATAAAAATAGATATAATGAAAATTCATTAATATCCGAAATTTATACTAAAAATTTTGGTAAAGTGAGTGGCATTATTTTTGGTGGAACTTCAAAAAAAATTAAGAACTATCTTCAAATAGGAAATAAACTATATGTAAATTATAATTCTAAAAATGAAAATAGTGTAGGTTATTTTAAAGTAGAAATTCAAGAAGCTTTATCTCCATTATATTTTGACAATCATCAAAAATTAACTTGTATTTCCTCAGCTATGAATTTGGTTAAATTACTTACAGCTGAGTCACAAAAAAATGTAAGGATATTTTCTTTATTAGAAGAATTTTATATCATATTAAACTCTAAAGACTGGATAAAAAATTATATTTTTTGGGAGTTGGAATTATTTAAATCTTTAGGATATGACCTAAATTTTGAGAATTTAGTTAACGAAAAAATTATTGGTGATCAAAAACAATATATCTCAAAGTCATCAACAGAAAAAAGAATTATACCTAATTTTTTAATAGAAAAAAATAACTCAAGTGAGGATATAGGATCTTTACTGACAGGTCTTAAATTGTTGAGTGATTATCTTGAAAAGTCAATTTTAAAGCCTAATAACTTAAACCAACCAATCAGCAGATTACAATTTATCAACACTTTAAAATAATTATTTAATAATTTGATCTAATCTATCGGCGTAATAGCTAACAATAGCATTGGCTCCAGCTCTTTTAAAAGAAATAAGATTTTCTAAAATAATGTTTCGATCAGTTAAATCATTTTTAATTCCATATTCTAATAAAGAATATTCACCTGAGACTTGATATGCCATAACTGGAATCTTAAAGTTTTCTTTTACTTTTTTGATGATATCAAGATATGGTAGTCCAGGTTTAACCATAACCATATCAGCTCCCTCTTTTATATCCAAAGCAACCTCTCTTAAGGCTTCATCACTATTTCTATAATCCATTTGATAATTCTTTTTATTTCCTTTTAATAAGTTTTTTGAACCAACTGCATCTCTAAAAGGGCCATAAAAACTTGACGCATATTTAACAGCATAAGAAAGTATTTGTGTCATTTTAAAATTATGTTTGTCTAGATATTTTCTAATTTCACCAATTCGACCATCCATCATGTCAGATGGTGCTAAAACATCACAACCCATTTGTGCCTGCAACAAAGATTGATCTAATAAAATTTTTATGGTTTCGTCATTTAATACATATTTGTTTTGTAAAAGACCATCATGACCATGTAAGGTATATGGATCTAATGCAACATCACACATTATTCCAATCTCATTTTTATATTTATTCTTTATTCTTTGTAGTGCCCTACAAACCAGATTATTTTCGTTAAGAGCCTCGGTACCTAAGTCATTTTTTTTTCTTTTTTCAGTGTATGGAAATAATGCAATCATAGGTATGCCTTTTTTAATCGCTCTATCTACTATATTATTTAATTTATCGATTGTGTACCTGTAAACACCGGGCATTGATTTAATAGATTGTTTTTTATTTTTTCCATCAATTAGAAAAATGGGTAAAATAAAATCATTAGGTGTAAGATTATTTTCTTCAATTAACCTTCTTGACCAATCAGTTTTTCTATTGCGTCTTAGTCTCAATGCTGGAAATTTTCCTGTAATCATGTTGTAATCTATTTAAAATATGCGACAAATGTTATATACAAATATATCTTAAAAAAGATATTAAACAACATCAGGAGACAAAAAATAATAGATGAATTTAAATTTTAACGATTTCCAAAAACAAGATATTAAGTTTGATGTAAACAAACTTCAAAATGCTTATAAAGAATTATTAACCATCAAGGGTTTTTCAGGAGTTGATGGTGTTTCAAATTTTGGTGCCATTTCATTAACACAAATACCAGGTGATCCAGACTCTATTAAAGGTAATAAAGCAAGAGGTGTGTTCTGGACTAAACCAGACTCATCTGGAAAAGAATCTATGAGAGATCAAATTATTGATGAGTCTGCTTATTCTGAATTTATTGAAGATTACAAACATACTTATTTCAAAGAAGTTTTTGATATCCTTTCCTCAAAGTATAAATTAGGACGTGTAAGAATTTTATTAAAGGAGCCAAGATCAACTTTAAGTTGGCACAGAGATCCAGAGCCTAGACTACATATTCCAATAATTACCAACCCAGGTTCTATAATGGTTATTGATAATGTTGCAAAACATATGCCCGCAGATGGATCTGTTTGGATTACTAATAATACTAAATATCACAACGCATTCAATGGAGGAGAGGAAAATAGAATCCATTTAGTTGCATGCGTTTTAGATTACAAATTTAACTAATTTGAAAAAAATATTTATTTCCTCAGATCACGCTGGATATTATTTGAAAGAGCAAATTAAAAAAAAGTTTTTTAAAAGATATAATTTTCATGATCTTGGGACTGATAACTCAAAGATCTCAGTAAATTACCCATATTATGCTCATAAATTATGTAAAAAGGTCAGCGTTAACTCAAAAAATATGGGTATTTTAATTTGTGGTTCAGGTATGGGAATGTCAATGGCAGCCAATAAACACAAAAAAATTCGAGCAGCGATGTGTTATTCAATAAAAAACACTAAATTATCAAGATTGCATAACAATGCTAATATTATAACATTAGGATCTAGATTGACAAAAAAAAATACTGCCTTTAAATGTATTGAAGCATTTATTAATACTAAATTTGAGGGTGGTAGACACAAAAAAAGAGTAAAAAAGATATAAGGAAAAAATGTCAAGTGAAACAAAATATATAAATTCTTCCTACCAAGATTTTTTTGAGAAAAGTCTTTCAAAATCTGATCCGGATTTATTTAAGGCAATAAATGATGAGTTAATTAGACAACAAAATCATATTGAGTTAATAGCCTCTGAAAATATAGTTTCACAAGCTGTATTAGAAGCTCAAGGATCAGTTCTTACAAATAAATATGCAGAAGGATATCCAGGCAAAAGATATTACAATGGTTGTGAGCATGTTGATGTAGCAGAACAACTGGCACTTGAAAGAATAAAAAAACTTTTCAATTGTAAGTATGCAAATGTTCAACCTCATTCAGGTGCTCAAGCAAATGGTGCTGTATTTTTGGCTTTGTTAAAACCAAACGACACTTTTATGGGTATGAGCTTAAATTCAGGAGGTCACATAACTCATGGATTGAAAATTTCAATGTCTGGTAAATGGTTTAATGCAATAAGTTATGACGTAGATAAAAAATCTGAATTAATTGATTATGATAATGTTGAAAAACTCGCTCTAGAACATAAACCAAAATTAATTATTGCAGGTGGTAGTGCGTATTCAAGAGTAATTGATTTTAAAAGATTTAGAGAAATAGCTGATAAGGTTGGTGCATATCTTATGGTAGATATGGCCCATTTTTCCGGTTTAGTAGCTGGCAAAGGATATCCAAATCCTTGTGACTATGCACATGTCGTAACATCCACAACACATAAGGTATTTAGAAGTGCACGTGGTGGAATTATTTTATCGAATGATTTAGATCTTGGAAAAAAATTTGATACAGCTGTTTTTCCTGGTTATCAAGGTGGTCCTTTAATGCATATCATTGCCGCTAAAGCTGCAGGTTTTTTTGAAGCATTAAAACCTGAATTTCAAACTTACATAAAAAATGTTTTGGCAAATGCTAAAATTTTAGCAGAGACTCTAAAAAATAATGGATTTAAGATTTACTCAGGTGGTACTGATACACATTTAATGTTAGTTGACTTGAGACCTTTTGGTGTAAAAGGAAATATAGCTTCTGAGAGTTTATGTAGAGCCAATATTACTTGTAATAAAAATGGGATCCCGTTTGATACAGAAAAACCAATGATAACTTCTGGTATAAGACTTGGTTCACAAGCTGCTACAACAAGAGGATTTGGTTTAAAAGAATTTGAAAAAGTAGGCGTATTAATAACTAAAGTTATAAAAGGATTATCCAAAAATCCAGAGGACAATAGTCAAATAGAGGAAGAAGTTAGGAAAGAAGTGATTGATTTATGCTCTTCATTTCCAATCTACAAAAATTTGAATAGATGATTTGTTCAATATGTAAGAAAGGTGAGACCTCAGTTGTAGACTCACGTCCAACAGAGGATGGTACCGCTATACGTAGAAGAAGATTGTGTGTATGTGGTGCGAGATTTACTACCTTTGAAAGAGTTCAATTTAGAGAATTAATGGTAGTAAAAAAAAATGGAAGAAAATCTGCTTTTGATAGAGATAAACTTGCAAAATCAATTTATATTGCTCTTAAAAAAAGACCTTTAGATACTGAAACTGTTGAAAAATTTATAAGTCGTATCTCTAGATCGCTTGAGGAACTCGGTCAAAATGAAATTTCTAGTAATACAATAGGAACAATGGTCATGGAGGGTTTGAAAGAACTTGATCCAGTTGCTTATGTTAGATTTGCTTCTGTTTATAGAAATTTTAGAGAAGAGCAAGATTTCGTACAATTTGTGGACAAACTAGATGTCTACAAAAAAAGATAAATTCTCAGCTCAAGATAAAAATTTCATGAAATTAGCCTTAAATTTAGCTAATGCGCGAAGAGGTTTAACAGGAAACAATCCTTCGGTTGGATGTGTAATTGTAAAGAATAATAGAATAATATCTGTAGGACAAACAGGCTATAATGGCAGACCTCATGCAGAACATAATGCTATTTTAAATTGTTCAGAAAATTTAAAAGACTCAACAATGTATGTTACTTTAGAGCCATGTAATCATTATGGGAAAACTCCGCCTTGCACCAAGAATATTATAAAAAATAAAATTGGAGAAGTTTATTATTCAATTAATGACATTGATTTAAAAGTAAAGGGCAAGAGTTATTCAATATTAAGAGAGAACAAAATTAGAGTCAAAAAGGGGCTTTTAAGAAAAGATGCAGAAAATTTATACAGATCTTATTTCTTTAATAGAAAAAAGAAACTACCCTATGTAATTGGGAAAATTGCAGTATCAAAGAATAAGATTATTTACAGCGAAATATCAAAGAGAATTACTGATAAAACATCTGATAAATTGACTCATTATTTAAGATTAAAAAGTGATGGTATAATGATTTCTGTCAAAACACTAAATATAGATAATCCAAAACTAAATTGTAGGTTGGAAGGTTTTAATCAATTTTCCCCAAAAAGAATTATTTTAGACAGAAATTTAGAAATAAATTTGAAAAGTTATATAGTTAAATCGATAAAAAATGAAAATACTATTATTTTTCATAATTCTAGCGATAAATCAAAAATAAAATTTTTAAAAAAGAGAGGTGCTATTCTAATAAAACAATCTACAGATAAATACAAAAATTTAGATCTAAAAAAAATTCTAAAAGATTTATATAAAATGGAAATAAGAAATCTATTAGTAGAGGGTGGAGATATATTAACAAAAAATTTCCTTCAAAAGAAATTATTTAATGAATTTTATTTGTTTAGAAGTTCGAAAAATTTATCTAAAAATAAACAACATGTTAATTTTACTTCTTTCGACATTTTAAATACCAAATATAACAAACATAAGATAAACTCTAAATTAGCTAGCGATAAATTAACTATTTACAAAAATTGAAATGTTTAACGGAATTATTTTCAACAAAGGTTTAATATCAAAAATAATTAAAAGACCTAAAGGAATTAATATTTTTGTAAAATCTGATCTAAGATTAGGTTTAAAAGATATAGGTGTTTCTGTAGCTTGCGATGGAGTTTGTCTTACTCTCATTTCAATAAAAAAAAGAACTATGGAATTTTATTTATCAAATGAAACTATAAAAAGATCGAAATTTAAATATATAAAGTTAAATGATAGAATTAATCTAGAACTTCCTCTTAAGTATGGTCAAAAAATTTCAGGACATATTTGCCAAGGACATGTTGATACTGTTGGAAAAATATTATCAGTAAAAAATATTGATAAATCTTATCTATTTGATTTTGAAATTAATAAAAAAGAGAGAAAAAATATTATTGAAAAAGCTTCAATTAGTATAAATGGTATATCATTAACAATTTCTAAAGTGACGAAAAAAGGTTTTCAAATCTGGATAATTCCTCATACTTATAAATTAACAAATCTATCATCTCTTAAAAAAGGTAATTTAGTTAACGTAGAAATAGATATTCTTTCAAAATACGTTAGAAACTATTTTTATGAAAAAAAATAATTATTCATCAATAGAAACTATAATAAATGTTGCAAAAAAAGGGGGTATGTACATTTTAGTTGATGATGAAAAAAGAGAAAATGAAGGTGATTTAGTCATGTCAACCTCTGATACAAATGCAAAGAATATTAACTTTATGGCTAAATATGGAAGAGGCCTTATTTGTTTAGCTTTAGATAGTCTTCAAGCTAAAAGATTAAATTTATCTTTAATGTCACCTGTAAATCAATCAAGAAATCAAACAGCATTTACAATTTCAATAGAAGCTAAAAAAGGTATCACTACTGGAATATCAGCAAAAGATAGAGCAAGAACTATCAAAATAGCCTCTAAGAAAAATGTGAGTAAAAAAGATATTGTATCCCCTGGCCATGTGTTTCCAATCATTGCAAAGGATGGGGGTGTTCTTGTAAGAGCTGGTCACACAGAAGCCTCCGTGGATATTTCAAAGTTAGCTAAAAAGAATAATTCAGCGGTCATTTGTGAAATAATGAATGAGGACGGAACGATGGCTAAGGGTCAAGCACTTTTAAATTTTGCACAAAAACATAAACTTAAGATTGGTAAAATTGAAGATTTAATTTCTTATCGATTAAAAAAAGAAAAATTAGTAAAATTAAAAAAATCCTCTGCTATAAAAGTAAAAAATCAAAAATATAAGATAAAAATATATGAAAATCTTTTAGATGGCTCAGAGCATTTTGCTCTCATTAAAGGATCTCTAAAAAGATCTATTGTACCACGTGTAAGAGTTATTTCGTCAAATGTAGTTTATAATTATCTTATAAGTCAAAAACTTCCCAATTCGTTTGATAAAACAATAAACTATTTTAAAAAATATAATAATTGTGTACTAATATTTATTAAAGATACTAACTTAAATTCAGTCACTCAAACACTTAAAAGTTTTAGAAATAAAAGTTTAAAAAAGAAAGGTAAAGATAATCTTATAAGAAATTATGGTATAGGTGCCCAAATTATTAAGGATTTAAAAATAAAAAAAATGATATTAATTACTAGAACACCAAAAAAAGTTATTGGTTTAGAGGGGTATAACATTAAGATAACTAAACAAGAATTGATTTAATGAAAAAAATTTTAATAGTCACAGCGGATTATTATAAGAATATTTCTTTGGGTTTGTTAAATAGTGCAAAGAAAAATCTCCCAAAAAATTTTAATATAAATATTATAAAAGTTCCTGGCGTGTTTGAGATACCTGTGACTATCTCAAAACATTTAAAAAAATTTGATGCTTTTATTGCCCTCGGATGTGTTATTAAAGGTCAAACTCCACATTTTGATTTTATATCCAAATCCACTACCAATGCTCTTATGGATTTAGCTGTAAACTCAAAAAAACCTATAGGAAATGGAATTCTTACATGCTTAAATATGAAACAGGCTAAGGCTAGAAAAAAAAAGGGTGCTGAGGCAGCAAAAGCTGTTATTTCAGTATTATCTCAAAAATGAGAACAAAGTATAGCCCAAAAAATAACCCAAGAGTTATTATTATACAAAAATTATATGGTGTTTTGTTTAATAACGATGACAAAATAGATTTCCCGAAACATAGATTTAAAAAATTTATTAAGGATATTGTTTTAGGAACAATTGAACGAAATGAAATTATTGTAGATGAATTGGACAAAAATTTAGGTGATAATTTCAATTTATTTAAATTAGATAAGATATTTCAAGTTATCTTAAAGTCTGCAACGTATGAAATTTTATATAAACCAAATGTATCAATAAATATAATTATTAAAGAATATCTTGACGCATCTAATCTTTTTTTAAATGAATCTCAAACGAAATATTTAAATGCGTTATTAGATAATGCTGCAAAAAAGCTAAGATCATCAAATGCATGAATTTGATATAATCAAAAAATATTTTTCAAAACTTTCTTTAAATAATAAAAATTCACTTAATTTGAATGATGATGTTTTTTTTGATAGATCAAAAAAATTAGTTGTTTCTGTGGACACTTATATCGATAAATTGCATTTTTTAAATTTTAAAAATCCTGATTTAGTTATTAAAAAAATTTTAAGATCTTCTATTTCCGATTTGATTTGTAAAGGTGTTAAACCTAAATACTATTTCATTTCAGGCTCTGGAAATAAAAAAACATTTACAAAATCAAATTTGAAAAGAATTTCACAATCATTAAAACAAGAACAAAAAAAGTTTGGAATTCATATTTCAGGTGGGGATACTGTCTTTTCAAATAAATTGAGTTTTACAATAATTTCTGTGGGTTTTTCCTCAAATATAATATTTAGAAATAAAGCAAAATTTAATGATGACATTTATGTAACGGGTAACTTGGGTGATAGTTATATGGGCTTGAAAATATTAAAAAAAAGAGTTTCTTTTAAAAAAGATCTCAATAAATATTTTCTTAAAAAATATTACCATCCAGAATTACATATCAATTTAACAAAAAAATTATTTAATTTTGCCAACACTTCTATAGATATTTCTGATGGTCTCTTTACTGATTTAGATAAATTAATTAATAAACAAAGATTATCTTATAAAGTTAATTTGTCTAATATCCCACTCTCTAATAATCTAAAAAAAATAGTACTTTCAAAAAAATTAAAAAAGATTAATCTCGTATCTATGGGTGATGATTATCAGATATTATTTACTGCCTCAAAAAAAAAATCCAGAATCATCAAAAGAACGTTTAAATCTCTAGGTATTAAAATTTCAAAAATTGGAATTATTTCTTCGGGTGCTCAAAAATCGCAAATTATCGATGAAAAAGGGAATAAAATTGCCATTAAAAATAAAGGTCATTTTCACAATTTTTAAAAGTTATTTATTGCCTTTTATACTTTTTTTTGTATTGTCCGATTTTTAATAACTAACAAGCAACAACATAATTAAGGCTTATATGACATCAACCATCGAAACAATTCTTTTATATACAATTGGTGCTGGTTTATTATCTATAGTTTATGGATATTTAACTGGAAAAAATATTTTAAATTCAAGCGCCGGAAATTCTAAGATGCAAGATATTGCATCAGCGATACAAATCGGTGCAAAAGCTTATCTCGCCAGGCAATACAAAACAATTGCTATTGTTGGTGTTGTTGTTTTAGTTATTGTAAGTTTTGCTTTTAGTATGCTTGTTGGTTTAGGCTACCTAATTGGTGCAACTTTATCAGGTATAGCTGGATATGTTGGAATGTTAGTTTCAGTACAAGCAAATGTTAGGACAGCTGAGGCCTCTAGAAAAGGTTTAGCGAGTGGTTTATCAGTCGCCTTTAAATCTGGAGCTGTAACTGGAATGTTGGTTGCTGGTCTAGCATTACTATCAATAACTGTTTATTATTATTTATTATTAAAATTTAATGTCGATGAGAGAGAAATTGTAAATGCATTGGTTGCTCTTGGATTTGGCGCATCATTAATTTCTATTTTTGCAAGACTTGGTGGAGGTATTTTTACTAAAGGTGCTGATGTTGGGGCTGATTTAGTTGGAAAGGTAGAGGCTGGTATACCAGAAGATGATCCAAGAAATCCTGCTGTAATAGCTGATAATGTTGGTGATAATGTGGGTGATTGTGCTGGAATGGCTGCTGATTTATTTGAAACTTATGCAGTGACTATTGTTGCAACAATGGTTTTATCTTCAATATTTTTTCCAGGAGATTTATCGATGATGATTTATCCTCTAACGATTGGTGGAGCATGTATTTTAACCTCAATTATTGGAACTTTTTTCGTTAAACTTGGAAAAAGTAAAAATGTAATGGGAGCGTTGTATAAAGGATTTGTCGTATCAGCTTTAGCTTCTTTAGTTATTTTATATCCAGTAACAAATTATGTTCTAGGTTTGGAAAATTCTTATGATTTAAATAACAAATCATTTTCAGGAATGAGCTTATATTATTGTGGAGTGATTGGATTAATTATTACAGGATTATTAATTTGGGTAACAGAATATTATACAGGTACAAATTATAGACCTGTTAAAAGTGTTGCAAGTTCTTCTACAACAGGACATGGAACTAATGTAATCCAAGGTTTGGCTATTTCATTAGAGGCTACAGCAATACCAGCATTAATTATTGTTGCAGGTATTTTACTCACTAACCATGTAGCTGGTTTGTATGGTATAGCTATTGCAGTAACTACTATGTTGGCATTAGCTGGAATGGTTGTGGCTCTTGATGCTTATGGACCAGTTACAGATAATGCTGGTGGTATAGCTGAAATGTCAAAATTACCAAATAATGTAAGAAAAACAACTGATGCATTAGATGCCGTAGGTAATACTACAAAAGCAGTTACAAAAGGTTACGCAATTGGATCTGCTGGGTTAGGTGCACTAGTTCTTTTTGCAGCTTATACAGAAGATATAAAACATTTTTCAAAAGAAGTTGGCTCAAAATTAGAGGGAATTGTTGTTACTTTTGATCTATCGAACCCTTATGTTGTTGTAGGTTTGTTGATAGGTGGAATGTTACCTTATTTATTTGGGTCTATGGGTATGCAAGCAGTTGGAAGAGCAGGGGGTGCTGTTGTTATAGAAGTAAGAAGACAATTTAAAAAATACCCCGGTATAATGAAAAAAAAACAGAAACCTGATTATGCTAAATTAGTGGATTTACTAACTGTAGCGGCAATAAAAGAGATGATTGTCCCTTCATTATTACCTGTCTTGTCACCTATTGTTTTATATTTGATAATATTTGCTATTGGTGGACAGGTTGCTGCCTTAGCATCTGTTGGAGCAATGTTATTAGGTGTTATTATTACAGGTCTATTTGTTGCAGTTTCAATGACAGCAGGTGGAGGTGCTTGGGATAATGCTAAAAAATATATTGAAGATGGAAATCATGGTGGAAAAGGATCTGAAGCTCATAAAGCTGCTGTTACAGGTGATACCGTTGGTGATCCATATAAAGATACAGCGGGCCCTGCAGTAAATCCGATGATCAAAATAACAAATATTGTTGCTTTACTGTTATTGGCAGTTATCGCTGGCTAATTTCTTTTCTTTTCTTGGCCCTCACGCCAAGAGGGTCATTAATTTTTTGCCTCATACTAGACATGAAATCATATATAAATGAATTTCTTGCAAAAGTTGCCTCGGTGGTTTCTTCTACAACTTTTATTTTTTTCATGTCTTCTATATTATAAAAATCTTTTCTCTTTAAAATTCCATAATTATCTATTTCAAGTACTAGCACATCATTTTTAAAAATTTCCATTCTACCTAAATTTCTTAATTTAGATTGAGTTTGTTTTCTTTCGATATATATCCAAATATCGTTATCAAATTTACTCTGAGTTGAAGGTGTTCCGAGAAGTTTTCTTACATCATTACTTGTCGACTGGTCTATGATTAATTGTTTTTGTTTTTTGTCGAGAAAAGGAACGCCATGATGTTTTACAACTTTTTTAAAAGAGCAATTTGTTACTACTAATGCAAAAAAAAATATATATAATGTTTTTAACATGTCTAATAACTATATTAATGTTTATAACATTTTAATCAACTACTCTAGAAATAAAAACTTATATAAATCACTTAATCGAGTAGACAATTTTTCAGATCGTTTGACTTTTTTTCTTATTCATTTTGCCTTCTTTCTTAAAAAATATCAAAATCGTGAAAACAAAGATATATTGCAGAAAATTTATGATTTTAATTTTAGACAATTGGAATTAAGTATTCGTGAAATAGGTTATGGAGATCAGTCAATAAATAAAAAGATGAAAATTTATCTTAATTTATTTCACGCCATTGTTTCTGAAATTCACTTTTGGGATGAATATAGTAAAAATGAAAAATCTAAAAAACTCTCTTCTTTTTTAGAGGATTTTAAAGAAATTAATACTTTAGTTGATTATTTTGATGATTTTGCAGCAAATTTAGATAAAAAAACTTTGAATTTTTTTTTAAAAAGTGTAATTAGTCCATAATTATGGCTGTACCTAAACGAAAACAAACTCCATCAAGAACTGGAATGAGAAGATCACAGAATATGAAATTTTCTTCTAAAAATGTTATAGAGGATAAAAAATCTGGTGAATATAGATTATCCCACCATTTAGATTTAAAAACTGGGATATATAAAGGTCGTCAAGTTTTAGACCCAGAAGAATAATTATTATCTAAATGTCAGATTTAACTAAAATTGCAGTCGATGCAATGGGTGGTGATGGTTCACCTAAGAAGGTTATTGATGGCATTATTCATAGTCATAAATCAAATAAGAATAATTTTTTTAAAATTTTTGGTAATAAAATTACAATTGAAGCACTCATTAAAGATAAATTAGGTACAGATTTCTACGAGATAATACATACTGATAATGTTGTTAAAAGCACAGATAGTCCACTTGAGGCTGCAAAAAGAGGAAAAGATACAAGTATGTGGCTTGCAATTGAAAGTGTAAAAAAAAAAGAAGCTGATATCGTAATATCAGCTGGAAATACTGGTGCATTACTTGTTATTGCTAAATTAAATCTTAAGATGATTGAAAATATAGATAAACCTGCCTTATCTGCATTATGGCCAAATAAAAAAGGAATGAGTGTTGTATTGGATTTAGGTGCTAATATTGAATGTAGCTCAAAAAATTTGGTCGATTTCTCAATTATGGGTGCATCTTTATACAAGTCCCTTTATCCAAATGAAACACCTAATACAGCTTTGTTAAATATTGGTTCGGAAGAGTTAAAAGGTAATGAAATTATAAAAGAAACTTTTCAAATACTTAATGAAAAAAAATCTAATAATTTCAAGTTTTCAGGTTACATTGAAGGTAATGAACTCATGGATGGAAATGTAAATGTAATTGTTTCTGATGGTTTTACGGGAAATGTTGCCCTTAAAACTGCAGAAGGAACAGCAAATTTTATTACAGATGAACTAAAAAAAGTTTTTAAAGATTCAATTTTAGGTAAATTATCAGCAATTTTGAATTTCTCGAATTTGAATAAGTTCAAAAAACGATTAGATCCTAGACTTTATAATGGTGCAATTTTTATCGGCTTAGACTCTCCAGTTGTAAAAAGTCATGGAGGAACAGATTTTATTGGTTTTTCAAATTCATTAGAGGTATGTAGTAAAATCATTAAAGGAGATTTAATCAATAAAATAAGAGAAAATATTTAATTAATGAGAATCAATTTAACTAAAAAAGATCTTGTAAACGTAATATATATGCAAGTTGGGTTTTCTAAACTAATCACAGAAAATTTAGTCGATGAATTTTTTTCTATAATTATTTCAAATTTATGTAAAAAAAAATCTGTAAAGATTACAAAGTTTGGAACATTTTTGATTAAGTCTAAAAATTCTAGAATGGGTAGAAATCCAAAAACAAAAGAAGAAAAAGAAATTTCTAAAAGAGATGTTGTTTTATTTAAACCATCAAAAGAATTTAAAAAATTGCTAAATAAGTGAAAATGATGCAACTTAATAACACTTGATAAAAATTGAAATTTGCAATAGAAAACTGACATTTGGTCCCTTCGTCTATCGGTTAGGACACGTGGTTTTCATCCTCGAAAGAGGGGTTCGATTCCCCTAGGGACCGCCATATTTATGATATTTTATGTTTATATGCTTAAATGCGTAAATGATAAAATAACCAAAACATATGTTGGATATACAAATAACCTAAAATTAAGACTAAAAAAACATAATGTAGGGACTGGAGCCAAGTCAACACGTGGTTTTAAATGGAAAATCATCTATAAAAAAAAATTTTATGATAAAAGTTCAGCAATGTCATATGAATACAAATTAAAAAAAGACAAAAAAAAAAGAAAATATTTTTTGAGTTTAAGTTAATTATGAAAATAGCATCAATTTTACCATATAAGGAAAATTATACACGAAAGGGAGCAGGAGCTGTTGCTTTATGGATAAGTGAATTCATGAGGGACTCTATTTATAAAGATAATACGTATATTATCGGTAGTACTTTAAATAAAAAATATCTTACCAAGAATTATATAAATATTAATATAACTAATATAAATTCTAGGTTTAATAGCACCACAAAAAAATACTCAGAAAATATTATAAAAAAAATCAAATACTTAAGTTTCGATGTAATAGAATTACACAACAGGCCTGTTATGGTAAGAGAATTTTTTAGAAAAATTAATTCTAAGATAATCCTATATTTTCATAATGATCCAACTACGATGAAAGGTGCAAAATCAGTAAATGAGCGTATTTTTTTATTGGAAAATGTTGACAAGATAATATTCATCTCAAAATGGGTTAAACAAAAATTTTTTAAAGATCTACCAACTTTATCAGATAATAAAACACAAATTATCTATCATAGTATTGATCCAATAAAAAAAAAAATTAAAAAAAATAAACAGATTATTTTTGTAGGTAAATTAAATGAGTCTAAAGGTTATGATCTGTATTGTAAATCTATGTTTAAAGTTTTAGATTTACACAAAGACTGGAAGGCTTATTCAATAGGTGAAGAAAAGAGATTTCAAAATTACTCCACACACAGAAGACATATTAATTTGGGACAAATTTCACATACCAAAGTTTTAGATTTTTTAAGTAAATCGGCAATAGCAATAATTCCATCTAGATGGGAGGAACCCTTTGGTAGAACTTCTCTAGAAGCATCTTCAAGAGGATGTGCAACAATTATATCTAATACAGGTGGATTAATTGAAACTACAGATTACGCGGTCATATTAAAAAAATTAGATGTTAGAAATATTGAGTCTGAAACTATAAAATTAATTAGAAATAATAAATTAAGAAAAAAAATTCAAGAAAATAGTAAAAAATTTGTAAAACATAAATTAAAAATAAATTCTAAGGTAATTGACTTAATGAGAGAGTCGTTATTCCCATTTAATAAAATTAATATTAATCATAATAAATTAAGAATATTGAATATCTATAATCTAGCACAAAAACTAAATCATAGAATTTATAATTTATCTTTAGGTAAAAAATTTACCAATGGTTTTATCAGAAATGGTCATGATGTAATTGAAATAAGTGATAGAGATTATGTTAGACAAAATAAAGGTTTAAATTTATTAAATATTAAAGATAAATTTCACAATTATTTAATTGAAACTTTTAAGAATTATAATCCAGACCTTGTTATTTTTGGACACTCGGACAATATTACAGAAAATATATTAGATGATTTTAAACGGATAAATAAAAATTTAATTATTTCGCAATGGAATGAAGATCCTCTTATGCTTAATTTACCCGATACTTTTGGCAATATAGAAAAATTAAAAAGATTTATTCCTCTGGTTGATCATTCATTTATTACAACAAATCCTTCTGTATTAAAATTTTTAAAAAAAGATAATAAGTATGTTCATTTTTTCATGACTCCTGTTGATAAAAATATAGAGTGTTTTGATGTTTTTAAACTAAAACCTCAGAATGATGTCTTTTATGCAATGAGTCATGGGGTTAACCGCGCAACTTTAAAGGAAGGAAAAACTGATAGTAGAGTTAACTTTCTAAATAAACTCATCAAAAAAAGTGATGGAATTAAATACGATTTTTATGGTTTCGGTAAACAGGAACCTGTTTGGGGTAACGAATTTTATAGATCATTATTAAATTCTAAAATGGCATTAAATCTAAGTAGAGGAAATCCTACAAAGCATTATTCAAGTAATAGAATTGCCTCTCTAATGGGGAATGGCTTGATGGTTTTCATTGATAAAAAAGTTAGAATGAATAATTTTTTTAGTTCAAATGAAATAGTTACTTACCATAATATTAACGATTTAGCAGAGAAAATAAAATTTTATAAAAAAAATGATAAATCAAGAATTAAAATAGCTGAACAAGGTAAAAAAAAATATTTCAAATTATTTAATGAAGTGAAAATTTCAAAATATATAATTGATAAATCTTTAGGAAAAAATATTTCACTGATTTAAAAAATTTAAATTTTAATCTTGTTTAGAGCATTATTTTTAAAGATATTTGCTTCTCTAATATATCTTCTAACCATTTGTGTTGTTTTATGGCCTGTCATTGCCATAATACTTCTTTCATCGGCTCCAGACTCAGCAGCTACTGTTGCAAAACCTGACCTTAAACTATGACCTGCAAAATTTTTGTTTTCGATTCCTGCTAAATTTAAATACTCTTTCATTAATAAAACTACAGATTGGTCAGTTAATCTTTTGTCTGTTAATGATAAACCTTTAGAAAATCTTCTAAAAATAGGTCCAGACTTAATTTTAGAAATTTCTAACCATTTTTTTAGATTTGTAACAGGACAGTAAATTTCATTATCGAAGTAGGGTAGTCCTTTAGTCATTCCTTCTCCGAATTGGTCAGTTTTTGATCTTTTAATAGTGATTTTTAGACCCTCAGGAACAAATTCTAAATCCTCATGATCAATTGAAATCAGCTCGGTTCTTCTAAAGCCTCCTCCAAAGCCAATTAAGATTATTGATTTGTCTCTAAGTTTTTTTATTTCTTCAGTTTTTTGTTCATTTATTACATTAATAATTAATTTTAAATGATTGATTAATATAGGTTTTTTACCTTTCTGAATACTTCCTTTGACCCTTCTTATTCCCATTAAATTTTCAACGATGATTGGATGTTTAGTGTCTAGATAATGTCCTTTAAGCCTATGAACCATGCTTATTGATACTAATCTTCGTCTTAAAGTGCTTATTTTTGAGTTTTTAGAGAGATGGGTAAGGTACAATGAAACTATTTTCGGCTCTGTTGGTAATGAATTTAATCCATGTTTTGCACAAAAAGCTCCAAAGTCTTTAAAGTCCGACTTATAAGCTCTTAGAGTATTATTTGCTTTAGAGCTTTTGAGATTATTTAAAGTTGCCTCATGAAGCGATTTTAGGCCTGTTGTCAGTTCACTCATATAATTACTATTGATAACATTTAATTATCACTAGTAATATATCAAGTGATTTTTAATGTCAATAGTTTAAATATAAAAATTATGGGTTCAATTGATGGAGAAATTCCTGCTGTATGGTTTTTAATTACCTCTGTGGGATTTATTATTTTAAGTTCAATTCAGTATAAAAATCATGGCAAAAGCATTGAAACTATTTTTTTATCTATCTTGGCAATCTTATTTTTAATCAGCTATTTTATCTTAGTTTTCAAAGCTTAATTTATCCCCAATATTCACAGGAATTTCTGTAAATTTTCAGAATCAATTAAAAGGTGATACAGCTTCAAAATCATATCTGTTAAAGTATAAATGAATTAAGGGGCAACCCTTAACTGGCCAATTGGGCAAAAGCCGAGAGGTACAAATCCAAGGGGCAGAAAGTTCTGCAAAGCATCGCTGAACATGCAGAACGGGAGGCATGGCGGTAGCGCATCAACGACGTGCCAAAACAACTGTTCTTTGCACCTTTAAAAGTGCAAGGAAACAGGGGTTTCTCAGGGAAAATGCATCTTAAAGGCACTAAATTTCAATTAAAAGTCTGGAAATACCTTAAAACTATACCAAAAGGTAAAATAAGAACATATAAACAAGTTGCTGCTGCTATAAACAGCCCTAAATCAACTAGAGCTGTTGCTAATGCTTGTGCTAAAAACCCATATGCCCCAAAAATACCTTGTCATAGAGTGATTAGATCTGATGGAGCTCTTGGAGGTTACTCAGGTAGAGGTGGAGTCAAGCAAAAGCTCAAATTACTAAGATCTGAAAAAGCAACTATTTAGAGTTATTTTAAACCTTTTTTAAGTTAAAAAAGCCAGTAAAATAAACGTTTTTTTACCTTTTTTTGAGATTACTTTACAAATAACATAATTCACCCTTCGGTTGTACCATATATTAACATATACGAAAAATAGACCCATCTATGGGCGTTTAAATGCTATATTCAATTAGTGCATCGCTCTACTATTCAACTATATCAATGCTTTTGGACTGCCCTATTTTTTTGGAATTTTCATAACCACAATCGAAAAAAGTCCTTATTTTAAAAGGATATTTGATGGTTTTCTTAATTTGCTATAAATCTCCACTCTTGCAAAGCATATTAGGGTGATTTTAACATTCAATGGTCTTAAATATTCAAAAATTTTTGTTATTTATATTTTTAATAAAAATACAATAAATACAATAGTTTATAATAGATACTTAATGTAATACTTTAGATAATAGTAAATAAATATTACCTTTTATTTTACTTTTTTAACTAAGTTCTCTCTTCTTGAGATGTAGATACCACTTAATACAATAATAAACAAACCTAAGAAAGTCCAATTATCAGGGAAATCACTAAAGAAATAATAGCCTATAACTATGTTAGTAATGATCTCAAAATAACTAAATGGAGCTAATTTTGAAGCATCAGCGTATTTTAGAGATAATATTAGAAATAAGTGGCCTACGCAGGCAAATACACCAATAGCAGCCATCATTGACCACTGATTAATTGTTGGCTTTATCCAAACAAAAGGCATTACACATGAAATAATAACAGCCCCTACTACACCAGTTAACAATAAAGTTAATAAAGGGTTGTCTGAAGTACTTAACTTACGAGTAATAATTAAATAAAATCCATACATTATTCCTGTTCCAAGCGCAGCAATACTTGCTAAATTAATTTCTACAAAACCAGGTCTTATAACAACCAAGGATCCTATAAATCCTATAATTACAGCTGACCATCTTCTAAATCCAACCTTCTCACCTAAAAAAATTGGAGAAAAAGCTGTAACAATCAAAGGTGCAACAAACGCCAAAGTTAATGCTTTTGCTAAAGAGATTACTGAAATGGCATAAAAGAAACAAATATTTGCTGTTAAAAGTATTAAGCCTCTTATAAATTGTAGCTTTGGTTTGTCTGTCCAAACAAGATTTTCTCGAAAAAAGAAAAACATAATTGGTAAAGTGAACGCCACAGTAAAAAAATATCTTGCCCAAGTGATTTGTAATACGGGTAATTCTGCACTTAAATATTTAGCAAAACCATCCATAATTGGAAGCATTACCCACGCTAAAAGATTAAATGTAATAGCCTTCATATAAGAAGGATATAGATTAATTAAAGTATTTTAAAGCAAAGAATACAACAATTGGAATAGTTATAAAAGACATGAGTGTTGACACAACAATAGTACTAGCAACACTATCAACAATTTTTTTAGGTGAATAAATTGATGCAACAAGATAATTAAGAACCGCGCTAGGCATTGAACATTGTATCAGTAATACACCAGCTGCGAACCCTTCTAGACCAAAATATAATATCAATAAATAACCGATAATAGGTCCAACAATTACTCGGCCTAAAGAAGAAAATATTGCCTTGTTAAGTGAAAAAACTTTAAGTCTTGTTAGTGCTATTCCTAATGACATCAAAATTAAAAATATCGTGGCATACATTAATAAAAAAGTAGTATTTTCTATAAATCCTGGAAGTTCATAATCGTAATAAAGTAAAAAAACTGCAATAATGATTGCATAAAAAGGTGGGCTTTTTAGTATGACTTGTAAACTAAATTTTCTATCTGCTAAAAAAACACCTAATGTAAAGTGACACAAAATGATTAAAGCAGAAATAGCGGCTGAAACACCAAGACCTTGAGACCCGTACGCGAATAAACATATTGGTAAACCCATATTACCAGTATTAGGCATTGTTAAAGGCGGAAGTTCTCTTATTATATCTTTAGTATTCAAAAGAAATAATATGATTATTCCAACAATAATGAACCCAACAATTGCAATTGCATAGTACCAAAAATAGTTAATAAAAATACTAAATGATATATTTACTGGATTTAATGCATAAATAATCATTGCCGGTGTACCAACATTTGCAGCAAAATTAGTGATAAATGTAGTGTCAATTTTAGGATTTTTTTTGCCGAGATAATATCCAATACCCACAACAAAGAATACTGGAAACAAAACTTCAAAAAGTTTTATATAAATATCCATTAATTATAGAGTCTAATTAAAGTTGGAAATTTAAGAATATTTTTATTTTTTTTAAAAATTGATAGACAATTTTTTATATTTTTTTCAGTAGTTTTATGGCTTATAATAACAATTGTAGCCTTCTTATTTTTCTTATCAGGAGTTTGAATAATTCTTTTTACTGAGATCTTAAATTTAGATAATCGATTTGTTATTAAAGATAAAACGCCCTGTTTATCCTTAACCTTAAATCTAAGATATAATGAATTAGAATAATTTTGATTGTTAAAGGGTTTTATAGATTTTCTTTTATTATAAGAAATTCCAAAAGGGGGTTTAATATTTCCTCTCAAAATTGATAATAAATCTGATAATAAAGATGATGAGGTTGGTCCAGGACCAGCCCCCTCTCCTTGTAGAATACTTTGACCTACTGGTTTGCCCTCCGTAATAACAGCATTCATTACACCATTCACATTTCCGATATATGAGTTTTTACTCACTAAACATGGATGTACTGTTTCGAATAATTGATTATTAATAATTTCAGAAATACCAAGAAGTTTTATTCTCAGTCCTAATTGATTTGCTATTTTAATATCTTCTAGTTTAATATTTTCAATTCCTTCCATTATACACTTACTTTTTGATATTTTGATGTTAAATGAGAGAGCTGATAAAATTCTAATTTTAGCGAAAGCATCAAAGCCGTTAAGATCTAATTTAGGATTACCTGGTTCAGCATATCCAAGCACCTGAGCTTTCTTTAAAACTTTTTCAAAACTTTCGTTACTATTTTCCATCTCTGATAAGATATAATTAGTTGTCCCATTAAGGATTCCATAAACTTTTTTAATCTTATTAGTTGCTAAACCCTCCTTAATAGTTCGAAGAATTGGAATTCCTCCAGCAACGGAAGCCTCGAACTCTAGATTTACTTTATTCATTTCAGCTAGTTTAGCTAAATGGTCCCCATGTTTAGCAATTAATGCTTTATTTGGCGTTATTACATTTACTTTATTTTTCAAAGCGTATTCTACTATCTTTTTGGAAATACCATCAGATAAACCAATACATTCAAATAAAATATCTATTTTTTTTTCTTTAAAAATTTTTAAAGGATTTGAATAAAAAATTTTTTTATCTATTTTAAAACGTCTTTTTTTATTTTTATTTTTAGCAGATATAGCTACAATATTTATTTTTTTTCCAGTTTTTATTTCTATTTCTTTCTTTTTTGAATTTAATTCATTGTACAAAAATATTCCGACCTGACCCAATCCAACTAGTGCAATATTTATATTTTTATTCATTAGTTAATATCAGGAAATTTACTTTTTTTGATATAATTATTAATATAAATTTCATACTCTTCAATTGTCATTAATCTAATATCATTTGATTTTTTTATTATTTCGGTCAGTTTGTTATTATCATTTTTTTTATCACTTTTCTCATTCCAATATTTAGAGTCAATATTAAATGAACATGCATTTAAAAATATAAAGAAAGCTATAAATAATAATTTATTCATTTTAAACCAGCTTCTTTTGGAAAATTAAATTTCATATTCATATTTTGTATTGCTTGACCCGCTCCCCCTTTAATAAGATTATCAATAGCAGAAAGTATAATTATCTTATTCTTATTTTTTAATTTACAAACAGATATATTGCAATTATTCGTATTAATTACATCATTTGTGCTTATTAATTTGTCTTTATTTAATATTTTTATAAAATTTGCTTTTTTATAATATTTTTTCAACGTGTTTAATATTTTTGATACTGAAGAAGTCTGATTAAGCTCAACATAAATTGTGCTTAAAATGCCTCTAAACATAGGTGATAAATGAGGAGTAAAATCAAATTGAATATTTCCTTTAACGCATCTCTTGATCATTTCTTCAATTTCAGAATTATGTCTGTGTGATGCAACACCATAAGCACTTAAAGATTCATATAAATTTTTATCTTTATATTTTTTGTGTACACCTCTTCCAGCACCAGAATATCCTGATTTTGAGTCAATTATAATATTATGATTTTTTATTAATCTATATTTTAATAAAGGTATCAAAGGTAATAGAATAGAAGTCGGATAACATCCAGGACAAGAAATAATTTTATAATCTTGAACTTTTTTACCTGTAATTTCAGGTAAAGAATAAATACTATTCTTAATATTATATTTTGCTTTATGATCTTTTTTATACCATTTTTTGTAATCTAAAGCTTTTTGAAGCCTAAAATCTGCGGCAAGATCAATTAAAACGTTTTGTTTATTCAAATATTTTGAAATTACTTGTGCTTCTCCATTGGGAAGTGCTGTAAATACAACATCAATTTCATTCAAAAATTTTTTATTGAATTTTACAATTTTAGGCAGTTTTTTTAATCCGATGGACTTATCATAATAAGAAATTTTTTTTCCTACTGATGTGTTTCCACATAAATACTTTATTTTTACATATTTATGTTTGTTTAACAATTTTATCAATTGGATACCAATATAACCAGTTGATCCAGCGACTAATACATTAAGCTTAGGCATTTCTTATTATAACAGTTAAAAATTAAAAAAAAATTATCTTTTAGAAAACTGAAAGCTTCTTCTAGCTTTTCTTCTTCCAGGTTTTTTTCTTTCAACTGCCCTGGAGTCTCTCGTGGTTAATTTCTCAGTTCTAAGAGTAGATTTAAAGCTTTCATCAAATAATACCAAAGCTTTTGAAATTCCATGTACCATTGCCCCTGCTTGTCCTGTTGGACCGCCACCTTTAACATTACATCTCACATCATAATCTGTAGCTTGATTTATTAATTCAAAAGGTCTTGTAATTTGCATTTTATGATTCTCGCTAGCGAAATACTCATTGTATAATTTACCATTAACATAAATTTTTCCTGAACCCTTTTTAAGCCAAACTCTTGCAATAGATGTTTTCCTTCTTCCAGTTGCATATTTGCTATCCTTGAAATCAAGTTTTAACTTTGTTGTTTTTGATGAAGTTTGAGTGTTTTCCATATTAATTTCTTGCTATATTCTTGCTATTTAACTTATCTAATTCAATTACTTTAGGATTTTGAGCTGAGTGAGGATGACTGTCACCAGCATATATTTTAAGTTTTGTCAGTTGTTTTCTGCCTAAAACACCACCTGGTAACATTCTTTTAACTGCTAATTTTAATGCCTCACCTGGTTTTTTTTCATGTAATTTTTCTGGAGTTGTTTCTTTAATACCTCCAGGATGACCAGTGTGTCTGTAATATTTCTTATTTTGAAATTTTTTTCCTGTAAATTTTGCATGCTCTATATTTTTGACTACTACAAAATCTCCTGTATCCATATGAGGAGTGTATGTTGCTTTATTTTTTCCTCTAATGATTTTAGATACAATTGTTGCAAGCCTTCCTACAACAGCATTTTTTGCATCAATTTCAAACCAAGATGAATTAAGTTCGCTTTTTTTAACAAATTTCGTCATTACGCGAGGATTAATACTATTATTAGGTTTAAAGTCAATTTTATATTTACCTTGTAAAACAACTCTATTCTGTTAAAAAGAGATTGCCGATTTGATCCTATTGCGGGCATAAACTGCTAAAAGGGAAATTTTCACAAAATCGGTAGGCATTTGAACTATATTGTGCGCCTTGCATAAAGCAAAAGCACTAAAAAAGGAGTAAAAATGAGTACCAAAAGAAATAATCCAGAAACTATAGCCATTCATGGTGGTGACTATAAAAGTGATCCAGCCACAAATGCGGTAGCTGTACCTATCTATAGAACGACATCGTATCAATTTAATAATACTGAGCATGCTGCTAATCTTTTTGCATTAAAAGAATTTGGAAACATCTACACAAGAATTATGAATCCGACCAATGATGTTTTAGAAAAAAGAGTTGCAGCTTTAGAGGGAGGACTATCTTGTGTAACAGTGTCTTCAGGTCAAACAGCATCATCTTTTGCGATATTAAATGTGGCTCAAGCGGGCGACAATATTGTAAGTTCAACAGATCTATATGGTGGAACTGTATCTTTATTTACTCATACATTAAGTAAATTGGGAATTGAAATTAGATATGCGGACCCAAGAGATCCAAAAAATTTTGAAAAAAAGGTCGATGATAAAACAAGAGCTTTTTATGGAGAAACTTTACCAAATCCATATCTAAGAGTTTTCCCTATTAAAGAAGTTTCTGATATAGGCAGAAAATACAATATTCCATTAATCATGGACAACACTGCATCACCAGTTATTTGTAAACCTATTGAACATGGCGCAGCTATAGTAATTCATTCTCTTACTAAATATATTGGTGGACATGGTACTGCAATAGCAGGAAGTATTGTTGATAGTGGTAATTTTGATTGGACAGCTGATCCAAAAAGACAACCTTTATTTAATGAACCTGATGCTAGTTATGGTGGAGTAATATGGGGTAAAGCTGTACCTGAACTTACAGGAGCAAACGTTCCTTTTGCTGTAAGAGCTAGAGTATGTTTATTACGAGATCTCGGTTCTGCATTGGCACCTGATAATGCATTTGCAATAATTCAGGGTTTAGAAACTGTTGCTTTACGTATGAAACAGCATTGTGAGAATGCAGAAAAAGTTGTTAATTTTTTAAAAAAACATAAAGAGGTTACAAAAGTAATCTACTCTACTGAGCATGATAAACCAATCGCTGATAGAGCAAAAAAATACTTAAAAGGTGGAAATGGACCAATGGTTGGTATTGAACTAAAAGGTGGTATTGAAGCTGGAAAAATATTCATTGAGTCTTTAAAAATGTTTTATCATGTTGCTAATATTGGTGATGTAAGAAGTTTAGCAATACATCCTGCTAGCACAACTCATAGCCAATTAAATGAAAAAGAACTTGCAGCATCTGGAGTTACACAGAGCTATGTAAGACTCTGTATTGGTATTGAGCATGTAGATGATATCATTGAGGATTTAAACCAAGCTTTAAACAAATCTTCTAAAGGTAAATTAAGGGCAGTTAGTTAAATCTTGTATTAAGAAATAAAAAATAGATACAAGAACTTACCAAAAAGATTGAGCTTATTTGGTGCATAGATGCTATATAGATTTGTGCACCATATAAAACTGTTACTATTCCTAAAAAAATTTGTAATAAAATAAAGAAACCCAATAAATTTATAGAATTGTATAAATCAAAAATTTTGTCCTTATAAATTTTGTAAAACATAAATAAATAATAAAATCCGATTATATAAGCTAAGTTTCTATGAATAAATTGAACCAAAGATGGATCGCTAAAAGCAGATAGTTTAAATAAATTAACAAATTCATTGTCGTCAGGAAAATATGCTGCACCCATATTTGGCCAGGAATTATAAATTTTTCCAGCATCCATACCAGATACAAAAGCTCCTATAACAATTTGTGTAAAGACCAATGTTAAAAAAACGAGTGGTATTAAAGGATTTATTTTATTTGTTGTATTATAACTCAAATTTAGTTTGAGATAGTTCCAGAATATTAATGATAAAATAATAAAAGCAATTAACAAATGAATAGATAATCTAAAATGGCTTACATCAACTCTATCTACAAGACCACTACTGACCATATACCAACCAATAAAGCCTTGGAAACATATTAGAAAAAAAATAAAATACAAACTATACAATTTCGAAATACTAATTTTAAAAGAAAAATAAATTAATGGTATTAAAAATCCGATACCAATTAATCTTCCTAAAAAACGATGTGCCCATTCCCACCAAAAAATAATTTTGAATTCTTGCATATTCATATTGTAATTTTGTAATTTGAATTCAGGTATTTGCTTATAAAGATTAAAATATGAAATCCAGTCTTCTTGATTTAAAGGTGGTAAAAATCCTGAGAAAAGTTCCCATTTAGTAATTGAAAGACCCGAGTCCGTTAATCTTGTTAAGCCTCCAACAACAATCATAATGGACACAATCCAAAACATTGAAATTAACCAAAGAGATAATTGATAATTAATCTTATGATTTGCTGTGTACATATGCGCATAAATATAATAATTTTTTAATTATCCAAATATATAAATGTCGCCACAAAAACGAAAAAAACTAAGCAAAATTAGATCAGAACTAGATAAAATAGATAATTCACTTATAAAAATTATAAAAAAGAGAACATTTCTCGTAAAAAAAGTTTTAGAACTTAAAGATAGAAAAAATCAAATAGTTGATCAAAAAAGAATTAAATCCATACTTAGTAATATAAGAAAAAAATCTTTGAAGAATAAAATTGATCCACGTATCACTAATAGAATATGGAAAAATATGATCTGGTCTTATATTGATTACGAAAGAAGAAATTTTAAAAAAAAATGACTATTTGCTATGTGGTGGTAATTTTTTTTCAACAAAAATTTCATGTTTTCTAGTTGAAGGATTATATTTTCTAGCTTTTAATTTTACTTTAGCTTTTTCTCCACCAGCAGGTTTTTTTACATAATAAAAAAAAGGACTGTCTGGTTTTTCTTCAGGAACTAAACGAACTTTTATATGAGTCTTTTTTGCCATCTTATTTAAATTTTTTTAAACTTTTTACAATTTTTGAAATCTTGTTTAATTTATTTTTCAAATTACCTGCTCTTATAGAATTATCTGCCATTTCGTCAACCTTTAAAGGTTCTTTATTATTAAGTATTTTTTTTACACCTTTAATAGTCATTCCTTGATCTTTTAATAAAAACTGGATTTTTTTTAATAATTCAATGTTTTTTTTGTCATAATATCTTCTATTTCCAGTGAGTATTTTAGGTTTAATTTGTTTAAATTCTTTTTCCCAGAAACGAAGGGTGTGAGTGGGTAAAGTGTCTCCTTTTTTTGATTTTAAGTTTAGTATTTTTACAACTTCACTTATAGTTTTGTAGGAATTATCTTCTTTATTCATCTATTTCATTTTTTGATTTTATTATTTTTTTTAAATTAGTAGATTTATGTGTAATGAGTGTTTCTGATATATAATTATCTCCTTCTATTTTAATTCCAGAAACTATATCCCCATTTGTAATGCCGGTAGCACAAAAAATCGAGTCACCTGTAATTATTTCATTTAACAAATATTTTTTATTCAAATCATCTATACCCATCTTTTTTGCCCTGATTACATCATTTTCATTATCAAAAATAAATCTACCTTGAAAAAAACAATCAAAAGCATCCAAAGCAGAAGCTGCAAGCACACCCTCGGGTCCCCCACCAATACCCATAAAAATATCTATATTATATTTCTTATCAGAAACTAATAAAGCTCCTGATACATCTCCATCCGAGATAAGTTTTAAATTCACATTCAAATTTCTTAGTTCTTCAATAATTTTTTTATGCCTTGGTCGATCTAAAATACATGCAGAAAGTTCATTAGGTTGTTTATTCTTATAATCTGCAAGATTAGTAATATTTTTTTTAACTGAATAATCCAAATCAATAATACCCTCGGAGGGTACGTTTGCAGAAATTTTGTTCATATAAGTCTCTGGTGCACTAAATAAATTTGACTTTTCTGCAACTGCAATTACAGATAATGCACCTGGCAGATTATTTGCTGCAAAATTAGTCCCCTCTAGAGGATCTACAGCAATATCTAACTCGGGACCATTCATGGTGCCTAAAGTTTCTCCAATATAAAGCATAGGAGCGTCATCCAGTTCTCCTTCTCCAATAACCACCTTTCCTCTCATTTCTATTTCATTAAGTTTATTTCTCATTGCATCTACAGCAGATTTATCAGCTGCTATTTTATCTTTCTTTCCAACAAAATGATGAGATGATAAGGCTGCATTGATTGAAACATCTAAAAATAAATCTTCAAATTTTTTGTCTAATGACATTATTTTGCAGTTTCAATAGATATATTTTTCTCTAATTTTGACTCAAATTCTCTTAATCTTTTCCAAACTGAAATTAACTCAACAATAATTGGCCAGCTTCTAACTAAATATTGCAGTGATGTTTCAACACGACCAAAAGCTCTTATAATTTGTTGAACAAAACCAAGTGTTATTGCACCAGTTACAATTGTTGGTGCTAATGCTAAGTATGGTACAATTACCATACCTTGTAAATAACTCCATTTAACAGCATTAAAGTAAAGGTAATGAAAATACATTTTATAATGAATTTTTCTTACACCCCCATAAAGATCTGTAATTTTTGCTGGTTGTGCACTTTCTTTAAAATCCTCTCCTAAAACTAATTCTTTCCTATAAGCGGCCTCTTCTTTTTGAATATCATATTCTATGCCGGGAAGTTTAATCCCTACACTGGCCAATAATATTGTTCCACCCAATGCTGATATAATCGCAACCCAAACTAAAGCATGTTCAACTTCGCCAATCCATGGTAACACTGTAATACTTTTTGATAAGCCCCATAAAATTGGAGTAAAAGCAATCAACGTCATTACACTTCTCAATAATTCAGCCCCTAACCCTTCCATTATTCTAGCAAATTTAAGAGTGTCCTCCTGAACTCTTTGAGATGCTCCTTCTATTGAAGAGGCATCATTCCATTTGTCGTGATAAAAATCTGCCATTGCAGTTCTCCATCTAAATGTCCAATGGCTGGTAAAATAATCACTAAAAATAACTACTAAAATGTATACAGCTGCAATTTTAGCAAATGTAAAAAGATACGCTATAAACTCTTTTTCAGATACAGAATTAGGATTAGTGAGAGCTTTTTGTAAAGTATCGTAAAATTCTCCAAACCACTCATTAATTCTCACATCAAGTTGAACCTGATACCAAGTAGCCATTAGAATCAGTAACGTTCCACCTATACTCCATAAATACCATCTTCTATCTGTAAAAAATTTAAACATTATTTATCTATTTTAAAAAATTATCTGCGTAGGATTTTTTTACTATTTTTCTTTTTTTTGGCTCAATTAGTTCATAATCAATTTTTTTCTTCTTTGCATAATTTATCGCTAATTCTTTGGTTGAAAATTCTAATTTCAGCTCAGTATACGTATCATTGGAACTTTCCCAACCCATTAAAGGATTTTTTGTGGGATCATTCGTTTCAAATTCAAGTATCCATTTATCAAGTTTTCCTAGACCAGATTGCATTGCACTTTTATTAGGTATGTAAATTTTTGCTTTTTTCATATCAATGGTCGGAGTGGCAGGATTCGAACTTCTCACCTAAAACTCCAATTTGTTAAGTGTTTATACTAGTTCTTCTTTAAATTGAATTGGAAAAATTGACAAAAGTACAAATAAATAAGCATTGATTTTGTTGAGAGTGTTGTGATTGGTATATCTAAAATCCTCTTATGGTTATTATTTTTTATTAGTAATTTCAATTCCTTCTTTATGTTCAATAATTGCTTTATCACCTGTGGACTCCATATAAAATTCTCCCTTGCCATCATATTTATTGTTTTTAAAATTACCTGTATACCTAAAACCATCTTTTGATATAAAAATAGCTGATCCATCTTGAACACCATTTTTCCACTCACCTAAGTACCAAGATCCACTTGATAAAATATAAGAACCAAAGCCATGAAATTTTGAGTCTTTAAAATTGCCAGTATAGCAACTACCATCAGATAATTTTAAAATTCCATAACCTTCAAATGATTTTTTTAAATTATTAATTTCTCCAGTATACATTCCCTCGTCAAATTTTATTTCAAAAGTTTTAGCATTTATATTTATAATTAATCCTTC
>CACOXS010000008.1 GCA_902631255.1 uncultured Pelagibacteraceae bacterium
TATTTCTACGTGATTATGTTTTTTAGGCAATGAAGGTGAGCTATAAAAACTGGTATTAGTTACCAAACTTTTTTTTTGATTATAAATTAGATGAATAGTTCCTGACATACCCAGATGTAAAAGACAATAACTTTGATTTGACAGGCAAATAATCAGATATTTTGAAAATCTTTTTACTTTGATTATTTTTTTACCTTCGAGGAATTTTGGAAAATTAAGTGGGATTTTAGTTCTTAAATTTCTATTTCTAACTATTACTTTTTTGACCTTTTTTTGTTTAATCTTTTTGTCTAAAGATTGACGTACAATTTCTACTTCTGGTAATTCTGGCATTTAATACTATATTGATTATATATTTTTGAATTATGCAACAATATCTACAAAATAAAAAAAGATTAGTCCAAAATGTGTTTAATCAAGTGTACGATCGTTATGATCTAATGAATGATTTTATGTCATTAGGGATTCATCGATTGTGGAAAAAAAGTCTATTAAATATGATGAATCCATCCAGTAATCAAAATTTAATTGATGTTGCTTGTGGTACTGGAGACATAGCTAAACTATTTGTTAAACATGTAAATAAATTATCTAACATTACATGTGTCGATCCAAATAAAGGGATGATAAGTAAAGGTAAAGAAAAGTTATCTAGGTTTAAAAATATAAATTGGATTATATCTCCAGCCGAAAAAATTCCTTTATCTGATAATTTATTCGACTTTTACACTATAAGCTTTGGTTTAAGAAACACTGCAAATATAGATAAGGCTCTTTCTGAGGCTTATAGAGTTTTAAAACCAGGGGGGCGTTTTTTATGCTTAGAGTTTTCAAAAATTCAAAATACAAATTTAGAAATCCTTTATAAAAATTACTCTAAGCTAATACCTTCTATTGGCAAGTTTGTTGTTGGTGAAAAACAGCCGTATGAATATCTAATTAAAAGTATTGAAGATTTTTTAAACCAGGAGGAATTAATTGATGCAATGGTTAAAAACAATTTTAAAAAATGTACTTATAGAAATTTATCAGGTGGAATAGTTTCTATTCATAGTGGATGGAAATTTTGATGGTAAAAAAATTAATTATTCTCTTTAAACTTGGAAGAAAAGTAGCTTGTTCTGATATTTTAAATATTGTATCAAAATTTAAGGAACCACCTTTAGCTATAAAGATTTTATTTAAGATATTATCATTTTCCTTTTCACCAAAAAAACAAATGGATGTAAATAAAGACGAGGGAGAGAGATTGTCTGACTCTTTAGAGTCAATGGGAACAACATTTATTAAACTTGGTCAATTTTTAGCAACCAGACCTGATATAATTGGTGAAGAACTTTCCAAAAAACTTGAAAACCTTCAAGATAAATTGCCACCATTTTCTCTGTTACAAGCTAAAGAAATAATTAAAAATGATTTAGGTAATGAAAGTTATGACTCTATAATAAATTTAAGTGAACCAGTTGCTGCAGCTTCAATTGCTCAAGTCCATAAAGCTCAAATTAATGACAATGGAGTTCTTAAGGACGTTGCAATTAAAATTCTAAGACCAAACATAAAAAAAATATTTAATGAGGAGATTGATGCAATAATGCTTTTTGCTTTCTTAATAGAGTCATTTATTAAAAAGACAAAAAGACTCAAGCTGGTAGAAGTAGTATTTTTATTAAAGGAAATCACAAATCTAGAGATGGATTTAAGATTTGAAGCAGCTGCTGCAAATGAATATGCTGAAAATACAAAGAATGATGTTGGATTTAGAGTTCCTCAAATTTATTGGAATTATACCAGCGAAAATGTAATGACCCTAGATTGGGTGGATGGAATATCTATTAGAGAAACGGAAGAATTAAAAAATAAAGAATTTAATACTGAAAAAATTGCGGAGGATATTATTCAAAATTTTTTAAGACATGCTGTAAGAGATGGTTTTTTTCATGCAGATATGCACCAAGGAAATATTTTCATAGATAATGATGGTCAAATTGTTCCTATTGATTTTGGAATTATGGGTAGATTAGATAAAATGAGTAAAAGATTTTTAGCTGAAATTTTATTTGGTTTTATTCAAAGAGATTATCGTAAAGTTGCTGAAGTACATTTGATTGCAGGTCTTGTGCCAAAAGAAGTTCCAATAGATGATTTAGCTCAAGCTCTAAGATCCATCGGTGAACCAATTTTTGGTCAAGCAGTTAAAGATATTTCTGGAGGAAAATTATTAAAGCAACTATTTGATGTTACAGAAAAATTTAACATGCAAACTCAACCTCAGCTTCTAATGTTACAGAAAACAATGGTTGTTGTTGAAGGTGTAGCTAGAAAATTAAATCCAAACACAAATATTTGGACCACTTCAAAACCAGTTCTTGAAAGTTGGCTAAAAGAAACAAAAGATCCAATGACAAAACTAAATGAGACACTTCAAAATACATCTGAAGTAATAAAAAGATTACCAGAATTTCCTGAAATTATGGATAAAGCTAATCAAGCTCTTACTTATCTTGCTAGCGGACAAATCCCACAAAACTCAAATTCCTATACGGCCTTAAACACTCAAAAATCAGAAATGACTGCTTTTAGAAACCAATCTATTATTGGTTTATTAATCCTTGTAATTTTTGGTCTTTTAATATTTTAATTCAGTCGATGAAAGATTTATCAAACAAAAAAGTTCTTTTTATAATATGTGGTGGAATTTCTGCTTACAAAAGTCTTGAAACGATAAGAATGTTTAGAAAGAATAATGCTGAAATAAAAACAATACTAACTAAAAGTGCAAAAGAGTTTGTAACCCCATTATCTGTAGCCTCATTATCTCAAGGTAAAGTTTATGATGATTTATTTAGCCTAGAGAATGAGACAGAAATGGACCATATTTCTTTATCAAGATGGGCCGATGTAATCATCGTCGCTCCAGCAACTGCCAACACCATTTCCAAATTAAGCCAGGGTAACTCAGACGACTTAGCATCCACAGTTATATTAGCTTCAAATAAACAAGTTTTTTTAGCTCCAGCAATGAATGTTAGAATGTGGGAACATAAGTCTACACAAAATAATCTAAAAACATTGAAAGGTTTTGGCTACAAAATTATTGGGCCTGAAATAGGTGATATGGCTTGTGGTGAATATGGTGAGGGTAAAATGTCTGAACCTTTAGTTATTTATGAAGAAATTCAAAATTTTTTATTAAGTAAAATTAAAAATAATAAACTCAAAGCACTAGTAACCGCGGGTCCTACTAATGAATATATAGATCCTGTAAGATTTATTACAAATAAATCTAGCGGTAAACAGGGTTACGAGATAGCAAAATCACTCTATAAAAGAGGTTTTGATACCACTTTAATATCTGGACCTACAAACCTAAAAATAGATGAAAATATTAAATTAATCAAAGTTGAGACTGCTGAAGAAATGTTTAAGGCCACTCAAAAAAATCTTCCGACTGATATAGCTGTATTTGCTGCTGCTGTTGCTGATTTCAAAGCTAGTTATGAACATAAAGAAAAGATTAAAAAAGTTGATAATTTTACATTAAACTTGGAAAGGAATATCGATATTTTGAACTATGTTTCTAATCATAACTCTATGAGACCAAAAATGGTTATAGGTTTTGCTGCTGAAACAACAAGTTTAGAGAAAAATGCTGTACAAAAATTAAAAGATAAAAATTGTGACTGGATAATAGCTAACGACGTCTCAAAAGATGAAAGTGGTTTTGATAATGAAAATAATGAAGTTACAATTTTCTATAAAAATGAAAAAATGAAAAAAGAGAAACTTTCATTAAAAAAGAAGTCAGAGATTTCAGAAGAAATTGTAGATAGAATAGTTGCTCAAATAAATTAATGGTTAAAGTTCTAATCAAAAAACTTGACCCAGCTGTACAATTACCCGAATATAAAACCAGTGGCGCATCAGGTGTAGACTTAATCGCATTTATAAAAGAACCCATTAATCTAGAACCTAAAACATCTGTTTTAATTCCCACAGGATTATCTGTTGCTTTCCCAGAAGATTACGAGATTCAAATAAGACCAAGATCTGGTTTAGCAGCCAAAAATAATATTAGTGTGTTAAACACTCCAGGAACAATTGATAGTGATTATAGAGGAGAAATAAAGGTTATCATCTATAATCATGGTAATGAAAATTTTTCAATTAATAATGGTGATAGAATTGCTCAAATGATCCTAGCACCTGTGGTCAAGATGGAATTAGAAGAAAAAAATGATTTACCTAAGTCTATCAGAGGTAAAGGTGGATTTGGTTCAACAGGTAAATGAATATCAATTTAGATAAAAATCAAATAGAGAGATTTTCAAGACAAATAGTTTTAAAAAATATTGGAAGCTTAGGTCAAAAAAAAATTATTGGAGCTAAAGTTTTAATTATTGGAATGGGGGGTTTAGGTTGTCCTGCGGCTGAGTTTTTAGCAAGAGCAGGCGTAGGTGTTTTGGGCATTGTTGACCCTGATATCGTTAATTTATCAAATATTCACAGACAAAGTCTTTACAGCATCGAAGACTTAAAAAAATCCAAAATAAAGTCTGCTCAAAAAAAATTGAAAAAGATAAACTCAAAAATAAAAGTAAACGCCTATAAAATAAGATTAAATATTAAAAATTATCAAAAAATTATAAAAAATTATGACTACATAATTGATGGATCAGATAATTTTGAAACAAAGTTTTTAATTAATGATGTTTCAAGAAAATATAAAAAATTTCTTGTAACTGGAGCAATAAGTAAATTTGATGGTCATATTTTTAGTTTTGATTTTAAAAATAAAAAAACACCTTGTATAAGATCTTTTTATCAAGAATATGAGATTTCAGACGATATATTAAATTGTGAATATGAAGGCATCTTGGGGACAGTAGCTGGTATAATAGGAATTATGCAAGCGAATGAAATTTTAAAAAAAATTTTATCTATCGGTAAAAATTTGAATGGTCAAGTTTTGGTTATAGATCTATTAAATCTGAATTTTAGAAAAATTAAATTTAAAAAGTTAAAAGATGTTAAAAAAAAAATTTAAACTTTTTCTTATAACTTTATTTTTATTATCTTTTACCTCATTAAGTTATGCTCAAGAAACTTTCTTGTCTTTAAAGAAAAGTAAAGTGAATGTAAGGTATGGACCGAGTTTTGAATCTCCTATAAAGTTTATTTATAAAAAAGTGAATTTGCCTCTAAAGCAAATTGATAAAAAAGAGAACTGGCGAAGAGTAATTGATTTTAAAAATAACAGCGGATGGATACATTGGTCTCAATTAAAAAAAATAAATTCAATAATTCCCACAAAAGACAAAATTTTATTCGAAAATCCGACAAATTTCTCTAAACCATTGGCTAAAATTAAAAGTGGAAGAGTTCTAATAGTTCAAAAATGCAATGGAATTTGGTGCAAAATAAATACGGATGATTTTGAAGGTTGGATAAAGACAGACAATATTTGGGGTGTATTAGATTAAGAGTTTTTTGATTTACTAGCCCACCACTTATCTAAAATAAAATACCATATAGAATTAGCTATTGGTTCTACTATTGCGTCTGTAAGTGCTATCATAAAGCTGACATCAGCAACATACATTAAAACAGTTATAGCTATAACAAAATGACCAATTGTATAAATAATGGTTCTTAAAATTGAACCTCTATTATTTGTGTAAATCTGTCCAGCGGCTTTGAATATGCCGGTTGTTAATTCCATTATTTTTTAAACGGACTATCAAGCACACAAGCAACTAGGTGTACTCTAGCCTGTTCTCCCCCATTAAAAAAATTATGATATTTTGTATTATTTGTTATCCATACCTTGCCATCAGCCGGAAGATGTTTTGCTACATTTTCAATTACCATCGAACAGCCTTTATTAGTTATAATTGGTACATGCAGTCTACATTCAGGATCTTTATGCCAGCTTAATGTCGATCTTGGCTCTTTTAATAATAATCTAACTCTACCTAGTTTAAACCTTTTACTTAAAGTGTCGTAAACTTCTTTAAAATAAGTATTTTCAAATTCAGGAACCAATTGAGTATATTTTGACTCATCTATATCAACATCTCGAGAAACTTCTTTTCCAGTTTCATCGGCAATAGTCCAATATTTTCCTCTAATATTATTTCCCTCGATAGAACTTCTATCATTTGGGATTTGATTTAATGGTATTGCTCCAAAGTGGGTAACTCCAGGAGAGTTAAACTTTTTAGCTTTTAAAACTTTATCCAAATCATTTCTTAACTTTGATATATCAAAATTAAGATTAGGGACTTGGTAGAAGTCCTCAAAATTCGCTGTTCCCATATTTTTTTGTCCTGTTTTATAGAATTAGTTTAATTTCAAATCAAATCGATCAGAATTCATAACTTTTACCCATGCCGCGATAAAATCTTTAACAAATTTATCACCTGAATCTTCACATGCATAAACTTCTGCTAGAGCTCTAAGTTGAGAATTTGAACCAAAAATTAAATCAACTCTTGTCGCCTTCCATTTAGTTTTTTGAGTTTTTCTATCTTTACCAATAAAGGTTTGTTCAGATTTATCTTCCTCTTTCCAAGTCGTATTCATGTCTAAAAGATTTATGAAATAATCATTAGTAAGAGAACCAGGTCTGTTAGTAAAAACACCGTGTTTTGAGCCATCAAAATTTGTGTTTAATACTCTCATACCACCCACAATTGCAGTCATTTCTGGAGCTGTTAAACCCATCAATTGAGCCTTATCAACTAGTTTTTCCTCTGCAGAAACATTTGAAGCTCCACCATTTAGGTAGTTTCTAAAACCATCTGCTTGTGGTTCTAAAAGACCAAATGAGTTAATATCAGTCTGATCTTGTCTTGCATCTCCCCTTCCTGCTGAAAATGGAACTTGAACTTTATAGCCAGCTTTTTTTGCAGCCATTTCGATACCAACACCACCAGCAAGTACAATCAAGTCTGCCATTGTAACACTTTTCTTTTTACTATCGAATTTGCTTTTAATTTTTTCTAAAGCTTTAATTACAGCCGATAATTTTTTTGGATTGTTCACCTTCCAATTTTTTTGTGGTTCCAACATTATTCTTGCACCATTAGCACCACCTCTTTTATCTGAGCCTCTAAAAGTAGATGCTGAAGCCCATGCAGTAGAAACTAAATCTGAAATTGATATTTTTGATTTAGAGATTTTGTTTTTTAAATTTTTAATATCGTTTGATTTTAGTTTATATTTAGGCTTGTCAATTGGATCCTGCCAAATAAGTTGTTCTTTTGGAACCTCACTCCCAAGATAGCAAACTCTTGGTCCCATATCCCTGTGAGTTAATTTAAACCATGCTCTCGCGAAAGCATCGTGAAACTCTTTTGGATTTTGGTGAAAATGTTTTGTGATAGGTCCATAGCTAGGGTCAACTTTCATCGATATGTCGGTTGTTTGCATCATTGGTGGATGAAGCACACCTTTTTGATGTGCATCGGGAACCATTTTAATCTCTTGCCCATTTTTCTTCGGAGTCCATTGATGAGCACCAGCTGGGCTTTTTGTAAGTTCCCACTCATGTCCATATAAACAATCCAAATAACCCATATCCCATTGAATTGGATTTTGAGTCCAAGCGCCCTCAATACCACTACTTATTGTATCAACACCTTTTCCAGATTTATATCCACTATTCCATCCTGTTGACTGGTCTTGAAGTCTTGAAGCTTCAGGATCCGGTCCTTTATACGACTCTGATGCTGCACCATGAGATTTTCCAAACGTATGTCCTCCAGCGACTAATGCTGCTGTCTCATAGTCATTCATAGCCATTCTGCCAAATGTCTCTCTAATATCATGTGCTGCTAGTTTTGGATCTGGATTAGCATCAGGACCTTGCGGATTTACATAGATTAAACCCATATGTGAAGCTCCTAGTGGCTGTTCCAAATCTCTCTTTCCACTATATCTTTCCACACCTAACATTTCTTTTTCTGAGCCCCAATATATATCATCTTCTGGTTCCCAAATATCAGTTCTGCCAGCTCCGAAACCAAAAGTTTTAAAACCCATTGAGTCTAAAGCTACATTTCCAACAAGTATAAATAAATCTGCCCATGAAATTTTTCTTCCATATTTCTTTTTAATAGGCCATAAAAGTAATCTAGCTTTATCTAAGTTAACGTTATCTGGCCAAGAATTAAGTGGCGCAAATCTTTGATTGCCTGTTCCTGCTCCACCTCTACCATCACCAGTTCTGTAAGTTCCTGCGGCATGCCAAGCTAATCTAATAAATAATGGACCATAATGACCATAATCTGCTGGCCACCACTCTTGAGAGTCTGTCATTAATTTTTTTAAATCTTTTTTTAGTGCCTTGTAATTTAGTTTTTTAAACTCTTTTGCATAATTAAATTTTTTATCCATAGGGTTAGATAAATTTGAATGCTGACTAAGAATTTTAAGATTTAAACTGTTTGGCCAAAAGTCTCTTACTGTTTGACCTCTTCCCGCAGAAAACTTTGCAGGTGTTCCTGCACCGGTAAAAGGACATTTGCTCATTTGATTAGCTTTAAAAGACTTGTTTTTGAAATTTTCAGTACTCATAATTTTTGTATTTCCCCCATGGTTATTAGAATTATTACTTTATAATAGTTCTAAACTAAATGTCAACAGTTTAGAATGATTATAATATAAATTTAGAGAGAAAGATTTTTTAATCTTGATTTTGAGTATCACTCGCAACTCTTACTAAAACTTCAACAGAACTAATTTTTTTTCCTGTAATATTATTTTTAATATTAACTTTTCCAATTTCATTATCATTACAATCTATTAGTAAATTTGTGTCCTCATCATAAAAATGATGATGTTTAGTAATATTTGTATCAAAATAACTTTTATCGCTACTGATCGTAATTTCTTTTAAATATCCTTTATCTTTAAAAGCATGAACTGTGTTGTAAATTGTAGCTAAAGATATTTTTTCATTAAAATTTTCTGAAATGTTTTTTGCTAAATCATTAATTGTAAAGTGAAATGTTTTGTCTCTATTAAATAAGACTTCACAAATTTTAAGTCTTTGTTTAGTGGGTCTAAGACCAGAATTTCTTAATTTGCTAACAAATTCGCTATTTTTTAACATTGTTAATTATAATAATTCTAAACTTTATGTATATTATAATGGTTTAAAATCAAGTATTAAGGTGATCTATTTTATGAAAAAAAACTCCTATTCTTATGAAGAACTTATAAGTTGCGGAAACGGAGGTCTTTTTGGTCCTGGGAATGCAAAATTACCGCTTCCACCAATGTTAATGTTTGATAGAATTACAGAAATTAATGACAAGGATGGTGCTTTTAAAAAAGGCTCTTTAAAGGCTGAATTAGATATAAAGAAAGACCTTTGGTTTTTTGATTGTCATTTCAAAGAAGATCCTGTGATGCCAGGATGTCTTGGTCTTGATGCTATGTGGCAACTCGTAGGATTTTATTTAGGCTGGATTGGAAATCCAGGAAAAGGCAGAGCCTTAGGCGTTGGTACAGTAAAATTTACAGGAGAAGTTTTACAGAATGTTAAATTAGTCAAATATGAAATCGATATGAAAAAAATTATGTCTCCTGGTGGTACAACAGTTGGTTTGGCTAATGGGATATTATTAGCAGATGAAAAAAAAATTTATTCAGCAGATAATTTAAAAGTGGGGTTATTCAAATAATGAGGAGAGTTGTAATAACTGGTTTAGGCATAGTTTCTTGTTTAGGTAATAATCAAGAAGAAGTTCATCAATCTTTATTAAATTCAAAGTCAGGTATCTCATTTGCTGAGGAATATAAAGAGCATAATTTAAAAAGTCATGTGCATGGCAAGCCAAACATCAAACTTGAAGATCACATAGATAGAAAGACAATTAGATTTATGGGTTCAGGCTCAGCTTATAACTATATTGCGATGAAGGAGGCAATTAAAGATTCGGGTTTAGAGGAAAAAGAAATAAGCAACTTTAGTACTGGTATAGTCATGGGATCTGGAGGGCCCTCAATTGAAAATGTTATTTTAGCAGCGGATAAAACAAGAGCAAAAACTCCAAAATTAATGGGTCCTTTTATAGTTCCAAGAACCATGGCAAGTACTGCGTCTGCTACTTTGGCAGTTCCATTTAAAATCAAAGGGACTAATTATACAATGAGTTCTGCATGTGCAACTAGTGGTCACTGCATTGGAAATTCAATGGAATTAATTCAAATGGGTAAGCAAGATATTGTTTTTGCTGGTGGAAGTGAAGAAATACATTGGGCAATGACAGCTATGTTTGATGCTATGACAGCTCTATCGTCGAAATATAATGGTACACCTCAATCAGCATCAAGAGCGTATGACAAAACTAGAGATGGTTTTGTGATAGCTGGTGGAGCGGGTGTGTTAGTTTTAGAAGAATATGAGCATGCAAAAGCTAGAGGTGCCAAAATTTATGCTGAATTGACAGGTTATGGTGCCACCTCAGATGGATATGACATGGTAGCTCCATCTGGAGAAGGAGCTGTCAGATGTATGAAAATGGCAATGGCAACTACTAAAAACAAAATTGATTATATAAATACTCATGGAACTTCTACACCAGTGGGTGACATAACTGAACTAAAAGCTATTAAGGAAACTTTTGGGGAAGAAATTCCAAAGATAAGTTCAACAAAGTCTTTATCCGGTCACCCTTTGGGTGCTGCGTCAGTTCATGAAGCTATATATTGCTTAATTATGATGAAAAATAATTTTATTGCCGGATCAGCAAATATTTCTGAAATGGACGAGGATGCTAAAAAATTTCCAATAGTTTCAAAAACCGAAACTAGTATTACTTTAAACACAGTAATGTCTAATAGTTTTGGTTTTGGTGGAACTAACGCTGCTTTAATTTTTGAAAAAATATAATTATGAATTTAATGAAAGGTAAAAAAGGATTGATAATGGGTGTTGCAAATGAGAGATCTATCGCTTGGGGTATTTCTCAAAAACTATCTGAAGCAGGAGCTGAACTAGCATTTACATATTTAGGAGATGCTTTAAAAAAAAGAGTAGTTCCCTTAGCAGAAAAATTAAACTCAAATATAACTTTTAGTTGTGATGTTGAAAAAAAAGGAGACGTAATAAAATTATTTGAGGATATAAAATCAAAATGGAGTGAAATAGATTTTGTAGTTCACGCAGTTGCTTTTTCAGATAAATCAGAACTATCAGGTGAATATTTAAATACCACTAGAGAAAACTTTTTAAGAAGTATGTTAATATCGTGTTTCTCTTTTACTGAAGTAGCAAAAGAAGCATCTAAAGTAATGAAAAAAGGTGGTAGTATGCTAACTTTAACTTACGAGTCGACTAAAGCTATTCCAAATTATAATGTAATGGGTGTTTGTAAATCAGCTTTAGAGGCTAGTGTAAAATACCTTGCTAGAGACCTAGGTAGTAAAGGTATGAGAGTAAATGCTATAAGTGCTGGGCCTATTAAAACTTTGGCGGCTTCAGCTATAGGAGATGCAAAATTCTTATATAAATGGAATGAAGATCATTCTTTCCTAAAAAGAAACGTAGATATCCATGACGTTGGAAATTCTGCATTGTATCTATTAAGTGATCTTGCAAACGGTGTCACTGGTGAAATTCACTACGTAGATGCCGGGTATAATAAAGTTGGAATGCCGGATCCTAAAAACATCACATAATAAGCAGGGGCGGTCTGTTACTAAATGCCCCTAAATTTATTCAGCAGCTTGTTTCATCGAAAGTTTTACTTTTCCTCTATCGAAACCAATAACCTTAACTTTTACTTCGTCACCTTCTTTTACCACATCACTAACTTTAGCTACTCTTTTATCTGCAAGTTCTGAAATATGAACAAGTCCATCTTGTTTTCCTAAAAAATTAACAAATGCACCAAATTCCATAATCTTCATAACTTTACCTGAATAAATTTTATTAAGTTCAGCTTTGGCGGTGATGTCTTTAATCATTTGCATAGCAATGTTTCTAGACTCTTCATCCGGAGCCGCAACTGTTACGACTCCCTCGTCATTTACATCGACTTTGGCACCTGATTTTTCAACAATCTCCCTGATTGTTGCGCCACCTTTTCCAATAACAGCAGCAATGTCTTTCTTATCAACATTAATTTTTTCCATTTTTGGAGTATGTTTTCCAACATCAGATCTTGATGCTGATAATGCTTTATTCATTTCTCCTAAAATATGAACTCTCCCATCTTTAGCCTGGCTTAATGCTTGCTCCATAATTTCAAAAGTAATACCAGTAATTTTGATATCCATTTGTAGTGAAGTAATTCCATCTTTAGTTCCAGCAACTTTAAAGTCCATATCGCCTAAATGATCTTCATCACCCAAAATATCTGATAACACACTAAAATCATCACCCTCTTTAATTAAACCCATCGCTATACCTGCTACAGGTTCTTTTATGGGTACTCCCGCATCCATTAATGCAAGCGATGTTCCACAAACAGTAGCCATTGATGAGGAACCATTGGATTCTGTAATTTCTGATACTACTCTAAAAGTATAAGGAAATGACTCTTTTGAGGGTAATGACGAATGAATAGCTCTCCATGCTAATTTACCATGACCTATCTCTCTTCTACCAGTTCCTATTCTTCCTGTCTCACCAACGGAAAAAGGTGGAAAATTATAATGAAGCATAAACCTTTCTCTTTGTAATCCATCTAAACTTTCAATTCTTTGCTCATCATCAGATGTACCTAATGTGGCAGTTACAATTGCTTGCGTTTCGCCTCTGGTAAACAAAGCAGAGCCATGTGTTCTTGGCAAAACACCAACCTCACATGAGATTGGCCTTACATCAGACAAACCCCTACCATCAATTCTATTTTTATTTTTTAAAATATCTGTTCTGACTATTGTTTTTTCAAGATTTTTTAGTTCAGAATTTACATCAAGATCTGTATAGTTTTCGTCTTCCTCATAAAGTTTTTTTGCTTTATCAGTAATTTCTGAAATTTGATTTGATCTGTCTTGTTTGTCTCTTGTCGCGAATGCTTTTTTAAGATCTGCAGTAAAAGTTTCCTCGAGTTTTTTCTTGACCTCAGATAAATCTTTCTTTTCAACAGTCCACTCAGGTTTTCTACATTCTTTAGCCAATTCATCTATCATTTTAATCACTGGAACAAATCCTTCATGACCGAATTTTACTGCATTTAGCATCTCTTCCTCTGTCAACCCGCTTGCTTCAGACTCAACCATAAGCACAGCATCTTTTGTACCAGCAACAACTAAATCTAATTTTGATTTTTCAAGTTCAGTTTTTGATGGATTTAAAACATATTTACCATCAATATATCCAACTCTAGAAGCACCAACAGGACCCATAAATGGCATTCCTGATATAGCTAAGGCTGCAGATGATGCAATAATTGATAAAATGTCTGCCTCATTTTCTTTATCATAAGAAATTACAGTTGGTAACAACTGAACTTCATTTTTAAATTCATTAGGAAACAATGGTCTGATTGGTCTATCAATTAATCTTGAGATTAATGTTTCACTTTCAGTTGGTCTTGCTTCTCTTTTAAAATATCCACCAGGAATTTTTCCAGCTGCATAGTATTTTTCCTGATAATTTACAGATAATGGAAAGTAATCCATGTCTGGATTCACTTTTTTTGCTCCAACAACTGTTGCTAAAACTACGGTCTCCCCACATGTTGCGATAATTGCTCCGTCTGCTTGTCTTGCTACTTTACCTGTTTCTAAACTTATCTTCTTCCCTGCTACTTCAACTTCCTTCTTGTATACTTTAAACATTTCATTTCCATTTCGTTTCGTTCATTTCGTTCCATTCCGTTCTATCTATCTTGACTCTTATTTTCTCAAATTCAATTTCGACAGGACATTCTTGTAAGAGTCTACCTTATTTCTTTTAAGGTAATCTAACAATTTTTTTCTTCTATTGACCGCTCTCAATAATCCAACAGATGAATGTTTATCTTTTTTGAATTGCTTGATATGTTTTGAAAGCGTTTCAATTTTTTCTGTTAACAAAGCAATTTGGATTTCTGACGATCCAGTATCTTTTTCATGCATTGCTAACTCTTGAGCTTTTTTGTTCATACTTCTTTTTTCCTATTTATTTGTTTGTTTAATTAAATTCTCTATTTTTTCAGCATACTCAAAAGACTCGTCTTTTCTAAAAAGTAATTTTGGTAAAAATTTCATCACTACTTTTTGAGATAAAATTTTTCTAATTAAAAATGAGTATTCTTTCAGAGTATTAATAGTTTCCTCTGCATTTTTTCCTCCGAGAGGAAGTACATACGCTTTGGCTATTTTCAAATCTTGACTCATTCTCACTTCAGTAACTGTTATAGTATTTGTTTCTAAATTCGGAACTTTAGCCTCATTTCTTATAAAAATCATGCTTAAAGATTGTTTAATCATTTCACCCACTCTTAATTGTCTCTGTGAAATTGGTTTACCTATTCTATCTGCCATTAAATTGTCCTCTCTTTAGATGTAACACTAAAAGCCTCTATAGTATCATTTTTTTTAAAATCCATAAAATCTTTGAGTGCAATTCCACATTCTTGACCATTGTTAACCTGTTTTACTTGATTTTTTTCTCTAAACAAACTTCCAACTTTTCCTGTAAAAACTATTGAACCATCTCTAATTACTCTTACGTCTGAGTTACTATTAATTTCTCCATCAGTTACTTTGGAACCAGCAACTTTTCCAGCTCCTGAAACTTTGAAAATTTCTAAAATTTGCGCAGTCCCGATTACTTTCTCTTCTACATCAGGAGTTAATAATCCAGACATTCTTTTTTTTACGAAATCTAAAACCTCATAAATGATATTATATGAAAAAATATCAATTTTTTCATTTTCAGAAAGTTTTTTGGCTTCTTTGCTTGGCTTTACGTTAAATGCTATCAAAACTGCATTTGAAGCTTTTGCCAAAGTCACATCAGTCTCCGTAACCATTCCAATATCTGCCAAAATTATTTTTGGTTTTACCTCATCATGCTTAATTTGACTGATAGCATTTTTTATTGCCTCCGAGGATCCGTGAACATCAGACTTAATTATAAGATTTAATTCCTCAGTGGACTTATTAGAAAAAGCAGACTCTTGAGTGGCAAATGTTAAAGGATTTTTACCATCTTTACTCTCTTGTGCTCTATTTTCACTCAAATTTTTAGCCTCTTTCTCATCATCTAAAACTATAAAATCATCTCCAGCTCTTGCAGCACCATTTATTCCAAGTATTTCTACTGGAGAAGATGGTAGAGCTTCATCAATATTTTTTCCCTTATCGTTAATAATAGCCCTGATTTTTCCCCATTTTAGACCACTTACAAAAAAATCCCCTTTTTTTAAAGTTCCCGTAGTCACAATTATTGTTGCAACTGGACCTCTTCCAATGTCAATTTTCGATTCTAAAACAACCCCTGTGGCTTTTGACTCAAAATCAGTTTTAAGATCAAGAATTTCAGCTTGAAGAATGATTGCTTCAATAAGTTTATCTAGGTTTAATTTGGTTTTTGCTGATATCTCTACCATTAATGTGTCCCCTGATAAATCTTCAGCTATTAACTCATGTTCAAGTAATTGATTTTTAATTTTTTGAGGATCAGCCTCAGGTAAATCACATTTATTAATTGCTACGACTATTGGTACATCTGCAGCCTTTGCATGTTTTATTGATTCAATTGTTTGAGGTTTTACACCATCATCAGCCGCAACAACTAAAACAACAATATCTGTGAGTTTTGATCCTCTTGCTCTCATTTCAGTAAAAGCCGCATGGCCTGGTGTATCAATAAATGTTAATTTTTTTGACTGATTGTCTATTTGATAAGCACCAATGTGTTGAGTTATTCCACCAAACTCCCCTGATACTACATTTGCACTTCTTAAGACATCTAAAACCGAAGTTTTACCATGATCCACATGGCCCATGACAGTAATAATTGGTGGTCTATTTTTTAAGTTTTCAGTCCTTGAAGCTTTAATTTTTTGAATAATCTCCTCTGCCTTTTCCTCTCGAATAGGGTTATGACCAAATTCTTTTACTAAATACTCCGCAGTATCAGCTGCTAGATTTTGATTAATTGTTACTGTTACTCCCATCCCAAACATATGTTTAATAATATTACTAGATTGTTCTGCCATTCTGTTTGCAAGTTCTCTAACAGTGATTACCTCTGGGATATTTATATCTCTTTTAACTGGCTTTGAATTTTCTTGAACTTCCTCTTTGGTTAAACTTCTGTTTTCTTTTTGTCTTGCTCTTTTAACAGAGGCTAAACTTCTCTCTCTAGCTTCAATCTGATCACTCAAAGCTCTAGAAACTGTTAATTTTAACTCCCTTTTTTTTATATTAGATTTTATCGATTTTTTATTTTTATTTTCATTTTCCTCTTTAAGTCTTTTGGTGGCTCTTTGCTCAGCTAATTTACGTCTTTCAAAATCACTTGTTAGAGGCGGTGATTTAGGGATGTAATTTGGTTTACCAAAAGTCCCTTTGTTGCTTGTAAAATTATTTTTGATCTTTGATGGGTTTGACTTAAATGAGCCACCTCTACTAGTAAATTTTCCAGTTTGTTTTTCTATTATTACAGAATTCTTTCCAAGATTTTTTGCTTTATCTATATTTTTTATAGACTTTTTGGCTATGCCACCTGATATTGTTAATTTTGTTTTTTTTTCCATAACTCATCTCTCAATCTTCATAAATAATTTTTCTTGCAGACATGATAAGTTCATCTGCTTCTTCTTTTGATAAAGCAAAATCTTCTAAGTAACCTTGGATCTTTACTCTTTCACCTTTAACTACATCATATCCGCCGGTCAACTCATCTGATGCTAGATCGGCAAAATCTTGTAGTGTAAGGATTTTTTGATCACCTAGAGTGACCAACATTCCTGGAGTTAGCCCTTTTAAATTAATAAGTCCATCATCCAAACCTAATTCTTTAATCCTTTCAGAAATATCTTCTTGATCTTTTTGATAAAACTCTTTTGCTCTCTCTATAAGAGCCTTTGCAGTCTCTTCCTCAATACCTTCAATTTTCAATAAATTTTCTGCAGAACTATCTTTTATATCATCAATAGTGGAATAACCCTCGGCCACAAGAAGTTGTCCAAGTGTTTCATCTAGTTCTAAATTCTTTACAAAATTTTCTGTTTTCTCCTTAAACTCTAATTGTCTTCTTTCTGAGTCCTCTGCATCTGTCATAATATTTATTTCAAAGTTCAATAATTTTGTAGCAAGCCTTACATTTTGTCCTCTTCTCCCAATTGCTTTACTTAAATTTTCCTCAGAAAGAATCACATCTAATTTTTTTCTCTCTAAATCTACATTTACTCTTTGCACTTCAGCTGGGGATAAAGCATTAGATACTAATATTGCCGGATCCTCAGACCAATTTACAATATCAATTTTTTCACCTTGTAATTCATTGACAACTGCTTGAACTCTTGAACCTCTCATTCCTACACATGCTCCAACTGGATCTAGTGATGTATCAACTGCCTTAACACAAATTTTTGCTCTACTTCCTGGATCTCGAGAAGATGATTTAATTTCAATTAGACCATCATAAATTTCAGGAACTTCTTGAACGAAAAGTTTTTCCATAAACTTTGGGTGGGCTCTTGATAAAAAAATTTGTTGGCCACGAGGCTCTCTTCTTACATCGAAACAATAAGCTTTAATTCTATCTCCGGCTTTTATATTTTCTCTTGGTATAATTTCATTTTTTTGAATTATTGCTTCTGTTCTTCCAAGATCTACGATCACATTTCCAAACTCTAATCTTTTAACTATTCCACTTAATATTGAGTCTTTTTTATCAATAAAATCATTAAATTGTCTTTCTCGCTCTGCCTCTCTGACATTAAAATTAATTACTTGTTTAGCCGTTTGGGCAGCTATTCTTCCAAAATCAAATGAGGGTAATGGCTGTAAAACTTCATCTCCAATCACTTTGTCTTTATTAGTCTCATTCAATATTATCGCATCTTCTAGTTTGATCTCAGTGTTTGTATTTTCTGGATTTTCTGTAACTATCAATTTTCTAAAAATTTCAATATCGCCGTTATCTCTATTAATAACGACCTTAATCTCATTATCTTGGCCAAATTTAGATTTTGCTGCTTTAGCAATCCCAGTTTCCATCGAACTAATTATAAGGTCTTTATCGATCGATTTTTCTAAAGCTACCGCCTCTGCAATTCTTAATAGTTCAAGTTTATCTGCTCTTTTATTTAACATAATTTTGTTTACTCCAAAAAAAAATGGGCCAAAGCCCATTTTGACAATTCAACAATGTAAATGAATATATAAAAGTTTTTTTTTATTTTTCAATAAAAACTATTTTAAGAAAATGTCTGATTTGTTGGTATTTTCCCAAGAAAAAGCACCTTCTTTATCTGGTTCTCTTCCAAAATGCCCATATGCAGATGTTTTTTCATATATAGGTTTATTAAGCCCCAACATCTCTCTTATTCCTCTTGGGCTAAGATCAAAACTTTCTTTAATCTTATCTTCAACAAATTTATTTTTATCTAAATCATTATCAAAAAGATTTACATAAATAGATAATGGTTTTGAAACCCCAATTGCATAAGCCAATTGTATCAAACATTTATCAGCAATTTTCGATGCAACAACATTTTTGGCGATATATCTGGCTGCATAAGCTGCAGACCTATCTACTTTGGTTGGATCTTTTCCCGAGAAAGCACCTCCACCATGTGGCGCAGCACCACCATAAGTATCTACAATAATCTTTCTGCCCGTTAAACCACAGTCTCCATCAGGACCACCTATTACAAAATTTCCAGTTGGGTTAACATAAAATTCATTCTCATTAAAATCTTCTAGAAAATTTTTTGGTATAGAGTTAATCAAATATGGTCTCAATAATTCCCTTACCTGTTCTTGATTAACATTTGCTGTATGCTGAGAAGATATTACAACTGATTTAACTTTTGATGGTTTACCATTTTCATATTCAAAAGTTACCTGGCTTTTTGAGTCTGGCTCGATATTTTTTAATCGACCTGATTTTCTATCTTCAGCCATTAACCTTAAAATTTTGTGAGAAAAATAAATTGGTGCTGGCATTAAAACATCAGTTTCATTACAGGCATAACCAAACATAATACCTTGATCTCCTGCACCCTCATCTTTATTTCCAGAGGAGTCTACACCCATGGCAATATCACTTGACTGTGAATGAAGATAACTTTCTATTTTTGTAGCTTCTTTCCAGGTAAAACCATCTTGATCATATCCAATATCTTTAATACATTCTCTTACCTTATTGATTAAATCATCTTTTTTAATTTCTGGTCCCCTAACCTCACCAGCTAATACAACTTTATTGGTAGTTGTGAGAGTTTCACATGCAACTCTCGAATATGGATCGTTAGATAAATAAGTGTCTACCACCATGTCAGATATCCTGTCCGACACTTTATCTGGGTGTCCCTCTGAAACAGACTCACTTGTAAAAAGAAAATTTTTTAAATTACTCATTTTTGATTCTATTAAATGAAAAAGTTAAAACAATATACAACAAAATTAATGTGAAAAATATGTTATTTCCATATTTAGAAAACAATGTTGGTTTAAAATCTCTTATGCTTTCTAAATCAATGTAACCTGAAACTCCATAATCTATTTTATTCTCAATATAACCCAATGGATTTATAATTGCTGCCATCCCGTTATTAGATGATCTAATTATGTACTTTCCATTTTCAACTGCTCTAAATTTACTATGGATAAAATGTTGTTTGGGTCCAATAGATTTACCAAACCATCCGTCTTCTGAAACATTCAATATAAAATCGAAATCGAAATCTTTAGTCAAATTTCCACTATATATAATCTCATAACAAATTAATGGCAAAAAATTTATTTGTTTAAGATCATCTTGGATTTTAATAATTTTTCTATTAACACCTTTATCAAATGATCTAATATTATTTGTGATTGTTTTTAAACCGAATTTGTTAAGAATATTTTCAATAGGAATAAATTCACCGAAAGGTACAAGTTTAATTTTGTTATAATTGTCAATTAAATTTACTTTATTATCAAATATTGAAAATGAATTGTAATAATTGTAATCATAGTTCATAGTCTTTCTACTTGTTATTCCTAAACCGATTAAGTGATTTTCACTAAAATATTTTTCAAATATGTCATTATATAAATCTAATTGATCTTCATAGGTGTTGGGTATTATTCCCTCTGGCCATACAAAAAATGTCTTTTTTTCTTCAATGGGTGAACTAATTAAAATTAGCTCATTAATCACACTCTCTGCATTAATATTTTTATAGAACCTATCTAAACTTATATTTGCCCCAATTACCCTAACCGCAAAAGGAAGTTCTTTTTCTTTACTATTATAAAATTTTTTTTTTAAAAATTCTCCGTATATATAAAAAGAGATGGGTAATAACAGTAAAAAAATACACACAACCACTTCTTTTTTAGATTTTCTAAATATGAAAAGGGCGGGAGCTGTAAAAAAACTTACCACTATAAGATTTAATGAATAAGTTCCTATTATTGACAAAATGCTTAGAAAACTATTAATTTCAGAAAAACTGTAAATTACCAAGTTCCAAGGGAACCCAGTTAAAATTGTTCCTCTAATAAACTCTATTAAACCAAACAAAAGAGAAAATAGGAAAAAAGCACTTAATATATTTTTCGGTTTGTATAAATAAAAAACAGCAATACATAATGCATAAAATAAACCTAAAAATGCCGGGATGACAATTAAAGATATAGGAATTAAAAAATTAAGACTTTGATCAAAACTTAAGGATATTGTTAACCAATACAAACCAGATAAAAAATAACTAAAACCAAACAACCATCCATAATAAAAGTTTTTTTTTATTCCTTTTTTTAGTCTCTGAAATAAAAAAATAAAGAAAACACTAAATGTAAAAAAATTTAAAAAAAAAAAATTATAAGGAGGCAAACTTAAGGAAGTTAAGCTTCCTAAAAAAATTATCAATAAAGTTTCAAATATAAAATTTTTTTTCAATTTAAAATGGAAGTTTTTTCTATAGATCTAAAAATTTTTTTTTCTTCATTTAACATCTGTTTATACTCTTTATTTTTTTGATGATCATGACCCAATAAATGTAGAAAACCATGTATAAAAATTTTTATTGTTTTTATTTTAAATTCATAATTGTCTAAATTTTTCGGCTTATTCATATAATTAAAACTTATAATTATATCACCAAGATAATTTTCTTTTAATTTTTTTTGTTTTTTATTAAATGGAAAAGAAAGTACATCGGTATGTTTATCCTTATTTCTAAATTTTTTGTTTAAAGTTTTAATTGTTTTATTATTTGATAGTAGCAGCGTTAAATAGATTTTTTTGTTGATAAATCTATATTTTTTTGGGAACTTGTTACATATTTTATTAAAAAATAATTCTTTTTTTTTTATCTTTTTTGACCAAGAATTTTCTTCCGAAAGCACATTAACTTTGATCATTATTGTTGTACGCTTTCACAATTTTTGAAACTAAAGGATGCCTCACAACATCTGAATGATCAAAGTCTATAACTGCAATCTCATTCAAATGTGATAATATCTTTTTAGATCTTTCTAAACCTGACATTTTTTTATTAGGTAAATCTATTTGGGTATGATCACCATTTACAACTATTTTTGAATTTTCACCTATCCTAGTAAGAAACATTTTTATTTGTGTATCAGTGGCATTTTGAGCTTCATCTAAAATTGCAAAAGAATTTTTTAAAGTCCTTCCTCTCATAAAAGCTAAAGGAGCAATTTCAATGTCGCCAATTTCTATCATTCTCTGAATTTTTTCAAAATGAAACAGATCATACAAAGAATCATACAAAGGACGTAGATATGGATCAACTTTCTCTTTCATATCTCCTGGCAAGAATCCTAATCTCTCACCTGCCTCAACCGCAGGTCTAGAAAGTATAATCCTCTCTATTTTTTTTTCTAATAACATTGTTAAACCTACAGCAACAGCAAGAAAGGTTTTTCCTGTACCAGCAGGTCCAGCAGATATTATTATTTCATTTTGTCTCAACGCTCTAACATACTCTTTTTGTTTTTCTGATCTTGGAATTATAGATTTTTTTGGAGTTTTGATTATATCAGTAACATTGGTATTTTTTACCTTTTCATTTATCATAAATTGATCAACTGAGGATAAAATATCTTTTTGTTCTATACTACCATTATTTTTAAATTGATTTGCAAGAAATTGAATAGCATTTTTTAAAATTTCATTTTTTTCTGAAGTTGATTTGATTAAGATTGAATTTCCTCTGGAATAAATACTTGAATTGGTTATTTTTTCTAACTCTTTCAAGTTTTGGTTAAATTCACCAACTACCCCCATCAGAAGATCGTTCTCATGAAAAATTACACTAATTGAGTTATTTTCTGAATAAACAAATTTGAGTGATGAATTAATATCCTTTTTAATAGTATTACTCAAACTTAAGCCACTCTTTGTTTTGAATTATCTAAGCTTTTGCCAAACAATGTATTTTGATTACTACGATTTATTTTTACTTTTATAACATTACCCATATCTAAATCATTACCATCAAAAATAACTGAAGTCATGTACTCTGAACGACCAAAAAACTTTGAGCCACCATCTATTTTATTTTCAACTAAAACATCTATCTCTTTACCTTCAAGTGATTTATTCATATTAATTTGATTAGAGAATAACTGTTTTTGAACTTTCTCTAATCTTGTAAGAGAAATTTCTTTATCAATTAACTCAAAATTTGCTGCAGTTGTTCCTGGTCTTGGACTAAATATGAAAGAAAAAGAATTTATAAATTTTATTTTTTTAATTAAATTGCAAGTTTCATTAAAGTCTTTCTCATTCTCACCCGGATAGGCAATTATAAAATCACTAGAAAACTTTATTTTTGGGTTAATTTTTTGAAGTTTTTCGTAAGTATTAAGATAATTACTTATCTGATGTTTTCTATTCATTAACTTTAGGATCTTATCAGATCCACTCTGAACGGGTAGGTGAACTAAAGGCATTAATTTTTTTGAAACACCATATACATTGATAAGATCTTCTGTCATATCACTTGGGTGAGAGGTTGTATAACGAATTCTTTTTATTCCATCTAACTTTTCTATTTCTAATATTAAATCTGACAATCTGTAATTCTCATAATTGTAAGCATTAACATTTTGACCTAGTAGTGTTATTTCACGAACCCCATTTTCTGACAAACTCTCTGCTTCCTCTAATATTTTTTTAAACGGTCTTGAATATTCTGGACCTCTTGTAAACGGCACTACACAGAAATGACAAAATTTATCACAGCCCTCTTGAATAGTTAAAAATGATGAAATTTTTTTTGATGAATTCTTAATATTATCTAAATAATCAAATTTTGTTATGGCATCAAATTCTGTTTCATCTATTTTTTTTTGTTTGAATAAAAATTCTTCAATTTTGTCATTTATTTTATGATAGGCTTGCGGTCCAATAACTATATCAATATAAGGCTCTCTTTTAATCATTTCCTCATTTTCAGCCTGAGCAACACATCCAGCAACTATTACAATTGGTTTTTCTTTTGACCTAAAATTTTTTTTTACCCTTCCAATCTCATGATAAACTTTTTCTTTTGCTTTATCTCTAATATGACATGTGTTAAGCAAATAACAATTGGTTTCCTCTAGATTTTCAGTTTTAACGAAACCTATCTCTCTGACAGCATCAAATATTCTATTGGTATCATATTCATTCATTTGACAACCAAAGGTTTTGATAAATATTTTTTTACTCATCTTTTGAGTTTACTTTAACTCCATATAACTCAAGTTTATGGTCTACTAACTTATAACCATATTTTTTTGCAACTTTTTTTTGTAACTCTTCAATTTCTTCATCAACAAATTCTATTATTTCTCCAGATTTTATGTCAATTAGATGATCATGATGACTTTCTATCATTGCTTCATATCTAGCCTTGCCACCTTTAAAGTCATGTTTAGTTAAAATTCCTGCTTCTTCAAAAAGCTTAACGGTCCTATAAATTGTGGCTATGCTTATTTTTGGATCAACTTTAGATACGCGACTATATAATTCATCAACATCTGGATGATCAGACTCGCCGTAAGCGGCTTTTGACTCTGAAATAACTTTAGCAATAATTCGCCTCTGTTCAGTTAACTTTACCCCTTTAGATAAACATTGTTGTTCAATTGTATCTGACATAATTGATTTTAACTCAAATAAATAGGATTAATCAAATTTTTTTCAACTTTCAATTTTTCGCAAAGTTTAGGGATATTTACATATTTAACCTCATTTTTTTCGGCAAAATCCTCAAAACTGAAACAATAATAATCAATTTTATGGGTTAAATGAAAAGCTTTAACAACTGATAAGGAATTTCTTATCCCCGCAAAACTTCCAGGACCTCTATTAACATATATCTGAGAAACTTTATTTAGATTTAATTTTTTTTCATTTAAAAAATCATTAATTAAAGTTGATAATTTTTCATAATTTATTTTGGAATTTTCATGTGTAATGCTGTAATTAATATCATTATTAATGATCATTAAAAAAATTTTATCTTTGGCAGCGTCAATAATTAGCTTATTCATTTTACAATTAATATTTCTAATTAATTCTATTTCACAAGAGAATAATATCAAATCTTATTCTAAAGATAGTGGTGTTTTATCATTAATGTATCATCGCTTTAATGAAAATAAATATCCATCAACAAATATAAGAATGGATGTGTTTGACGAACAAATGAAAATTATAAAAAAACAAGGGTATGAATTTTATGATCCTAACGATTTTTTAAATGAATTTAATAAAGTAAAAAAGGTTAAGAAAATTTTAATTACAATTGATGATGGATTTAAATCATTTTATAATGAAGCTTGGCCATATCTCAAAAAAAATAAAATTCCATTCATCTTATTTATATCCACTGAACCTGTGGGTAAAAGAGGGTATATGACCTGGGATGAAATAAAAGAAATCAATGACTCTGATCTAGGCTTTATTGGACACCATTCACATACACATGAATATTTAATTGATATGACAGAGAAAGAGTTTATTTACGATATAGAAACAGCAACTAAAATTTTTAAAAATAAATTAGGGTACGTCCCGCCAATATTTTCATATCCTTTTGGTGAATATTCCCTTTTTATGAAAAATTATATATCAAAAAATTTTAAAATTGCTTTTGGCCAACACTCTGGAATAATTGATAATAATAAAGATAAATTTGAATTACCGAGATTCCCTATAAATGAAAAGTATGGAGATTTAAAACGGTTTAACTCATTAATAAATTATAATCCCTTAGAATACAAATCTCTTAAACCAGAAGAAAAAAAATTAGAAAATAAAGATAATCCACCTAATTTAATTGTGGAATTTTTTAAAGATCAAAAAAATATTGAAAATATTAATTGCTATTCAAATGATGGTGGTTCATGGGACCAACCAAATTTAGTGTTTGAAAAAAATATTCTTTATATCAGTTTCGACTCTAAATTTTTACCAAGACGCGGAAGAATAAATTGTTCCTTAAATGATAATGGCAAATGGCGTTGGTTTGGGACTCAATTTGTTGTAATGGAAAATTAAATTAAACTTTCAAGTTCTTTACTCGAAGGAAGTAACTTAGCATCATCAAAATCTTTTAAATTGTTTTGATTAATAATTTTTTGTAAGACTTCGACATACTGACTTCCAGTTTCAGCATAATTTTTTAAAAATTGAGAAAGAATTAAACTATCTAAAGGTTGATCATTATCTCTTAAATGTGCTCTTGCTAATCTAAAATTTTTATATGATCGATGGGTATTTAAATTTCTTTGATAAGCTCTAACTGAGGCTTGTAATACATTAAACTTCATAACTTTATGACCCTTGTTTTCATCAGCCTCTTTAGGTTTTAAGCCTTCACCTGACCAAGTCCATTGCCCAAAAAGTGCATTTCCCTCTTGTGCAAATCTTGATGTTCCCCATCCTGTTTCTTTCGCAGCTTGAGCAAGTGCTAAAGAAACTGGTATTTCATCCATTCTGATTTTAAGTGTTGTTAAATCTTTGGATGTTACTCCATATTGTTTATATTTTTTTTCGAGCCATTTTTTTTCTAATTTAGTATTATTGCTCTTATTTATAATTTTAAACAAAGTCTTTCTATCTAATCTAATATTATTATTTTCTTTTAAAACCAAAGGTAAAACAATTTGAATGAAGAACTCTTTTCTTTTCTTTGTACTTTCAATCATTTTGATTTCACCAGGAAGTAAAGTTAAGGCAACAGGCTTAACTAACTTTGTTTCCCTTACATCGTCTAGTTTATAATCGGTGTCTTGAAATAATTGCTTAATTGTAGATGCATTTAATCTTACTGTGTCAGTTTCAAGATCGTTTAGACTGAAAATATCAATTAACAAATCTTTTTCATTCAAGTCTCCTTCATCAGCATCATTACCCTCTTTTTTATTTAGTGTATAAGCCAGTATAGCTTTAGAATTATTTTGAAATTCTTTATCGTCTAAAAGTTGCTGATTAGCAAAATTAACTATTGATGGAATATGATAAAATGAAAATACAACAAAAATACTTGTTAAAAATATTCTAGGGATAGCACCAATTCTTCTGTCATCAAAAAACTTAAATATTTTTAAGTTCTTTCTTCTCATTCTAACAAAATAAAATTTTGACTTAAAAAAAATCAGTTGATTTAAAAATTTAAGATTTTTTAATTTAAAACTGAACATTTAAAGAGCCTCAACCTTCTTAACTTCTGGTAGATAGTGGCAAAGCAGATTTTGAACGCCTTGTTTTAATGTCATAGTTGAACTTGGGCAACCTGAACAACTCCCTTGGAGCTGTACTTTAACTATGCCATCTTTAAACTCCTTAAATTTGATATCTCCACCATCTTTCGCAACTGCAGGTCTAATTTTTTCATCTAATATTTTAACTATTTTTTTTTCTATATCTTTTAAATTTTCATTATTTTCAATTAAGGTATTTTCAACAACACATTCTTTTCCAGTTGAATAAAAATCGTTGATTAGAGAAATTACTATATGTTTAATATCATCCCATGATGTATCGTCATATTTATTTATTGAGATAAAATCTTTGCCTAGAAAAATGCCTTCAACGCCATTTATCGATAACAAGTTTTTAACTAACTCATTATTAGTTTGATCTTTTTGTGTAATTTCAAATGACCCTTTATTTGAAACACTCTTACCAGGTAAGAATTTTAAAGAATTTGGGTTTGGTGTTATTTCAGTCTGCACAAACATGATTTATATATAATCAATAATTGTAAAAATGAAACTTGTTAATAAAAAAAATCTTAAAAACCAACAAGTTCTTGAATTTTTTTTACTTTTTCTGAGGCTATTTTATCTGCTTTTTGAGTCCCCTCTAATAATATCTTATCTAAATATTTTTTTTCACTTAACAACTTTTTAATTTCCAAAGATATTGGACAAATTTTATCAACCATAACTTGTGATAAATTCTCTTTAAATTCCGAAAAATTTTTTCCAGAAAATTTATTTATTGTATCCTCTAAACTTACATCCATTAAACTAGAATAAATACCCATCAAGTTCTTTGCTTCGGGTCTTTTTTCTAAATCTGCAGTAGCGGATGGTAGTGGCAAAGTATCAGTTTTTGCTTTTTTGATTTTATTTATTACTTGGTCTTTATCATCTGTTAAATTTATCCTACTCAGATCTGATAATTCAGATTTACTCATTTTTTTTGTACCATCTCTCAAACTCATAATTCTTGAAAACTCTTTTTGAATCAATGGCTCAGGAATCTTAAAAAAACCATCAGCATTAAAATCATTATTAAACTTTTGGGCTATATCTCGGCAAAGTTCTAAATGTTGTTTTTGATCATCTCCAACAGGTACGTGGGTTGTATCATATAACAAAATATCTGCAGCCATTAAAACAGGATAAGAATAAAGACCGATACTTGCTTTTTCTTTATCTTTT
>CACOXS010000009.1 GCA_902631255.1 uncultured Pelagibacteraceae bacterium
TCATGTTGGTCTATTAATGGAATTCCTTTTTTAATTTTCATTATTTATCTTTTCTAATTTATTCAAAAAAATATTAATCTTGGAGATATCTTTTAACCCTGAGGATTCGATCCCTCCGGAAATATCGATATAATTACAAATATTAATGAATTTTTCAATCTCATCATCAAATTGAATATTCCCAGCTACCATTTTATTAATATTTGTTACATCTTTTAACCAATTATGGTTCCAAGACCTTGATTTTTCATAACCCTTGCTGTCGAATAAGATTATATCTGAAACAGAAATAAAATCTTTGTACTTATTTACGTCCTCTTTTTTTTCTATAGTTATTGCCGAGATAATTTTTTTATTATAATTTGTTTTAATAGCTTCAATCTCATTAAAATTACAATCATAAATTTGATAATAATCGAAAGGTAAGTTCTTAATTTTTTCAAGTTCTTCAAATGTTGGTTTGACTAATACCCCAACAAACTGAGTTTTTTTCTTATCAACCTCTAATAAATTCTTAAGTTTATCATTTTCAACGTAACGTCTTGATTTTGGAAAATTCACTATAAAACCTATGAGAGAGGGCGCATAAGGGTGATTGATTGCATAATCTAATGTCTTCAAATCAGAAAATCCACAAAGTTTTGACTTTAGTGTCATTGATTTAAATGGTCTTTTAATATTTTAATATTTTTTTTTAAATTGCCAGAAACAAGAGACCTGCCCAGAACTATAGCTGATGCTCCAGCTTTAAAGGCAGAATTTGGAGTATTGACACGTGATTGATCCCAATTTTTTTTATCACCAGGGAGTTTTATTCCTGGAGTTAAAATAAATAAATTTTTATATTTTTTTCTTATAATTTTTGCTTCTGATCCTGATGCAACAATTCCTTTTAGACCAGCTTTTTTAATAAGACTTGCTTGTTTTAAAACAAGTTTTTCGACTCTATCTTTATAACCTATTTCTTTTAAAGATTTATTATTTAAGCTAGTCAATATAGTAACTCCACAAATGACTACCGATTTATTTATTTTTAAAGCTTCTTTTTTGAAAGCTTTTAATCCTTGCAATCCAACACTTGCCATCACAGTTAAATATTTGGGTTTTAAATCTCTTATTGAGTGAAGTGCGGATGATATGGTTTGAGGAATATCTGAAGCTTTGATATCAAGCATAAATTCAGATCTATAATCTTCAAGAAATTTTCTTCCATTTTTTGAATAAAAAAATTGTAATCCAAATTTTGGAATTAGTTTGTGTTTTTGGGTATGATTAATAATCTTTTTTGCTTGTTTAAGGTTAGAGGTATCAATCGCAACGAATACTATTCTATTCTTTTTTTTCATTTAATTTTTTGAATAATTCTTGGCTCATCTTCCATTTTATAACCTTTTTAGATGTAATACTAACTTTTTCCGAAGTTTTGGGGTTTCTTCTTATACTGGCTTTTTGAATTTTGGTACTGAATCTTCCAAATCCACGAATCTCGGTCGCCTCAGATCTTTTGAGACTTTCCTTAATTTCTTCAAGAATTATTTCTAGAACTTTTCTTAAAATCTTGTTTTCAAAATTTGGATAGGATTTTTTAAGTTGTTTAATGAGTTCTGATTTTACTATAGCCAATTTATTTTTTGTTCTTTTTTTCTAGATCTTCTTTTAGAGTTTTGAAAGGGAGTTGTGCTCCTGAATTTTCACGACCATAACGTTCTAAAGCTAAGGCTTTATCTTGTTCTTCCAGAAGTTTAATACTTAAAGTTACTTTACGACCAGCTGGAGGCAATGACAATTCAGCTATAGCACAATCAATTCTATCACCATTAACGAAGCGAGAACTGCGAGCGTCTTGAGCACTAATAGCAATATTGGATTTTTTAATTGGAAATTCTAAATTTGTTCCTTCAGGTACCACCAAAAGACCTTTCGTATCACTTGATTTAACTTTCACTGTTATAGTCTGGGATACGGCCTTATCTTTAAAATACTCCACAAATGGATCGGGACCACATTCTCGAGCACCTGCCCTCACTTTATTTTCATTAGGAATAATTTCCAAGACTTTCACTGTTATTTTACTTCCTTTGGTATACTTCGCAAACTCTTCATCAACATTATTATCATAAGTAATATTATTCATGTGTAAAAAAATCTGCACATCTTCTACTTCCTTGTCTTCAAATTTTACAAATAATGCATACTCATTTTTACTCACAACTGTTGCTTCAGCAATAGTTCCAACAGGATATTTTCTTGTAAACACCTCATATTCGTTTGGCTGAGTCAAACGATAAGAAATAGCAATTCTACGATCATCCTTATTTATGTCTGTTATAATACATGGAATCTTCATACCCACTTTAAACATTTTTTTTGCAGAAGCATTTTTTTTAGTCCATGAAAGTTGTGAGTTATGTAGCAGCGTCGTGAGACCCGGTTTTAAACTACAGAACGCACCAAACTCGGTGATTTTATCTATTGTAACTTCGTGTTTAGTATTAACAGCATAATTATCAATATCATCAAATGGATCTGGAAAAATTTTTTTACGAGACACCCCTAGTTGCTGTTTAATTTCGTCTTTGCTTATCACGGCTACATCGTAGGTTTTTCCTACTTCAAAAATTTCTTCAGGGTGGCTTATTCGAGAGTAACTTGCTTCATGGATATGACATAAAATGTCCAGCGCGCCGTCCACAGTTAAGAATGCACCAAAAGAAGTGATACTTTTACATTCAGCATCTTTAATGATGTCACCAACATTATATTTACTAATTAATTTTGCTTTACTATCTTTATTTGAAGATGAAATTACTTCGCGACGCGAGACGCAGGCATTGCCTCTTTGCCTATCGAGCTTGATAAGTTTAAATTTCTGCGGTTCATTCATGAGTTTGGTGAAATCAGTTTCTTTTAGAGGTTTATCACTTATCTGTGAGCCCGGCAAAAACATCAGTGAGCCAGTATCAATATGTTCGACAATTGCTCCTCCTTTACATCGGGCCGTAATGCGTCCAGTTATAAGCTCTTCTTTTTCATAATGTTCAATTAATTTTTGCCACCCCTCTATTTTGTGAGCTTTGGTTGCTGACACCACAACATTTCCTGCTTTGTCTTCTAAACGTTCAATCAAAACTTTTAGTTTTGCACCTACTTGACATTTATCCTCTAAACCTAAACTTTTGATTTCATTACGATCTAAAATCGGTTCGCTCTTCATATTTGGAACTTCTAAATATATATATTTGTCTGTTATTTTACTTATTTTACCCTCAATAATTTTACCTTCCTCGATATTTGTTTTTGAAAAGCTTGTGTTGAGTAATTTTATGAATTCTTGAGAAACCGCGTCGGACCTATTATTGTAAATTTCCATATTTAATTTTAATTTTTTCTTTAACTAAATTAACTAATTTCTTCTCCATTTGTTTAATTGTTAATTTTGAGGTGTCGACTATTACAGCATTTTTAGTCATTCTCAAAGGACTTATTCTTCTTTTTTTGTCCTCAATGTCTCTTTGTTTAAGGGCTTTTTCGACTTGTTTTAAAGTAATTTTTTTGTTGGACCTCCTAAATTCTTTAAACCGCCTCTGTGCTTTTGCTTTAATACTACATTTAAAGAATAGTTTTAGATCTGCTTTAGAGCCCAATATTTTAGACCCTATATCTCGACCTTCAATTATCAATAGATTGTGATTTTTTATAAAGTTATTTTGAAAAGTCATTAGCGCTTTTCTCACAAAAAGTTTTTTTGCAATAATTGATGAAAATTGTGTCACTTCGGGAGTGTAAAGTCTTTTATCATTTAACTTATTTGGCTTTATAGTTTTAGCAATTTTATTTATAAATTTTATGTTATACTTATTTTTGTTATTTAATATTTTCCAAGCACAAAATCTATATAATGCACCGCTGGAAAGAAATTTCATTCTAAACTTTTTAGCGATTAATTTTCCACCCGTCGTTTTTCCCGATGCGCTACTTCCATCAGCGGCAATTTTAAATGTAATTTTATTTCTTAATTTTCTCAACTTATTTTTGCCCCTAGATCTTTCAATATTTTAAGAAAATTTGGAAAAGAAGTTCTTGTGGAGTGAGGATCCCAGATAGTCCAAATTCCACCAAATGATAAAGCTGCTATTACAGATGTCATAAAAACTCTATGATCTTTTAAGTAATTTTTAATGACAATTTTTTTATTTATTTCTAGATTTGGATTTCCATATATTTTTATTGAACTATTAGTCAAAATCAATTTTACACCCATCATTTTCAAGATTTTGGCTCCCCATTTTAGTCTTGGACTTTCTTTCTTGTTAAGTTCATCTAAATTTTTAAAATAAGATATACCTTTTGCTTTAGCAGCTACTAAAAAAATAATAAGAAATTCATCTATAGCACCACTATTTAAATTAGTAGGGCAATTAATTGATTTTAAAGTTTTTGGACTTTTAATAAAAATATCAGCCAACTGTTCCCCTTTATAAATTTTTTTATTAAATAAAGAAATTTTTACTCCCATCTTTCTTAAAATAGTTAGTATAGCTGTTCTAGTTGGATTGATATTTACATCTTTGATTGTTAGTTTTGAGTTTTTTAATAATGTTGTAAGAACTATAAAAAAAGCGCAAGAACTCAGATCTGTTGGAATTTTATAATTTAGTGGTTTAATTTTTTTTACTTTATTTATCTCAATCAAATCAAAACTTTTTTTATTTTTTATTTTTATTGGTAACTTTAGATATTTGAAAAGACGTTCTGTATGATCTCTACTTTTTTTAGATTTTATTAATGTTCTACCATAAGTTCTAGCACCCGCAAAAATGATGCTACTTTTTACTTGTGCACTTCCTTTATCTTCCAAATATCTTATGGGTTTTAAATTTTGAGAACCTTTAATAGTTAAAGGTAAAGTATAATTATTTTTGAGTTTTAAATGTGCACCAAATTTCCTTAATGGTTTTGCAATTCTATTAAAATCTCTCTTTGACAAACTTTTATCCCCTATAATTTTGATAGGATATGGAGAATTTATTAATAGACCTACTAGCAGTCTTCCAAGTGTTCCAGAATTTTGTGCATTAATAGAAAGCCCTCTTTTGTATTTATATCCGTCAATACCAACACCATAAACTTTGCAAATTTTATTATTAATTTTTACTTTTACCCCAAGTTTTCTTATGGCTTGAATTGCAGCAAGTACATCCTCAGACATTAATAAATTTTTTGCTTTAGAAATACCATTTGCTAGAGATGAAATAAGTACCCATCTAATACTTAAACTTTTATCACCAGGAATAATAATTTTTTTGTTATAATGATTTATTTTTTTTTTGATAATTATTCGATTTTGCATCGATTATGAGTTCAATTTAAAGCTAGCGCCGAAATAATATTTAATGGATTTTTCATCCTTAAGTAAGTTGTTGGGGGAATCTTGAGCTATGATTTTAGTATTACTCAATATCATTGCTGTGTCCGTTACGGATAGCAGTTCTTTTGCTTGGTGATCCGTTACGAGAACGGTTATTTGCTCTTCATGCTGAAGATTGACAATTATTTCTTGTAACATCCGTACAGAAATTAAGTCCATGGCAATAAAAGGCTCATCCAATAATAATATTTTTGGTTTTTTTAATAATGCCAACGCCACGACTAGTTTTCGGCGTTGCCCACCCGAGAGATTCTTGGACTTAATATCTTTTACATTTTCAAGTTCAAATTTAGAGAGAAGATAATCAATTCTTCCGTCTCTGAGGGTTTTATCTTCAATTACAATTTCACTAATCGCTTTTAGATTATCTTTTGTGGTGAGATCTCCGAACGCCCCGCCGGTCTGTGGGCAATATGAAATTAAAAATTTTCTTGATCTTTCATAAATGGGAAAATTTGTTGCATCTTTGCCATCAATAAATATTTTACCCTGTTTTGGCTTTAAAAGGCCACAAATAAGGTTAAAAATGGTGCTCTTGCCGGTCCCATTTGCTCCCAACATACCGAACACTTGGGATGATTGTATCTTAAAGCTTATATTATCAAGGATTAGTCTATTGCCATATGCAAATGAAACATTTTTAAATTCGATAATAGGATTTTCTTTTTTAAACTTGATAATTCTAAATTTTTTAAGTGATGTGGACATATTTATTTAAATGTTTTTATATTAACTTTTTTACTATCCTCATACATAAATATTTTTATATCTCTTGTTTTTATATTAACTTCAATAACATCAGCTTTAATAGAACTTTCATTATTTTTTAAAACTACATCTCGTGAAATCAACATTAAGTTTTTATCCCATGAAAAATCCAAGTAATCACCCGTAATTTTATTATCTAAATAAGAAATTATTACATTTTTTGAAAAAATAGTATCGTAATTATTAATATTATATTTTCCAAAATCAGATGAAATTTTTATCGATTTGTAATTTTTTAAATCTATGTTCGCTTTGACAGATGTTAAAAAGATGAAATTACTATCATTTTGGTCAATTGTTCCCTTACGAGCTTGTAAAAAATATTCATTTCCCTTTGTATCTTTTGCTGAATAACTTACGTCTTCAATTATGTTAGAACTTTCGATTTTTTCCTCAATTAATTCTATGTTTTCTTTCTCAACTAATTGCACTTTTTTTTCATTGTCAGTGAGTTTTTTTTCACTGTCTGATTTAAAATACAAAAAAGTTAAAAAACTAAAAATAAGGATCATCATTAAAGTCCCCAGAATAATTTTTATTTTCATTAAAAGATATTTGATTGTAATATATTATGGATGTGTAGCACTCCAATAGTCTTCAATTTATTTCTTTTATTATAAACACATAAGGACGTGATCTTTTTATCATTCATAAGTGATAGGCCTTTTGCTGCTAATTCATTTTTATCAATCCCGATTGGATTTTTTGTCATGATTTCTTTAACAGTAATATTATAAAGATTTTGATTTTTTTGACTAAACCTTCTTAGGTCACCGTCAGAAATCAATCCCCTCGTAAGTTTTTTTTTGTCCCTAACTAATAAGAAACCTAATTTTTTGGAGCTTAAAATTTTTAATGCATCTTTTAATTTTAAATTTTCATTGACAAAGGGAATTGATTTATCTTTGAGCATAATATCCTCAACAGTTTTTAATTGTGCACCCAAACTTCCTGCCGGGTGAATTTTTTTAAAATCTTTTTTATTAAATTTTCTGTGCTTCATTGTTGCAATTGCCAACGCATCACCTAAAGCTAATTGAGAAGTTGTACTTGAAGTTGGAATAATACTCCCTGCCTCAACAGCTTTCGGTATTAAAAGTTTTACATCTGCTGATCTATAAAGAATAGAGTTTTTTTGTGAAACTATACCAATAAGTAAAATTTTATTTCTATTTGCAAATTGAATAATATTTTTTAATTCATTTGTTTCTCCAGAATTACTTATTAAAATTAAAACATCTTTTTTTGAAATGCTTCCTAGGTCTCCATGAGATGAATCACTCGCTGAAAGGCAAAAAGAAGGAGTGCCCACTGATGAGAAAGTTGATGCAATTTTATTTGCAATTAAACCACTCTTTCCAACACCGCATAAGATTACCTTTGATTGACATTTTAATATTTGTTCAACTGCTAAATTAAAAGAGTCTCTAATGTTATTTTTTAGTTTTTTAAGTGCTTTTATTTCTAGATCAATTACTTCTTTAGCAATTTTAGTGTACTTTTTCTTTTTCATTTAGTGGGACCATATATCATCCTTAAACTCCATCAAATCCAATTTAATTCTAGTGTTCAAAAATTTAATACACTCATGATATAAATCCATTCTTTTCTCTCTTTCTAAAATTTTATCTAATTCAGAGTGAATTTTATGAAGGTAGATTACATCATTGGCACAATATTTGAGTTGACCTTGAGAAAGCTCTCCGCCAAAGTCAGATGTTTGAAACTGTTTACTAACATCTACATTAGCAAATTCTTTAATTAATGTTTTTAACGAATGACTATCTGAAAATGTGCGTGCAAGCTTAGACTTAATCTTTGAGCATTCTATATTGTTTACGTCTGTTTTAAGATAATACTTAATATGGGTTAGATCGCTTCTTGCATAATGAAAAAGCTTTTTTATATTTTTATCAGCTAAAATTTTAACTAAATTTGGAGCGTTATATCTCACTCTGTCCAACTGAACAATATGGGCATCAGAATTTCCCGATGAAACTTGTATCAAACAGAGAGGATCTCTTCGAACCTGGAGCCCCATAAATTCACAATCAACAGCAAGTGTTGTATTTTGGAAATTGATATTTTCTGGCAAATCGCCTTTATGCAACTCAATCTTTGTATTCATTTTTAATTCATATATAACAGAAAAAAAATGAAAGCGAAAAATGTTTTAATATGGGGAGGCTCTGGCCAAATAGGAAGACATCTAATAAGAAAGTTAACGAAAAATCAGTACAGAGTTACTGTAGTTACGCGAAATATTCATCAAATGGGCTTATTGATCAAAAGTCAGGGCAATCAAGGCTGGATCAATGTTGTGGAGGCAAATATTTTTGATGAAAAAAAAATTAGAAGTCTTTTTCAAGAGGCAGATATTTGCATTAATTTGATAGGTATTTTATATGAAAAAAAAGGAAGCTCATTTAAAAATATTCATACTTTATTTCCATCAATACTAGCTAAGCTTTGTAAAGAATATAATTTAGAGCAATTTATACATTTATCGGCATTGGGTGTTGACAAGGCAATAGACTCAAATTATGCGAAAAGCAAACTAGAGGGTGAAAAAAGAATATTAAAAAATTTTCCATTATCAACAATTTTGCGTCCATCAGTTGTTTTTAGCGTTGAGGACAACTTTACATGTAATTTCATGTCATTATTGAATAGATTGCCAATATTTCCATTATATTATGGAGGTCAAACACGTTTTATGCCAATCTTTGCAGGTGACCTTACAGATATAATATATAACATTACCTCAAAAAAGATTGATACTCAGATTATCGAATGTGTTGGTCCTGAGACAATTACATTAAAAGAAATAATAGAGAAATTACTCAAGCTTATTGGTAAAAAAAGGTTACTTGTGCCAATGCCTTTGTTTCTAGGTAAATTAACTGCACAATTTTTCCAATATTTCCCCAAACCTTTATTAACACCTGATCAATTGAGGCTCCTTCAATATGATAATGTGACTTCAAATCAATATAAAACAAATACAGATATAGGTTTACCGGCAAAAAGTTTATTTGAAACTGAGGTTGAAAAATATTGTTATATGTGGAGAGAGGGTGGACAATTTTCCAAAAAAAATTTTGAAGTTTAAATAATTTTAACCAGCGGACTTAATTTTCTTTTCAATAAAATCAGGGATTTCATCATTATTATTTGTATCATCTTCTTTTTTCCCTTTTACCTGCCATACTAGACCCATGTGATAGAGGCAATAACTATATTTTGGAACACTATCTCTGCCACAAAAAAAAGAACCAGGCACATTTGGATGACCCTCTTTTCCTTGATCTTCATGTATCATGTATTTACATGTAGTTTCAGTAAGCTCCTCTAAAGTTAAAAGTTTTGCTGGACCTAATTGATCTAGCATTGACTTATTTAAAATAAATTTTCTTCTACGCCCTCGTCTAGATTTAATATCTTTATCTTCAATAGAACTCTCAAAATTTTCATTAGATGTCGCTTTTCGAGCTTTGATTTTTGCTGAAAGATTTAGTCTATGAGCTTTTCCTTTGCGCTATGCCCCTCTAAAGTTAGAGGGGCAAAATGCGCCCAATGACGGCATTACGCGAGATGCCGCCAATAATCTCCGCTATTTTTGAGGCCGTGTTTTTTCCCCATAATTCTTTTAATTTTGCAACTTTTTCTTCAGTCCAACTCATTTTAAGTCTATATAATGTGCTATAAATAACTTTAAACACAATATAATGATAAATATTTTATATAAACAAGTTGTTATTTGTAGTTATCAACATCAATTTATTTGAGAGTGTTGCAGAGATGTTCAATCCTGACTTGTATAAAATATTTTTATTTATACAAGGTTTTAAAGAATAAAAAATATGAGCTATTTAGCAAAAAATTATAACAGAAAAAAAATTTCCTTTGTAAGAGGTAAGGGGTCTTATCTTTATACTGCAACTGGAGCAAAATATTTAGATTTCGTTCAAGGAATAGCGGTCAATTGTTTAGGTCATGCCCACCCAAAATTAATACAAGTTATAAAAAAGCAATCGAAAAAACTCTGGCATGTAAGTAACGCTTTTGAGATAAATGAAAGTGAAGAATTAGCAAAAAAGCTTGTAAAAAAAACTTTTGCAGATTACGTGATGTTTCAGAATTCAGGAACAGAATGTACCGAACTTTGTATCAAGCTTGCAAGAAGATATTTCTTTTCAATAGGTAAACCACATAAAAATAGAATTCTTTGCGTTAGAGGTGCCTTTCATGGAAGAACCTTGGCTGCAATATATGCAAGTGGATCAAAAAAAATGACTGAAGGATTTTCACCAGCTGTATCTGGCTTTGACCATTTTACTTTTGGGAGCCATGAGTCTCTCAAAAAAAAAATTACAAAAAATACTGCAGCAATAATGATTGAGCCAATTTTAGGAGAAGGTGGAATTCGAGTTATACCTGACCACTGTCTAAAGGGACTAAGACAATTGTGTAATGAAAAAAAGATACTTTTGATAGTTGATGAGATTCAGACGGGATGCGCGAGGACTGGTAAATTTTTTGCTTTCGAGCATGCAAAAATTCGTCCAGATATTACACCTGTGGCCAAGGGACTAGCAGGTGGATATCCCATAGGTGCAGTTTTAATGACTAAAAAAGTAGCTAAAGCAGTTAAACCAGGAATTCATGGAAGTACCTTTGGAGGTCAACCTTTACAAACTAAAGTTGGAAGTATTGTAATGGATATAATTTCTAAAAAGAGTTTTTTGAATAATGTAAAAAAAAACTCGAAATATTTTTTATCAAATTTAAATAAGCTTAAACAAAAATACCCTAAAATTATTAAAGAAATAAGAGGAAGAGGTTTATTAATTGGAATTCAACTTTATAAAGACCAATCAAATTTTATCAAAAAATTGATGGATAATAAATTATTAACTATAAGAGCAGCTGACCAAGTTGTGCGTATTTTACCTCCACTCAATGTCAAAAAAAAAGAAATAGATCAAGCACTTAAGATTATTAATAAAGTTTGTGCAGAACTTAAATAAAATGAAACATTTTATAAATCTTAAAGATATTCCAGCAAAAGATCTTAGAAGAATTTTAATTGACGCAAAAAAAAGAAAAAAAGCAAGAATGAAGCTTAATAATCTTGATCCCGATAAAGGAACACCTTTAAAAGGAAAATTATTAATACAAATGTTTGAAAAATCGAGTTTAAGAACTCGCTTGTCTTTTTTCTTAGCTATCTCTCAACTTTCTGGTCGAACTTTAACGTTAAGACCAGACGAACTGCATTTATCTAAAGGAGGTGAAAGTATCGAAGATACCGCTAAAATATTGTCAAGTTTTGGTGATGCTTTTATGTTAAGAACTGATAACGATGAAAAGTTGGAGGAATTTAAAAAGCATTTAACAATTCCAATTATTAATGGATTAAGCCCATCCTCTCACCCTACACAAATCTTATCAGATGTATTTACAGTTGAGGAAATTAAAAAAAAACCAATATCTAAATTAAATATTACTTGGATCGGAGACTCAAATAATGTTTTAAATTCTTTAATTGCCGCTTCAATTAAATTTTCTTTTAAATTAAAAGTTGGTTGTCCAAAAAAATATCAACCCAATAAAAGTATAATGAATTATATCAAAAAAAATAAAAATAAAATTACAATTTATAATGATCCAAAAAAAGCAGTTGAAGGAGCTGATGTAATTTTTTCAGACAAGGTAATATCAATGAATGATAGAGTTAATAAAAAAAGAAAATTAAAAGATTTCAAAAATTTTAAGATTAGCAAAAATCTTATGAAAAAATGTCCTAGAGCTATATTTTTACATTGTCTTCCAAGAGGAAGTGAAGTGGATGAAAATGTTTTTAAGAGTAAACAATCTAAAGTTTGGTTACAGGCTCTAAATAGAATTCACGTACAAAAATCTATACTGCTGTATTGTCTTGGTAAATTAAGGTAAAGGAAGTGGATTATCAGAATTTTGGTTTAAGTATAAAATTACTGAGGCTCTGTCTTTCTCTTTTTTAAGGCCCGCAAAACTCATTTTCCCATTAGGAATCCATTTTGCTGGTCTTAAAAGATAACCATTTAATTCCTCGAAGGTCCAGTTCTTTCCATATGTAGCGAGTGCTTTTGAGTATTTATAATTTTCTATAGCACCAACTTGACGACCAGTTACATTCCATAATGCAGGTCCAATATTATTTTTTCCGCCTTTGACAATCGAGTGACACGCAGCACACTTTTTAAAAACTTTTTCGCCATGAGCAAGATCACCCATTGCCATTAAAGCTGCAATATCAACTTTTTTGGTTTCCGTCTCTGATTTAGTTTCTGTGCTGGCTGTTACTGCCTGTTCCACTTCTACGACATAGCCCGGGGTCTTAGGTTTTTCTACATAAAAAATTGCATCGGAAAGTTTTCCAATACCAATAATAATTAGAGCAACTAATAAAACAGCAGCAATTATCTTGTTAAGTTCAAAAGAATCCATTTAATTAAAATATTTTGAACATATAACACTATAAATTTAAAATTGCTTATATATTTTGATGTACAATTTTGCCTCTGTTTATATTGTGCTCATAGTTAAAAAATAATGAAAACTTTGGTAATAATTCCTTCTAGATTGTCTGCCCAGAGATTGCCAGGTAAACCCTTAATCAAAATTAAGGGATTATCAATTATTTCACATGTTTTTAAAAAGGCAGAGGAAGCAAATATCGGAGAGGTAATAGTTGCCGCAGAAGATCAAGAGATAGTTGATGATGTTAAACAAAATGGTGGACAGGCAATTTTAACAAAAAACGAGCATAAAACTGGTACAGACAGGATTTATGAGGTGTTTCAAAAAATTAATTCCTCAGATATTGATTTAATAATGAATCTTCAAGGCGATGAACCTTTAATGAATGTAGAGGATATTAGAAACTTGAACAAAAAGATGATCGAGAGTTCCTCAAAATTAGGAACTTTAGCCTCCAAAATTCAGGATAGAGCTCTATTAGAAAATCCAAATGTAGTTAAGGTTTTGACTAAAGAAAATTTAAATCAAACCAATTTTCCAGAGGCAGAAAATTTTTTGAGAAACATATCTCAAGAAAAAGAAAATATTTATCATCACTTGGGAATATATTCTTATAATAAAGATACTCTTAAAAAATTTGTTTCTTTGAACCAATCTACCAATGAGATCAAAAATAGACTTGAGCAACTTAGAGCATTAGATAATGATATAAAAATTAATGTTGCGTTTGCTAATTTTAGCCCTATAGGTGTAGATACAGTAGAGGATTTAGAAGCTGTTAAAAAAATCATGGAAAACAAATCTTAATGAGTAAAATTTATTTTCAAGGTACATTTGGAGCCTATTCACATTTGGCAGCATTATCAATTTTCAAAGATGCTGAAATTATTCCTTGTAAAACTTTTGATGAATGTTTTTTGAAGGCTTCAAAAGATGATAGTTCAAAAATTATCATCCCTGAATCAAATAGAATTACTGGTAATATTGGAATTGAATATTTAATCTTTAAATATAGACTTAATATTTATTCTGAATATTTTCAGAAAATTGAACATAATCTATTAGGTTTACCAGGAACGAAAATTTCAGAAATAAAAGATGTTTACTCTCATGGACAAGCACTTTCTCAATGCTCTAGATTTATTAAATCAAATAATTTAATTGAGCACGTCAGGGCTGATACAGCTGGTTCAGCAGAGATGGTTTCCAAAGAAAAAGATAAATCAAAAGCTGCGATAGCATCGTCATTAAGTGCTAAAACTTATAATTTAGAAATAATTCAAAAAAATATTGAGAATGAAAAAGGTAATCTTACTAGATTTTTAATAATGGGGAAAAATATATCCCAACCAGAATTTGAAAATAAAAAGTATATCACATCTTTCTTGTTTAAACTAAAAAGTAAACCAGCAGCTCTTTATCAAGCATTAGGTGGTTTTGCTATCAACGGAGTGAATTTAACAAAATTACAAAGTTATCCTGAAAAAAATACATTCGATTCTTTCTTTTTTTTATGTGATCTCGATGGTCATATAGAGGATCAAAAAGTTCAGAAGTCATTAGAGGAATTAGGATTACATTGCCAAGATTTTCACGTCCTAGGTGTTTTTGAAGCAGACAAAATAAGAGAAAAATAAAATCCATTCTTTTCTTGTAGACTGGAAAATATACCTGCTATAATAGTTTTGGGGGCTAGGGCGTTTGCTTCATGAAACCGGTCAGGGAAGAAATTCAGCAGCCGAACTAAAAGTGGAACGGGTCTAGTCTCCTCATTTTATTATGAATAAAAATTCGAAAGTATTAGCACTTAAGTATAGACCGCAAACTTTTGATCAACTGATCGGCCAGGAAGTTATCGCTGAAACTATAATTAATTCAATCAAAGCAAACAAAGTGCCAAATGCATATCTCTTTACTGGTATACGAGGCGTCGGCAAAACAACATTTGCTAGAATCGTAGCTAAAGCTTTAAATTGTTCAAATGGTTATGATCAAATATGTAAAGATAATTTATGTGATAATTGTGAAGGAATTACAAATTCAAGCCACATTGATGTCCTTGAAATGGATGCTGCAAGTAAAACAGGTGTTGATGATGTCAGGGATCTGATTGAATTCTCAAGATATGGTCCCACTACTTCAAAGTATAAAATATTTATTATTGACGAGGTACACATGCTTAGTAAACAAGCCTTTAACGCCTTGTTAAAAACATTAGAAGAACCTCCTCAATATGAAAATGGAGGAGGATTAAAGTTTATTTTTGCTACTACTGAAATTAAAAAAATCCCAATTACCGTGGTTTCTAGATGTCAAAGATTTGATTTATCAAGAGTTAAATCAACTGAGCTATTTGAATTTATCAAAAAAATTAAAGATCAAGAAAAGGGTAAAGTAACCGATGATGCCTTAAGGCTTATAGTAAAAATTTCTGAGGGTTCAGTTCGAGATGCTTTATCTTTACTAGATAGAGCTTTATTAAGTTTAGACAAAGATAAAGAGTTAGATTTAAACTCAGCTCAAAAAATTTTTGGTTATTTTGATAAATCTCAATTAATAGACTTATTCGAATTAATTCTCGAAGGTAATGAAACTAAAGCTATAGAAATTTATAGAAAAATTTATGACCAAGGGGTTGAGCCGAAAGTATTTATAAATGATTTTTTAGAGTTAATTTATTACTTTAAAAATATTAACTCTTTAAATATGGAGAGTACAAATTTTGCTCTTAATGATGATGAATTTTCCAAAATAAAAAAAATTGCAAATGAAGTTAGTAATGAATCATTAATATTATTTTGGCAATTTACTTTACGAACTCTTGGAGAGTTAGAAATTGTTAACAATCAAAATTTATCAATTGAAATGTTTTTAATAAGGTTGATGTATTTAAAGTCTTTGAAAACAAATGAGCAATCACATTTACAGGAAGATAAAATTGACCAATTAAAAAAAAGACAGGATGATGAGCTAGTTACCAAGGATAAAATTAAAAATGAAACTATAAGTCAAATCAAAAATATTTCACAAGAACAAAAATTAAAAATCGAAAAAGATGAAGGAATTAAAGCAGGAGGAAAATTAAACGTTAACTCTTTTGATGATTTATTAATTATTTGCAATCAAAAGAAAGAAATTAAACTTAAATATGAATTAGAAAAAAATGTAAACTTAGTACGTTTTGATAATAAACAGATAGAAATATCCTTTAATGAAAATCTTGATAAAAATTTTGTTAAAGATTTATCTCTAAAACTTTTTGAGTGGACTGGCGAAAGATGGATTATTACATTAAGTAAAACTAAAGGAGGATTATCTGTGAAAGACAAAGAAAAAAATAAAAAAATTGAAAATATTAATAATGCTAAACAATCAAAATTATATAAATCTTTAATAGAAAAATTTCCTGATGCAGATTTAATTGATGTAATCCAAAAAAAACAGGATGATTAAATGACTGATTTTACAAAAATATTAGATAAGGCTAAAGAGCTTGAAGCAAAAATGAAGGAGAGCCAAGAGAATATAAAAAAATTAAGAGTGGAAGGTGTATCAGGAGCAAATTCAGTAAAAGTTATTTTAGATGGTGAGGGTATTGTGCAAAAAATAGAAATTTCAGATGAAATTTTAAAAGAAAATAAATCTGTTTTAGAAGATTTAATTATTGCGGCATTCAATCAGGCAAAAACTAAATTGAAGGATAAAACAACAGAAGAAATTTCCAAAACAGCTGGGGGATTTGGAATTCCCGGCTTTAAATGGCCCCTCTAAGATATGCAAGATATTAATGAGATAGACGACTTAATAAAAATAATTGCTAAACTTCCAGGATTGGGCCCTGTTAGTGCAAAGCGAATAGTTTTAAAATTAATCAATAATAAAGACGAACTCGTAAAACCTATGGCTAATAGTTTAGCTCAAGTTTATAAAAATGTTACTCGTTGTAATTTGTGTGGCTCACTAAAATCAAATATTAAGGGTTGTTTTAATTGTGCAAACGTTAAAGAGAAATTTAATAAAATTTGTGTTGTTGAGGATATATCAGATCAATGGTCTATTGAAAATTCTAATATTTTTAAAGGGTATTATCATATTTTGGGTGGGACTATTGCCTCAGCGGGTAATAGAAAGGAAGATCTTTTAATTAATTCACTAGTTGAGAGAGTTAATAAAGATAAAATTGAGGAAGTTATTTTAGCTCTATCTGAAACAGTGGAAGGCCAAACTACTGCCTATTATATTAGAGATAGTCTTAAAAATTCAAATGTGAGTGTTACAAAATTGGCGAGAGGTATGCCAATTGGATATTCACCAGAAAATTTAGATGATGGGACACTTTTTTCTGCTTTCAAAAATAGATCAAAATTAAATTCTAGTTCTGACTAGCTTTTTTCTCTAACCTATTTAAATGTAAAAGGGGTTCTGTATATCCGGATGGTTGTTCTTTACCTTTAAAAATTAAATCACAGGCTGTCTTAAATGCGATTGAGTTTTCAAAATCATCACTCATCTTCACATATTTTTTGTCACCCTCATTTTGTTTATCTACAATTTTCGCCATTTGTTTCATTATTTCCAAGACCTGAATTTTTGTAGTGACGCCATGATATAGCCAATTAGCAATGTGTTGTGATGAAATTCGGAGCGTCGCTCGGTCCTCCATAAGAAATGTATTACTTATATCAGGAACTTTTGAACATCCTACACCTTGATCAATCCATCTAACCACATAACCAAGTAGAGATTGTGCAGAATTAGAGATTTCTAAATTAATTTCGTCAACAGACCAATTTGGTCTATTTGCAACAGGTATAGTCAAAAGATCATCTAATTTTGCTGGAGGTCTAGTGGCTATTTTTTTTTGGACATCGAATACATCTATTTGATGATAATGTAAAGCATGAAGACTGGCGGCAGTTGGAGAAGGGACCCACGCGCAATTAGCTCCTGCTTTTAAATGTCCAATTTTTTCTTCTAACATTTTTTTCATCTCATCTGGAGCTGCCCACATTCCCTTACCGACCTGCGCAACGCCTCCAAAACCACATTTAAGACCTACATCAACATTATTATTTTCATAAGCTTTTATCCACCTAGAGGATTTCATATCTCCTTTTTTAATCATTGGACCAGCTTCCATAGATGTATGCATTTCATCACCCACGCGGTCAAGAAATCCTGTATTAACGAAAAAAACTCTATTTTTTAAAGCTCTTATACATTCTTTCAAATTTACTGAGGTTCTTCTCTCTTCATCCATTATTGCACATTTTAGACTAAAATTTTTTATCCCCAATACTTCCTCAACTTTTGAAAAAATTAAGTTAGTAAAAGCACACTCATCTGGCCCATGCATTTTTGGTTTTACGATGTAAATTGATCCAGTTCTTGAATTCTTTTTTTTCTTTAGATCATGTAAAGCAGCTGCTGTAGTAATAAACGCATCCATAATGCCTTCGGGGACTTCACTGCCATCTTTTAAAAGAATAGAAGAATTTTTCATTAGGTGTCCGACATTCCTAATTAACAACAAGCTTCTTCCATGAAGCTTTAAACCTTTACCATCTTTTGAAATATAACTTCTATCAGGATTTAATTTTCTCTCTAAATTCTTACCATTTTTTTCGAATTGAATTTTGAGGTCACCTTTCATTAAACCTAACCAATTTCTATAACAAGCAACTTTATCTTCAGCATCTACAGCGGCAACACTATCTTCATTATCACATATAGTTGAAACTGCGGACTCTGCTATTACATCACTTATTCCTGCTATGTCATGTGCTGCACTAAAAGCCTTTGGGTTGATGATGATCTCAAAATGGAGATTGTTATTCTTTAATATAACAGCCTCAGGTTTGTTTACATCACCTCTATGACCTATAAATTTATCTGCATTCTTAAGTTTATATTCTTTATTGTCTTTAAGGATAACTAATTCTTTACTAACTATTTTTAATCCAGCTATATTTTTCCAGCTTGTCCCATCAATCGGAATATATTTATCAAAAAACTCTCTTACGTATTTAATTACTTCTTGCCCACGATTTGGGTCATATCTTTCACTCCCACCTTCCTCAGACTCAATTATGTCAGTACCATATAAACTATCATATAAACTAACCCATCTTGCATTTGCTGCATTCAGGGCGTATCGCGCATTCATTATGGGCACAACTAATTGAGGGCCAGCTATTTTTGAAATTTCGTCATCAACATTTTTTGTCTCAATTTTAAAATCAGGCCCTTCATCTTTTAAATAACCTATCTCTTTTAAAAATTTTTTATATTCCTCAATATTGATCTCATTTCCTTTATTTTTAATATGCCAGTCATCAATTTTTTTTTGTAAATCTTCTCTTATTTGGATTAATTCTTTATTTTTTGGTGCTAGTTCGTGAACTGCATTGTCAAAACCTGACCAAAATTTTTCAGGAGAAATTTCTAAACCTTTTAATAATTCATTATTTACAAAAGATAGTAATTCTTCAGAAATTTTCAAATTATTCACGTTTTGATAGTTTTTAGACATCAATAATTTCTAAAACCCCTACAAAACTAAGTCAATTAATTAATAGTAGCATTGACATTTTATTGTCATTTTCCATAGTTAATTAAAAATTTAATATGAAAAATTATCTTAACTTTGAAACTGAAATAAAGGATCTAGAGACTGAGCTAGATAAATTAAAAGATCCTTATAATCAAAGTGGATTATCAGAAGTAGATACAAAAAAGATTTCTCAAACTCAAAGTGAATTGGACGAAAAATTAAAAGAAGTTTATGCGAACCTAGACCCTTGGCAAACTACAATGGTAGCCAGACATGAAGATAGGCCCAAGTCAAAATTTTTTATTGATAATTTGTTTGAAGATTTCATTCCTTTAGCTGGAGATCGTTTTTATGGCGAAGATCAATCTGTGATATGTGGATTTGCAAAGTCTAATGGTTTGTCAGTTTTGGTTATTGGCCAGGAAAAAGGGGAGGACTTAGATTCAAGAATTAAAAGAAATTTTGGAATGATGAGGCCAGAAGGTTACAGAAAGACTATTAGATTAATGCAACTAGCTGATAAATTTAATATACCTATCATATCATTTATTGATACCCCGGGTGCTTACCCTGGCGTTGGTGCAGAAGAAAGAGGTCAAGCAGAGGCAATTGCAAAATCAATAGAGTGTTGTATGAAATTAAAAGTCCCAACGATTGCAATTGTTATTGGAGAAGGTGGTTCGGGTGGTGCAATTGCTTTAGCATCATCTAATAAAGTTTTAATGTTGGAAAATGCGATTTACTCGGTTATTTCTCCCGAGGGATGTGCAACAATTTTATGGCGAGATCCAAAAAAAATGCTTGATGCCGCTAAAGCAATGAAGCTTTCTGCTAAGGATTTACTAGAACTTGAGATAATAGATGAAATTATACCAGAGCCATCTGGCGGTGCGCATAGAGATAAAGATTTGATACTTGAAAATGTAAGAAACGCTCTAAATAAAAATTTAGAAAATTTTAAACAAATGTCCCCAGAGGAAATATTTGATGGCAGAAAAAATAAATTTTTAAGAATAGGTAGAAGTAAAGGATTTATGAGTAATTTAAATGAATTAAGTTCGCTAGATTTAGAAAAAAGTAATTTTAATCACTTTTTAAAATCCAAAAAAATATTTGTTGCAGGTGTTGGACTTACAATTTTTGTTATAGGATTAATTCTTTACTTTTTATAAAGTTCCACAGCATCTTTTATATTTTTTACCAGAACCACACGGGCAAGGTTCATTTCTACTTATTTTTTTATCAAATGCTTTTTTATAACTCTCCTTTTTTTCATCACTATCCACGTTTTTAGTTTGTGATTGAACTAAAGTTAGATTCATTAATATTGTTGTAAAATCCAGTTTCAATCTATTTAACAAACTTTCAAACAAGTGGAATGCTTCTTTTTTATATTCCACCAAAGGATCTCTTTGACCGTAAGATCTTAACCCGATAACTTGTCTAAGTTGTTCTAAATACTGAATGTGGGATTTCCAATTTATATCAATAGTTTGTAAAAAAATTTTTTTTTCTATATCTTGTGATTGACCTTTACCTAACAATTTTATTCTTTCCTCTCTGGAATCTTGAAATTTCTTGTTTAATGACTCCCTTAAGTCTTTATCACTACAATTTGTAAGTTCCTCTAGGTATGAATATATAAAATTCTTTCCTAAAATTGATTTAAGTTTATTTTCAAAATCAGTGTTTTTAGGATTGGACTTTTTCTTTATTTTAAGTCTAATAAGATCATCAATTATTTCGTTTAAAAAACTATTAGAATAATCAAAAATTGTATCACTATTCATGGCATCTTCTCTTTGACTAAAGATTACATTTCTTTGGTCATTTAAAACGTTATCGAATTTAATTAATGTTTTTCTTATGTCAAAATTTCGAGCCTCTACCTTTTGCTGAGCTCTCTCTAAAGCTTTATTTATCCAAGGATGATCAATACTTTCTCCATCTTTAAGACCAAGTTTTTGTAATATATTATTCATTGATTCCGATCCAAAAATTCTCATTAAATCATCTTCAAGACTTACATAAAAGATTGAATTTCCTTCATCACCTTGACGTCCTGATCTACCTCTTGCTTGATTGTCAACTCTTCGAGACTCCATTCTTTCAGTTCCAATTACAAATAATCCACCAAGTGATTTAATTTTTTCTTTATTTAACTTTAATTCTTCATCTGGAATTGAGCCTTTCTTTCCACCAAGCTGAATGTCTACTCCTCTACCAGAAATACTGGTAGTTATAATTACAGAATTTTTTTTGCCAGCGTTTGCGATTATTTCAGCTTCATTTTCGTGATTTTTAGCATTAAGTATTTCATGTTCAATATTCTCTTTTTTTAATAGATTTGAATATATTTCAGATTTATTAATACTAGAGGTAAACACCAATAAAGGTTGACCTTTTTGATGACACTCTTTTATCTTTTTAATGATAGCATCATTTTTTTCAGCCTCTGTTCTAAATATTTGGTCATTAAAATCATTTCTTATCATTTTTTTATTAGTTGGAATGACAATCACTGGAAGATTATATATTTCGTAAAATTCTTGAGATTCTGTTACTGCTGTTCCAGTACAACCAGAAATTTTATCATATAATTTAAAATAATTTTGATAAGTAATTGAAGCTAAAGTTTGATTTTCAACTTTAATGGGAATTCTTTCTTTTGCTTCTAAGGCTTGATGAAGTCCATCACCAAATCTTCTTCCTTCAAGAATTCTACCGGTTAATTCATCTATAATTTTCAACTCATCATCTTGAATGATGTAATCTTTACCTTTTTGAAATAAATGATTTGCTCGCAAAGCTTGGTTTACATGGTGAACTAAACTCAAGTTTTCAGGATCATAAAAGTTATTATTTTTTAAAATTCCTGCATTTGAAAAAATTTTTTCAATATTGTTTATTCCATCATTGGTTAAAAGTACATTCTTGTCCTTTTCATCAACCTCGTAGTCTTTTTCTTTTAAAAATCTGATTAATTTATCTATAGCCAAATATTGAGTTGTTCTATCCTCTGCTGCTCCAGAAATGATCAGTGGTGTTCTGGCCTCATCAATTAAACAGGAGTCTATTTCATCAACTATAGCAAAAAAGTGTTCCCTTTGTACCATTTCATCTTTTGAAAATTTCATATTATCTCTTAAATAATCGAAACCTAATTCACTATTAGTTGCATAAGTAATATCACAATTATAATTTTGCTTTCTTTGAGAGTCGT
>CACOXS010000010.1 GCA_902631255.1 uncultured Pelagibacteraceae bacterium
AAATAAAGAGCATGAGATTTCCAGACACTTTTTGAATTAATTACAGGATTTAAAATTTCTAAAATTTGACCTTCGTTTACTGTATCGGCATTATAAAGAGCTTTCTTATAAATAATAAGATACTTAATTTCACTATCTAATGAAGTTTTGTTAATCAATATATCAAACAAACTATTAATTTTATTTTTATCACTCTCTAGCTCATTATCTATTAAGTAATATAAAGCCAATGGAGAATAAGTTGGATCTTTATTTTCTACTATTTCTTGCATCGCCAATACTATCCCGGAGTTATCTCCATTCTTATGTTTAATGATTGAGCTATTATATTTGTCTGAAATTTTAATCTTATTTTTATCTTGATAGATTTGATATGAGTAGAAACCGAGCAGAATTAATAACAAAAAAATTATAACAGATATAAGTAATTTTTTATTTTTTATAAAAAAATCTTTAATTCTCTGATTTCTGGTATTGTTATTAATGATTGCTATATCTTCATCCATAATTAAATCATATTTCGAAGGACGTATTGTAATATGCCTCCATTTTTATAATACTCTAGCTCATTTTTAGTATCTATTCTACAGAGTGCTTGGATTGTTTTAATCTCACCTGCAGCATACTTAATTTCTACTTTAACTTTATCAGAAGGATTAATTCCATTTTCAAGATTGATGATACTTATCAATTCTGAACCAATTAATTTTAAATTTTTCCTATCAATATTATCAATAAATTGTAATGGCAAAATACCCATTCCAATTAAGTTAGATCTATGAATTCTCTCAAAACTCTCAGCAATTACAGTCTTTACCCCTAAAAGTTTGGTTCCTTTAGCTGCCCAATCTCTTGACGAGCCCGTTCCATATTCTTTACCACCTATGACTACTAAATCAGTGCCTCTTTTTTTATATTCAACGACTGCATCATAAATTGGCATTACTTTTTTTTCTGGGTAAAGCGTTGTAAATCCACCTTCTGTGCCAGGTGCCATCTCATTTCGTATTCTAATATTAGCAAATGTTCCTCTCATCATCACTTCGTGATTTCCTCGTCTGGCACCATAAGAATTATAATCTTTTGGTAAAATTTGGTGTTTCATAAAATATTCACCTGTAGGACTCTCTTTTTGAATGTTGCCGGCAGGAGAAATATGATCTGTAGTTACCATATCCCCCAAAATTAATAATGGACGAGCATCATGAATTTTTTTAAAACCTTCAGGTTGATCTGGAAGATTTTCAAAAAAAGGTGGTTTTTTTACATATGTAGAATTTTCTTCCCAATTGTAAATACTACTTTTTTCTGTTTTAATTTGTTGCCATTGTTTAGGTCCCTCAGAAACATTTGAATATCTTTTTACAAACATTTCTGGATTTAAAGATGATTTTAACACATCTTCAATTTCTTTATTCGATGGCCAAATATCTTTCATAAAAATATCTTTACCATCTTTATTTTTGCCAAAACTATCTTTATACAAATCAAAATTCATATGGCCAGCAAGAGCGTAAGCTACGACTAATGGAGGTGAGGCAAGATAATTTGCTTTTATATGCGGTGAAATTCTACCTTCGAAATTTCTATTACCAGACAATACTGAGACAGCATAGATATTTTCTTTTTGAATAGATTCAACAATCTCATTGGCTAATGGACCTGAATTTCCAATACATGTAGTGCAGCCGTAGCCAACTAAATGAAAACCAAGTTTATCTAGATAAGTATTCAATCCTGCTTTCTCTAGATAATCTGTTACAACTTGTGAGCCGGGTGCCAATGAGGTTTTAACCCAAGGTTTTACCTCCAATCCTAACTCTACTGCTTTCTTGGCTAAAAGCCCCGCTCCGATTAAAACATTTGGATTAGAAGTGTTTGTACAAGATGTAATTGCTGCAATTAAAATAGATCCATCTTTAATTGAATATTCTTTATCTTTAACTTTTGAAACTGAAAAATCTTTTTTACCAGTTACTTCAGAAAAACTTTTCTTAAAACTAGTTGAGGCATCAGTTAATAAAACTTTATCTTGTGGTCTTTTCGGTCCTGAAATAGTAGGAACAATACTGGTCATATCTAAAGTTAAAGTGTCAGTAAAATCAATATCTTCACTAGACCACAAACCCTGAACTTTAGCATATTCCTCAACTATTTTTACTGTCATTTCATCTCTACCAGAAAATTTTAAATACTTTAGAGTTTCATCATCTATTGGAAAAAATCCGCAAGTTGCTCCATACTCTGGAGCCATATTTGCAATTGTTGCACGATCCGCTAAAGTTAAATTCTTTAAACCATCACCATAAAATTCTACAAACTTTCCGACTACACCCTTGTCTCTTAACATTTTAACAACTGTTAAAACTAAGTCTGTTGCAGTAGTGCCTTCTGGCATTTTATTTTTGACTTCAAAACCTATTACTTCAGGAATAAGCATTGAAATTGGTTGACCTAACATGCCCGCCTCAGCCTCAATACCACCTACTCCCCATCCTAAAACTGAAAGTCCATTAACCATAGTAGTATGACTATCGGTTCCTACTAATGTATCTGGAAAAAGATAACTCTGTCCCTCAAACTCTTCACTCCATACTACTTTGGATAAATATTCTAAATTAACTTGATGACAAATTCCAGTACCTGGGGGAACTATTCTAAAGTTATTGAACGCTTGCTGACCCCATTTTAAAAAAGAATATCTCTCACCATTTCTATTAAATTCAATTTCAACATTTTTGTCGAACGAGTCTGCTTTAGCAGACTGATCAACTTGAACTGAATGGTCAATGACAAGATCTACTGCAGAAAGTGGATTAATTGTATTAGGATCTTTATTTTTTTCTTTCACAGCTTCACGCATAGCTGCCAAGTCAGCCACTGCAGGAATTCCAGTATAATCTTGTAGTAACACTCTTGCGGGTCGATAAGCAATTTCTGTTTTAGATTTTTTTGATTTTAGCCAATCTTTAATTGCCTCAATTTGATTTTTTGTAACTGAAACATCATCTTCATACCTTAATAAATTTTCTAACAAAACTTTAAGAGATTTTGGTAACTTTGAGATACCTTTCAAGCCATTTTCTTCTGCTTTTTTTAGTGAATAAAATTTGAATTTTTTGTTGTTTATTTCTATTTCAGATAAAGTATTGTATGAATTAATTTTTCCTGGTTTCATATTTTATATATAAAATGTAATTATGCTTAATAAAAGAAGTCCTGACATAACATAATTAAAGTACTTAATAAATTTATCATTTGTCGCAAATTTCCTTAAAAATTTACCAACAAATGTCCACAAAGTAATACTTGTGACAGAAAATAGAAAAGCAAGAGCAACTATTTGAGTCGCATAACTTATATAATTTACACCTAATTCAACATAAGTAGAGACAACAATAATTGCAACAGAGACGCCTTTAGGATTTAAATATTGAAATAAAAAGGTTTCAACAAATTTTACAGGGTTTTTCTTTTGGGTTTCATTTAAAGAGGTTGAGAATGCGATCTTGTAAGCTAGATATATTAAAAATAAAGTCCCAAGATATCTAATGACTATTTGAATGATTGGAAATAATTTAAAAACATTTATCAAACCAATCGTTAAAAAAATCACTAATGAAGTAAATCCTAAAGTCACACCAAGAATATGAGGGATCGTTTTTTTTATCCCAAAATTAAATCCAGAGTAAGATGCGACTACATTATTTGGACCCGGCGTATACGCTGTGACAAACCAAAATAAAGAAATTGATAATATTTCAGGATGCATACTTAGGCTATTGGAAGACCATTTTCTGATGGTTGAGATGGATGAACGAGAATCACTCTGCCTTCCTTATCAATCGAACCTAAAATCAAAACTTGAGACACCACTCCAGCAATATTTTTTTCAGGAAAATTACAAACTCCAATTACTTGTTTACCTTTTAAATTATCCTCATTGTAATAATGAGTAATTTGTGCTGAAGATTGTTTAATTCCTATCTCTTTTCCAAAATCCACCTCAACTACTAAAGATGGTTTTCTTGCTTTCTCATTTTTTTTTACAGAAATTACTGTCCCTACTCGTATGTCAACTTTATTAAATATATCGTATGTTATTTGTTCTTTCATAAATCCAGTATATATATTAGTTATTATTCATGAGTACAGAAATTAATATTGAAAAATTATATGAAAATTGCATCAAAATTTTGAATGATTTAATCGGTTTCAAAACAATTTCTGGAGATGATAATAGTAATTTAATTAATTATTGTGAAGAATACCTCCAAAAATTAGGTGCAACTTCATTTAAAACTTTTGATGAGGAAAAGAAACGAGTTAATCTTTTTGCAACATTTAAGGCGAAAAAAACAAACGGGATAAAACCGATCATCTTATCTGGTCACACTGATACTGTTCCAGTTTCAAAAAGTTGGAGCACTGATCCTTTTAAAGCTACGATCAAAGATGATAAACTTTATGGCAGAGGTGCATGTGATATGAAAGGTTTTATTGCATGTGTTTTAGCTTATGCGCCAATTTATTCAAAAGTGGAATTAAATAGAGATATCCATTTTTCATTCACATTTGATGAAGAAACTGCTTGTCTTGGAGCGCCCATATTAATTGAGGAGTTAAAAAAAAGAAAAATTCAAGACGGCATATGCATAATTGGGGAACCAACTAAAATGAAAATTATAGATGCTCACAAAGGTTGTTATGAATATACAACTTATTTTGAAGGTTTAGCAGGTCATAGTTCAATGCCACATAAAGGTGTTAGTGCGGTTGAGTTTGCTTCACGTTACGCAAACAAACTCATTGAATTAAGACAGGACTTAAAAAAAAGAGCTCCTAAAGACTCGATATTTGATCCACCCTTTTCAACTTTGCAAGTAGGAGGAATATTTGGTGGCATAGCACACAATGTTATAGCTGATAAATGTTATATTGAATGGGAGACTAGACCGGTGGTGAAAGAGGATGGAGTTTTTTTAAATCAAGAAATAGACAAGTATGCTAATGAAATTTTATTGCCAGAAATGAGAAAAGTTTTTCCGAATTCAAAAATAACTAAAAAAATAATAGGTGAAGTAACTGGTTTTGATCGTGTTAAAAATTCAGAGGCATGTGAGTTAGTTTCAAGTTTAACTGGGGACAATTCGAGAGAGGTTGTTTCTTTTGGCACTGAGGCTGGCTTGTTTCAAGAAATCGGGATGAGTACTGTTGTTTGTGGTCCCGGTTCTATCGAGCAAGCTCACAAAGTTGATGAATTTATTGAATTAAATGAAATTAAAAAATGTTTAAAATTTTTAGATGGTCTTAAAAAAAAATCTACTTTAAATTAATTCCAACCACCAATAGCTTTCACTTCTAAAAACTCTTCAAGACCATGTTCACCAGCTTCTCTACCTATTCCAGAATGTTTAAAACCTCCAAATGGTGCATCTACAGCAATACCAGCTCCATTTACGTCTACCATTCCTGATCTTAACTTTCTTGCAACTCTTTTAACTTTTTCTTTGTCTTGCGTTTGAATGTAATTAGTCAATCCATAAGGAGTATCATTAGCAATTTTAATTGCTTCCTCCTCATTTTCAAAAGGCATTACTGATAAAACTGGACCAAAAATTTCTGTTCTTGCAACTTCCATATCATTTTTAACATCAGCAAAAACTGTTGGTTTGACAAAGTATCCTTTTTCAAATCCTTTTGGTTTACCAGCACCTCCTGCAACTAATTTTGCACCCTCATCAATACCTTTTTTAATTAAAGTTTGAATTTTATTATATTGCATCTCAGAAATAACGGGACCAATATGCTCGCCTTCTTTCTCTGGATCACCAACTTCAAAATTTTCAGTATATTTTTTTAATCTTTCTACAGCTTCATTATACATTGATTTTTCAACAAGCATTCTAGTTGGGGCATTACAGGACTGACCAGAATTCCTGAAACATCTCAAAGCTCCTCTTTCAATAGCATCAGGGTCAGCATCTTTGAAAATTATATTTGCTCCCTTTCCACCTAATTCTAAACTTACTCTTTTAAAATCTTTAGCTGCATTTTGTGAAATTAATGCTCCAGCTCGAGTAGAACCTGTAAATGAAATCATGTTGACGTCAGGATGACTTGTAAGTGCATTACCAGTAGTTTCACCATCTCCATTTATTAAATTAAATACTCCTGCTGGAAATTTTGTTTCATCAATTAACTCTGCTAAAATCATTGATGATAAAGGAGCAAGTTCAGATGGTTTTAAAATCATAGTACAACCCGAAGCTAAAGCTGGTGCAACTTTAAGACAAACTTGGTTCATTGGCCAATTCCATGGTGTAATCAAAGCACACACACCTTTTGGCTCATAAATTAATCTTTGATTAGGAGCATGTTCACCCAAGGGTTTTTCAAATTCAAAATTTTTTAAATATCTAATAAATGATTTTAGATGTGCTGCACCTGTGCCTGCTTGTAGTTTAGTTGCAAAGTCTTTGGGAGCTCCCATTTCTGTGGTAATTGCTGCAGCAATATCTGCCCATCTTTTCTTATAATTTTCGTACAATTTTTCTAATAATCTTATTCTTTCTTCTTTAGGAGAAAATGCCCAAGTGCTATAAGCTTTTTTTGCTGAGGTTACAGCATAATTAACATCTTCTTTATCACCTAAAGAAATAACCGCACAATTTTCTTCTGTAGCAGGATTAATTACTTTTATTTCTTGTTTACTCTTTGAAGCAACCCATTTTCCATCGATGTAAAAATTCTTTTTATTTTCCATACCAGACTCCTAGCGTTTCCTTATTTTTTTTGCAAACAAATTAGTAAGTTCATAAACAATTGTTGCTGCAGCTAAAGATGTAACCTCCGCATGATCATATGCTGGGGACACTTCAACTACATCTGCTGAGATTAAATTCATTCCTGACAAACCCCGAATTACATTAACCATTTCTCGTGAAGTCATTCCTGCAATTTCTGGTGTGCCTGTTCCTGGGGCAAAGGCTGGGTCTAAAACATCTATATCTATTGATAAGTATAATGGATTATCTCCAACTCTTTTTTTAATCCTTTCAGCTATTTTATCAGTTCCCTCTGTTTGAAATTCATCACAATGAATTATTTTAAACCCAAAACTTTCATCATTTTTGATATCATCTCTACTATACAAAGGTCCTCTTATACCTACATGCATAGAAGCATCGTCTAAAAATAAATTCTCTTCTCTTGCACGTCTAAATGGAGTTCCATGCGTATAAGGTGCCCCAAAATAAGTATCCCATGTATCTAAATGAGCATCAAAATGAACTAAAGCAACTGGGCCTTTATTAATTTTGTTTACTGCTTTTAATAAAGGAAATGCAATTGTATGGTCACCACCTAAACTAATTATGCCTCCAGTTTTTTTCAGTAAATCTGTAGCACCTTCTTCAATTTGTTTAATCGCTTCATTAATATTAAAAGGATTACACGTAATATCTCCAGCATCAGCAACTTGTTGTACTTTAAATGGTTCTACATCATAACTCGGATGATAATTTGTTCTTAAGTGTCTTGAAGCTTGTCTAATGCTTTGAGGACCAAACCTTGCTCCTGGTCTATAACTTGTGCCTGCATCAAAAGGAATACCAACTATTGCAACATCACAATACTCAACATCTCTCAATTCTGGTAATCGTGCAAAAGTTGAAGGGCCAGCAAATCGTGGTACTTTGGTTCCACTTACTGGTTGGATTGGTTCCTTAGTGCTTTTTTTTTTCATCACAAAACTCTATCACATTCTTTTAATTTGGAATATCTTCAATAATACTTTTTATGAAATTTTTTAAGTTCATTTTATTATATTTATTTTTAATTTCTTCTGTGCAAGCAGACACGATTTATCAATTGATTAAGATCCCAAATCTTGAAATTTATAATATTAAAACTACTAATAGTCTTAGATATCTTTACGCTAAAAAACCCTTTTCGATTGGGGTAGATAACAATATTAATTGTTTTAAATCATCAAAACAAGATTTAGATCAAAAGTACGGAATTATAGAAAAAAATTTAAAAAGATATTCTCAAAGTTTTTTAAAAAAAATAAATTTAAAATATATTGTTCTTTGTGAGGATTTATCAATTTCAGGAATTAATACTGCTGGAATACCTAACAATGTGATGAAAACTCTTATTGTTGATATTAAATTTAATAATAAATATTTTGAAAGAGTATTACATCATGAAGTCTTTCATATAATCAATGATAGTTTTAAGGAAATTTTTAATGAAAAAACTTGGTCAAGTTTCAATTCAGATAGCTTTAATTATGCAAAATGTTCTACTTGCTCAAAAAAAATAGGTCTTGATACTTATTCTAAAACTGATGGTTTTATTAGTGAATATTCAAAATCAACCGCTTCTGAAGATATGGCAGAAGTTTTTTCTCATTTAATGCATGGGAATTTACCAAAACAAATTGATCCTATTCTTCAAAAGAAGATAGATTTTATCAAATCAGGTTTGCTTAAAATTGATCAAAGTTTCAAATTATGATTAAAAAAATTAAAGCTTCAAGGTCAGAGAAGATAATCTTTTTTTTCTTAATATCTTTGGCTATTTTTTCTCTAAGTTCTTTTTTTTTGATAAAGAATAAATGCTTATTTGTTAAAAATTATAATCCAGAAAAACTTTCTTTTGATAAGCCAAATAATATTGCGATTTTGAATGTTGAATGTGGAAATGTAATTATTGAATTATATCCAAATATTTCTCCAAACGCGGTTGAAAGATTTAAAACATTGGTGAGGTCTAGAGCTTACGATAATGTTGCATTTCATAGAGTAATTAAAGACAGCCTTGTACAGGCAGGTGATTTAGAATTTGGTAAAAAAGAAAATATTGATTATGGAAAAATCGGAACAGGGAAGTCAGGATTAGGAACCATTAACTCAGAAATAAATGCACCGTTTAACTATGAAAGAGGAAGTGTGGGTCTTGCAAGAACACAAAAATATAATACTGAAGATAGTCAATTTTTCATCACACTCAAAGATGAGCCATTATATGAGAGTGAATATACACCAATTGGGAAAGTGATTTATGGAATAGAGGCACTAGAAAAAATAAAATATCAAAATAAATCTGAGTATGTTCTAAGGCCTGACTTTATAAATTCTATTAAAATGTTAGTTGACTAAAGGTTTACCAGTAGCCAAGGTATGTTTAATCCTGTCTTGAGTATTTTTAGTTTCAATTAATCTCATAAAAGCATCTAATTCTAATTTGAATAAATCATCTTCTGTTAACACTTTATCCATAGTTGTGTCTCCACCACTTAAGACGAAAGCTAATTCTTTTGCAACTTCTACCCCATGATCTAAGATTATTTTATCATTATAGAGTTTTTCTAAAATTTTATGCATTTCTCCAATAACTGCTTTTCCAGGCAAGTTAAACTGAAGTTCGCTAGGTGCTTTAAAATCTTTGTTTTCATCTAAGATTTTTTTTGAAACCTCTAATAAACTATTTCTATTCATAATCTTTTTATTTTCAGGCAGTAAGTATTTCAATGGCTCAGCTTCAACAGGTGATGTTGCTGTTTTTCCATAGCCAATGATATCAAAAACTTTTAATGGTGCATAATTTTGATCTTTTTTTGCCTCTTCTGTATCTAACCATCTAGCTAACATTTCTTTACAACCTCCGCCAGCTGGAATTAATCCTACGATAGTTTCTACTAGACCAATTACAATATTTGTATGAGAGGCAACAAAATTACTTTGTACTAAAACTTCAAATCCACCTCCTAAAGTAAGTCCTGATGGTGCGGATATAACTGGGTGTTTAGAGTACTTAAGATGTTTGCATGTATCTTGAAAATATTTAATAAATTTCTCAATTGATTTAAAATCATTTTTGTCAGCGAATTCCATTGTATAGGTTAAATTTACGCCTGCAGAAAATTGCATGCTTTCATTAATTATAATCAAAGGCTTATCGGTTGCTTTCTTTAAAGCATCCATTGAGTCATAATCTAATGCATTAGCTTTGGTAGTAAACTCAACTATATTATAATCATTGAATCTATAAATGGATGCTGAACTATTTCCATCAACACTCGTTGCTGTTTTCTTGACCTTACCCAGAGTTTCTATTGATGTATATTTTTGCCTCTCGCCATAAAAGTTTTCATTTTTTGTTTTGCTTAAATTTTCTAAGAAATTATTGCCTTTAAAATTTTCAACTTTTTCGAAAAAGTTTTTAACACCAATTTCCTCTAGCATTTCAAAGGGTCCTTTAGCCCAGTTAAACCCTAATCTCATAGCCTCATCAATATCATTAAATTCTTTTGTTATCTCAGGAACTAATGATGAAGCATATTTAATAATCTTTTCTAATACTGACCAAGCATATTCTCCATATTTATCATTCCTGTTGATGAGACCTTTAAGATCAACTTTGTCAGATTTTATGTCAATTTTTTTGCTTAGAGAATAATCTCCAGTTTGTAGATCGATAGCTTCCATTACTTTGCCACTATCAGTTTTCTTCATTCTATAGAAACCACCTTTGCCCTTTCTACCTGTATATCCAGTTTCAATTAATTTTTTTACTAAAGGAATTTCTTTTGCAACCTCATTAAATTCATCAGTTTCAGGTAACTCTTTGATAAAACTTTTTAAAACATCAGCCATAAGATCAATGCCAATTAAATCATAAAGCCCAAAAACACCTGTTTTTGGAATACCCATTGGTCTCCCAAATATTGCATCCGCTTCCTCTACAGAAAGTTTCATTTTAAATGCTTCAGTCATTGCAATTTGCATAGCATAAACACCAACTCTGTTGCCTAAAAAACCCGGAGTGTCATTACAAACGATGGCTCCTTTTCCAAGCTCAAGTTCACAAAATTCTTTTAATTGATTTATTTTATTTAGGTCATTGTCTTCATTTTTAACAATTTCCAAAAGACCCATATATCTGACAGGATTAAAAAAATGAGTTATACAAAAATCTTTTTTTTGTTCTTTGTTTAAATTTTGAGATAAAACTTTAATAGGTATTGAAGAGGTGTTGGAGGAAACAATAGCACCATCTTTTCTACTTTTAAAAATTTTTTCATAAATTTGATGTTTAATATCAATTCTCTCCACAACTGCCTCAACAACCCAATCAGCTTGTTCAACTACTGAGAAGTCATCTTCAATATTACCAACTTTAATATTTTTAATTTTAGATTTATCAATTAATAAAGGTGGTCTAGATTTGTGAATTCTTTCTCTGGCATTTTCACTTATTTTAGTTTTTAAATCTAAAAGAGTTACGGGTATATTTGCATTACACAAATGAGCTGCTATTCCACTACCCATTGTTCCAGACCCTATCACTACTACATTCTTTATCTTCATGGAATTATTTTTCTAACGATTAATACCTCTGAGTCTTTCAGATCTTCTTCGTAAAAGCTCAGCAGTCACTAATATTAATGTTGATAGTATAATTAGACAAGTCGCAACAGCTAATATTGTTGGACTTAATTGCTCTCTTAAACCTGTCCACATTTGAATTGGGATTGTCGTATTTTCTAATCCTGCTAAAAATAAAACAACTACAACTTCGTCAAAAGAAGTTACAAATGCAAATAACCCACCTGAAATTACTCCAGGTAAAATCAATGGTAAGGTAATTTTCATAAAAGTATTTACTGGATCACTTCCTAAGCTTGCAGCTGCTCGAGTTACACTATGATCAAACCCCGACAAAGTAGCTGTGACTGTAATTACTACAAAAGGTGTTCCTAATATAATATGAGCTAATACTATTCCTGTATGAGTTGCTGCTAAACCCGCTTTTGCCATAAAGAAAAATATTGCAACACCAGAAATAATTAATGGAACAATCATTGGTGAAATTAACACAGCCATTATTAATCCTTTATAAGGCATATGTCTGCTACTCAATCCTAAAGCCGCAACTGTTCCAAGTATCACTGATCCAATTGTCGCAAAAATCGCAATAATGAAACTATTTTTGGCTGCTAATCCCCATGGATTTTTTGTTCCGTAAATCATATCCTTATACCATCTTAAAGAAAATGCATCTGGATCTAGACGCTTCATTCCATCAGAAAAACTCAAAAATTCTTCTGCGTTAAATGATAATGGGAATATTACAAACAAAGGTGCAATTAGAAAAAAGAAAACAGCACCACAAATTGTAAGATAAATATAATGCCAAATTCTATAATGTGGTTCAGTATATTTTGGTAAAGCCATCGTGATTATCCTAATTTAATATTATCAATTCCAACTAGTTTGTTATAAACCCAATAAATTACCAATACTCCACTCAACAACATTAATCCCATGGCTGATGCAAAGCTCCAATCAAGAGTGCTTTTCATGTGGAAAGCAATTTGGTTACTTATTAAAGTTCCAGATGCACCACCAACTAAGGCTGGGGTGATGTAATAACCTATCGCTAAAATAAATACTAATAAACAGCCCGCACCTATTCCTGGAATTGTTAATGGAAAATAAACTTTCCAAAATGCAACAAATGGCGTACCACCTAATGATTTTCCTGCCCTCATTAAGCTAGGTGAGATAGTTTTCATGACACTATAAAGTGGTAAAACCATGAATGGTAGCAATATTTGTGTCATTGCAACGTAACTTCCAGTTTTGTTGTACATCATCTCAGGTCTATTATCATCGGCTACCAATCCTATTCCGACAAAGAAATCATTTACTATTCCTTGTTGTTGCAACAAAATCATCCAGCTTGCAGTTCTCACAAGTAATGAAGTCCAGAACGGCAGCAGTACACAGATCATTAATAAGTTACTATACTTCATAGGTAAAGTAGCGAGTAAATGGGCTATTGGATAAGCCATTAAGAAACAAAAAACTGTTACAAAAAATGCAATTTCAAGAGTTCTTAACCATAATACTCTATGAATTCTTCTGTCTTCCTCTACACTTACTATTTTTCCTTCTTCATTTACATACATGTCCATACCCTTTAGATATTTTTGACTTGTAAACTCAGGAGCTCTTCTTTTAATTGCTCTCCAGTACTCAACATCAGCCCATCTTTTATGGACTGACATTATTTGCTCTTTATAGTTTCCCTCTTCAAACGATTTTGATTTTCTTCGTAATTTTTTAATAATACTTTTAAATCCGTTCTTTGTATAATTTAATTGAGTAGATAGTTTACCTTCACGTTTGTCTTCGACTAATTTTATAAAATCTTCATGAAAAGCTGCAAAAACCTCTTCCTCAGGTAACTCTTGACCATCCCAGTTCTCCATTGCTTTAAAAGTTTTTGGAAGCATTTGTGTTACCATCTTATCGTCAACACTTCGAAACAACATATCGCCTATTGGAAAGACATAAGTAATAATTAAAAATAATAATAAGGGAGCAACAAGTAAAAAGGCTTTGATCTTATTCTTTCTCTCTGCTTTTTTAAGACTTACCTCTAAAGGTATCCCATCTGTTGTTAAAATTTGTTTTGTTTCAGAGCTCATAAATAAAAAGGGCGGTTAATAATAACCGCCCTTAAATTATAATATATAATTAAGTTGTTTAAAACTTAAATTATAGACCAGCTTTCATAGCTTCCCATTTTTCACCAAGCTCTGTGCCGTTGTCAGCCCAGAAAATTGGATCTACTAAGAAGTAATTTTTAGTGTTAGCCGGTGCAGTTGGCATTTGTGGTACCATGTTAGTCTTACCATCTTTATACCAAGGCTCACCTTTTTCCATAATGCTAATTGAAGATTTTCTCCAAGGAGCATATGCGATGTATTTAGCGCTTCCTGCTAACATCTCCGAGCTAGTCATCATAGCTAAAGCTTTTTTAGCCATACCATTAGCATCGTTTGGTCCACCTTTAACTTGAACGAAATATTCGTAGTCAAGACCTTGGCCATCCCAAACTTGTTTGATTGGTGCACCTTCTCCAATTTCAGCATTGAAGAATCTACCATTCCAACCAGTAGCCATTACTACTTCACCTGACACTAACAGTTCTGGTGGTTGAGCACCTGCAGACCAAAATACACATCCACCTTTAGGGTCTGTGCAAAGTTTTTTGATCTTATTCATTGCTCTTTCAACACCTTTTTCTGTTTCTAAAGCTTTGTAGATTTTTGCTCCACCTTTTCCTGGTTTAATACCATCTGCTGCTAAAGCGATCTCTAAGTTTGTTAAAGCGCTTTTGTAGATAGCTCTTTTTCCAGGGAATTTTTTAGTGTTAAAGAAATCTTTGATAGTCTTTGGAGTACCTTTAACATTATTAGTGTTATAAGCATAATTCCAAGAATATAAAATATTTCCTACAGCACACTTACTAGGCATTGCGGTAAAGAAATCTTTACTTGCTGGAGTTCCATCTGGAGCAGGTGGAAAATCTTTATCGAAATCAAATTCAACAAATAATCCTTCATCACATCCAGTAATAGTATCCATTGCAAACACGTCGATTATATCCCACGTGATTTTACCAGCTTCTTTTTGTGCTTTAATCTCAGATAATCCACCAGAATAATCAACCCAGGCAATATTTATGCCAAGTTTTTTAGCTGTAGGATCACCATAACCTAACTTTTGAGACTCAGTATAAGCCCCACCCCATGACACTGCAGTTACTGTTGTTGCAAATGCTGAAGTAGTTAGTGAAAGTACAAAAGAAATAGCTAGTAATACTTTACTTAGTTTTTTCATTTTTCCTCCGTTTAAACGTTTTTATAAAAATCAATTACAACAAGATCGATAATGAGAGTCAACAGCCCATTTTAGTTAATTTAGCAATATATTGGTGGTCTAAGAAGGATCTAACGCCCTAGCATCTTCACTATTCCAACCTATCTTGATATCTTTGCCAAGCTTGATATCCAAATTGGCTGAACTATTAGGAACCTTTAAAATAAATTGATTGTTGCCTAAAAGATTTATTCGAACTCTTGTATGATCTCCGTGATATATAACTTCTTCGATCTTTCCAGAATGTATATTATCCATTTGATCACTTGGGTTAATTAACGCTCTTTCAGGTCTTAAAGAAATCTTAGTTTTCTCACCTTTACCTTTTACAGAAATAGGGTTTGCAAGTATATCTGTGTTGGCTATTTTAACCTTACACTTACCACCTGAAATATCTGAAACCTCACCCACAAAAGTATTATTTTCTCCAATAAATTCAGCAACAAAAGAATTTACAGGTTTTTCATAAAGCTCATCCGGACTTGAAAGCTGCTGAACTTTTCCATCATTAAAAACAGCAATACGATTAGACATGGTTAATGCTTCACTTTGATCGTGAGTTACATATACAACAGTTACACCAATGTTTTCATGTATATGTTTAATTTCATATTGCATACTCTCTCTCAAATTTTTATCTAAAGCTCCCAGAGGTTCGTCCATTAAAACTAGTTGAGGATCAAATACTAATGATCTCGCCACAGCCACTCTTTGTTGTTGACCACCTGATAATTGCCCTGGCATTCTTGATGCGAAACCTTGAAGTGAAACCATTGATAACGCCTTATCAATTTTTTTATCTGCCTCATCTTTCGGAATTTTTCTAACTCTTAATGGAAAGGCAAGGTTCTCATAAACTGTCATATGAGGAAATAGCGCATAATTTTGAAAAACCATCCCAATACCTCTTTTATGTGGAGGTATGCTTGAGATAGCCTTACCATCTAAATATATTTCACCATTTGTTGGTGTTTCAAATCCTGCTAGCATCATTAAGCAAGTTGTTTTTCCAGAGCCAGAGGGTCCTAACATAGTTACAAACTCACCTTCTTCAATATCTAATTGAAGATCCTTAACGACTAAAACTTTGCCGTCATAGCTTTTATCTACTTTATCGAATTTGACGAAATCTTTTTTAAGAGCCATAATTTTAATCAACTTTTAAACATTTGTAAGAATAAATTTCAACCTTTAATAATTAGCCTTTAACCTGAAGTTCTTTAGACATATTACAAAATAATTCTGCTCCTTTATCTGTAACCCTTATTGCTTCTGATGCTTCAACACCCCATTCACCAAACTGCATAACCGCTATCATGTGAAAACAAATATTAGGCTCCAAAATTGTCATGTCGCCTTTATAAATATTTAAAGTATGTTCTCCCCAATCTGGTGGATAACCAATTCCAATTGAATAACCTGTCCTAGATTTTTTTTCTATTCCATATTTATCTAATACTTTCCAAAATGCTTGAGCAACGTGATCTACAGTATTTCCAGGTTTTGTTACATCAATTCCAGCTTGAAGTGCCTCAATTGTTTTTTTCATCGTATCAATTTTAAGTTGATCAGGTTTTCCAAGCAAAATTGTTCTAGCCATCGGCGCATGGTAACGTTTATAAACTCCAGAAAGTTCAACAATTGTAGCCTGACCATCAATAAATTTATCTTGTGTTGCAGTTAGATGTGAAGCAGATGTTCCTTTTCCAGTAGGAAGTAATGTTGCAATACTTGCATATTCTCCACCAAATTCAGGAGTTCCATAAAATAAGGCTTTTTGAATTTCTCCAACAGCATCACATTGTCTAACCCCAGGATTTATTACTTCGTAGGCTTTTTTCATTCCAACTTCTGAAATTTTTGCTGCAGATTTCATGAAATTTATTTCTGTATTTGATTTTACCAAACGAGCCCAATTAACTAATCTTTCACAGTCTGTGATCTTAGCATTCGGCAAACCATCTCTAATTTTCTGATAACAGAATGCCGTAAAATAATGAGCATCCATCTCTAAACCAATAGAAAGTTTATCCCATTTTTTATTCTTAATTATCTCTACTAAATAATCGTAAGGATGCTTAGGCCAAGTGTGAATGTAGTGTTCATCATATACGATTATATTTTCCTTCTTTAAATATGTTTTTAGATACGCTCCCCCTGCATCTTGATCCCTAACAAAACATAAAGGTTCATCAGCATTGACATGAACTATTGCACATTGAGCATAATAAAAAGACCAAGCATCATAACCTGTTAAGTAATTTATATTATTTGTATCGTGAGAAATTAATAATTCGATGCCTTTATCTTGCATCATTTTTTTGAACTTTTTTTAATCTACTCCTATATTCTTCTTTTGTAAAAAGACTCATTGATCTAAGTTAAATAATTTTCCAAAACCTAAAATATTTTTATTCATTCCAATACTTTCTAAAGTATCCCATATTAATGATTGATTGCTTGTAATGACAGGCTTACCTAATTCTGTCTCTAATCTCTCAATTATATTCAAAACCGGTAAAGCTGTACATGAAATAAATAAGGCATCAGCATTTTTAATTTCTATTTGCAATAAAGTTTCCAATAAAAAATTTTGATCTACTTTTCCGATATCATAATCAGCTGCAATATCTAGATAAGTATTAGCGACAATATCAAAACCTTGACTTGAAAAATAATCTATAATCTCATCATTCAATTTTTTACTATAAGGGGTAAATATTGCTATTTTTTTTATATTAAACTTTTTTAATGCTTTAAGAGCTGCATTGCTTGGTGTTGTAATTTTTGCTTTTGGTTTCGCCTCTTTAACTTTTCTTTCAATAGTATCATGTCCAACAGCTATAGTTCCAGAAGTACATCCGTATACAA
>CACOXS010000011.1 GCA_902631255.1 uncultured Pelagibacteraceae bacterium
TCACATCGGCCTCGATTAAATTTGCTTCATTGATTCTTTGGGAAGATTGAATAATATTTAATGATTTTATTCTATCTCTCAAAATTACAGCTTTCTCAAAATCTAAATCTTCACTAGCTTTTTCCATCTGATCTGAAAGACTTTTTTGAATTTTTCTTGATTTTCCTGAAACGAACTCTATCGCATCATCAACAGTTTTCTTATAGTCTTCCTTTTCGACATAACCAACGCAAGGTCCAGAACACCTTTTAATTTGATAAAGAATGCATGGTCGTTCTCGATTTTTGAAAACTGTATCATCGCATACTCTTAAATGAAAAATTTTTTGTATCATTTTTATAGTCCAATTTGCTGAACCAGCTGATGCAAATGGACCAAAATAAAAACCTTCCTTGGTTTTTTTTCCTCTGTGTCGTCTTATCTGAGGCCAGACATCTTTATTACCAATAAATATAAAAGGAAAAGATTTATCATCTCTAAGTAAAATATTAAATTTTGGTTTGTGCTTTTTAATTAAGTTGGCTTCAAGCAGTAAAGCCTCACTTTCATTCGAGGTAGTTGTAATCTCAAGTTTTTTTGTTTGAGATAACATTCTCTCTGTTCTGATAATATGGTTTTTTTCCGCAATATAACTTTTAAGTCTATTAGGTAAATTTTTTGCTTTACCAACATAAAGAATTTCTCCTTTATCGTTAAGCATGCGATAAACACCAGGTAGTTTAGGTATTAATGGTAGTTCTTTTTTAATTACTTCTTTTCCAATTTCAGAACTTATCATGACTTCTTTTTTTGGTAATTTGTATACCAACTGATGAGCATTGTTTTAAAATTTCTAATTTTTCAATTTTGAGCATTATTTTTGCAATCCTTTTATCCTTAAACAATTCATCAAAAACAGACTCTGCAAGTGTTTCTAAAAAATTATAATGTTTCTTTTTTACTAGTTTTGTAATTAATTTGACAATTGTGCTGTAGTTGACAATAGATTTAATATCTTTGTCATTTGAAGGTTTTTTATCTTGATAGTCAATTTCAAGGCTAAACTTAACTTTTTGAGGTTTTTCTTTTTCAAAATCATAGTATCCAAGTTTTAAATCCAAAATTAATTCATTAATAAGAATCTTTTTCTCATAATTAAATAAGCTTTTGGACTTATCAATTTTTACAATTTTAAGATTATTTTTTTTCACTCTTTACCTCTCATTATGTCTGGTGTTTGCCAGTTTAAACTTTGACCACTATCTATAGCTAAAATTTGACCAGTAATAGAGCTGTTTTTAATAAAAAAGTCAACTGCATCACAAATCTCTTTTACATCAACTTGTTTTTTGAGAGGTGTTGCTAAATATTGATTTTTAAAGTGTTTTTCAGATTGTCTTTTATTTTTAATTGTTGGTCCTGGTGCTATGCCATTAACTCTTATATTTGGCGAGAGGCTCATAGCGCTAGTTTTGGTCAAAGTGTATAAACCAGTTTTACTTATTGTGTAAGAAAAAAAAAATGGAGTTAATTTAAATACTCGTTGATCAATAATGTTAATAATATTGTTATTTTTTCCCCTGATATTTTTTGAGAATTCTTTTGATAAAAGGGCAGGGGCTTTCAGATTTGTCGAAATGTGATTTTCCCAACTTTTAGAACTAAAGTTTTCTAGTTTATCATTTTCGAATAAAGATGCATTGTTAATTAGACAATCAAAATATTTTAATTTTGATTTAGCAAACTTTATAATTTTCATAACATCTTTTTCTTTACTTAAATTTCCTTTTACCAAATAAATTTTAGACCCATAATTTTGAAGTTTCTTTTTTAAATTTTCAGCTTTTGCCTTTGATTTATTATAATGAATTATAATTTGTTTATTTGGTCCTGATAATTGTTCAGCTATTGCAGCGCCTATTCTAGTTGCTCCACCAGTAATTATTATCCTCTGTGCTTCCATTTCTTATCTTTTTTTTTAGTAACCTTAGTTCCTGGCATTCCCATTGTCGATCTACCTTTTGGATAAAGTTTATTTTTTACATCATATTGTCTTATTTTTGGATTTAATGTGATCTCTAGCTCTGTACTTTCTAGTTTTCTAATCTCATCTCTAATTTTAGCTGCTTCTTCAAATTCTAGATTTGACGCCGCTTCCTTCATTTTTTTGTCTAAAGCTTTCAAGTGTTTTTTAAGATTTCCTCCAACATTTGAGCCTTCGCTAATTTTAACATAGTCTTTTTCATAAACACTTTCCAAAATATCATTAATTTCTTTTTTTACAGTCTTCGCATCAATTTTATGTTTTTTATTATAATCTAATTGAATTTTTCTTCTTCTTTCAGTTTCTTGAATTGCTTTTTTTATACTTTTAGTTTCTTTATCTGCATAAAGAATTACTTTGCCATCGACGTTTCTAGCGGCCCTACCTATAGTTTGAATTAATGAAGTTTCAGATCTTAAAAAACCCTCTTTATCTGCATCTAAAATTCCAACTAAAGCACATTCTGGAATATCTAAACCTTCTCTCAATAAGTTAATTCCTACGAGAACATCAAAAACTCCCATTCTTAGATCTCTCATGATCTCTATTCTTTCAAGCGTATCAATATCGGAGTGGAGATATCTCACTTTTACACCATTTTCATGGAGATACTCTGTTAAATCTTCAGCCATTTTTTTTGTAAGAGTTGTCACCAAAACTCTATGATTATTTTCAATCACTTTTTTGCACTCATGCATTAAATCATCAACTTGGTTTTTTGCAGGCCTTATTTCTACAGGTGGATCAATCAAGCCTGTTGGTCTTATGACTTGGTCGATAAATTTGCCTTTCGTTTGTTCCAATTCCCAAGGTCCTGGTGTTGCAGAGACAAATACTGTTTGTGTTCTCATTAAATCCCATTCCTCAAATTTAAGAGGCCTATTGTCCATACAAGATGGAAGTCTAAAACCATATTCTGCTAAAGTACTTTTTCTTGATCTATCTCCTTTATACATTCCATTAAGTTGTGGAACAGTCACGTGACACTCATCGACAAAAATTAAAGTGTTATCTGGAAAGTATTCAAATAATGTAGGAGGTGGTTCACCTGGTTTTCTCCCTGATAAAAATCTAGAATAATTTTCTATTCCCGCGCATGAGCCTGTTGCTTCAATCATTTCTAGGTCAAATTTGGTTCTTTCCTCTAATCTTTGCGCCTCTAGTAATTTATTTTCGGCTTTATGTTTTTTAAGAGTTATATCTAATTCTTTTTTTATATTTATTATCGCTTGTTCAATGGTGGGTTTCGGAGTGATATAATGACTATTAGCGTAGACTTTTACAAGGCTTAAGTCCCGAACTTTATCTCCAGTTAATGGATCAAATTCCTCAATTTGTTCAAGCTTGTCTCCAAATAAGCTTAATCTCCATGCTCGATCCTCTAAATGAGATGGAAAAATTTCTAGATATTCACCTCGAGCTCTAAAGGTACCTCTATAAAAATTTTGATCATTTCTTTTATATTGTAATGCAACCAAAGACTTAATAATTTGTTCTCTGTTGTAATCATAATTTTTTTGAAGTGTTAAAGTCATCTTGCTATAAGCTTCAACGGAACCTAGCCCATAAATACATGACACACTGGCTACAATTAAAACATCGTCTCTCTCCAAAAGAGATCTTGTTGCGGAATGTCTCATCCTGTCTATTTGCTCATTTATTGATGCTTCTTTTTCAATGTATGTATCTGATCTAGGAACGTAAGCTTCTGGAGTATAGTAATCGTAATAAGATACAAAATATTCTACAGCATTATCAGGAAAAAAAGTTTTCATTTCACCATATAGCTGTGCAGCAAGTGTTTTATTCGGAGCTAAAATTAATGCTGGTCTGTTAGTGGCCTCAATTACCTTGGCCATTGTAAAAGTTTTACCTGAACCAGTAACCCCGAGTAATACTTGATTAAACTCTTCTTTGTTTGCACCACTAACTAATTTTTTAATCGCATCGGGTTGATCACCCGCAGGTTTAAAATCAGATTTAATTTTAAATTTTTTACCACCTTCAAGTTTTCCACTGATTTTTGGGTTTTTACTCTGAATATCTGTAATTAAATCTTGATATGTATTTTCCATATATTAAAGAACGTAGTAGAATTAATTTATATTTCAATGAGCATAATATCAGATAGTTTAAAAAGAATTAAGCCATCACCAACAATAGCTGTTACTCAGAAAGCAAGAGAGTTAAGAGCAGCTGGAAAAGATGTAATAGGTCTTGGTGCCGGGGAGCCAGATTTTGATACCCCATTAAATATAAAAAATGCAGCGATCAAAGCTATCAAAAGAGGGGACACAAAGTACACTGCTGTTGATGGTACGCCTGAACTTAAAAAAGCTATCATCAAAAAATTTAAAAGAGAAAATAAATTAAACTTCACCTTAGATCAAATAACTGTTGGCACAGGCGGCAAACAAGTTCTTTATAATGCTTTTATGGCAACTCTAAATAAAGGTGACGAGGTAATTATACCGGCACCTTTTTGGGTATCATACCCTGATATGGTTTTATTAGCTGGCGGAAAACCAAAAATAGTAAAATGTACAGCAGCAGAAGGTTTTAAATTAACTCCGAAAAAATTAAAAAAAGCAATATCTAAAAAAACCAAATGGATAATTCTTAATTCTCCATCTAATCCAACAGGAGCAGGGTATTCAAAAAAAGAAATTTATGATTTAGCTAAGATTTTAATTCGAAATAAGAAAATTTTTATTTTAAGTGACGATATTTATGAGCATGTTAGATATGACAACTTTAATTTTTTCACGATAGCTCAAGTTTCAAAATTAAAAGATAGGACACTTACCATGAATGGAGTAAGTAAATCATACGCAATGACGGGATGGAGAATAGGTTATGCTGCTGGTCCTAAAGAAATAATTAAAGCAATTGGAAAAATTCAATCTCAATCTACTTCAAATCCATCTTCAATAAGTCAGGCAGCAGCAGTTGAGGCATTAAATGGAAAGCAGGGTTTTATAAAAACTAGAGCAAAAGCATTTAAAGATAGGAGAGATTTTGTTGTTAAAAGCCTTAATAACATTGAAGGAATTAATTGTTTAACTCCTAATGGTGCATTTTATGTCTTCCCAAGTTGTAAAGGATTATTAAATAAAAAAACAAAATTAAAAACAGACTCTCATTTTGTTCAAAAATTACTTGAAAAAGAGAATGTTGCTGTCGTTCAAGGATCGGCTTTTGGCTTAGATGGTTATTTTAGAATTTCATATGCTACCTCAATGAATAATTTAAGAAAAGCTATGTTGAGAATTAAATCTTTCTGTGAAGGATTAAATAAATAATTATTTTTGACTTAAAATCTTTTTTGCTGGAATTGTTTTTTTTATCCAAGAATTTGGAATTGAATTTAATCCTTTTAATGCAGCGAAGTATGCGCCAGTGAAATTTGCTCTGGAGCAATTGCAACCACCTGCCTTTATTGTTTTTAATATAGCTTCTTTGTAATTTCTTGAATTAATTATTGTATATATTGAACTATTAAAAGTTCCTGGATAACTACATGCCATACCAAGTTTTTTAATAGTGATAGGGTTAAATTTTGAATTTAATCTTCTTATTTTTTTAATATCATTAACAATAACTTTAAATGATGTGCTTTTTTTAAATCTTTTAATAAATTCATGAACTGGATCTTTGGCTCCTTTAAGAGCAAAATCAATTATATAAAATTTAGCTAATGCATATTTAAAACTAATTTTTGAAGCAGTCACGATTCTTATGATTTTTTCTAAACTTTTGAAATCATAACCATAAAGAAAGTATGGAAGTGCAGCACAAAACCCATCAGACTCATTAACTTTTACTCCACCCGAAATTTTTTTATTTGATTTAATATTGTTTACAGTTTCTATAATATTTTGGTGTATCCATGGCCCTTTGATCATACCACGCCAATCTTTTACTTTTTTATATTTTGATCTTAGATTTAAATTTTTCCAATATTTACTTCCAGGACCAAAATTCTTCAGAATATTTTTTTTAAATTCTTTCTCTATATCTTCATAATTTTCTAGAAGTGTTTGAAACATAACTTGTCCAATTTCATTATAACCTGATACTTTCCCAGTTTTTATATTGTAGAAAGGACTTTTATTTTTTTTTAAAAAAGTAAAGTCTTTTTTACCTTTGATATAGGAATTAAGTTTTTTTTGATTGTATACCCAATGTAATGGTCTTGCAGCTGCATCAGCAACTGTTGCTCCTAAAAATACATGAAGGTTATTTTTCACTTTAATGTGATAAAAACTTTTCAGCCTCTAATGCTGCCATACAACCCATACCAGCAGCAGTCACTGCTTGTCTAAATGTTTTATCTTTTACATCTCCAGCCGCATAAACGCCTGGTACATTAGTCTCCGTTGAATCAGGTTTTGTTATTAAATACCCCTCTTTATCCATACTTAATTGATTTTTAAATAATTGTGTAGCTGGATCATGTCCAATTGCAATGAAGACACCATCTAATTTAATTTCGTCAATTTTATTTGTTTTAACATTCTTAATTTTAATTCCTATAACATTTTTTGGATCTTTATCACCAATTACATCTTCAACAACACTATCCCAAATAATTTCAATTTTTTTATTCTCCATAAGTTTTTTTTGAAGCATTTTTTCAGCTCTTAAACTATCTCTTCTGTGAATTAATTTTACTTTTGATGCAAATTTCGTAAGAAACATCGCTTCCTCAACAGCTGCATTGCCTCCTCCAACAACAGCAACTTCTTTGTCTTTAAAGAAAAAACCATCACATGTTGCACATGCGGACACTCCAAAACCTCTAAACTCTTGTTCTGATTTTAAATTTAACCATCTTGCTTGTGCACCTGTTGAAATTATTATGCTATCAGCAGTGTATTTTTGACCAGTGTCTCCGATAGCTTCAAAAGGTGTTTTTTTTAAATCGACAGAACTTATATGATCTTCAATCATTTCTGTTCCAACTGCTTTTGCTTGCTCTTTCATTTGATCCATAAGCCAAGGACCCTGAATAACATCAGCAAAGCCTGGAAAATTTTCAACATCCGTTGTTGTAGTTAATTGTCCACCTGGCTCTGAACCATAAACTAAAATTGGATTTAACATTGCTCTTGCCGCGTAAACAGCCGCTGTATATCCAGCTGGACCAGACCCAATTATTAACACTTTTGTGTGTTTAGTTGGATTTTGACTCATATGATAGCTATATAGTGATTAATGACTAAATTTAAAGGTTTATTATTGACCGAGGGGATGCATGGCATGATTAGCCAAGTTGAAGGACTTGCTAAAGCTTTAGGTTTAGATTTTATACACGAGAAAATTGAATTGAATAATTTTTGGAAAATGATCCCCCCAAAAATCACGCCAATTAAAAGGTTTGTTTTTAAAAATGATATTTTAAAAAAATTTAATGTTGTGATCTCTTGTGGCAGAAAAAGTGTAATTCCCTCAATTTTTTTAAAAAAAAAGTTTGGGAATAAAATCATGAATATTCATATCCAAGATCCGAAGGTATCTTTAAATAATTTCGATTTTGTAATTGCTCCAGAACATGATGATCTAAAAGGTGAAAACGTATTATCAACTAAAGGGGCCATCCACTATCTACGCGAAAGTGAATTGGATGATAATATAAATTATTTAAAACCAAAAATTCAAAAAGAAAAAGTAGTTGTACTTGTTGTTGGTGGTCCAAATAAATACTACAATTTTAAGGATAATTTAATTGAAGAAATTTTCCATAAAATCAAAAAAAATTTTCTTGATAATGGCTACCAATTAATTTTTATTCCCTCAATGAGAACCCCTCAAAGAATTATTTCTAAAGCTAAAGAATTTTATAATGGGGATCAAATTATTATTTCCGATGTCGATAAAAAAGCTTATTTATCATCACTTAAGTTAGCAGACCATATAGTGGTAACTTGTGACTCAACGTCCATGATATCTGAAGCTGCAATAACAGGAAAACCTATATATGTTGCTGATATGCCAGCTATTAAAAACAATTATCGCTTCAAAAAATTTTTTGAGTTGTTCAAATCTTTAGATATTATAAGAAATCTAGAATCTTCTGTTGAGAGTTGGGATTATAAAAAACTTAATGAAACTGATAGAATAGCAGGTTATATAGAAAAAAGATTTCAAAATTATGACTTTTCTTAATTCAATTTTAAAAAACTCAAAAAAATATGAATCTCCTTTTAATCATTGGGAATACAATAATGCTCTTTCTGATGAAGCAATCAAAGAAATTGAAAATGCAGACATCCCTGACATCAGTAAACATAATCTCAATTATGACGGAACAAGAGCTATCGATGGTGGTGCGGCAGAATTTAGAGAAGGAATAGCATCTGGAGGAAAAGCGATCAAGTTTAGATGTTTTATAACAAAGGAAAATGCTTTACAATTTCCAAATTTGGTAAAATTTATTAATGAACTTCAATCAAAAGAAACTTGTAATGCAATTTCAAAAATGATTGATAAAGATTTATCTAATTCATATGTAAGAGTTGAAATTATATGTGATCGTGAAGGTTTTTGGCTTAAACCGCATTGCGATATTAAAGAAAAATTAATGTCAGGTTTGATTTTTGTTAATAATGCAAAAGAGTCAGAGGAACTGGGCACCGATTTTTATAATGAAAAATTAGAAAAGGTTAAAACAGTTCCTTACAAACATAATTACGGATATTTATTCACTAGTGGACCTAATACTTGGCATGGTATGGAAAAAAAAAGGATTATTAAAGAGAGAAGATGTGTTCAGGTCAATTATGTTACTTTTCCCACTGATTGGAAAGTTGATTGATTAACTTAATAAACTAGAATAAAGGCCAATAAAACTAAATACAACCAATACTAAACAAATCCCTCTAACTGCCTTTAGCTGGTCGCCATCTTCATGAATACTTGCTTTATCATAAAGTTTCCAAAACTCGCATTCATTTTGATGTGAAGTTTCTGTTTTTAATAATTTTTTCTTGATAGGAAGCTTTAATAATTGAGCACTAAAAATTTCACTTTTTTTAGAAGCGTCTTCGACAATATATTTACGAACTTCTGAACTCATATAATTAAATTTTAAAAAATAAATTTGATGAATACAACTTAACGATTATTCATTTTGGGCAATTATTCCTCAGAAAAAAAAAATTATACAACTTTTAATTGTACTATTATTTTAGTTCTTGAAGTGCAATGACATCAAGTTTTTTTGTTTTGAGAGATTTTATTGCCTCCAAACATGCTTTAGCAGTTGACATATTTGTACAATACGGAACTTTATTTTTTAAAGTTGCTCTTCTGAGTGCAATAGCATCGTTTATTCGATGCTCACTATTTCCTCCACCAGTATTAATTACAAGTGCTATTCTTTTTGAGTCTAAAATATCTACTATGTGAGGTGTTCCACTGCTGACTTTATTTATAATTTTACATTTCATACCATGTTTTCGAATGTACTCTGCAGTGCCTTTTGTTGCACTTAACTTAAAATTTAATTTGATTAAATCTTTAGCTAGACCTATCCCCTCATCCTTATGAGAATTTTTCAAAGATATAAATGCAAGACCATTTTTTGGAAGTGAATTTGCAGCAGCAATTTGACTTTTAGCAAATGCCATGCCAAAATTTTTATCGAACCCCATTACCTCACCAGTTGATTTCATTTCTGGTCCGAGAAGTAAGTCGCTATTTGGAAATTTGTTAAAAGGAAATACTGCTTCTTTAACCGCATACATTCCTTTTGATTTTTCCTTTAAATTGAATTTCAATAATTTCTCTCCGGCCATTACTCTTGACGCAATTTTTGCTAATGGCAAACCTTTTGCTTTAGATACAAAAGGTACAGTTCTACTGGCTCGAGGATTTACTTCAATCACATAAATTTCATCTTTTTTTATTGCAAATTGGATATTCATGAAACCCTTGACTTTTAAAGCTAATGCTAGTTTTTTAGTTTGATTTTCAATTTCCTTTACTAAAAATGGTTTAATAGATATTGGAGGCAAACTACAAGCAGAGTCCCCAGAATGAATACCAGCTTCTTCAACATGCTGCATAATACCAGCTACATATACCACTTTACCATCAGATATTGCATCAACATCAACTTCTAATGCGTGGTCGATAAATTTGTCAATTAAAATTGGATTTTTTTCTGCAGCTTTAAAAGCTTCCTCAATAAAATTTTTTAGTTGACTCTTTTCATAAACTATTTCCATTGCTCTTCCACCTAAAACATATGAAGGTCTTACTATTAGAGGTAATCCAATTTTATCCGCAATCTTGATTGCTTGTTTATAAGTTTTAGCAATTCCACTTTCTGCTTGCTTTAATTTTAATTTATTTAATAAAGTTCTAAATCTATCTCTATCCTCTGCTAAATCTATAGAGCTGTATTGAGTTCCCAAAATTGGTAATTTGTTTTGATGTAAAAATTTAGCAAGTTTAATTGGAGTTTGTCCTCCAAACTGGGCAATTATACCAATTAAGCTTCCATTCATTTGCTCTTTTTTGATGATATTAAATACGAATTCTTCCACTAGTGGTTCAAAATAAAGTCTATCACTGGTATCGTAATCGGTAGAGACCGTCTCAGGATTACAATTTACCATGATTGTTTCGAAACCAGCGTCTTTTAAAGAAAAGCTTGCTTGACAACAACAATAATCAAATTCTATTCCTTGACCAATTCTATTCGGTCCTCCTCCTAGAATAATAATCTTTTTTTTACTAGTCGGCTCTGCTTCACACTCCGAAACTGTTGAAAAGTTTCTTTGATAAGTTGAATACATGTATGGAGTGAAAGATTTAAATTCAGCAGCACAAGTATCAACTTTTTTATAAACAGGCAATATTTTTAGTGCCATCCTCTTTTTTCTTACAACATCCTCAGAAAGATTTGTTAATTCTGATAATTTTTTGTCTGAGAAACCTATAGATTTAATCCTATTAAATTCTGTAAAATTTCTTGGCAATCCTATTTTTTTTAAATTTATTTCACAATCAACAATTTCTTTAATTTGACCTAGAAACCATGGGTCAATTTTAGATAATTTAAAAATCCTGTCTAAACTAATTTTTTTTCTAACCCCCTCAGCAATCAGTAAAATTTTGTTTGGAATATTTTCTTTTAGTTTTTTTTCAATTTGTCGTTTTGATAAATTAAATATTCTATCAAGACCCGAGAAACCTGTTTCTAAAGAAACCAAAGCTTTTTGAAGAGACTCTTTAAAATTTCTACCTATTGCCATAGCCTCACCAACAGATTTCATTGAAGTACCAAGAGTGGCTGGAGATGATGAAAATTTTTCAAAAGTAAATCTCGGTATCTTGGTAACTATATAATCTATACTTGGTTCAAAAGATGCAGGGGTAATTTTAGTAATTTCATTTTTGAGTTCATCTAAAGTATATCCGACAGCTAATTTTGCTGCTACTTTTGCAATTGGAAATCCAGTTGCTTTAGATGCTAAAGCCGATGATCTTGATACACGTGGGTTCATCTCAATTATAACCATTCGACCATTTTTAGGATTAATTGCGAATTGAACATTAGATCCACCTGTCTCAACCCCTATCTTTCTTAGACATGCGATAGATGCATTTCTCATGACCTGGTATTCTTTATCAGTGAGAGTTAGTGCTGGTGCGACTGTTACTGAGTCACCTGTATGTATCCCCATTGGATCAATATTCTCAATGGAACAAATGATAATGCAATTATCTTTCTTATCTCTTACTACTTCCATCTCAAATTCTTTCCAACCCTCCAAGCATTCTTCAACCAAAACCTGGCTAACAGGAGACTCATGTAATCCATTTTTTACAATTTTAAGATAGTCCCTCTTTGTTTTTGCTATTCCTCCACCAAGCCCACCAAGTGTAAAAGCGGGTCTTATGATTGCGGGTAAACCAATTTTTTTAAGAACTCTTATAGCTTGATTATTATTGTTTACGATTTCAGATTTAGGTAAATCTAAACCAATTTCTATCATATTTTTTCTAAACTTTTTTCTATCTTCAGCATTTGAGATTGCCTTTGAATTAGCTCCAATAAGTTCAATTTTATATTTTTTTAAAATTTCTTTTTTTTCAGCCTCCATAGCTAGATTAAGAGCAGTTTGACCCCCCATTGTAGGAAGAATTGCATCAGGTCTTTCTTTTTTAAGAATTTTTTCTAAAACATCTAAAGTTATTGGTTCAACATAGGTTTTGTCCGCAACATCTGGATCTGTCATTATAGTTGCAGGATTAGAATTTATCAAAATTACCTTATAGCCCTCATCTTTAAGAGCTTTGCAAGCTTGCGTTCCTGAATAATCAAATTCACATGCTTGTCCGATAATGATTGGGCCAGCTCCTACAACTAATATTTTTTTAATGTCTTTTCTTTTTGGCATTTCTTTTTATGTTATGAATAAATTCTTGAAATAAATAAATACTATCTTGCGGTCCTGGATTTGACTCTGGATGATACTGAACAGAGAATACTGGTTTATTTTTTAATCTTATGCCTTCGATACTACCATCGAATAAAGACTTATGAGTGACCTCAATATTTTTTGGCAACGTTTCTTTTACCACTTCAAAACCATGATTTTGACTGGTGATTTCAACATTATTATGTATTAGATTTTTTACTGGATGGTTTGCTCCTCTATGACCTAATTTCATTTTTTTTGTTTTACCCCCAAGAGCAAGTGCAAGTATTTGATGACCTAAACAAATACCAAATACTGGTAAATTTTTTTTAATAATGTCTTTGATAATATTGATCGCGTATTTGCCAGTTGCTGCTGGATCTCCAGGCCCATTAGATAAAAAAATTCCATCAGGCTTTAGGCTCAATATTTTTTCTGCTGAAGTCTTACATGGAACAACAGTAACTTTACAATTAAAGTTTGAAAAATATCTTAAAATATTTTTCTTAATCCCGTAGTCAATGGCAACCACATGCAAAGAATCTTTTTTATTTTTTTCAAATCCAAATTCTTTATTCCAGGTCTTAAGCCCTTTCCAAATATAGTTTTTTCTGGTGGATACGACCTCGGCAAGATCTAAATTTTTTAAACCACTCCATTTTATTGCTGTATTTGTGAGTTTGTTAATACTGAATTTTCCTTTACTTGAATAACAAATAGTGCCTTTGGGGGGTCCTTTATCTCTTATAAAATTTGTAAGGTTTCTAGTGTCTAATCCAGTGATACCAATAATTTTGTTTTTTTTAAGCCAATAATCTAAATGTAAAAATGATCTATAATTTGAGGGATTGGTTATTTCAGAATTAAAAATTACTCCTCTAGTCCAAATTTTATCTGACTCATGATCCTCATGGTTCGTTCCAACATTTCCTATGTGAGGGAAAGTAAAATTAATAATTTGACCTGCATAAGAGGGGTCAGATATTATTTCTTGATAGCCAGTTAATGAGGTATTAAAACAGACCTCTCCTGTTGTAACACCTTCGTAACCAATTCCTATGCCTTTAAAAACTTTCCTATTTTCAAGAACTAAAATACCTGTGTGTGTTTGAGAAATTTTTGAGCTATTTTTTTTTGCTTTTTTGATCAATTACAACTCATGAGTTAAAGGTTAATACAATAAAAGGTTTATTATCGCAA
>CACOXS010000012.1 GCA_902631255.1 uncultured Pelagibacteraceae bacterium
ATATTTTTGTTTACTTTGAGAATCTTAATTTTAGCTTGGTTAGAGTAGGTAACTAGTCCTAAATTAAATATTTTTGAAGCACCGTTTATTGAGGTAATTGAACTAGCTAATAATCCTCCAGTGCAAGACTCAGCAACTGCTAATTTCAATTTTTTTCTTTTTAATACTAAAAATAGCTTCTTCATAGATTTACTCGAAAGGCGGCCCATAAAAATGACCAAATAATGCAATTGTAATTATAACATACACTCCAGCTAATAAATCATCAAGTACTACACCAAATCCGTTTTTTATTTTTTTATCAACCAAATTAATTGGAAATGGTTTTAAAATATCAAAAAATCTAAAAAGGATAAAACACATTATTAGATATACCCAAGCACTTCCAGGATCACCTTTCTGAATAGGATAATACAAAAGAAAAATTGGAAGTGATTGGCCAAGAAATTCGTCAATTACAATTTCTTTTGCATCAATTTCTGTAAAATTAGATGAGTACTTATTTATAAAAATTATTGAGGATACTAAAATTACTAAAAAAGCTATTAATAAAAACTTTATGTGTACATTAAAAATTATACATAAGAAATAAAACAGACAAGTTGCAAAAGATGCAATAGTTCCAGGCATCTTAGTTATTCTACCAATTCCAAACATTGTAATTAATTGAATAGGAAAATTATTCATAGTTTGTTATTGAAATTATTGTTTCACAAGCGATTGCTTTTTCTTTTCCTATTAAACCTAATTTTTCCACAGTTTTACCCTTTAAATTTATTTGGTTTTCATTAAGGCCAGTTAATTTTGAGACTGATTTAATTATTTTTTTTCTATATTTGGAAACTCTTGGTTTTTGACAAATTAAGTTTATATCCAAATTATTTATAACTAAATTAGATTTATTAAGATCAAATATTATTGGTTTTAGCATTTTTGGAGATCTGATATTTTTAAATTTTTTTGTATTAGGAAAATATGTCCCAATGTCTTTTTTTTTGATTGCTCCTAAAATAGAGTCAATAATTGCATGTAAAATTACATCCCCATCAGAATGACCCTCAAGTCCTGAATGAAAAGGAATTTCTAATCCTCCAAGATAAAGTTTCTTATTTTTAACCAATTTGTGGATATCAAAACCTATACCATAAAAAGTTTTAGGAGTTTTTATATCATCAATATATGTAATTTTATTATTTGCTTTTTCACCTGGTATAAATTTTATTTTGAAATCTTCATTTATAAATAATGTTGCTTCATCAGTAACTTTACTTTTTTGATTTTTTGCAATTTTATATAGATCCTTAAATCTAAATGCTTGAGGTGTTTGTGTTAATAACAAATTATTCCTATTAAGATTAAATATTTGATTTTGAGTTTTATATTTTATTGTGTCTTTTGAATTGATAATTGGAACTACGGCTTTGTTATTTTTCAAATTTTTAGCAATATTTTTAAGCAATCTAATCGAGAAATTAGGCCTAGCAGCATCATGAATAAATACATTTTTCGGCTTGTATCTTTTAAGATATTTTAAAGCCTTAAAAGAGGAGTCTGATCTTTCCTTTCCTCCTTTAATAATACTTATTGATTTAGGATACTTTTTTTTTTTTAAATGTTTAAGATTACTTGAAACAATTAAAATTTTCTTAAATAGCTTTGAACTGAGCGATTTTTTAATGGAATGATCAATTATTTCTTTATTTCGGTAATTAAAGAATTGCTTGGGTATTTTTTTATTAAATCTCTTACTTTTTCCAGCAGCTAATATTACAAAATAGTTGTTCATTCCTTTAAATGCTATAATTCTAGTTTATGTTAGAATTTTTGAAAAAAAATATAATTATTATTATTCTATCTAGTATCACACTATTTCTAGGTTTTTTAACCTTTTTGACATTTATTGATAGAAGTTTTGTTGATTTAAATGAAAAAAATTTACAATATTTACTAATTTCAAATATTTTTTTACTTATTTTATTATTCATTTTTATTTTCGCAGAAGTTAAAAATTCAATCAAAATTGATATTGATAAGGATGGTTTAACATCAAATAAAAAGTACATAACGTATTTTTCATTATTTACTTTAATACCATCAATTTTAATTTCGATTTTTTCCTTATTTCTTTTTTCTTTTGCTCTAGAAAAGTACTTTGATAAGAAAGTAACAACTGTCGTAAATAATTCCTATGAACTTGCTAAAAATTATGTTGAAGAAGTAAGAAATAAAATACAATCAGATATAATTTTGATTGCTTTTGATACTAATAAAAGTGTAAATTTTTTAAATGAAAATGCAAATGAGTATTTACGATTTTTAAAGACACAAAAACTAATTCGGGATGTTGATGAAATTCATATTATCGATAAAAATAAGAAATTATTATACTCAACCGAAAAAAAAGAAAAATACATTCCACCTGTTGATAAAGCACTAAATTTGGTTCTTGAGGATGATCGACCATTAAAGATAATAGATACCAAAGCTAATATTTCAGCTGCGATAATGAGATTACAATCATCAAAAGATAGATTTATCTATGTGGTAAAATTTTTAGATAAAAATATTTCAAATTACTTAGCAGAGTCTCAAGAAGCAATTAATTTTTATTATACTGTTGAAGATAGAAGTACAGGCATAAAAATTTCCTTTTTCATCATTTATATTATAATTGTTTCATTGCTACTATTTATCTCTATTACTATAGCAATTAGATTTTCATCAAGATTTTTTAGATCTATTAACAATCTTATTTTAGCATCAACAGAAATAGGTCATGGAAACTTAAACACAAAAGTACCAGAGATTAAAACCGATAAAGACATGGAAGTATTGAATAAAAACTTTAATTCTATGATTAGTAGACTTAAAAACCAGCAGGAAAAATTAATAATTAATGAGAGATATAAAGCATGGGGAAATCTATCAAGAAAGTTAGCCCATGAAATTAAAAATCCTCTTACACCAATACAATTAACAATTGATCGTATTAGAACTAAATACTCTGGACAAATAACTAAAGAAGACCAACAATCATTCAAAGAAAATTTAAAAATTATAAATTCTCAAATAAAACAAATAGAAAATTTAGTAAATGAATTTTCTGATTTTGCGAGAATGCCAAAACCTACTTTAAAGAGAAATAATTTAGTAAATTTATTAAATGAAAATATCAAATTATTATCTGAGATTAATAAATCCATTGAAATAAACTTAAATAAAAAAGATAAGGAGATTTTACTCGAATGTGACAAAGAGCAAATTTCAAGAGTTTTCATTAACTTGATAAAGAACTCTATTGAGAGCATAGAACAAAAAGTTGAAAAAAACCCTGATTTTAAAAAGAAAATTTTAATTGATATTTCATCAAATAATGACCATATTTTAATATCAATAGAGGACAATGGTGTTGGTTTTGATAAAAATAATATTGAGGAAATTTTAAATCCATATTACACAACAAAAAAAAATGGAACCGGACTAGGCTTATCTATAGTAAACAAAATTATAAATGATCATAAAGGCGAACTTGAATTCATTCCAATTAATAATGGTGCAAAAATACAGATAAGATTTTATTTTGATGACAACAGAAATATTAATAGTTGATGATAATGCGGATATTAGAAATATCCTAAATGAATTAATTGTTGATGCTGGTTACAAAACTAGAGTAGCGGCTAATTATAATCAAGCGTTAAAAGAAATTGATAAAAAAATGCCTGATGTGGCTATCTTAGATGTAAAATTAGATAAAGGTGATAATGATGGAATAGAACTATTATCTCATATTAAGTCTAAAAATAAGGATATCCCAGTAATTATTATTACAGGTCATGCTAATATTGAGATGGCAGTAAATTCATTAAAACATGGTGCATTTGAATTTGTAGAAAAACCTTTCGACCAAACTAGATTATTAAACTTTATAACCAGGGCTGTTGAAAATCTTCAATTAAAAAAACAAAATAAAGATTATGAAAATAAGTTATTTTCTTCATATGATTTAATAGGTGATAGCAAAAATATATCTACAATACGAGAACAAATAAAAAAGATATCTTTAACTGAGAGCAGGATTCTTATAAATGGGCCATCAGGATCAGGGAAGGAATTAATTGCAAGAAAAATTCATAAAAATTCTAAAAGAGAAAAAAATCCATTTATTATTTTAAATGGAGCACTTCTTGACTCAGAAAAATATGAGCAGGAATTATTTGGAGAAGAAAAGAGTGATGGTTCCATTTCATATGGTGCTTTAGAAAAAGCTAATAAAGGTACTTTACTGATTGATCAAGTTTCTGAAATTCCCCTTGTCATTCAATCAAAAATATTAAGAGTTCTTATTGATCAAAAATTTAAAAGATTAAATGGTAATAATGATATAAATGTTGACGTTAGATTAATTTGTTCATCAAGTAAGGATTTAAAAGATGAAATTAAAATAGGTAATTTTAGAGAAGATCTCTATCATAGATTAAACGTTTTTGAAATTAACATTAAATCTTTAAATGAACGAATTTCAGATATACCTTTACTAATAAGATATTTTTCGAAGATGATATCTACAAATTATAATATTAAAGAATTAGATATTGATGAAAATGACTCATATATTTTGAATCATGACTGGAAAGGCAATGTAAGGGAACTAAGAAATTTGATTGAAAGAATTGCAATTTTACAACCTGATACAAAAGACAAAATTTCTAACATTGTAAAAGAGTCCTTAAAAAGCGACAATTATGATGATAAGATTGGTGAAAATAGCTTATCTGTGCCATTAAAAGAGGCTAGAGAAAACTTTGAAAAAGAGTATTTAACTATTCAGCTCAAAAAATTTAATGGTAATATATCTAAAACTGCTAACTTTGTTGGTATGGAGAGAAGTGCTCTTCATAGAAAGCTTAAAGGCTTAGGAATAAAAGAATTTAACTGAAATGAATATAATCATCTGTGGTGCTGGTAGAGTAGGTTTTACTATTGCAAAGTTATTGAGTGAACAAGGTCATTCGATAACAGTTATTGATCAATCAAGTGAGGATATCCAAAAAATCAATGATAGTTTGGATGTCAAGGCAATCGTTGGAAAAGCCACATATCCATCAATTCTTGAGAAAGCCAATGCTGCTGAAACAGATATGATTATAGCAGTTACAAGAAATGACGAAATAAATATGCTTATTTGTCAAATAGCATTCTCAATATTTAATATTCAAAAAAAAATAGCAAGAATTAGATCACAAGACTATCTAAACCAAAAATTTACAAGAGTTTATAATAAAGAAAATTTGCCAATAGATGTAATTATTTCTCCTGAGTTAGAAATTTCTAAATCTATTCAAAGAAAATTGGAAGCACCAGGTGCATTAGATAGTGTACCATTTGCTGATAATAAAATAAGATTATTGGAGATCTTCATAAAGGAAGATTGTAAAACTATAGCTATTAAGTTTAATGAACTTACAAATAAATATCCAAAATTAGAGGCGAATATTATTGGGATAAATAGAGATAATAAATTTTTTATTCCAAAAAAGACAGACTCGGTAAAAAAAGATGACAAAATTTACGTAATTATTAATTCATCACAAATGTCAGAAACACTCGAAGCATTTGGTCATGAAGAAAAAATTTCAAAAAAGATTTTGATTATAGGTGGAGGAAATATAGGATTTAATTTAGCTAAGAATATTGAGGAAACCCTAGAAACAGTGCGAGTTAAAATTGTTGAAAAGAATAAGGAGCGAGCAGAGTTTTTAGCAAATCAACTTAATGATACGATTGTTATAAATGGTGATGGTCTAGATGAGGAAGTTTTAACTGAAGCAAATTTAGGGGAAGCTGAAACTGTATTAGCTCTAACAAATGATGATGAAGATAACCTAATGGTCAGTGTGTTAGTTGAAAAATTTGCTAAAGACCAAAAAGATACAGATGACAAAAGAACAATGGCATTAATTAACAAACCAAATTATTCACTTCTTCAATCATCATTAAAAATTGATGATTTAATTGATCCAAGAATGACGACTGTCTCAAGTATTTTAAAACATATCCATAAAGGAACAATTGAAAATGCATATACTTTATCAGATGGTGAGTATGAGGTAATTGAAGCTGAAATAATAGAGACTTCTGAATTAATTAACAAAGAAATTAAAAATTCCAATTTACCAGATGAACTAAGGATTGGTGCTGTATTAAGAGATGAAAAAATAATTATACCTAGATCTAATTTTGTTTTTAAAAAAGATGATAGAGTTGTATTTATCGTTAAAAAAGACTCTATATCTTTTGTTGAAAATATTTTTAGATTAAGTTCAGTATAATTAGATGTTTGGATTGCAAATTAAATATCTAAGTTTCTTTTTTGGATTAATTTCTATCTTATCTTTTTTTAATATAATTTATTCTTACTATTTTAATCTTTATCTTAATTTAGATACTTATTATTTAAGTTTATTTTTATCTTCAATTCTAGCAATCCTTTTTTATAGTTTAAAAGTATCACCTAAAAAAACATCAATTTTTCAAAAAATTTTTACAGTTTTTCTAGGATATATTTTATTACCTTTAGTTTTATCTATTCCTTTTTATCTAAGTATTTATAATTTAACTTTTCTAAATTCTTTTTTTGAAGCAGTTTCAGGTTTTACTTCCACTGGTTTTACTATTTTTGAAAATATTAAGAATATAGATCAAAGTCTGATATTATGGAGGTCAACTATTCAATGGATAGGAGGATTGTATTTCTTATTCTCAATAATTTATCTGATAGATATTTATGATGAAAATTTTAAAAAAACGTTAACAAATTTTTTTTCATTTAATACATCTGAAATATTTAAACAAGCTATTAAAGTATTTTTTATATATTCAGGTATAACTTTAGTAATTTTTATAATATTGAATTTATTTTCTATAAGAACTTTCGACTCATTAAATTTAGCATTTTCTTTAATTTCTTCAGGGGGTTTTTTACCTACAAACAGTTTGTCTAATATAATAAAGGATGACACTCAAACAATCGTTTTATCATTTTTAATGTTAGCATCCTTTTTTAGCATTTTTTTTAGTTATAATTTATTTTCCTTTAAGAAAAAAAATATTAATTTTCTATATGAAGATATCAATTTAATAATTTACTTCATCGTAGTTTTAATAATTTTCTTTTTATTTTTTAGTTTTAATCAAAATTTTTTGAATTATTTTTTATCAATATCAAGCAGTATGTCAAATATTGGTTTTGCACTAGATAATTCAAATACAAATTTAACTTTCATTTATTTGATTTTGGTAATTATTGGAGGATCTTTTTTTTCCACAAGTTCAGGGCTGAGATTTATGAAGATTTATTCTTTATTTAAATATTCAGTTAATCAAATTCTATCTTTCAGTAGACCAAAAAACATTTTTAAGAATAAGTTATTTTTCTCTGAAGTTAATTTTGACTTTGATGAGATAAGTAAATATTTTTTATCAGTTATCATATTTATCTTATCACTTTTTATTTTAACAACTTTGTTGACCATAAATGAATTTAACTTTGAAAATTCATTTAAACTATCTATTTTAACATTAATGAATACTGTTAATTCAAGCTCATATGGTTTAGGTGATCTGACTTTTTATAATCTTTCGTATTTTACCAAATATTGTCTTATTTTTTTCATGATTGTTGGACGAATTGAGTTATTAACAATTTTGCTTCTTGTGAAAAAATTTCTTTTTAAAAATTAATTAATTATTGTATATGTAGTATGTTTTTGCGCCCTTAGCTCAGCTGGATAGAGCATCGGTTTTCTAAACCGAGGGTCGTAGGTTCGAATCCTTCAGGGCGCGCCATTACTAGCACATTTTTGGTCAAAATTTATCTTGACTAGATTTCGTATTAATTTCAAATGAGATTAAATTTCCCTTGAACACCTATTTTTATCATGCTTAAATTAAGAATATTCAAAAGTAATTTTGAATTATTTGTTAACAAATAAATAAACAATAGGAAGAAATATGTTTAAATACTTAAAACAATTAACTTCTTTAGTTGCTATGGTTGCTGTGTTGTTCACTTTTACAACAGAGTCTATGGCTGCTAAAAAATCTAAAACACTTAAAAACACTCAGAAAAAAGGGTTTGTAAGATGTGGAGTATCTCAAGGTCTTCCAGGATTTTCTAATGCTGATGCTGCAGGAAATTGGACTGGTGTTGATGTTGACGTATGTAGAGCGGTAGCTGCTGCAGTATTAGGTGATGCAAACAAAGTTAAGTTTACACCACTAAGTGCTAAAGAAAGATTTACTGCTTTAACTTCTGGTGAGATTGATATCTTATCAAGAAACACAACTTGGACTCTTTCTAGAGATGCTGATATCGGACTTACTTTCGTTGGAGTAAACTTCTACGATGGTCAAGGCTTCATGGTAAGAAAAAGTTCAGGTATCACTTCAACTAGCCAATTCAAAGATGGTATCTCAGCTTGTACAAATATTGGTACAACAACTGAGTTAAACATGAGAGACTTCTTTAATTCAAAAGGAATTTCTTATGAGCCAGTTGCATTTGAAAAAGCTGACGAAGTTGTTGCTGCTTACGATGCAGGTAGATGTGATACATACACTACTGATAAATCTGGTTTAGCTGCTCAAAGAACAAAAATGAAAAACCCTGATGAACACATTGTTCTACCAGAAACTATTTCTAAAGAACCTTTAGGACCAGTTGTTAGACAAGGTGATGCAGTTTGGGAAGATATCGTTAGATGGTCTTTGAACACTATGATCGAAGCTGAAGAATATGGTATTACTTCAGCAAATGCAGACATGATGAAAACTTCAGACAACCCAGCAATCAAAAGATTAGTTGGAGCTGAAGGTGAATTAGGCGCTGCTTTTGGTCTAGATAACGACTGGAGCTTAAGAATTATCAAGCAAGTTGGTAATTATGGTGAAAGTTATAAGAGAAATATAGCTGACACTGGAATTTTACCAGACAGAGGTCCAAACCAATTATGGACAAAAGGCGGAATACTTTACGTTCCACCTGCAAGATAATTGTAGTTTAAATTAATTAAAAAGGGCTAGATTTTTCTAGCCCTTTTTTTATAAACTCATATATTATCGCAAAAGTGAATTTTAAACCTAAAGATATAGTTCCACAATTAATTACAGTTTTGGCTGTAGTCTTAGTTTTCGGTTTTTTTACTTATAACGCCCAAATCAATATGGAAAATAGAGGTATTGATTTTGGTTATGGTTTTCTATCTCAAGAATCTTCTTTTGACGTTCAGTTTTCATTAATTGAATATGATGGATCACATTCATACTTTAGAGCTTATTTAGTTGGTCTTTTAAATACAATACTTGTATCTGTAATTGGAATAATTATTGCAACAATCCTAGGAGTAATAGTTGGTATAGCAAGATTATCCCCTAATTATTTAATTAATAAGTTTGCAGCTTTCTATGTAGAGTTTTTTCGAAATATTCCATTACTACTTCAAATTTTCTTTTGGTATTTTGCTGCTTTAAGAGCATTGCCTTTACCCCAGTACGCAGAGTCTGAGGGCTATACACTATTTGGAGTGTTTTTCCTAACAATAAAAGGATTGTACGTGCCGGCATTTATTTGGGAAAACCTTGACATATTCTTTTATTCAATAATTGCTGCTGTAGTGGCAATAATTGTAATAAGAATTCACGCAAGAAAAGTTCAGGAAAATCAAGGAAAACAAATTCCAGTTTTTTTAATTTCTATAGGACTGATATTTATTCTTCCACTTTTAAGTTTTCTAATTGGCGGCGTAAAACTTTCTTTTGAAGTTCCTGTTTTAAAACAATTGGCAACTACATCTTTTATTTATGAGGGTGGAGTTAGTTTACCCCCAGAATTAATAGCATTAACATTATCTTTATCTCTGTATACAGCAACATTTATTGCTGAATGTGTCAGAGCTGGGATTCAAGGTGTTGGTAAAGGTCAAAAAGAGGCGGCAGCATCAATTGGGCTTACTCCTAATCAAGTACTTAAATTAGTAATTATGCCTCAAGCTCTGAGAATAATAATTCCACCAACAACAAATCAATATCTTAATTTAACTAAAAATTCATCTTTAGCAGCTGCGATAGCTTATCCGGATTTAGTATTAGTCTTTGCCGGAACAGCATTAATGCAAACAGGTAAAGCAATTGAAATAGTATCAATCACCATGTTTACTTATCTGACTTTGAGTATTTCAATTTCAATTTTAATGAACTGGTATAATAAGAAAATAGCTATTCAGGAGAAATAATGTCTAATATCAATTTTTTAAAGCCTGACAAAGCAAACCTTAATACTTTTTTGTTTATTGGATCTCTACTCTTTTTTGTTAGTATAATTGATGTTTTTTTAAATTCGTTTTTTTACGTAAACATAACAGGGTTTCTTCCAAACATTTTAAGTTTCTTTATACCAATGATTATTGGTTTTGTAGGTCTATATTTAATCAGAATAGAGCACAGCGGATATATATTTTTAGATAAATTAAATAAAAATATTAACACCAATAATTTTAATGCTTTTTTGTCTTTATTTATAATTTTTATAATAATCAAGTCGCTTCCACCTATATTAAGCTGGTTTTTTATTGATGCTAGTTTTGCAGGAGATACAAAAGATGTTTGTACGGGTTCTGGTGCATGTTGGACTTATATTAAGGTTTGGATGAGAAGATTTATGTATGGAATGTATCCAAACGCAGAGCAATGGAGAATTAATCTATCATTTGTAGCTTTAGTATTACTCGGCTCTGTTGGATACTTTGCGACTGATAAATTTAAGAAATATTTAACACTTTATTATGTAGTTATTTAT
>CACOXS010000013.1 GCA_902631255.1 uncultured Pelagibacteraceae bacterium
AATAGCTTTATTTTTGAGTCAGTAGAAAAAGGTAAGATTAGAGGCAGATACACTATATTTGGTAAAAATCCTGATAAAATTTGGGAATTTAATAATAATAATTCATATTTAATTAAAAAAAATAAAAAAATTAAGTTAAAGGATAAACCTAAATATTTGATTGAAAAAATAATTGAAGATTTTAAGTTTAAAACTCCTAATAAATTACCTAAAATTTGTTCTTTAATTTCTGGATATTTTTCATACGATGCAATTAGATACATCGAAAAAATTCCAAATAATTGTAAAGATGACCTAAAATTACCTGATGTTAGATTATTACGTCCAAGAACACTTATTATTCATGACAATTTAAAAAAAGAGATATTCTTTATCAATAATATTTTCAAAGATGAAAAAATTACAAATTATAAAGATAAATATAAGGATATCCAATCTGATCTTTTCAAACTTTCTTTGCAATCATCTGTTCAAAAAATAGATAATGAGATAAATCGAAAGTCACAAAAAATTATAATTAATTCAAATACTTCTAAAAATAAATTTTTATCTATAGTTAGTAAGGCAAAAAAATACATTAAATTAGGAGATATATTTCAAGTCGTTTTAAGTCAGCGTTTTGAGACTAGGTTGACAAAAAAGCCCATCGATATTTATAAAAAATTGAGAATAACTAATCCATCTCCATTTATGTTTTTTTTTAATTTTACTGATTTCCAAATAATAGGTGCCAGTCCAGAAATATTAGTAAGGTTAAGAGATGGTAAAATAACTGTTAGACCTATTGCCGGAACAAGACCTCGAGGAAAAACAATTAAAGAGGATAGTTTTAATGAGAAGGATTTACTTAGAGATAAAAAAGAGCTTTCTGAACATCTAATGTTATTAGATCTTGGAAGAAATGATGCCGGAAAGGTATCAAAAACTAATTCCATCAAAGTAACTGAAAGTTTTATAATTGAAAGGTATTCACATGTAATGCATATAGTTTCGAACGTAATAGGTAAGCATGATAAAAGATTTTCTAAATTTAAGTCTCTTTTAGCTGGTTTTCCGGCTGGAACTGTGTCTGGAGCTCCCAAAATAAGAGCTATGGAAATTATTGATGAACTTGAGTCCACAAAAAGAAAAGTTTATGCCGGTGGTATTGGATATTTCGCTGCTAATGGAGAATTTGACACATGTATTGCTTTAAGAACAGCTGTTGCAAAAAATGATAAATTTTATGTGCAAGCTGGAGCCGGGATTGTTGCAGATAGCAAACCATTAAAAGAATATGAAGAAACTGTAAATAAAGCAAAAGCTTTAATAAATGCGTTAAAATGAAAAAGATAATTTTAATTGATAATTACGATAGTTTTACTTTTAATCTCTACCATTATTTGTCTTCATTAAAAGTAAACGTTGAAGTGATTAGAAATGATCAAATTACATCTCATGAAATTTTAAAAAAAAAATATCATAAGATCGTAATTTCACCTGGACCTGGTAACCCCAATCAATCAGGTAATTGTCTTAAAATCGTAAAATCTTTATATAAAAAAATACCAATACTCGGAGTTTGTTTAGGCCATCAAATTATAGGTCAAGTATTTGGCTCAAAAATTGTTCAAGCTAGAAAGCTAATGCATGGAAAAACTAGTAAGATTTTTTCAAAAAAGAAGGGTATTTTAAAAGATCTCCCTAAAACGTTTGAAGCCACTCGATATCACAGCTTAATTATTGATAAAAAATCGTTATCTAAGGATCTTGAAATTACTGCTCAGACTCAAGATGGACTTATAATGGGAGTACAACATAAGAAATATCATATACATGGCGTGCAATTTCACCCTGAAAGTATTAAAACTAAATTAGGAATTAAAATTTTAAGAAATTTTATAAGAATTTAGAATTAATGAAACAATTCATTGAAAAAATTAAAAAAAAAGAAAATTTAACTTTTGATGAAAGTAAGTCTGCTTTTGAATTATTGATGGAGGGTAAAGCAAAAGACCAAGAAATATTTGATTTTTTGACACTTTTATCAGTTAAAGGTGAATCTTCTGATGAGGTAGCTGGTGGAGTTTTTGTTCTTAGAAACAAGTCTAAAAGAGTAAATGTAGAAAACTGCGTTGATACTTGTGGAACTGGTGGAGATGGTATGAATACACTTAATATATCAACAGCCTCAGCAATATTACTTTCAAGTATGGGTGTTAAAGTAGCTAAACATGGAAATAAAGCTGTATCCTCAAAATGTGGATCTGGTGATGTTTTAGAGGCTTTAAATATAAAAATAAATTTAGAGCCAAAAGATATTGAAAATCAAATTAATGGTAATAATTTTGGATTCATGTTCGCACCCAACTATCACAGCGCAATGAGATTTGTTGGACCTACAAGAAAAAAAATTGGAAAAAGAACTATATTTAATATGATCGGACCTTTGAGTAGCCCTGCTCTAGTAAAAAGACAAGTTATTGGTGTTTTTGATAAAAAACTATTAAAAATATTTGCTAATGCTTTAAAAAATTTAGATATTAAATTTGCTTGGATAGTTAACAGTGAAGATGGATTAGATGAAATTTCACCTTATGATAAAACCAATGTAATTCAATTAAAAGATGGTATCATTTCAGAAATAATTATTGATCCAAATAAGTTAAATATCAATGCAGATAAGTTTGAAAATCTAATTGGTAATGATGCAACTTTTAATGCAGATAGAATGATTAATATATTTAAAGGTGAGGATAATGATTTTTCTAAAGCAGTGTGTTTAAATGCTGCAGCAGGATTAGTTGTCAATGAAACTCATCAGAAATTTGATAAAGCTTATGATGATGCTAGAAAACACATTTTATCAGGTCAAGCATTTCAACAACTTGAGAAAATTCAAAATGGCTGAAAATGTTCTTGAAAAAATAATAAACACCAAAAGTGAAAAAGTTTTAAAACTTAAAAAAAGTATAAGTCTTGAGACACTCGAAGAATTAATAAAAAAAAATAGTTCATATATTGATTTTAAAGATACAATAAAAAAAAATGTTGAAAATAAAAAATTCTCTATTATTGCTGAAATAAAAAAAGCAAGTCCTTCTGCAGGTATAATTATAAAAGACTACGATCCAATAAAAATAGCTAATATATATAAATCAAATAAAGCAACCTGCTTATCTGTTTTGACTGAGGAGGATTTTTTTTTAGGAAATTTAATACATATTAGCAAAATTAAACAACATGTTAATTTACCAATTCTTTGTAAAGATTTTTTTATAGATAAATTTCAAATTCCTTTAGCTAAAAGTTATGGTGCTGATGCTATCTTAATTATTTTGGCTGGAGTTTCAGATAAATTGGCAGATGAATTATATGAAGAAGCTTTAAAATTGAATATGTCAGTTATTGTGGAGGTTCATACTGTTAATGAAGCTAAACAAGCACTGAGATTTAAAGACGCTTTATTAGGTATTAACAACAGGAATTTAAAAACTCTAAAAACTGATATTAATATAACTTATGATATCCACGATGTTTTGGTTAATCACCCTGGTCCATTGATTTCTGAAAGTGGAATTAAAACTAAAGAAGAACTGTTAGAACTATCAAATAAAACATCCATCAAAACCTATTTAATTGGTGAATCACTTTTAAAAAATTTGAACGATAATTCTATTTTTTCCGTTTTATAGTCAAAAAAGGCACTATTTTACTTACTTTTTAACTATTGTTAATTATAAAGAACTTTTGTAGAACATTATTTGTACGATATTTGTTCTTATGCTAACAAAAAAACAAAAAAACCTGCTTTTATTTATCAACAAAAAGTTGAGGAGTTCTGGTGTATCCCCTTCTTACGAGGAGATGAAGGAGTCTCTAAATCTTAAATCAAAATCTGGGATTCATAGATTAATTAGCGCTTTAGAAGAAAGAGGTTTCATTAAAAGGCTTGCTCATAAAGCTAGAGCTTTGGAGGTTATAAAATTACCAGAAACTGCTTCTGCAAATGATATTTATAATAATTTTTCCCCAAGTGTCATTAAAGGAGGTTTGGATGAAGAAAAACCTTTATCCAACGATGCAGAAGTGCCAGTTTTAGGTAAAATAGCAGCTGGAACACCTGTTGAAGCAATTCAAAATGAAGTTTCTAGAATTCCGTTACCAAATAACCTAGAAAAAAATGGAGATTATTTTGGCCTTAAAGTTCAAGGAGATTCAATGATAGAAGCTGGAATTCATGAGGGTGACACAGTCATCATCAAAAGAACCGATACAGCCGATAATGGAAAAATAGTGGTAGCTTTAATTGACGAACACGAAGCTATGCTCAAAAGAATTAGAAAAAAAGGTAAAGTAGTAGCCTTAGAAAGTGCTAATAAAAACTATGAAACCAAAATTTTTGGTCCTGATAGAGTAAAAGTTCAAGGTGTTTTAGTATCTTTATATAGAAACTTCTAAAAAAATAGTCTAAACCATTTTTAATGAAAAAAGTAGCAACTAGATTTGCTCCGTCACCTACTGGACCTTTGCATATTGGTGGGGTAAGAACAGCCTTATTTAATTGGTTATATTCAAAAAACCAAAATGGTAATTTTTATCTAAGGATAGAAGATACAGATAAAGAAAGATCAAAAGATGTATACAAAAATCAAATTATAAAATCTTTGCAATGGATAGGTATCAATCATGATGGAACAGAATATATACAATCTCAAAAAATTGATGATCATATAAAAGTTGCAAATGAACTATTAAAAAAAGGTAGTGCTTATAGATGTTATTGCTCGACTGAAGAAATTGAGGCACAAAAAAAAAGGGCTAAGCAAAAAAAAATTCCATACGTTTATGATAGAAAATGGAGAAACAGAAATGAGAGTGAAGCGCCAAAAGATATTAATCCAGTAATTAGATTTAAAAGTAAAATTGATGGTACATCAATATTAAAAGATAAAGTTCAGGGCAATGTAGAAATTGAAAATAATACCATCGAAGATTTTGTAATTTTAAGAAATGATGGTACACCAACTTATAATTTATCTGCTGCTGTTGATGATCATCAGATGAATATGACACACATTATTAGAGGTGATGATCATAAAATCAATACGTTTAAACAAATTCAAATTTATGAAGCAATGGAATGGGCTTTACCAACGTTTGCACATATACCATTAATTCATACGATTGAGGGGAAAAAATTATCAAAAAGAGACAAAGCATCAACTCTAGAGGACTATTCTAAAATAGGTATTATGCCTGATGCTTTGAGAAATTATCTTTTAAGATTGGGTTGGTCATATGAAGATAAAGAAATTTTTACTTTAGATGAAAGTGTAAGGTATTTTAATCTTGAAGGTATTGGAAAATCACCATCAAAATTAGATTTAAGTAGAATTCTATCTATGAATGAACACTATATAAAAAGCATTGATGAAAACGAACTATTTAATCAACTCATTAACTATTGTGAGATTTTTAAAAATAAGATTATCGGTGAAAAAAAAGAAAAGATTAAAAAATCTCTAACTTTTCTTAAAAATAAAGCTAAAACCCTGGAGGATATATATAATAATAGCCAATATATTATTAATGATGAAGTTAACTTTAATAAAGAAGATCTAAAATTAATTGATGAAAATGCACAAAAAATTATCTCTGAATTTAAAAATAACATTAAAGAAATAAGCAATTTTACAAGAGAAAATTTAGAACCAATAGTTCAAGAACTAATAAAATCTAACAACACCAATTTTAAAGGTGTTGGTCAGCCGTTAAGAGTGGCTTTAACAGGGTCAAAATTTGGTCCTGGTATTTATGATATAATTATATCTCTAGGTAAAGAAGAGGTTGAAAAAAGATTAACTAACAAGATTATTTTTTAAGATTGTGGCTACTTCATTAGATGATGAAGACTTCGATCTAATTCCTTTTAAAGTTTGATTGCATTGTGCTAATTGTTTTTTTCCAATTTCTGGATTTTTAAGCATATATAAAACAGAATTATAAATTTCTTTTGCATTACATTCGCTTTGTAGTAATTCAGGAATGACTTCTTTATTATTAATTATATTGATGATATTTGCAAATTTAACATTTACCAATAATTTAAAGATCATAAAATTTATAAAATTTAACTTATAAATAATTATTGAAGGAACATTAGCGTTACAAACTTGAAGAGATATTGTTCCTGATTTACATACAGCAAAAATTGAATTTGATAATATTTCCTTTTTCATATTTTCATTTGAAATAACGTCAATATTATCCAAATTCTTATTTTTAATATACTCAATAATACTTTTTTTGTTTTCTTCAGTAGCATGAAAAATAAAATTATAATTTGAATTCCTTTTGTTCATCATATTTATAAAATCAATTAATATTGGTAACAAAACATTTGTTTCTGATTTTCGACTACCTGGAAATATAGAGATTATTTTTTTATTATTAAAAATAAAATTATTGATATCAGTTTTATTATTTTTGTTATTTTCTATTAACGGATGACCTACAAAAGTATTATTTATATTCTCTTCATCAAAAAATTTTTTTTCAAAATCAAATAATAAAAGAATATGATCAATAAATTTTTTAATCTTTTTTACCCTTCCTTTTCTCCAAATCCAAACTTGCGGAGCTACATAGTGAATTGTCTTAATTTGAGGATTAATTTTTTTTACCTTTTCTGCAACTCTTAAAGTAAAATCTGGACTATCAACACTAAACAAAATATCTGGATTAAATTTCAAGATTTCTTTAACAGTTTGATTAATTCTTTTATTAATCTTAAAAATATTTAACAAAACACTCGTAAAACCCAAATAAGTTATTTCTTTCAAATCGAAGATGGACTCTATGCCAATTTTTTTTAAATTTGACCCACCTACAGACAAATATTGAATATCGGTATAATCTTTTTGAAGTTTTAAAATTGCTGTGGAAGCTAATTTATCCCCAGAGGGTTCTCCTGTAAGCACAAATATTTTTTTCATTTTATCAAAATAAAAATTTTATTTTTATCAGCAAATTCAATACTTTTAGATTTATCTAAAAAGATATTTTTTTTTGATTTAAGAACTATTCCTTTTAATCCATATTTTTTACAATCTTTAATGGTTTGTATCCCTATTGTTGGTAAATCCATTCTCAAATCTTGTTTTTTTTTTGGAAATTTTATTAAAATACCACCAGAATTACTCTTTAATTTAGTGATCATTTTTTTGGTACCTCTATTGTCTTCTTTTGCTATTATCTTATTATCTCTTACTACTAGTGCTTGAATATGATCGTAACTATTAGTTTTAGCTAAATATTTTATACCTCTATTGATTGATTTAATATCAGCTCGAGAAGGTTTTATCTTTGTATGTAAACCTTTTTTACCGGTTAACTCAGGATTGAAATGAATTGAACTTATAACATCAATTTTTTCATTTTTAAGGATTTCAATTATGACTTTAATTATAGCTGCATCTCCTAATTTAGCAGCTTTTATAATACTCGGCATATAATAAATGCCTTTTAAATCTAATCTCAACGTAGAAAGTTTTGGTTTAGCGATTTTCCCAGCAAAGAGAACTTTATTAGATTTTTGCTTATTAATTAGGTCTATTATTTTTCCAAATTTTCCAATACTAATTCTGTGAGAATTTTTTTCTTTAGCAAAATCATTCTTATTGGAAAAATCAATTATGAAGTATTTTTTTTTAAGTTTTTTTATTTTTTTAAGAACGATTTTCGAAAAATCTGTATCACCTAAAAACAAACCTATCATTTTATTTTGAAAAAGGTGTGCATATTGGTCTTTTTTTATCTTTTTCTAAAAATTCAACGACATCTTTTACAAGATCATTTTTTTTGATCTCGGCATTTAAATTTTTCAAATTTTCCGTCAAATTTTCATTTTTAAAGATTTCTTTATATGCTTCACTTAAAACTAAGATTTCTTTATTAGGTATATTTTTTCTTCTTAAACCAATTAAATTTAAACCCTGAAGTATACTTCTATTGCCATGTACCATCGCATATGGGATGATATCTCTCACAACCCCACACATTCCACCTATCATTGCAAACTTACCTACTCTAGTAAATTGTTGTACAGCTGAATTACCTCCGATTATTACATTTTGCTCAATATGTGCATGTCCGCCTAGAGGAACATTATTTGCAAGTATTACATTATCCTCGACTAAACAATCATGTGCTATATGTGAAGAAACCATAAATAAACATCCATTACCAATTTTAGTAATACCACCCCCACCTTCAGTGCCTGGATTTATTGTTACATATTCTCTAATCTTATTATAATTTCCAATTTCTAACTTAGTATCCTCACCATTAAATTTAAGATCTTGAGGATCGTTTCCTATCGATGCAAATGAATATATCTTATTATTCTTTCCAATCTTAGTGTTTCCCACAATACTAACATGAGACTGGATAATAGTATTTTCTCCTACCTCAACATTTGGTCCAATTACTGAATAAGCTCCTATATCCGCATTAGAGGGTATTTTAGATTTTGGGTCTATAATTGCAGTTTTGTGTATCATTTATTATTTTTTAAAAATTCTCTAATACTTTTTGCTGGATAACCCATTACTTTAGAGTTATCTGGCACATCCTTTAAGACTCCACTTCCACCACCAATTTCCACATTGTTACCAACTTTAATGTGTCCAGAAATACCAGCCTGACCACCAATTTTCACGTTGTTTCCAATAATTGAACTTCCAGCGATACCAACTTGTCCGGCTATAATTGTGTTTTCACCAATTTTTACATTATGAGCTATATGGATTTGGTTATCTAAAAAAGTATTTTTGCCAATTTCTGTATTTGATAATGAACCACGATCAATTGTAGATCCACATCCAATTTCGCAATTTTCATTTATTATAACAATGCCTATATGTGGATACCGCATATTCCTATTATCATTAGGAAAAAAACCAAATCCTTTTTTTCCAATTACACAATTATCTAAAATAGTCACATTATCTTTAATTATAGTGTTTCTTAAAATTGTATTTGATCCGACTTTACAATTATCACCAATTTGTACATTGCGTTCAATAATTGTATTATGTCCAATTGTACAACCTTTACCAATTTTTACATTTTCTCCAACTAATATATTTTTTCCAGTTTGAACTATATTTTTAAAATCAGTATCATTAATATTAATAGCAGACTTATCGTATTCATCTTCAATTGAATTTGGGTAAAATTTTTGAGTTATAAGTGAAGTGGAGATTAATACATTTTCCACAACAATAGCAGTACAGTTTTTTGGAAGATAATCTTTTAAATTTTTTGTTGTTAAACAATAAGAAGCTTGGGTTTTCTTGGCTATTTCATTATATTTTTTTGAATGAAAAAAGGTAATACAATCTTTTTCAGCATTAAATAAATCTTTTATATCTTTTACTAATTGATTTTTTTCAATTTTAAACTCAATTTCTAAAATTTCTAAAATTTCTGAAATATGAAAAGGTCCACTATTATTAAAGAATGGATTAAGCATGATTGCTTTTACCAAAGCATTTATTCAAATGTTATCAAGAATTATTGCTAATTATTTCTTGTCGACAATTGTAGCTGACCAAATAGCATCGGCCATCTTTTTATCATCTACAAATGCTTCACCTTTGTATTTCCAAACACGCCCATGAGATCTGATAGCCTCTATCTTTAAAATTAATTTACAATCAGGTATAACAGGATTTCTAAATCTTGCTTTTTCAACTCCCATTAAAAAAACTAATTTATTTTCGTATGTTGATTTATCTAAGCCATGTGCAGTCAAGGCTGCAGCAGCTTGTCCAAAAGACTCAACGATTAATACCCCTGGCATTACTGGTTGATCTGGAAAATGACCATTGACAAAAAAACTATCCTTTTTAACATTTACAACTGCAGTTGCTGAAAATTCTTTAATATCATAAAGTTCTTCAATAAGCAGCATAGGCTCCCTATGAGGTAACAATTCAATAATTTGTTTTTTGTTTAAAGAAGTAATCATTTTATTTTGGTATTAATAATTTTGATAATTTCTTGAGTTATATTTTTTTTTTTACTTCCCACAAAAATATTTTTTTTATCAAGAACTATATCAATATTATTTTCACTTACATAATTTTCAATAATGGGGGTAATTTTTTTAAAAAAAACATTAAATTCAGACTTTTTTTTCTGATTGAATTCATTAATTACCTTTTGTCTCTCTTGACGAAAAATAGATAGTTCTTTTCTAAATTCAGCTAGTTTTTTTTTTAATTCTTTCTCAGAAATTATATTTTTCTGTTTTTTTATTTGATCTTCAATTTTTTTTAAATCTTTTTCTTTTTTTTCAAATTTTAATAAAGATTCTTTTTTTGATTTTTCCAACTTATCTATAATTGATTTTCCAGCATTTGTATTTCCAACAACACTGTCTAAATCTAAAAAGACAATTTGTTCTTGACAATTAGAGGGATTAACAAAAAAAAACGATAATATTAAAATAGTGAAAAATTTTTTTATATTTTTCATTAAAAACTTGTACCTATATTAAACCTAAATGTTTCTTCAATATCAGAAGGTTTTTTTGTAATTGGTTGAGCAAATGAAAAGGTTAGAGGTCCAATTGGAGTTAACCAATCCAAACCTATTCCTATAGAACTTCTTATTCCACTATTATC
>CACOXS010000014.1 GCA_902631255.1 uncultured Pelagibacteraceae bacterium
CCAATCAAAGACATTTTAGCAAAAATAAATGTTCCTGATGAAAGTTCTGCCTTCAGCCCCATGGGGCGTCACATCGCAAAAATAAATTTAGAATACCTTGATAGTCTCAAGAGTAAAAAAGAGGGAAAATTAATTTTAGTGACTGCTATAACTCCTACTCCAGCAGGAGAAGGAAAGACCACAACCTCAGTAGGTCTAAATGATGGTCTTAATAAAATCGGAAAAAAATCTATCGTCTGTTTAAGAGAACCAAGTTTAGGTCCATCTTTTGGAATGAAAGGTGGAGCTGCTGGTGGTGGCTATGCTCAAGTTGTTCCTATGGAACAAATTAATCTTCATTTCACAGGTGACTTTCATGCAATTACATCTGCACATAATCTTTTATCTGCATTAATAGACAATCATATCTATTGGGGAAATAAACTTAATTTAGATGTAAGAAGAATTGTTTGGAAAAGAGTTTTAGATATGAATGATAGAGCATTAAGATCAATTAATATTAATCTTGGTGGTGTCGCTAATGGATTCCCAAGAGAAGATGGTTTTGATATTACAGTTGCTTCAGAAATAATGGCCATCTTTTGCTTAGCTAATAATTTGGAAGATTTAGAAAATAGAATTGGAAATATTACTGTTGCTTACACAAGAGAGAAAAAACCAATATATGCTAAAGATTTAAAAGCACAGGGACCTATGACTGTTTTGTTGAAAGAAGCTATAAGACCAAACATAACTCAAACATTAGAAAATAATCCTGCAATAATTCATGGCGGGCCTTTTGCTAATATTGCACATGGTTGTAATTCTGTAATCGCAACTAAAGCCGGACTTAAATTAGCTGACTATGTGGTAACTGAAGCTGGGTTTGGTGCAGATCTTGGTGCTGAAAAATTTCTAGATATTAAATGTAGAAAATCTGATTTAAAACCAAGTTGTGTGGTTATTGTTGCTACAATTAGAGCATTAAAAATGCATGGTGGTGTAGTCAAAGATGATCTTAAAAATGAAAACGTTGAAGCACTAAAAAAAGGTTTGGTCAACCTTGAAAGGCATGTTGAAAATGTAAAAAAATTTGGTCTTCCTGTAGCGATAGCTGTAAATCATTTTATAAAAGATACTGACGATGAGGTAAAAGCTTTAGTTGATTTTTGTAATAAATTAGGAATAAAGGCAAGTCTTTGTACCCACTGGGCAAATGGAGGAGAAGGTACAAAAGAATTAGCTTCACATGTTGCTGATTTATGTGAAAAAAATGAAAATAAATTTAAATTTTTATACAAAAGTAAGACACCATTGTTTAAAAAAATTGAAACAATAGCAAAAGAAATTTACAGAGCCGATGAAGTTATTGCTGATACAAAAATTAGAGATCAACTTAAAAGTTTTGAAGAAGCAGGTTATGGAGAATTACCAATTTGTGTAGCTAAAACTCAGTACAGTTTTTCAACTGATCCTAATCTCAAAGGTGCACCTACAGGTCACTCATTACCAATTAGAGAAATAAGGCTTTCCTCAGGAGCTGAATTTATAGTTGTTGTCTGTGGAGCAATAATGACAATGCCTGGATTACCGAGGGTACCAGCAGCAGACTCTATTAAACTAAATCAGAAAGGTGAAATCGAAGGGTTGTTTTAATTTAATTCGTTAAGCCAATTTTTAAGCTCTAACATTCTCTTTTCTTTATCTGAAACTGAAATTTCTTTTTTGATAAAAGCAATGTGTTTTTGAACTTCAGTGTCATCTTTAAATACTTTTCTACTTTCAATTAATCTTTCTTTTCTAAACTCAATAAGATTAATCATTTTTTCATAAGTTATTTCTGGATGGTATTGTAGCCCCCAAATTTTTGTCTTATTAACCTCAAAATATAAACCTTGAACTTTATTAATCTTGTTCGAGGCTAAACAAATTCCTTTATCAGGTATTTTTACCACCTCATCAAAATTAAATGCTGGGGAATTAAATTTTTTATCTTTATTTTTATAAAGAGGATGTTTTATTCCATTTTTGTTTATCTCTATTTCATTTGCTATACCAATATGTGAATTATCAGCCTTTTTGACTTGGCCACCTGCTGCTGTAACTGCTACTTGCATGCCCCAACAAATTGCCAAAATTTTCCCTACTTTATTTTGACAATTTTTCATGAATTCAATTTGCCTTCTAATTTCTGGAGTATCATTATAAATATTTAAACTACTTCCACCCCAAATAAGACCATCATACTGCTCGAGTTGATCTGATATTAATTGAATATTTTGATCTGAAGAGGGGTTAACAACATCAAATGAAAGTTCATCAGTAAAATGGCTTAAGCTATCCTTTAAGCTTTCTGTATGCGTTTGAATACCATTTTCTGAAAAGCTCTCATTTTCTTCTCTTAAGTTTCCCTCTACAATTAATATTTTTTTCATTCAAACAATTCTCCTGAAATGCTACGCTGATAAATCAGTTTAAGATCCTCTTGATTGATTTTTTTCGGATTACCACTAGTAGATGGATCTTCTAAAGCCATTAGAGATAATTTATTTAAATCTAGTTTGGAACAATCCATAATGTCAGATAGTTTATGGGGAATTGCTAAATCTTTTCTTAAATTCAAAATCCACGATAAAAAACTTTCAAAATTTTTATCTAAATCTAAATAATCACAAATTGAGATAATTTTTTTTTCTATAATTGATTTATTAAAAGTTAATACATACGGCATAAAAATTGCATTACTCAATCCATGATGAATATTATATTGAGCATTAACAGGATGGCTCAATGAATGAATTGCACCCAATCCCTTTTGAAAAGCTGTTGAACCCATTGACGAAGCTGCCAAAAGATTTTGTCTAGCCTCAATATTTTTTCCATCTTGGTATGCAACTACAAGTGAATTTTTAATAAGTTTCATTCCCTCTAAAGCAATACCATCTGCCATAGGATGAAAGCTTGGTGCACAATATGCCTCAAGATTGTGAGCTAAGGCATCCATCCCTGTTGCGGCAGTTAACCTTGGAGAAAGTTCAATAGTCAATTTTGGGTCAAGAATAACAATTGAAGGTAAAATTTTTGGATGAAATATAATTTTTTTAACACCCGTTTTTTTATTTATGATTGCAGATGCTCGACCAGTTTCAGATCCTGTTCCTGCAGTAGTCGGAATTGCAATTATTGGAAAAATATTTTTATCATTAGCTCTTTTCCAATAATCTCCAACATCCTCAAAATCCCAAATAGGTCTACTTTGACCTGACATAAAAGCTATAGCTTTCCCAACATCAATTGCACTTCCTCCGCCAATCGTAATTACACCATCACAATCATTCTGTTTAAATTCTTTCACACCCTCATCGACATTCTCACCAAATGGATTTCCTGTAAAATTTGAAAATAATATTAATTTTTTTAACTTTTTTTTAATTTCACTAATTACCTCCTCAATAAATGGAAGATTTACTAAATCTTTGTCAGTAACAAATAATGGGTTGTTAACCTTTAAATTATGACAAGCTTCTCCTAAATCTTTAACCCTATCTTTGCCTACCCAAACTGTTGTTGGATAATTCCAATTAGATTTCATATTTTTTAAGTGACTGTAAGTTTTCTATTATTCAATATTGCTTTAAATAAACTAATCATTAAAGGAATTTTTTTCTTATTAATCTTTCTCATAACATATGGGGCAATTTCTCTAACTAACTGTTCTCCTTCAACAGTGTCATTAGGCATAAATCTTTTTTTTGCATTTTTAAATGTGTATCCTTTTCCTAAGTAACTGCCCATTTTACTATTTCGACCACCCGCAGCGCTAACATATAAATCACCTACACCAGCAAGGCCGAGTGTACTTATTTCTTTTCCTTTAAAATATTTTGTCAAATATTTCATTTCATTAATTGATCTTTGAAATAAACTTGATGACGTATTTAGACTTTGACCAGCACCTATAATCATTGCATATATATTTTTAATCGCTGAGCAAACTTCAACACCAATAATATCTTTCGAGAATTCATTTAAATAATATTTTGTAGAAATTCTTTTTCCTATTTTTTTTGCAAAATTTATATTTTTATTTGCAATTATTACACTTGTTTGATGTTTTCTCGCTAATTCTTTTGCTAAGCATGGACCTTTTAAAACCGAAATATTTTTAATCCCAGAAACTTTTTGAAGTTTTTCAGAAATAGTAAAAATTTTCTTACTCCTAGATATATATTTTAACCCTTTGGTAAGAACCAGCAAAGGTGTATCAATATTATTTTTCTTCAACTCCTTACCAATAAAGTCTATTCCAGGTAAACTTAAAGCAATTACTATTAAATCAAATTTTTCTTTTAATAAATCACCAGAATATTTTCGAAATTTAAGTTTTTTTGGCAAACTCATTTTTAATGCAGAATGGTATTTTCTTTTTGAGGATAATTCTTTTATGAATTTTTTTGAGTAAGGCTCAGTAATTACAACATCATTCTTATTTTCCAGGCAGGGAATTGTGAAAGCAGATCCCATGGCCCCTCCTCCAATTATTAAAAATTTTTTCATATTGATTTAAATTCAAAAATATTAATTAAACGAAAATTTAAAATGCAACACATACGAGAAAATTTTCTATGTCAATTTTCATATTAAGTCATTATTTTATTTTAAATTTTAATATTTTGTTAGTAAAATAAACTTAATTTTTATTAAATCTTATGAGTAAAGTAGCTATTATCGGTGCAGGTCCATGTGGCTTATCAATGTTAAGAGCATTTGAGCAAGCAGAAAAAAAAGGAGAAAAAATTCCTGAAGTGATTTGTTTTGAAAAACAAGAAGATTGGGGTGGTCTCTGGAATTATAGTTGGCGAACAGGTTCTGATCAGTATGGAGATCCAGTTCCAAATAGTATGTATAGATATCTTTGGTCTAATGGACCCAAGGAATGTTTAGAGTTTGCTGACTATTCTTTTGATAAACATTTTGGCAAAGCAATTCCGTCATTTCCTCCAAGGGAGGTACTATACGACTATATAGTTGGAAGAGCTAAAAGTGGAAATTTAAAAGATAAAGTTAAATTTAATACAAGGGTCATCAATACAATCTTTAAAAATGAAAAATTTGAAATTAGTTATCAGGACAAAGTAAATGATAAAATTTTAAAAGAAAATTTCGATTTTGTAATTGTCTCAACTGGTCATTTTTCTGTTCCATTTATTCCTGAATATGATGGAATGAAATCATTCCCAGGAAGAATTATGCACTCCCACGACTTTAGAGACGCAGAAGAGTTTAGAGGTAAAAATATTGTAGTATTAGGCAGTAGTTATTCAGCTGAAGATATTGCGCTTCAATGTAATAAGTACGGAGCAAAAAGTGTAACTATTGGTTACAGACATAACCCAATGGGATTCAAATGGCCTAAGGGCATGAAAGAAGTCCATTATCTAGATAGACTAGATGGTAAGAAAGCTATCTTTAAAGATGGCACTGAACAAGAAACTGACGTTATAATTTTATGTACAGGATACTTGCACCATTTTCCATTTTTAGAAGAAAATTTACAATTAAAGACAAGAAATAGACTCTATCCACCTAAATTATACAAAGGTGTAGTCTGGCAAGATAATCATAAACTAATGTATCTTGGCATGCAGGATCAATTTCATACATTTAATATGTTCGATTGCCAAGCTTGGTATGCTCGTGATGTAGTTATGGGTAAAATAAAAATGCCTGATAGTAAAGAAATTGAAAATGACATAAATAAATGGGTTGCAATGGAGGAAAAACTTGAAAATCCTGATCAAATGATTGATTTTCAAACAGAGTATACCAAGGAGCTACATGAAATGTCTGATTATCCTAAAATTGATTTTGAATTAATAAGAAAACATTTTAAAGAATGGGAACATCATAAAGTTGAAGACATATCAACTTATAGAGATAAATCTTTCTCATCACCAGTAACAGGATCTGTTGCACCAGTTCACCACACGCCTTGGGCAAAAGCAATGGATGATACTTTAAAAACTTTTTTGAATAAATAATTAAGTTTTAATCGATACCTAAGTGTTTTTTTCTTTTTTCAACCCAAGATCTTATCAGATTATCAAATATAAGAGCTATAAAAGCAACACAAATACCAAGTGTTAACCCAATCCCAGCACCTTTTTTATCTGATAGTGCTTTTAATATATATTGCCCTAAATCTTCAGTACCAATGAAAGCTCCAATAATTACCATGAATAAAGCAAATACAATTGTTTGATTTATACCAAGCATCATGTGAGGAAAAGCTAAAGGAAATTCTATCTTTGTTAATCTTTGAAATTTATTGACACCAGACATGGTTGCAGCATCGTGTAAACCAGCAGGAACACTCCTCAATCCCTCAATAGTGTATCTAGTAGCAGGTATTGTTGCATAAACAATAACAGCTATTAAAACAGATGTATCCGTAATACCAAATAACATCATCACTGGAATTAGATAAACAAATGATGGGAATGTTTGAAAAATATCACATACTCCTAACATGAAATTAGCAGAGCGTTTATTTTGAAAACATAATGTTCCAACTGTAAATCCGATAGTACAAGATACAATTACTCCAAATGTTGCCATATAAGTCGTTACTAAAGCTCTATCCCACCAAGGACTTAAGGCAATAAATAGTGTCAATCCACAAACAACTAAAGCTGAACGAATTCCACCAATTAGATATCCCGCACCAACAACTAAAACTATAGTTGCTACCGCTGGCATCCTTAAATATAAAGCCCTCATTGGTTGAAGCACCTCTTGAATGAGCCATGTATTAAATGCTTTAATATAAACAAAAAAAGTATCAAAAATCCAATCAACCCCTTTATTCCAAAAATCAGCAGTTGATATTCCTTTATTATGTGGAACTTCAAATAGATAATTAAAACTACCTTTAAACAAAAAGGTTCCAATATAAGCCAGTACTATTCCGACAATTACTGTTGCTGCAAAAAATAAGATATTTTTATTTCTTTGAAAGAATGTCAGATTACCAAAATAATCTGTTTGTTTGTTAGCCCAAGCTAATGACATTTTATCCAATAAAATCGCAATTAAGCTAATACACAAGCCTGCTTCTAGTGCTAATCCTATATTTAACTGATTTAGCGCCAATAGCAGATTAAATCCTAAACCTTTTGCACCAATAAAAGCTGAAATTACTGCCATAGAAAAACACACCATAATGACTTGGTTGACACCAATTAAAATGTCTCTTCTTGCAGTTGGAATTAAAACTTTAAACATTAATTGCCAATTATTACATCCACTCATTCTACCAGCTTCAATAACTTCTGGAGGTACTGCTCTTAAGCCTAATATAGTTAGTAATATCATTGGTGGTATAGCTACAACCATAGTGATTATAACTGCAGCATGATCGCCAACTCCAAAAAGAACTAAAGCAGGAACCAATACCGCATATTGTGGCATAGTCTGCATCACTAATAATATTGGATAAAGAGCTTTCTCGACACGTTTACTTTTAAATGCTGCTATTCCTAAGCCTAACCCAAAAATAAACGACAAGGGTGCTGCAACTAGTATAAATGAAAGAGTTTGCATAGATGGTTTCCATTGACCAAATATTGAAATATAAATCATCGTCAAACCAGCAAACAATGCTAAACCTTTCCCGCTTACCTTATATGAAAGGATTGCTGCACCTGCTGCTACAATAGTCCATGGTAATCCTGGAAGTTCAGCCCAAGGATTTTTATCGATCCAATCCCAACTGCTAAATGCTACTATAGTTTCAAGACCACCTAATAAAACCTCTCTTATTAATTGTATTAAGAAAGTCATAAACGCTGTTAAATTTCTACTTATTTGTAAAACTACAGGACGACTTTTAAACTCTTGTGTATCTTCATTCCAAACCTCAATCGGCATCCATTCGTTCATTAAGAAAAATAAAGAGTCGTTTATCCAAATAGGTAGCCAGCCTAGTAATGGAGGTAACCGCCAAAACACATCAAAGGCATAATATCTCACCTCTTTACCTAAAAACACATAACTACTCTGATTTGGATCTTTTACAAATTCTGCTTGGCCACGGATAAACTTATATGTTTCTGGAACTTCAATAGCGAAACATAAAGCAAAAAATACGATTAATAAGAATAACCATTGAAATGTTTTGGGGTATTTTTTAAAAAATTCCATAATTAATTATTATTTTTTCTTCCTCCAAAAACTGTATTAATAATTTTAGTTGGGTTTATAGAGCCCACAATTTCATTTTTACTATCGATCACAGCTACGGCTTTTTCTTGAGTAAGAATTTTTTCTGCAACATTTTCGATTATTTCATCCTTTGAAACTTTTAAATCACCTAAATCATTTTTAGATGCATCCATTACATCTTCAATTAATAAAACTTTTTCTCTTGGAACCTCTTCTGTAAACTTTCGTACGTACTCTGTGGCTGGATTTAAAACAATATTAGCAGGGGTATCTAATTGCTCAATTATACCATCTTTCATAATTGCGATACGATCAGCAAGTTTTAAAGCTTCATCAAAATCATGAGTAATAAACATAATTGTTTTTTGTAATTTTTCTTGAAGTCTTAAAAATTCATCTTGCATTTCTTTTCTTATTAAAGGATCTAAAGCTGAAAATGGTTCATCTAAAAACCAAATATCTGGTTCGACTGCCAAAGATCTAGCGATACCAACTCGTTGTTGCTGTCCTCCAGATAATTCTCTTGGAAAATAGTTTTCTCTTCCATCAAGTCCAACTAGCTTGACCATATCCATTGCTTTACTGATACTATCCTCAGTTTTAATACCTTTAATCTGAAGTGGAAAAGCGATGTTCTCCACAACTGTTTTATGAGGCAGTAAAGCAAAGCTTTGGAAAACCATACCCATTTTATTTCTTCTTAGTTCAATAAGCTCTTTGTTGTTTAGTTGTAATAGATCTTGTCCTTCAATGAAAATTTTACCACCTGTTGCATCTGTTAATCTAGATATACATCTTAATAATGTTGATTTACCTGAACCAGATAAACCCATGACAACTAACATCTCACCTTTTGAGACTTCAAATGATGCGTTGTTTACACCTACGATACATCCATTTTTTTGAAAAGTTTTGGCATCAACATCTCCATTTGACTCTTGAAGCATTTTTTTGGCATTTGATCCAAAAATTTTGTAGACATTTTCACATTTAATTACTGTCTCAGCCATAAATCTTAATTAAGTTATATGAAAAAAAGGTAAAATTAAATCCATAATATTGTAACCCTTTCACCTTAAAAATTTTTAATAAAATAAACTCTAGTATCAATTCCAGTACTTAAGAAACTTAGGGCCTCACCACTAACAGTTATTGATTCATTTACCCCTACATTGTTTCCACTTACTGTAAAACCTGCAAAACACTTATTTTTTGTGTCATCCCATTTTACAAACGTCTCATCAATTTTATTTCCGTTAATTGTATAAATTTCATGAGCTCTAAAATTTAAAAAATTTGCACCCATTATCGCACGTTGTGGGATCAACTTTGTTGCCTTACAAACTTGTTCATATACTTCATCACTTAGTTTAAAATGATCAGTGCCATCAAATGTAACTAATATGCCAGAAGGAAGTTTTGAAATAAGCTCACTTAATTTTTTCTCTTGAGCAATTCTTTCCTCCTCAAGTTTCATTTTTCTTACCAATTCATCACCTCCACCAAACATAATGTTTAAAACGAAAAAAGATGATATGACTATTAGGATAATAATTACTAACCCACCAAATTGTTTGGTGAATTCAGGTAAATTTTTAATCTTATCTAAGTTACTTTCTTTTGACATTTAATCTTGTAATTTACCATTTTTCCAAATTCCAGATTTCACTGATCCATCAGCCCAAGTAAAAGTTCCTTTACCATTCATAAATCCTTTAGCCCATTCACCTTCATAGGTTGACCCATCGGGAAATGTCAAAATACCAATTCCACTCCATTCACTATTCTTGAATTCGCCTTTGTAAATATATCCATTTGGCCAAGTCTCAACACCTTGACCATTTTTTTTTGTACCTACCCACTCTCCTTCGTAAGTTGTTTTGTCAGTGTAAACCCACTTACCGAAACCATTTTCACAATTACCCTCCTTACATCCGGTGCTTCTAGCTAAAGCAACCGATGAAATTAAGAAACTTAAAATTATGGTGAGAAGAAATTTTTTCATGAGCATAGTTTACACAAAAACAATTAAAAAAAAATTAGACTTTTTTGTCATTTTTAGTGCAAGAATAAATAGAAATATATTTTTCAGAATTTTCACTTTTTATATTTTTGGTAATTTCGTGAATTAATTCACCTGTTTTCCTAGTAATAATACCTGACTCAGAATAATTTTTTTCTTTATCGATAGATTTAAATAAAACCACATCTTTATTTACAA
>CACOXS010000015.1 GCA_902631255.1 uncultured Pelagibacteraceae bacterium
AGACTATTTCCTACAAGGACTGCTCCAGGTCTCATTCCTAATGTATTATTTTTTCCTGGTCCAATTAATAAAGTATCAGTTTTACCTTTTGATACGATTGTTTGAAATTCTGTTCCTCTTGATCCAAGAGTTCCCTCTGGTACCTCTACTGTTAAACTATCTGGATTTTTTTTACTAATCAAACCAGAGATAACTTTTAAACTTCCTTGTTTAACGCTTGCAACTATTTTTCCATCATTTGTTGCAGGATCAAATATAAATGTATCCATTACAACTTCAGAGTCTTCACCAATAGTAAATGTTGATTGATCTAAAAGCAAAATTTGTGTTCCAGATCCAGCACCAGCTACAATTGTTTCATTTAAATATATCTTATCACCAGCTTTTAATTCTCTTGTCTCAGTTTTTACAGTTCCAGAAATTGCACCAACAATTCCAACCAACTGTTTTTCAATATTTAATTGCTCAGCATTTACATTTGTGCTGAATATTAAGATAAAACCAAAAAGGACTGATAAAAATTTTTTCATTATCGTAAAATTAACAAAAATTTGAAAAAAATAAACTTTAAAAACTCATATTGAACGGCAAAAAAAGCACTTATTTGGGGAATTTTGAAAAAATTGATTAATTAAGTTTCAAACCCTTTGAAAAACTCAAGGCAAAGGAATCGGCAAGATAATCGTAGTTCATAATGTTTGCCTCAGAAAAAGTTTTTTCATATGACAGGTTTATAAACAATGATCTGTTTGGATCAATTATAGGAAAAATATCCCCAATTGCTTTTGTAATCATTATGTCTGTTGTCGTTGCATGGTCAGATCTTAGTTTGGTAGAGTCTACAGTTGTATCAGCGACTTTATAATCATTAAAACTTGTGGATGCGCTCCAAGCTATATAAGCCCAAGGAAATGCAAAATTTAAACCAATTCCAAATTCATAAGTTTCATAATCATTTCCAGCATCAACTTTTGCATCACTATCACTATAGCCTAAACTTAGTGAACTAGAAATTATTGGAGTTATAATTAAATCATAACCAAAAGTATAACCATGACCGATTGCATTAGTTTCATCTGCGGTTCCGTCTGATGCATTCACATTTGCTTTAGAGTCTGAGTAAGAATAACCATAACTAAAAGAGTGTCTCTCCCCCGCTGTGAAAAAACCCCCTATTCCTAACATAAATGAAAAACTATCTGCATCATGTTGTGCATCAGTTTTACTCGTAATTAAATATGGACTTAAACTTTGATTACCTAAAGTGGTATCGAAACCAATAGTTAAACCATAACTTTGAAAATCATCATCAGCTTCTTGATATTGATTAGATGTAGTGTGTGCAAAATTTAATAATAACGATGACTCTTCTCCTATGGGTCTAGTAGCAGCTATACCTATAGATGCAACTTCAGTTCTGTCATGTTTGGGAGATGTAAAATCAGTTATTGAATTTGCATCATACTTTAATCTTGTTTTTGAAACGCTATTAACATTATTAGAAAATGTTGCACCAAAACCAACATCAGCTGTAAAATTCCACAAACTTGGTTCTCGATCTTTTAATTCTTCCTCAATTTCTTGTAATGTTTCTAAATCTTCTGTTGAGAGATCTCTTCTTAATTTCATATCTTCTATAATCGTGTTGGCCTTTTCTGGTGAGTCAACTTGAACCAAAACAGATAACAAATACAATTTTATTTCAACATTATCTGGATAAAGCATATTTAATCTCTCAAGTGTCGAAATAGTTTGTTTAAAATTTCCGACCTTCCCTTGTTGTTGTGCGTATTTTAAATTTAAATCTAAGTTATTAGGATCTTGTAAAATTTGCATATAAGTAATATTTTTTTCTGACGAAAAAGCAGATGTTGAAATCAACAAAATTGTTGATATCAAAAATAATTTTAATCTTTCGAAACTAGAAAACATAAAAAAGAAAACATATTAAGTATATTGTTTTTTTCAATTAATTTATTTTAAAAATTTGTCTTATTTTCCAATACTTATTAAAGTTAAATCATCAGACAACTTTTGTTTTTGACTAGAAGTAATCACAGTTTTTGTAATGCTATCTAATTGTTTAATTGCATCCTTATTAAAATTTTTTTCAATTATATCAATTGAACCATCTATTCCTATCTCTTCGCCTTTGTCATTTAAACTCTCTGACAAACCATCAGTAAATGCATAAAATCGTGAACCATTTAATTTTGTTTTTTGAATATTATAAACACTTTTATCTTTTTGTTTAATTACTCCTAAAGGAGGCGCCGAATTTTCAAACTGATTGTATTTTCCTTGTCCATCTCTTAAAATAGCAGGTTGATGACCGGCATTGACCCACCTTATTTCATCAGTGATTAAACTATATTCTCCAACTATTGAGGTTACGAACATTCCAGCAGTTTTTGTGTTATTTAAATCATTGTTCATGTGAAAAACCATTTCATCAGGATCTACTTTTGATTGTGCCAAAACCTCAAATAACGTTGATGCTTTAGCCATAACCATACCAGCATGAATTCCTTTACCAGCAACATCGGCAATTATAAAATAGATACTATCGTTATGGGGATAAAAACTAAAAAAATCTCCCGAGACTTCTCTTGCTGCAATATTAATTCCATGTACAGGATAATTTTTTAAATTTCTTTTGGGTAAAAAATTTTCTTGAACTTTAACTGCGAGTTTTACTTCTTTTGAAATTCTTTCTCGCCACTTATTTTTTTCATCCTCACTGGTTTCAAGTTTGCTCATGAGTTTATTATAATAAAGACCAATTACTCCTCCTGCTGTAAAAGGATCTTGAGGACCTCGCATTTTTAAATCTCCAGACTCAGATTGTTTGTTTAAAATTGATATCAAATCATGTTCAACTGATACTGCATTATGTTCAGCAATATTTAAGCCGAGCTCTTCATGAGCAGGACTTACTCTCAAAGGGTAAAATCTATTAAATAATCTTAGAATTATAAAAGATGATATGAACGTAAATAATCCGATTGATACAATACCAATTAATTGAATTTTAATTTGTGACATCCTATCTAAGCCAGTATCTAAAATTTCTAAATCACCAAATAAACCAACAGCAATCGTTCCCCATATTCCTGCACCTAAATGTACCGGCACAGCTCCCACAACATCATCAATTTCATATTTATTTAAGACTTCGTTAATATAGATGGCAACTATTGCACCAACACACCCTACAAATATTGAATAAACTGATGTTAATGAGTTACATCCTGCAGTAATTGCAACTAAACCCGCTAATGGTCCTAAAATGATATAAAAAGGATCTGGTTTTTTGAATTTTAAATACGAAATACCCAAACCTGTTAATAATCCAAAGGCAGCAGCTAAAAAAGTATTAATTAAAATTAAAGGAACAGTTTCATCCATTGCTCCATTACTTCCACCATTAAAACCAAACCAACCAAACCATAATATAAGTGTTCCTAGAACTGCTAGTGGAAAACTGGATCCTGTAAACTTTCCTTTATTTGCCGAAGAATATTTTCCTATTCTTGGACCTAAAATCATTACCGCAGCTAAAGCGATCCAGCCACCCACTGAGTGTACTATCGTGCTACCGGCAAAATCTACAAATCCTAAATCTGAAAGCCATCCAGTTGTTTTGACTGAACCAGTTACAGCAAGTAACTGATTAACTGTATCATGTTTAGATAGATAACTTGATGACCATGCCCAGTGTCCAACGATTGGATATATAATGCCAGTTGCTAAAACAGTCATTATTAAATAGCCATTAAATTTCATTCTCTCAGCAACAGCCCCTGAAATAATAGTTGCAGCAGTTGCAACAAACATCGCTTGGAAAACAAAATAAGTCATGTACTCAGCTTTATCTGTTTTAAATAAAAATAAGTCAGTACCAAAAAATCCGTTGTAAGATGTACCGAACATAATACCAAATCCGAATATCCAAAAAATAACAACTGAGACACCAAAGTCTGCAGCATTTTTTAATGCAACATTGATGCTATTTTTTTGACGTGACAAGCCTGTCTCCATGCACATAAAACCTGCCTGCATAATGAATACTAAAACTGCGCAGTCGATAACCCACAACGTGTCAATGTTATTTGTAAATACATCCATTATTTTTTGTGCCATTTCATTATCCATAAATTTAATTTCCTAACAAAAAAATTTCAACTAGCAATTAAATTTGTAGTCAAATTGATTAATAAGAACTTTTAATTAGCAGTTAGGATCTCTGGTAAAATTTCCATTTCTACTTAAAATGAGTGTACAGGGATTGTTGCCTAAAATTTCAGTAGCGATAATGTTATAATTTGCTGCGCCAGTACTTGCGATACATATATTATAACCAACATCACTTGCAATTTGATCACCACCACCAAATAATGTAGCCTCAATGTCATTTGACGTTGCTTCACTTGGTGTACAATTTCCAGCGGATTGGGTAAAATAACTCCCACTATTAGAGTACTCTTCTGTTTGTGCCAGAGATATTTGTTGCATTACATTTTTAGCAGTTTTTTCTTTAGTACCGGATATATAGCCGTTGTAACTTATAACACCAACAGCTGATAGAATTCCAATAATTGCAACAACAACTAAAAGCTCTACCAGGGAGAACCCTAGCGAGCTTTTAATTTTTTTTTGAGAATTTATCAATTTAGATAATTATTCTACAGATACAGTGTTAGCTAACACATCTGTTGCGGCATCATCAAATTGGGTTGAGACAGCTATAGTGCTGGCAGTATCATCAGCAGTTAAAACTGTGTAACCTTTACCAGTTAACGCACAACCTGTAGCAGCAGTCATTGCTGAATGCACTACACCTGCACAACTTGGTGTATAAGTATTTTTAAAATCTGCTAAAGCTGTTCCAGCTGCAGCAACAACTGTAGTCGCTGTCATTCCACTGCAAGTAAGATTACCACTCATCGCTGTAGTTTCTGTTCCCATTGCACATTTTTGGATTTCAGCTGCTAAATACTTTGTTACAGCACCTTGGTTAGACTTGGATGCATTTATTTTTGCACTCTTAGTATAACCATTATAAGCAACAACACCTACGGCTGCTAGAATACCAATAATCGCAACAACAACTAATAGTTCGATCAACGTAAAACCTTTGTTATTTTTCATGTTTCCTCTTTATTAATTAATTAATGACGAAAATTTATAATAATTATCGATGATGTAAACTATAAATATCGCCTAATTTCACTCAATATTTGATTTCGTTGGCCAATTTGGGTTTTATTTTTATATGTTTTTTGTTATTAGCTTTATAGAATATTAAAATAATGAAATATAAAGTTACTGAGAGCGAAAATGTTAGCACTGTATTCTTGGATGGAGAAATAGATATGGATGTTGCTGACAACGTTAGAGAAGTAGTATTTCCACTTATTGACTCTGGAAAGGAAGTTCATTTGAACCTTAAAGGCGTTCAATATATGGACTCGTCTGGAATTTCGGTGATAGTTGAAAGTAATCAAAGAGCAAAAGAAAAAAATACTAAGGTTGAACTCAAAGAGGTAAGTCAACCAGTTGAAAAAGTTTTAGCAATGGCGAGGAAGTTTCTATGACATATAAAGTAACAGAAGAAGGCGACACTAGCACTGTATTTTTAGATGGTGAAATAGATATGGATAAAACAGAGGGAGCGAAAGAAGTTATTTTTCCTCTAATTGATGCTGGCAAAAATGTAAATTTAAACTTAAGTAATGTTCAGTACATGGACTCGTCAGGCATATCAGTTTTAATTGAAAGTCATCAAAAGGCATTGGAGAAAGGAACTAAACTCATAGTTAAAGACGTAAGTAAATCTGTTTTAAAAGTAATTATGATGGCAAAGTTAGAGCAAATTTTAAATTTGGAGTAATTAGAAATAATGAGTACTGAAGTCGCGGATACAACAAATTTGTCTGAAAAAAAAGATTTCTTAGTTAGATCTTCAAGCTTAAAAGATGTCAGAAGTTTCTCAAGAGAAGTTTTTGAAAAATTTAAGATTAATGAAGATTTGAGAGAGGAATTAGTTTTAGCAATTGCTGAAGCAGCACAAAATATTGTTAAACACGCTTATAAAGATTATCCTGACACGCAAGACCGAATGGCAGTAAGAATCTCCTGTACAGAAAAAGAACTTGAAATTTCGTTTTTTGATAAAGGCAAGCCAGTTGAGAAAAGTAAAGTTAAACATAGAGCGATCGATGATGTCAAACCAGGGGGTCTTGGTACTTTTTTTATTCAGGAAATAATGGACTCTATAAAATTTAAAGAAGGTGATAAGCCTTGGATCAATAATTTAGTATTAACAAAAAAATTGTAATTAATTAATAAGAGCACCAACGTTAAAGATTGGTGAGTACATCGCTATCATCAATCCACCAATCATTACACCCATAAAAACAATCATGATCGGTTCAATTAAGCTAGACATGTTATCAACAGTGGTATCAAATTCCTCTTCATAATAAGAAGCTACTGAATTAAACATTTCATCTAATTGACCTGTTTGTTCACCAACAGAAATCAATTGACTGAAAGTTGGAGGAAATAATGGTTCTTTTAAAAAAAGTTTTGTTAATGTATCTCCTGAAAAAACTCCTTTTTTAACATTCTCTAAAGCGTCTGTGATAACATCATTATTACTGACAGATTTTGCAATTTCTAAACTCTCTAACAGGTTTACACCTGCTGCACTTAGGTTTCCCATGATTAATGAAATTCTAGCTAACATGGATTTTAAAATCATATCTCCAAACAATGGTAATTTTAAAACTTGTCTATGCCATCTAAATCGAATTGCAGCATTTCGTTTGGTGATAAATCTAAATCCAAAAAAACCAATTAAACCTCCAAAGAATATAACTTTTCCACCTGTTCCTCTTAAAAAATCACTCATTGCCATAATGGTTGCAGTAGCAGCTGGTAACTCTAAACCCATACCATCATACATTTTAGCAAATACTGGCACCACTTTAATTAACATGAATGCACTAACTGTGATTGCCACTGTAAACATTATTGCTGGATACATTAAAGCAGATTTAATTTTTTTCTTAATTTTCTCTTTTTTTTCAAGTGAATCTACGATTTTAAGTAAGAAAACATCTAACTTACCACTGGCCTCACCTGCTTTAATCAAGTTAACGTAAACATTGTCAAAATGCTGAGGATATTTTTCAAAACATTTTGATAAGTTAACTCCACCCTCTAAGCTCTTTCGTATATCTTCAATAATATCTTTGATCCCCTGACTTTCCATCTGGTCTCTCAACATTGCTAATACCTGAAGGATTGGCAAACCTGCCTTAACCATAGTCGCAAATTGCTTTGAAAATATTAGAATATCTTCTACTTTTACTTTTTTACTTTTGCCAAAAAGTGAGGAACCACTGGATTTCTTCTTTTCACCTGCCTTCTTTTTTGACTTAATAATATTTGTGATTATTATTTTCTTTTCTTTTAAAAGATGTGAGGCTTCATCAAGGTTTATTGCCTCTATGTCACCCTCAACGTATTTTCCGTCAGCTATTCCTTTGTATGTAAAAGCTTCCATTTTTACTCACCCGAAAGAACTCTTTCGTACTCTCTAAAATTAAGCTCTCCAGATGCAATTAGTCTTCGCCCCATATCTTTCATAGTTTGAAAACCTTCTTTAATTCCAATTTCTCTTAACTCTGGAGTAGTAGCTTGTCGTAAGATTGCTTCTTTAAGTGGTTTCGATACCACTAAAATTTCATAAATACCTTGTCGACCTTTATAACCAGTATTACTACATTTGGCACACCCTTTACCCTTAGTAGCTTTAACTCTGGATGCTTGTTCAGCACTAAATCCTAAATCTTGTAGAACTTTTGGATTAACATCATCGTCAGGCACTCTACAATCTTTACAATTTTTTCTCGCTAATCTTTGCGCAACAACTAATTGTGTTGCAGCACTGATTAAATAATCAGGTGTTCCCATATTCTGTAATCTAGTAATTGTACTTGGTGCATCATTTGTGTGAAGTGTACTAAATACTAAGTGACCCGTTAATGCTGCTTTTAATCCAATATCAACAGTTTCTTTATCTCGCATCTCTCCAACAAGAATAATTTCTGGGTCTTGTCTTAAAAAAGATCTTAATGCTGAGGCAAAAGTTAATCCAATATGATCTTTGATTTGAACCTGCCCTACACCATCTAATTCGTATTCAACAGGGTCTTCAGCAGTTAAAATATTTAAATGAGGTTTACTGACCTCTTTTAAAATACTATATAAAGTTGTTGATTTACCAGATCCCGTTGGACCAGTTACTAATATCAATCCTTGAGTACTATGAATTGCTTTTCTAAGATTTTTTAAATCTTGTTCCTCAAAATTTAATTGTTCTAATTTGATATCACCCGCATCCTTGTTAAGGATACGCATAACAATTCTTTCATTACTCGCTGTTGGTAATATTGATAATCGTAAGTCCACTACTTTATTATCTATCTTAAAATTGATAGCTCCGTCTTGTGGCAATCTTCTTTCTGCAATATCTAGTTTACCCATAATTTTAAATCGAGTAACCACTGCACCATAGTTGTCGTGAAGAAATTGTTTATATTGTTCTTGCTCTTGTAACATTCCGTCTAATCGATATCTCACTCTCGAACTAAATCTATAAGGTTCAATGTGAATATCACTCACTCCCATTTTAATAGCTTCTGCCACTACTGCGGTACTAAATTTTATTACCTCTGACTCATTTTCTATAGCTTCAATA
>CACOXS010000016.1 GCA_902631255.1 uncultured Pelagibacteraceae bacterium
TAAAGATTATAAAGATGAATTGAAAAAAGTTTTTAATAATACTGTAAGAGCAATTAAGGATAGGGTGTTAAGTAATGACTTCTTAAATAAACTTGAAAATTTTGATACTGGTGTCATTGAAGACAAGGTAAAAGAGAAACTAAACAAGAATAAAGACAAACTTAAAAATAAACTCAAAAGTCTTATCAATTAATGAAAACTTTTTTGTTTATTAATATTATTATCACAGCATTTAATATTTTTATTTTAGCTTATGCTTACTCGCTTAGATTCTTTCCACTTAAATGGAGAAAAAAGGTTTATCAAGATACTCTTGTAGGTTTAGCGATTATATTTGTGACGATGTTGAATATGTTTGCATGGATAATATATTTTTATTATGAAATATTTGATCCGTTTAAAGATTTAAAACAATTTTTTGCCTAAAAACCAACGTCTCGCCAACCACCTCTGTTAGATAACACTTCACCTGCAATAGCTAAGATGGAATATAGAGTATCTTCTGTAGCCGATGGTCCTGCAACGTTTGCAAAAAGCTTATTATCAAAGATAACTAACTCAGATAAAACTCCTTCTCTGACAAATACACATGCACTTCCATTTGCCCGACTGCCTTTAATTAATTGATGTGAATTGTTAGTTCCACATTCATCATCAGATGCACATATATAAGCATTTCCTATATTACACCTATTAGCACCTGCTGGTGGTTCATAAACTGGGAAATATACTTGTCCCTGAAACAATGTTGGTGGTGCTGAGGTTTTTCTGAATGTATTTGTAGTATTAAGATCATTAGTTGGCCTCCCATCTACAGTATCCAAATGAATTACCCAAGCATCTTCTGTTGTAGGACACAGGTCACCATTGACATCACCAGTTACATCAGAACATACGGCTGCATCATCAATAGTTCTTGCTGCATCTGCTCCAAGGTGAGCTCTTTCAACAAATGTGGCATCTGTCTCTCTTGGGATTTGGACACCATTTAAATGTCTAAAGAATGGATAGTCTCTATCTCTTACGCCATATAAAATATTATCCATAAATTGTCCTCTTGATCCTAATTGATTAAAATTTCCTGTTCCTCCCCAAAGCCAGAAGTCTTTAGTCGATACTCCCACTCCAGCATCCATACCGAAGAATGAAAATCTGTGATTTTCTCTACTAGCATTAAGTTTAAAAAGTGTAGTCTGATCAAATAATTGTGCTCCATTTCTTGTAGAGTCTGTCAGGTTTATTTTTGTAATTTTACCCTCTCGATCATTAACGTAAACCATTGCTCCTCGCCATGGTATACCAAAAGCTGTATCTGGTGTAATGACGATCGGTGTTGTTGGAACTGAGTTGTCTATGTCACTTCCAGTTGGTGTATCAAAAATATCATTTCCAATAGCAACACCACCTGGTGAAGTATCTATTATAGTTATTGGTCCATTATTTTGAGCAGCTCCATAAATTCTTCCTGGGTCTTCCATATTATTTAATTCAACCAAGTACACAGCAGAGCCTGTGCATAGGTTGTTAGCAGCAAGGCCACCTCCCATAATTGCAACATACTTGTCAAAATCTCTATCAGCTATCTGAGCTGGATTATCTGATGGCAATCTTACTATTCTTGGTGTAGACCAAGTCTCTCCCATTTTACTATAATCAAACTCAGGTGGAATTCCTGTTGCTGCTGAGCAAGAAGCCTGTATAAAAAAGTTGTCGGTTTGTCTTGTTTCATTGATACTTCCACCTGGATTATATGTCATCGGTTCATCAAAAGTAATCACTAATGCACCATTGACCATTCTAGCGTCAGTGAATGCCACTGCTGTAGGTTCTCCACCACCCACCGCTGCTGAGACATTGATCATCTCCGGTGGAATTACAGAATTATCTGGCACATCAAATTGAATATCATCAAATGTAAAAGTTTGTCCTCGATAACATGTACTAGTCCCATTAGTAGCGAAATCACCAGCGACGTCATCGTTGCTTTGACAAACTGCAATATCATCTTGTGCATCTGTGACATCATTATCTGGATCATCATTTGGATTATCTGTAGTCAAAGCAGCATCTAAATTTGTATCTGCTGCTAGCGCTTCTCTTGAATCCCCTATATTGACAGTATTAGCAGTATATTGTCTTTCTGTTATATTTCCTTCTTCATCTGCAATGTAAACAACCTGGTTTATATAATCATTGTATACTGAGAACATATGTAATGGACCTAAGCCTGGTGAGATGATTGGGTTTGTCACATCTAAAACTGAGAAACCCGCTCCTCCTCTGCCAAAAGGCACCATCAGTATCGTGTGCCAGGATGGATCATCCTCTAATGTACCATTAGGCAGCAATCCTCTCATAAAAACATCATGCACAACCGGGGAACCGTCAACACCAAATATTGCATTAGAACCTCCAGTACCATTAGTGCCAACATCATCGAGTTGTTGATTAATTATTATGGGTAATCTTCCTGCTACAAATGGTGGAATAAATCCCCACTCTTCATTTCCGGTTTCAGCATTGATTGCATGTAACATTCCACTATTAGATCCAGCATAAAGAACATTTCTTCTTTGAGAATGCATAGCCCTGAAATTTTGATAATTATTAATTGTTCTATAATAAGCCTCTTGATTATTATCTGTGAACTGAGTGTTTCCATCTGGAGACCCAATTTCAATCAATTGTGAATGATAAATATCTCCTTGGACGTGATTACGTATCTCGGTAATATTACAATCACCATCATAATCGAAATAATCAGTACCTCTCATAAAACCAATTAAACCCTCTAACTCATCGGCAGTACCTGCCTCACCTTGATTTGGACAGCGCTGACCAGCTGTACCATCGTATAAGTCAGCTAGTGAGAAATCTAGTTGATTGAATAATGAAGAAATCTCATTTCGAGTATCATCGGTATTGGTAAAATTATTCCAATTGCCAATATACGACGCCCCTGGCATTGCAGTCCAAATGTTTCTACTATCCTGAGTAGCCTGAATTCTAACTCGATCAGCAGAACTCCAATTTCCTGGATGGTTTTCTTCATGTTCCACAGTACCATCCGGATTTAATTGTTTTCTCAGTATTGTTCCCTGCCACTCACCAAATTGCTCATAAGCAAATTGAGCTTGATACAATGAGCCCCCCTCTTGAATTGTTGCGGTTATCGATGGTGCAGTAAAAGCCAGTCTTTCAGCTATTATCTGTCTAATAATAGCTTGCAATTGGGTTCTCAAATCTTGAGGAGTATCTGCAACAATTGTTGCAATGCAGTCCTCATCTCCAGCATTTTCACATGAACCTATTCTTGCTAAAGCATCAAATGATCTCATTCCTTGTGCCCTGATACCACCACCATAAGCGACCATTAAAGTTTTTACCCCAAAGTCCCGTCTTAACGTTTCCAATCGAGCTGCGGTTCGACCCCTCTGACCATTAACACCTGTACCCGTCTGCATACCATCTCCAATAACAATGACATAGTTTAATTGACAATCTGAATTTGGATCACGTGGAGAGACAGGTCCTGTAAAATAGTCGAAAGCTATTTGTGAAAAAGCCTCTGAGTCTGTTCCCCACTCAACTCCTAAAGTATCCATCACCTGCATAGCCTCTGCAGCTCCGCCAGGACCTATTCCAACATTTAAACATGAATTTCTTGTACATTCTACACTTTGCCCTTGAGGATGATTACCCGACCAGCCACGATAGTATGTACAATCTGTATTATTATTATGGCACCATGCACCGCCAAAAGGAACTGCTCTTCTACCTCTATTTCCCTGACCTGCATTCCAGTGACCAAAACCAAAATTGGCTCCTGAAGTTAATGTACCATCACTAAAAACAGCCCTTAAAGCATTTCTTGCTCCAGTCCATCTAGTAACTGCTCCTCCACCAAGTGAGTTTTGCCACATAACATCTCTATTAGTGGCATTAAAAGATGCTTCCGACAATTCAGTAACAAAAGATCTAGATGAAAATAAAATTCTATCCCCAATGACTCTAAATCCATTAACACCCCTATCTATTCTAATATCGTCTGCTGCGATAGAACCAGGATCTCCACTATTCAATAAATTACTACCCCTTCCACCAGCTGCTAACTGAGTACAAGTTCTATTATTTGTCCACTCATATTTAAAAATTCTAGGATTTCTCGAATCACCAGAATAAAAAATATCACTATCTGTATTTGAAAGTCCAAAAACCTGAATTCTAGAATTTGGTCTACATTGTCTTAATGGCGTTCCGGTATTTACTGGAAGACCATTTACTTGATCAGGTAAAGTATAGCCAAACAAAGTACCACCACCACTACTTAAATATAGAATATTCGCACCATCATCTACTCTTATACGGATACCCTCACGGGCTCGTTGAAATGTATCACCTGTTCTTCTACCATTACCAGCTATGCTAGCACAAGTTCCTGCTCCAAGATTACATGTAGATATATAACCTCCTCTTCTTACTCTATTAGTTTCACCGTACCAATAAATTACCGGCACTCCATCTCTCATTGCAATATCGAAGCCTCTGATCCGATCACTATTTGCTCCTGTTATAGCTAATCGACATTCCATATCATTGTTGAGTGCAAAAATAAAAGGTTGTCTATTATCTGCCCACACTCCAACAAATAATAAGTCCTCATTATTAATAGTTGTTCCACCTACAGTTACTCCAGCTTGAAATTCTACTTCATGAAATTGACGGTCAGCTCCAATATTAAAATTTGTCGTTAACCTTGTTCCAGTCCCAATTCTGAAATCACATACATTATCAGTACCCCTACCCATTACCCATGTTCGAGTTTGCAGGGCTGTTCCCTGTTGATTAAGATAATCAATTGCTATATTTTCACCATCAGCATTAAACTTATATATTCCACCCCTTCTTCTATCGACCGAAGTTAAAATTTTATTTCCATCGCCATCAATTGTCATAGATGATATTTCTGGAACACCAGCACCAATTCGACGATTCATACTAGCTGAGCTGTCTATTAAAAATAATATATTTGCTGGAACATCTCCTGCTCCAGATCCAGGTGGTAGTGGTTTAGAAAAACCTACTTGATTAACACTAAAAAAAACAAACAAAATCAAAAAAGTTTTAATTGTTTTAATCATAAGTTCATCTCCACAACATCACCCATAATTAAAAAATCTCCATAATCAGGTGTCGTAATTACTATACTCTCGTATATTCCATCCAATCCCATGACTTTAGCATATAAGATAGAAATTCCACCTGCGCTTAAATCAACAACACCTACCCAATTTTCACTTTTTGCTTGTTCATCTTTTAAACCGAAATTAATTTCAGAAAATTTTGATAATTGGTTGATATTTTTATTTATATCAAGTCCTTCAATTTCAATACCAATTAATTTTTTTTCTTTAACAAAAATATTCATATACGAATTTTTTAATAGATCATCATCACAGAAATCGGAGGTGTCATAACTATATTTCAGGGTTTCGCTACCCCAATCATCGGTAGCATCAGGTAAATAATCATATTGATCTTCTATTGCAGTAAGAGCTGTACCCATTGGAACTTTAATAAAATCACATGCATAAGAAATGGAATTTAAGCTAAAAAGGACGAGTATGAATAATTTAATCTTAAAAAAAATTTTCATTAGTAAATATTATTCATTCAACAAAAATATTAAATGGTAAATTTTGTCAAATATTACCATTTTGGGTTCAACTAGATAAAATTACTACCGACTCTAGTGGTATTAGTATCTCTGGGTCATCAATATCATCCAAAGCAGTTCCGCTTGGCATTAAATAACCACAGCCATATATTTTAAAAACTGTACCTTGTCTTTGAACATTTGTTGAAGTCTTTTTTAAACTGGTCCCAGCTCCTCTAAAATTTGCACTGCCAGCATTGATTACAAAAAACTCCCATCGATATCTTTGCATATAGCTTATTTCGTCATTAGATGCATTTTCAGATTCTAAGATAGGCCGTATCACTTCACCAAAATTCCAATTTTCAGCCCAGCTATGAAATGCTAGTATTACATCACCAGCATCATTTCGAATAAGATTTCTAAAACTATTTAAACAAGGTGTATTAGCTCCAGTGTTTATATTTACTGGTGTCCCTCTGCCCTGAGGCCAAGGAGCACTAGCATCAGTGTGTCTTGCAAATCCACCATTTGCAGTTGCTTGCGTTTGTATTGTATTTAAATATTCAGCATGCGCATCTAATTCTGCATTCGAGGCTCCAGCACCAGGTGCTACTATTCTATTTGATTGTGGGTCGACCCAGGGACCAATCATTTCATTAATTATATATTTTTCAGCCTCAACCAAAGCATGCTCGGCAACATAAAAAGTTTGCTGGTATTCATCACTTGTATTATTACTTTGATGATCTCCAGAGGAAATGACTATCAAGCTACCACCCATTAATGACATCACTAACAAAAGCACAAGTGACAAAATTAAAGTAAAACCTTTTTGATTTTTTTTATTCATTAAAAAAGCCCATCATCTAATATATTTCTTGTATAAACTGATACAACTACTGTGTCTCTCAAATATCTGTCAGAATATCTTTTAATTGTTCTTGCAAATCCACTCAATGGTCTCTCATTACCCTGTCTTGCATCAAATCTATAAAATTCATCTTCAGATCTAAAAGCAATTTTAATATCAACAGATCTTATCTTATATAAATTATCTCTAGCATCAGGAGATGTCGGGCTTGGAGATGGTAACAGTCGTCTACCCTCTCTATCGAGAGCAATAAATTCCATATCTTCAACATGGTCTCTAACAAGTTGATTAAAATAACATTCTGAACAATCTGCAACCCACTGACCAGTTGCTGGCCAAGATCCTGTTGGGTTATCTCTTGCTTGTGCCCAGCTTATCTTAGATTTATAAATCGCATAACGAGGATTAGAGCCATCATTATCTGTAACAGGTAAAGCATAGTAGGTTACTTTATATCGTTTGAAAGGCTGTAGTGTATCAAGTTGATTAAAATCATCATAGACAACGTGTATTTTATCACAACATAAATCTGTTGCATTATGTTTGGGTGTAGGATTGGGTATCGCGTCACTAATACTATGACCGAGTTGGTTAGGGACAATTACAACAGGATCATGACTATCTCTAATCGTTGTTGCACCACCTACAAATTGTAAATAGCTTTGCTCAGGGTATCCTAATGAATTTTGGCCAAGATAATATTTAAATCCTGACATTCTTACATCTCGAATAAGTAATTCTATTAAATCTCTTGATGATCTGCTGATCTGAGCTTTATTAGTAACTTGGCTGTAAGTAGTATTGACAATTGAATAAGTTGTATACATTGCGGCCATCATTAAGGATGAAACCACAATCCCAATTAAAATTTCAATTAAGGTTAGACCAGATATATGTTTTAAATATTTTTTTTTCATTTAGCTTATAAAATTATCAATCATTCTTTAATTTTGTAATCTGACTGGAAGTATAAAAATTTTCTTTTTCTCCCATCGTTAAGTCTCATTTCTACCCTGCCAATATAGATTGGTTCATCAAATACCAAATCTGATTGATGAGCGCAATTAGGCCATCTACATACTGAGAAAACTTCTACTCTTTTTGTCTCGTTGTCGCTTCTACATTTTAAAAATCTATTTTCATTAAATATCAAATCCCATTTTTGCTGTTTATTTCTAGGAGCATCGATATTCTGGGAATCATAAATATTTTCTTGGTTTGCATTATTTGCTGCGTTAGCTGTAAGCGTTGTATTTGTGCTC
>CACOXS010000017.1 GCA_902631255.1 uncultured Pelagibacteraceae bacterium
TGTATCTTCACTAACACATGACTCAAGTCCAAAAGATGTTTCGAGTGAAGATGCTAATGCTAGAGGTATTACTTTTAATCATGACGGAACAAAAATGTATGTCACTGGAACCTCTGGTCAAGAAATAAACGAGTATACATTAACTACTGCCTTCGATGTATCAACAGCATCTTATAGAGACAGATTAGCTGTAGGTCATGCTCCAATGAGTGTAAAATTTAATGATGATGGAACAAAAATGTTTACTGTAAGTAGTGGTGGAGTAAAAGAATTTTTATTAAATACAGCTTTTGACATTACAACAGCTGCAAATGGTAGTACACCTGAGACAACTTACGATGTCTCTGGTCAAGATGGTAGCCCTTTTGGTCTTGATTTTAATAATGATGGTACAAAAATGTTCATGACTGGTAATAATACAGATTTTATTTATGAATATTCATTATCAGTAGGTTTTGATCTTTCATCTACAGTAAATCTTGTGCGATCTTTAGATCTTGATGATTATGATGATGAGCCATTTGGTATAGAATTTAATACCGATGGTACTAGAATGTTCATAGTTGGAACACGTGGTAATGGAGTAGATGAATATAAATTAACTACTGGTTTTGATATTTCAACAGCAAGCCATGTATGTTTTCTTGGAGTAAGTAGTCAAGAGGTAAATCCATCTGGAATAGCATTTAATAATGATGGGTCTAAGATGTTTATTGTAGGAAATAGTGGGGATGAAGTAAACGAATATGCACTTACATCACCTTTTAGTTTATGTACTTATTCGGGCATATATACAGGAGATGTAATCACCACCAATGATGCAGATAGTCAAGACACTGACCAAGATGGTGATACTTTGTCAGTTTCATCAGTCAGATTGGGATCATCAGAGGGAAGTGGAACAGCTGGAACTGTGGGGCAAGCTTTGACAGGTACCTATGGTCAATTAACTTTAAATGCCAATGGTTCTTACACTTATGCAGCTAATACTGCTGCGGCTGACGCTTTAGACCCAGGCGATATGGTTACCGAAAGTTTTAATTATACTGTTTCAGATGGAAATGGTGGAACAGACATAGCAGTTATTACTATAACTATAATAGGTATCAATGATGCTCCAGTTGCTAATAACGATACTAATAGTGTTGCAGCTAGCCAAACTTTAACTGTAACTGATGGAAGTTCAGATGTTTTAAATAATGACACTGATGTAGATGCTCATGCATCTTTAAGTGTATCTAGTATAACAGCTACTACAGCTGGTGGTAGCGCAACTGATGTCAATCCTGGAACCACTTATAATTCAGGTTACACATCTGTAACAGGTAGTTATGGTACTTTAAGAATTGGTGCAGATGGAACATATCAATATATAGCAGGTAGTAATCCGGGAACTGATGTATTTACCTATACATTATACGATGGTACTGCAACAACCACTGCAACATTAACCATAACAGTTAATTCTCCTCCTGTAGCAGCAGATAACACAGGGATTGTAAATGAGGATGGCACTCTTACAGTTAGTGATGGAGCTAGTGCAAATAGTATTACAACTGCAGCAATTACCTATGATGAGAATGATCATTTTAATATGTCAGCTGTGTCAGGCGAAGGTAGTACTGCGGGCTTAGCTTTTAATAATGATGGTACAAGAATGTTTCATGGTGGAAATGGTGGTGATGCAATAAAAGAATATCACTTGTCAACTGCTTATGATGTTTCAACTGCAAGTTATCAGGGCGATGCTCAGAAGTTAGATGTTAGTAGCCAAACCGGAGAACCATTCGGTTTAACTTTTAATAACGATGGAACAAAATTATATGTAAGTGGTGGCGATCAGGCTAAAATTTTTCAATATACACTGGGAACTGCTTATGATGTTAGCACGCAAACTGGCAGTGTAGTAGAATTTGCCGCTGGAGATACTAGGGCATGTGGAATTAGATTTAATAATGATGGAACAAAATTATTTGTAGCAGGTTTTGCTGGTGGTAACATTGAGGAAATTCATCTTTCAACCGCATATGATCTTTCAACAGCATCTCGTTCAGATTCTAATCGTTTAGATGTATCTGCAAAAGAGTCTTCACCCAGAGATATAGAATTCAATATTGACGGAACAAGAATGTTTGTTGTGGGAGGTCAAGGTAAAGATATTACAGAATATAAATTATCAACTGCCTACGATGTATCAACAGGAACTTATGTTGGTGAATATAATATAAGACTTGATCCAAATGATGGAAGTGAAGTTGATAGTGAACCTTTCAGTCTTTTATTCAATAAAATGGGAACTAAAATGTTTATGATGGGTTACGGTAGTGATGATGTTCATGAATATAATCTGACCAGCCCTTACAACCTTATTAATGTAAAAGATGAACATGACGGGGATGTTTTAGGTGATGATACGGATGCTAATAGCGATACTTTAACAGTAACTGCAGTTAGAACAGGATCAAGTGAGGGAAATGGAACTGCTGGCACAGTTGGAGCAGCATTAACAGGAACTTATGGTCAGTTAACACTTAATTCAAATGGTTCATATACTTATGTGGCTAATCAAGATGCTGCTGATGCCTTAGACTCTGGGGATGTGGTAACTGATAGTTTTAATTATACAGTTTCAGATGGAACTGAAACTGATATAGCCGTGCTTGAAATTACAGTGATAGGTATCAATGATGATCCAGTTGCAGATAATGAAACAGGCTCAGTTGCTGCAAGCGATACTCTTACAGTCACAGATGGTACGTCAGATCTTTTACACGGTGATACAGATGTTGATGCCAGTGCATCATTAAATGTAACAAGTATTGTTGCTACTACTGCAGGTGGAAGTGCTACTGCAGTGACGCAACTAACTTCTTATAATTCAGGTTACACATCTGTAACAGGTAGTTATGGTACTTTAAGAATTGGTGCAGATGGAACTTATCAATATATTGCTGGTTCAAGTGGGGGTACAGATGTTTTTACTTATACTCTTTCAGATGGAGCAGCGACTGATACTGGTACACTCACAATAACTGTAAACTCTCCACCAGTTGCAGCAGCTAATACAGCTACAGTTAATGAAGATGATACCATTACTGTAACCAATGGCGAAACAGCACAAACTCAAACCTATGAGGTTAATGATGCAATCGACTCATCAACAAGTCTTACAGTTGGCACAGATACTCACGGATCGGGTATTAGTTTTAGCCATGATGGAAAAAAAATGTTTAAGACAGATTATCAAATTGACCAAATTCATCAATGGACTTTAAGTACAGCATTTGATCCAACATCTATATCTGGTTCTGTAACTTCAGCTAGCCTTGATTTTGATGTTAGTGATAACTCTAAAGGAGATTGGCCAGTTGGTCATGCTTGGAATTCTGATGGAACAAAACTCTTTGTAGTGAACTGGGATGGTGTAGATGAATATTGGATTCATTCTTATGACTTAAGTACCGCTTATGATGTTTCAACAATTAGTCTAGTATCACCATCAGCAAGTAATAGTTACAATACAGGTCTTTACAATGTAAAAAGTCTTGCCGTAAGTAGTGATGGAACAAAGTTCTACTTTTTAGAGGATAACGCTCGTGAGGTACGTCAGATTACTTTTGCAACAGCATACGATGTAACTTCATCAGCATCATCTGCAACTTTGAGTATCAGTGCTACTTCACATCCGAGAAGTTTGGCATTCAGTGATAATGGTAAAAAATTATTCGTGGGTGATACAACAGGTGAAAGAATTTATCAATATAACCTCACTACTGCTTGGGATATTTCTTCGGGTGTGTCTCAAGATGGATACATTACTTTAACAACAACTATTGATCCATTTGGCATTGTTTTCACTCATGGTGGAACAAAAATGTTAATTCTTGATGAAGCTGGAGAAACAGTAGATGTACATTCTTTAAAATCACCATTTAATTTAATAGATATTGATGATGAACATGATGGCGATGTTTTATTAGATGATACTGATGCTAATAGCGACACCTTAACAGTTACACAAATTGCAGTAACAGGAAGTTCTAATTCAGCAGTTGCGAGTGGCAGTTCATATAATTCAAGCGGAACATCAAAAACTGGTACTTATGGTACTTTAACTATTGGTGCAGATGGATCATATACATATGTAGCTGATCAATCCGCAGCAGATGCATTAGATGCTGGCGATATTGTTACAGATAGTTTTACTTACACAGTTTCTGATGGAAGTAATACTGATACAGAAACTTTAATAATCACTGTAATAGGTGTTAATGATACTCCAGTTGCAGATAATGAAACAGGCTCAGTTGCTGCGAGCAATACTCTTACTGTCACAGATGGTACGTCAGATCTTTTACACGGGGATACAGACGCTGATGCTAGTGCATCATTAAGTGTATCAAGCGTAGTTGCAACTACAGCAAGTGGAAGTGCTACCACTGTTAATCCAGGAACTGCCTATAACTCTGGCTATACAAGTGTCACTGGAAGTTATGGTACTTTAAGAATTGGCTCTGATGGTACATATCAATATATTGCTGGTTCAAGTGCTGGAACAGATGTTTTCACTTATACTTTATTTGATGGTAGCGCTACTGATACAGCTACGCTTACAATAACTGTCACTGCTCCAAACTCTGCACCAGTTGCAGCAGACAACACAGGAACTATTAATGAGAATGCAACTTTATCAGTTAGTGATGGCGCTAGTGCTAATGATGTTACCCCTGTTTCAAGAGGAACTGCAGAAGATGTAAGTAGTCAAGAAGCTACTGTAACAGATGTTATTTTTAATCCTGATGGCACGAAAATGTTTATTACTGGTCCAGGAGGCGATGAAATAAATGAATACACTTTAAGCACAGCTTTTGATCCAACTTCAGCTACTCATGAAAGTGGTAACGTTTTAGACGTAAGTGGAAAGGATGATAAACCGCAGGGTATTGCATTTAATAACGATGGTACAAAAATTTATGTGGTGGGTAATGGTAGTGGCGAGGTACATGCATGGACTTTAGGTACTGCGTACAGTCTAGCAAATGTTCATGCCACTAACGATTATATTTCAGGATATAATACTGCCACAGGTAGTGATAATCCAAGAGACATTATGTTTAATAATGATGGAACTAAAATGTATATTTTACATGGAGCTCTCTCTGCTGCTGATGATAGAATTTATGAATATACTCTAAGCACAGCTTATGATCCATCTACAAAAGGTTCTGCAAGCAGTCTTGATATTTCAGATCCTGGTGGCAGTAATTTTCAACAAGGCATGTCATTTAACCACGATGGGACAAGATTATTTATAGCAATTAATGGGAATGATCAGATTGTCGAATATGAACTAACAACAGCATTTGATATTGACGGAGGACATACTTACAAAGGTGCATATACTGTTGCTTATAGTAATCCAGATCCAGCTGGTATAGCTTTTAATCACGATGGAACAAAAATGTTCAATGCTGATTTTGCGCAAGATACAATTGAAACATACACTTTAGTAAGTCCATTCAATTTAGTTGCAAATGTTTCTGGAGAGAATGATGGTGATGTTCTGGGAGATGATACTGATGCAGATAGTGATAGTTTAACAGTAACTTCATATAGAACAGGGGCAACGGAAGGTAGTGGTACTGCTGCAAGTTCTGTTGGTTCTGCTTTGACAGGTACTTATGGTCAGTTAACTTTAAATGCCAATGGATCCTATAGTTATGCAGCAAACCAATCAGCTGCAGAAGATTTAGATGCAGGAGATGTTGTGACAGATACATTTAATTACACTGTATCCGATGGTACTGACACTGATATTGGAAAAATAGTGATTACAATTGTAGGGTTAAACGACTCTCCAACTGGAGTAAATGACACTGATAGCGTTAATGAAGATGCTACAATAACACAAAGTTCAGGTTCTAGTCTCCTTGTCGCTGATGATACAGATGTTGATGATCATGACACTTTAACAGTGACTGCAATTCAACCAAATGGTGGTTCATCTTCAAGTGTTGCATTACATAGTTCTTATAATAGCAATGGTACTTCCGTAACTGGTACTTATGGTACTTTAACTGTTGGAGCTGATGGAACTTATACTTATGTAGCTGATCAAAGTGCTGCTGATGATTTAGATTTAAATGATAATGTAACAGATGTCTTTACTTATACTGTTTCTGATGGAGCACAAACTGACACAGCAACTTTAACTATTACAGTTACAGGAGTAAATGATCCTCCAGTTGCTGTAAATGATACTGACAGTGTTAATGAAGATGCAACGGTTACTCAAAGCTCTGGATCAGGTTTATTAATGGCAGATGATAGTGATGCTGATGACAGCGCCTCTATAACAGTTACTCAAATTGCTGTAACAGGGGGATCAAACTCTGCAGTTACTGGAGGAAGTTCATACAATTCAAGTGGTACTACTATAGTTGGTACTTATGGTACTTTAACTGTTGGTGCTGATGGAACTTATACCTATGTAGCTGATCAAAGTGCTGCTGATGATTTAGACGCTGGCGATACTGTAACAGATAGTTTTACTTATACTATTTCAGATGGAACATCTACTGACACTGCAACATTAATAATTACAGTCACAGGAGTAAATGATGCTCCTACAGCTGGAAATGAAACAGTGTATATCAATGAAAATAATA
>CACOXS010000018.1 GCA_902631255.1 uncultured Pelagibacteraceae bacterium
TCTTAGATCACTAGAAGTTAATATAGCACCCTCAAGAAATTTTGAATTACCATTTATAATAATCTTATTCCCAATAATATCTATTATAGCACCTAATCTTCTTAGCTCAAAAATATGCATTGTTCTAGATTGAAAAATATTTTCCACAATAACACTTTTACCTTTTGCCATACACATTAAGACAGTAAAAATTGGGGCTATGTCAGTTGGAAATCCAGGTGACTCCTTAGTGATTAATCTATTAATATTTTTTACCTTTTTTGGTCCTTTTATGAATAATCCATCATTAAATATTTTTATTTTGGCACCTATTTTTTTTAAGTAATCTATTTCTGTTTTAACAGTTTTTGGATCGAAATTTGTAATTTCAAGCTCACCTTGATTTAAACATGCTAAACACATAAATGTTCCGGCCTCAATTCGATCCCCCATAATAGAAAAATTTGTAGAATTAAGAGAACTTACCCCATCAATTTTTAATGATCTTTGCCCTGAAAAATTTATTTTTGCACCTGCGGAATTCAAAAATCTTATAAGCTCTAAAATTTCTGGCTCAATTGCTATATTAATTAAATTACTGACGCCAGTCGAAATTACTGAACTTAAAATTGCTTGTTGAGTGGCTCCTACACTTATACTTTTAAATTTTATTCTATTTCCTTTGAGTTTACCATTTGATCTTGCATGTATGTATCCGCCCCTTAGTACATGACTTACTCCTAATTTTTTTAATGCATATAAATGAAGATCTATTGGTCTTCCTGATTTTCCATTTAAAACACAACCACCTGGAAACGCTGTTACTGCTGAGCCATATTTTGCTACTAATGGTCCAAGTACAAGAATTCCAGCTCTCATTGTAGAAATCAGCGAATGTGGTGCCAGTAATTTAGTTTTTTTTCCTTTAAATATTTTAACAACTTTTCTGTCTTTACTTAATTGAATTTTTGAACCCAACAATTTGAGTAAACTCAACATAGTCCGAACATCTGAAACGTTAGGTACATTAAATAGGGTAACAGGTTTATCAAATAATAATGTTGCAGCTAGCAAAGGTAGTGCTAGATTTTTTGATCCTGAACAAGAAACGACTCCCTTTATTTTACTTGGACCCTTAATAATAAATTTGTCCATAAATTATTTTGATTTAGGTAAAGTAACTCCTGGTCCCTGTTGGTGATATTTGCCTTTTCTATCAGCATAAGAAACCATAGGGTTTTCACCTTTAAAAAATAATATTTGGGCTGCACCGCTATTTGAATAAACTCTGATTTGATTTGAAGTATGATTTTGTAGTTCGAGAGTAAGAACACCGTGCCACCCTGCTTCCAAAACAGTAGGGGGGCACCCTAATCCACAACGCGCATAACTACTTTTTGCAGTCACAAGACCTGTTACATCTCTGGGCATCTTAAAATATTCAAGACTCGAGGCGAGCGCAAAAGAGTTTGGTGGTATTAATATTGATTCCTCCCCTTTAATAGTAATAAAATTATCTTCACTGAAACTTTTTGGATCAGCTATAGCCCCTTTTATGTTTGTAAATATTTTAAATTCAGACCCACATCTAAGGTCATATCCAAATGAATTTAGTCCATGACTAATACCCTTAGAAATGCTCTCACCTACGAATGGAGTAATCATTTCTTGTTCTTCAGCTAATTTTTTAATTTGTTTATCGTTTAGTATCATTTTTTTTTCTATTTTTTTTTTGAAAAATTTTTCTTTTTTTTAAATTTTTTCTAAGCGCTAAACTTAAGCGCTCGTTTTTATTTTTTGAACTCATTCCTTTTCAGGTGAAGTTAAACTTTCAAGGGAAATTGGTACTGACTCGTCATGAGGCTTGGATTTCTCCTCTTTTTTTGGTCCTGACTTCGCTGCTCTTTTCAATTTACGTTCTAATAACTTTTTTTCACGTTTCGCTTGTTTTTCCATTAATTTTGCAGAACGTGTGCTCTTATAATCCCAATGGATGCCCATGGCGTTCGCAATTGTCCCTTTATATTCATAATAATCTTTTAAAATATAATTATTATCTTTGTCTAAAATTATTTTTGTGTAAATTTTCATAACTCTTATTGCAAACTCCTTATAAACTATTAAAATAATATGGCAATAATTAGCACCTAGCTAAATTATTAAATTGCTACCGTGATGAAATGGAATCATAATGACTTGGTATGTCATTTTTGCCTGGTCAGTACAGGCCGGTAGCATCATTAATTTTTATAAAAAAGCTTTCTTAAAAAAATTGTTATCACAATCAATCCAAAAAAAGCTATTATTGGAATATAAACATCTGGTGTAAAAATTATGTCGTTAATACCCGGAACTTCAGAATTTTTTTCAATTACTTTTTCTAATCCACTACCTATTGAGACAATCAAAAATGTTTGTGGAAAAATACCTATCAATGTCGACCAGAAAAAATTAGAAACTTTAACATTAAAAATGCAGGGTAATAAATTTTGAAGATTGAATGGTGTACCCCCAACGAATCTGAAGATTAGTAAATATAAAAATTCCGATTTTTTGAATTTTGTCTCTAAATTTTGAAACTTACTTAAAAACTTCTCCCTAATTATGTCTTTCACAAAATAATTGGCAAATAAATATAAAAGAGTAGCCCCTATTGCAGCACCAGAAACTAAAAAAATAACACCATAGATATTACCAAATATAAACCCAGCGAATAAACCTAGTGGTGAAAAAAATCCCAAAGCCAATATCCAAACAATTGTAAATATGATAAATATTGATCCTAAAAAAAACAAATTTGAACTTCTTAGCTCAGAGAAATAATCTCGGTTATTTTTGATAAAGGAATAGGTGGTGATCTCACTAATGCTAAATTTCGAAAGTATTAGATATAAGAACAATCCAACAAAGATTACATAGAACAAACCAAGAAATATTTTAATTTTTTTTGTTTTTTCCATCAATGATTATATTATTTGTAAAATCTTCTATTTGCTATTTTAATTATTACTAATATAAATGTGCAAAATTATTAAAAACGATATCAAATCTAATTATGAAAAGAACCTATTCGCCCAGTAATATCAAACGAGCTCGCAAAACCGGGTTCCGTGCAAAAATGAAAACAAAAGGTGGAAGGGCCTTGTTAGCTAGACGTAGAAAGCGTGGCAGAAAAACTCTCACACCAAAAATAATTAAAAAAAAAAGATAAATTAATTCTGATGAAAAGCAAAATAGTTGCTCTTTCTCGAAATGAGGAATTTACTACGCTTCTCAATAGAAAAAAATTATCAAACAAATATGTAAGTATTTTTTTTGGTCAATTGCCAAACAAAAATACCAAAAAACTAAATATTTCTTTCTCAGTTAAAAAGAAAATAGCTAATGCTGTGGGGCGAAATAAAGTTAAACGCAGATTACGTTCAATTTTTAATGAGGCAGTTAAACATAATTCAATTAATCTAAAAAATTCTTATCTTGTGGTTTCACATTCAGCTATGCTAAAAAATGATTTTAAAAATATAAAAGAAACAATATTTCAAGATTTAAACAAAATATTAAAATGAAGTTAATTAATCAAATTTTTATAATCCCAATCAAATTATATAAGTTTTTTCTTAGTCCATTCTTCTACAATTCTTGTAAATTTGAACCATCTTGCAGTAGTTATTGTTTAGAATGTTTTGAAAAATATAATTTTGTAAAAGCAATATTTAAATCAACTTTAAGAATATTAAGATGTAACCCTTGGTTTGGTCATGGTGGTCATGACCCGGTTGAAAAAAAGGACGGAGTGTAAATTTGGATCAAAAATCAGTTATTGCCGCAATAGCCATGTCCTCTGCAGTCATTGTGCTTTGGAGTCTCTTTTTCGTGCCTGAAAAACCAACCAAAAAACAATTGCTAGCCGAGAAACAAAAAGTAGAAAATACTGAAGCACCAGCGATAGAAAAAACTGAAATTGTGAAGGAGATTTCTAGAGATCAAGCTTTGGAAGAAAGTGAACGAATTTTATTTGAAAATGAAAATATTAAGGGTTCTATTTCTTTAACTGGAGGTCAAATCGATGATTTAGAATTTAAAAAATTTAAAAAAAAACAAGGTGGTGAAGAAAATGTAGTTTTATTAAATCCTAGAAAAAGTAAAGATGGATATTATGTAGAAACAGGATGGGCTATCAGTAACAAAAATATTGATGTGCCTAATTCTAAATCTATATGGACTATTAAAGGAAATAAAAAATTAACACCTTTTGCACCAGTAAAATTAATTTGGTTAAATAATCAAAATATAATATTTGAGAAAGAAATTAGTATTGATGATAAGTATTTATTTACTATAAAACAAACTGTAAAAAACAACACTGATAAAATTTATAATTTTTATCCCTACGGACAAATAGTAAGAAATGAAATTCCTGAAATAACAAATTTTTTTATATTACACGAAGGTCCTTTAGGCGTATTTACAACCCCGGATGGGAACACAGAACTTATTGAAAAAGATTATGATGATATTCAAGATAAATCGTTTACAATAAATGCTGATGCTGGTTTTTTGGGTATCACTGATAAATTCTGGATAACTTCTATTATACCTCAAGAAAATAGTAAATTTAGGGCGAATTTCGATTTCAAAAATAAATTTTTAACCAATTTTATCGAGACTGAAGCGACTGAAATTGGGGCAAACGAGACCAAATCTAATGAGATTAAAATTTTATTGGCCGCAAAAGAAGTCAGGGTTATTGATGAATATGCAAATCAATTAAAAATTGAGAAATTAGATTTAATCATTGACTGGGGAATACTGTACTTCTTGACGCGCCCAATGTGGAGTGCCTTGGATTTCTTTTATCAACTTTTAGGAAATTATGGATTAGCTATAATAGCTGTAACGATTTGTACTAGAATTTTATTGTTTCCCCTAGCTCAATTATCTTTTAAGTCGATGAGTCGTATGAAGCTTTTAACTCCCGAAATTGAGAGAATTAAAAATCTACACAAAGATGACAAAAAAAAGATTCAGGTTGAAATGATGGAATTATATCGGCGTGAGAAAATTAACCCTATGAGTGGATGCCTGCCATTGATCCCGATGATATTTTTGTTCTTTTGTTTGTATAAGGTACTTTTTGTAACCATAGATTCTCGTTTCAAACCATTTTATGGTTATTTAACTGACCTATCAAGTCGAGACCCTAGTTCTTTGTTTAATCTTTTTGGATTAATAAATTGGACTCCACCAGATTTTTTATTAATAGGTTGGCTGCCTCTTTTTTTTGGATTGTCAATGTGGGCCCAGCAAAAATTAAATCCGCCTCCTAGTGATCCTATGCAAAAAAAGCTGTTCGCCTTTTTCCCTGTACTGCTTACAGTGATACTTGCACCGTTCCCATCAGGGTTACTGCTCTATTGGTGCACAAATAATATATTACAAATGGGGCAACAGTACCTAGTTTTAAGAATGACTAAAGTTAAAACAACCTAGTAAATGGATTTAGAAAAAATCATTCCTAAAAATGGTCCTCCAATAAATGAAGTTTCCAAATATATCGAAAAATACAAAGACGATTTAATTTGTTTAAAATACGGTGGTAACATCTTCCTTGACCGTTCAATTTTCCTTTCCTTCATTGAAGATCTAAGTATTCTCAATAAATTAGGAATAAAAATTT
>CACOXS010000019.1 GCA_902631255.1 uncultured Pelagibacteraceae bacterium
TAAGTTTGAAATCATTTATTATGACGATGAATCAAACCCAAAAAGAGCGGCACAATTAGCAGAAAGATTAATCTCACAAGATGGTGTTGAGTTTATGCTTGGGCCTTATAGTTCAGGTTTAACAAAAGCAATTGCACCTGTTACAGAAAAATATGGAGTGCCAATGGTGGAAGCAAATGGTGCGTCTAGATCTTTATTTACTAAAGGTTATAAATATCTATTTGCAGTTTTAGCTCCAGCTAACTTATATCTTGATGTTGCCATTAGAACAGCAGTTGAGTTAAATGGTGGAAAAGGTGTAAGAATTGCACAAGCATTTGAACAAGATGCATTTTCACAAGACGTAAGATTAGGTATTTTAGATGCAGCGAAAGAAACTGGATCTGAGATTATAATCGACGATAAGCTTCCAAAAGAGCTTAACGATATGGCTGCAACATTAGTGAAAGTAAAACAAATGAAGCCAGATGTTCTTGTGGTATCAGGACACACAAAAGGCGCATTAACTGCAATTAGACAAATTGCTGAAATGAAAGTTGATGTTCCAATGTTAGCAATGACACATTGTGATGCTGCGAAATTATCAAAACAACATGGTAAAAATTCTCAGTATGCATTATGTGCTTCTCAATGGCATAAAACACTAACTTATAAAGATAACTTCTTTAAAGATGGAATGACGTATGCGGCAGACTTCCAAAAAGAGTTTGGATATGATCCGCCATATCAATCAGCAGAATCTTCTGCTGCATTGTTAGTGTTTAAGGATGCATTTGAAAGAGCTAATTCTTTTGATCAAAAGAAAGTAAGAGATGCTCTTGCAGCTACGAATATGCAAACATTCTATGGAAATATTAAGTTCGCACCGGGTGGTCAAAATGTTGACAAGCCGATGGTACTTTTCCAGGTAATGTGTGATGGCGCTGGGAAATGTGAAAATAAAGTTGTAGCTCCACTGAAGTGGGCATCAGCTAAATTGATTCACCCAATTCCTAAGTGGTCTGACAGATAATAACAAATCTTTAAATACCCCCTAAATTCTAGGGGGTATTTTTTTTAGAGGCAAATTATGGATTTCATGGTTTTTCAGTATCCGATGATAACTGTTCAAGCTTGCTTGGACGGAATACTGCTTGGAATTTTATTTGCGTTAATTGCTTATGGCATGGCTTTGCAGTGGGGAGTCATGAATATCATAAACATTGCGCAAGGTGATCTGGTTATTCTTGGTGGCTATATTGCATACTTTATGTATCTTTATGGTATTCATCCAGCCTGGGGGGTAATTGTATCACCAATTATAATGTATTTTGTTGGTGTCGGAATTTATAAATTAGTAATCAATAAAGTGGTTGATAGAGACTTATTTATCTCAATTCTTGCTACATTTGGTATTAGTATTCTTTTTATGCAGCTAATGAACTTTGCATTTGGTGCAGATGTCGTCCTAGCTAATTCGGGTTATGGCACAACATTTTTATTTGATAGCGCAGTAGTTTTACCAAACTCAAAAATATTTTCGGCATTTGTTAGTATTGTTTTTGCTATTGGTTTAGTAATTTATATGAAAAAATCAAAACTTGGTCGAGCAATCAGAGCAACGGCTCAAAACGCAAGAGCTGCAAAGATTTTAGGTGTAGATACAGAAAAAGTTTATGCAGCGACTTTTGGATTAAATGCTGCTCTTTGTGGTGTTGCAGGAGCACTAATTTCAATAACTTTTACAATTCATCCTTATATGGGATTACCATATACAATTAGATCATTCATGATTGTTATTGTTGCGGGACTTGGCAACTTACCTGGTGTAGCAATGTCAGGGATGGGTCTTGGTGTATTTGAAGAGTTTGCTGACTATATATTAGGTACAGAATTTAGAATAGGTTCAGTGTTTTTATTATTAGTTTTAATTCTTGTTTATAGAAGATTTAAACTTTCAAGGAAAAGAGAGTATCTAAAATAATGAATAAAAATGTCTTATTATATTCCGCAATTTTAATATTTGGGCTCGCGGCACCTTTTGTATTTCCAGCATTTAAAGTTCAATTATCTATTTTATGTGTATTGATTGTTTTAGCTATCACTTGGAATATTCAGGGTGGAGAAATGGGATATAACACATTTGGAAATATTTTATTCTATGGTTTAGGAATGTATTTGTGTGCTTCTGTACAAGTTGGTATGTTTTTCCCTTTGGCAGAGTGGACAGAAAGTGGAGGAGAAAAAACTTTTGTGCATACGCCCACACAATTTTTTCAAGGAATGGCAGCTGGACTTGTAGTTGCTGCCATTGTTCCAACTATTGTTGCAGGATTAATTGGTTATGCTATTTTAGGATTAAGAGGTCATTATTTTGCAATTTGTACTTTAGGTTTAGGCGTTGCTGCAGGAGAAATTTCTGGTGGTATAGAGATTATTGGAGCAGGACAAGGTTTTACCACACCACCTTTTCCAAATGTTGGTGGATTAGAGGCAAGGGGAGAGTTTTTTTACTTTTTAAGTTTTGGTGCGCTCGTTCTTACTTTCATAGCGGTGAGAGCAATTTACTCAACACGTTTTAGATTAATTCTTAATGCGATAAGGGATAATGAAGATAAAGCTGAGGCAATGGGAATTGAAACGATGAAATATAAAATCATTGGTTGGATGGTATCAGCATTTTTCTGCGGTTTAGCAGGTGGTATTATGGGCGGACTTGTTGGCTACATAGACTCAACAGATGTTGCTTTTGATGGAAGAGAGATGGGAGTATTTATGGTTTTGATGGCGATCCTTGGCGGTAAGGGAACATTATGGGGTCCTATTATTGGAGCAACTGTATTTCATATTTTCAAAGAAGGATTTTGGACATTCTTTTTAGGTTGGCAGTATGTTGCTTTAGGAGTTTTGATCGTTGTGATTGTTATTTATTTTCCAGAGGGAATTATGGGATGGTTGAGAGAAAAATATCCTGAACGATTTGGAGAAGTTGTAGATGAGGCAGATCGAAAAGCACAGGTAGAACTAAAATGAGTATTTTAGAAGTAAATAATGTAAGTAAATCTTTTGGCGGTGTTAAGGCTAATGTTGAAATTTCAATGTCAGTAGAAAAGGGAAAAATATTTGGACTAATTGGTCCAAACGGCTCAGGAAAAACAACTTTATTCAACTCAATAGTTGGAACTTATCCAATAGACCAAGGTTCAATAAAATTTAATGGTAAAGAAGTATCTGAATTACCAGTTCCTGTAATTGCTAAACTTGGTTTATTAAGAACTTTTCAACAAACAAGAATTTATGGAAAATTAAATTGTGTAGATAATATGCTAATCAGCCACAAAGGTAGTGATGAAAGTATATTAAAAATATTCTCAAAAATTCCTCAAGATTTAACTGAAAAGGCAGAAAATCTTTTAAATTTTGTAGGACTTTATCAAAAAAGAAAATTAAGAGCTGGTGATTTATCTTTTGGTCAGCAAAAGTTACTTGAGTTGGCAATGGCCTTGATGAACGAACCAGAAATGCTTTTATTAGATGAGCCAACTGCAGGTATAAACCCAACTTTAATCAATGGAATAATAGACAGACTAATTAAAGTAAACCAAGATTTTGGAATTACTCTTTTAGTTATCGAACATAATATGAGGGTTATAATGCAATTAGCAGAAAGTATTTATTGTTTAGCTCACGGCAAAATGCTGGCTAATGGAACACCAGATGAGATTAAAAATGATAAAAGAGTAATCGATGCATACCTGGGGGCACAATAATGTCTAATCAATATGAAGTATTAGGAAAGGCTCCTCAAGCAGATGACTTGAAAAAACTTTCACCTAATGACATTCATCTTACGATTAAAAATATGAATGCTGGTTATGGGAAAATGGAAATTTTACATAATTTTGACCTTTATGTTAGCAAGGCTCAATCACTTTGTTTAATAGGTCCAAATGGTGCTGGTAAATCAACTATTCTTCATTCAATTTATGGATTTACAAATATTTTTTCTGGAAAAATAGAAATCGATGGAAAAGAAATAACCAATTTGTCACCAGCTGAAAAATTAAAATCAGTTGGTATTGCATATATTCTACAAGATAATTCTGTCTTCCCTGACATGACGGTTGAGGAAAACCTTTTAATGGGCGGATTTATCAAAGATAAAACAGAGGAGTCATTCCAAGAGGCTGAGAGAATTCTTGAAAAGTATGAAAGATTAAGAAATAGAAGAAATCAACCTGCAAAAGTTTTGTCTGGTGGTGAAAGAAGATTATTAGAAATTTCAAGAGCGCTTGTTATGAAACCATCAGTTTTATTAGTTGATGAACCTTCGATTGGATTAGAGCCAAGATATATTGAAATGGTATTTGAAATTTTAAGAGACCTTCAACAAAATGAAAAAAAAACAATTATCCTTGTTGAGCAAAATGCAAAGAAAGGTTTAGAGTTTGCTGACATCGGTTATGTTTTAGTATCAGGACAAACTGCAATAGCAGGTAAAGGAGATGAACTCTTAAATAATCCTGATGTTGGACGCCTATTCTTGGGCGGTTAATGATTGATTCAAAATATTTTTTGAAAGGTTTCGCATCTATCAAAGGTGTTGGAAGTCCAGCTATAGCCTTGGGGGCTAGCTTTATAGCAATTGGAGCTCTTTTAAAAAATATTGGTTTTACAATTCAAGAAAGTCTTTTTTCAACTTTTTTAACTTACGCATTACCTGGTTCATTAGTGATGGCAGAGTCACTTATAATTGGATCATCATTAATAAATATTTTCATTGCTGTTTGGTTAGTAAATGCAAGATTGTATCCAATGACAGTTTCCTTAATGCCTTTGTTGATGCACCAAACACAACCTAAATGGAAATATTATTTATCATGTCACTTCATTGCAGTCTCATCGTGGCTAATAATGAAAGATAATTATGAACAAATAAAAAAAGAAGCAAGGATAGATTTTTGGATTGGTATTGGTACAGCAACCTGGTCGGTAGCAATTTTTTCTACATTTATCGGCTATATAGCATCAGACTTTTTAAATAGAGATATGTTAATTGGGTTAGCAATAATTAATCCAATTTATTTTACTTGTATGATGGTGGGAGCGATGAAAACTATTAAAATTAGTTTATCGATCATTCTTGGTGCGATTTTAGGTCCAGCTTTTTATTTTATATCCCCAGAGTGGTGTATTTTATTTGGTGGTTTTGTGGCTGGAACAATTGCATTTTTTATTGGAGAAATTAATGACAGGTAATATTTTTTTAGTAATCCTAATAACTTCTTTAGCGACATTTTTGTCAAGGTTTTTAGGTGTTATAAGTTCAGAAAATATTAAAGAAACTTCCAAAATATTTAGATGGTTTAATTGCTTGGCATACTCGACGTTGGCAGCATTAATAGCTAGGATTGTAATTTTTCCATC
>CACOXS010000020.1:0-2500 GCA_902631255.1 uncultured Pelagibacteraceae bacterium
GGGCTTTTAAAGTTCAATTAGCTATATAAAATGTCAAAATTTAAGAAGAGAAGTGTGGACGGTTAAGGTTACCAAAATTTGTCGTACACACTTCAACATTATATAAATTTTATTCTTAGAATTTATATAGAAGCTAGTGTGCGCCGTTTTTAAACTTGAGAGTTTGATCATGGCTCAGAACGTACGCTGGCGGCACGCCTAACACATGCAAGTCGAACGAAGTAGCAATACTTAGTGGCAGACGGGTGAGTAACATGTGGGTATCTGCCCTTTGGCCCGGAATAACACGAGGAAACTTGTGCTAATACCGGATAAGTCTTTACGGAGAAAGCTTTATGCACCATTGGATGAGCCCGCACTTGATTAGTTTGTTGGTGGGGTAATGGCCTACCAAGACTGTGATCAATAGCTGATTTGAGAGGATGATCAGCCACATTGGGACTGAGACACGGCCCAAACTCCTACGGGAGGCAGCAGTGGGGAATCTTGCACAATGGAGGAAACTCTGATGCAGCGATGCCGCGTGAGTGAAGAAGGCCTTTGGGTTGTAAAGCTCTTTCGTCGGGGAAGAAAATGACTGTACCCGAATAAGAAGGTCCGGCTAACTTCGTGCCAGCAGCCGCGGTAATACGAAGGGACCTAGCGTAGTTCGGAATTACTGGGCTTAAAGAGTTCGTAGGTGGTTGAAAAAGTTGGTGGTGAAATCCCAGAGCTTAACTCTGGAACTGCCATCAAAACTTTTCAGCTAGAGTTTGATAGAGGAAAGCAGAATTTCTAGTGTAGAGGTGAAATTCGTAGATATTAGAAAGAATACCAATTGCGAAGGCAGCTTTCTGGATCATTACTGACGCTGAGGAACGAAAGCATGGGTAGCGAAGAGGATTAGATACCCTCGTAGTCCATGCCGTAAACGATGTGTGTTAGACGTTGGAAATTTATTTTCAGTGTCGCAGCGAAAGCGATAAACACACCGCCTGGGGAGTACGACCGCAAGGTTAAAACTCAAATGAATTGACGGGGACCCGCACAAGTAGTGGAGCATGTGGTTTAATTCGAAGATACGCGCAGAACCTTACCAACACTTGACATGTTCGTCGCGACTTTAAGAGATTAAAGTTTTCGGTTCGGCCGGACGAAACACAGGTGCTGCATGGCTGTCGTCAGCTCGTGTCGTGAGATGTTGGGTTAAGTCCCGCAACGAGCGCAACCCTCACTTTTAGTTGCCATCATTTAGTTGGGCACTCTGAAAGAACTGCCAGTGATAAGCTGGAGGAAGGTGGGGATGACGTCAAGTCCTCATGGCCCTTACGTGTTGGGCTACACACGTGCTACAATGGTATTTACAACAGGAAGCAAAACAGCGATGTTAAGCAAATCCTTAAAAGATACCTCAGTTCGGATTGCACTCTGCAACTCGAGTGCATGAAGCTGGAATTACTAGTAATCGTGGATCAGCGTGCCACGGTGAATGCGTTCCCGGGTCTTGTACACACCGCCCGTCACACCATGGGAGTTGGTTCTACCTTAAGGCAAGGCATTAAACCCTTGACCACGGTATAGTCAGCGACTGGGGTGAAGTCGTAACAAGGTAGCCGTAGGGGAACCTGCGGCTGGATTACCTCCTTTCTAAGGATGAATAAAAATAATTTTTTATTCTAAATAATATACATAGGTTAATGTTGACCGTCCTCATTTCTCTTCTTAATTAGTGTTTCTCTTGCATGGGGGCCGGTAGCTCAGTTGGTTAGAGCACACCCTTGATAAGGGTGGGGTCGAAAGTTCGAGTCTTTCTCGGCCCACCAATTTAAGATTAAGGGGGATTAGCTCAGCTGGGAGAGCGCCTGATTTGCATTCAGGAGGTCAGCGGTTCGATCCCGCTATCCTCCACCAAACACTTAGTTATATAAAATCGTAAATTATAATAATTAATATCAATATCTATATCCGAACATTAGAAATGTTATTAACTAATGTTCAAAATAAAAAAATTTGATTCAACACAGAATTTTTTTCTGTGCATAAATCAAGCGTTTAAGGGCGTGTGGCGGATGCCTTGGCACTGAAAGCCGAAGAAGGACGTGATATACTGCGATAAGTTTCGGGGAGCTGTATGTAAGTTTTGATCCGAAAATTTCCGAATGGGGAAACCCACCACTTTATGTGGTACTTTAAACTGAATACATAAGTTTAAAGAGACAACCTGGAGAACTGAAACATCTAAGTAACCAGAGGAAAAGAAATCAATTGAGATTCCGTTAGTAGTGGCGAGCGAAACCGGATTAGGCCAACAATTTTGATAAAAAAATTTGAATAGTTTGGAAAAGCTAACCATAGAGGGTGATAGTCCCGTAAAAGTAATGTTTATAAAAATTTATGAGTAAAGCGGGACACGTGAAATCTTGCTCGAATATAGGGGGACCACCCTCTAAGCCTAAATACTCTTCAGTGACCGATAGTGAACTAGTACCGTGAGGGAAAGGTGAAAAGAACCCCTATTAGG
>CACOXS010000021.1 GCA_902631255.1 uncultured Pelagibacteraceae bacterium
TGCTATATTTAAACCTTCATTAATCATGAAAGAAGAAAATATCATTAAGCAAAAAGCTATTGAAGTTATAGAGTTTTTAAATTTAGGGCATTTAAGAAATGAGTTAGCAGGAAATTTATCTGGTGGTCAAAAAAAATTATTGGAGCTTGGTCGAACAATGATGGTAGATGCAAAGTTAGTTTTATTAGATGAAGTGGGTGCAGGTGTGAACAGAACACTACTGAAAGATCTTGGCACAGCTATTGAAAAACTAAATAAAGAAAAGGGATATACATTTTGCATGATTGAACACGACATGGATTTCATAGGAAGATTATGTGATCCTGTGATTGTAATGGCTGAAGGATCAGTATTATTTGAAGGTTCAGTGGAGGATGCAAAAAAAGACGAAAAAGTAATTGAAAGTTATTTGGGCAGAGGATCAAAAATTAAGGATAATTGATAATGGCATTTTTTGAGGGAAATAGGATGACTGGTGGATATGGAAATGGTCCGGATATTATTAATTCGTGCTCAGTGAATGTCGACAAAGGTGAAATTGTTTCAATCTTAGGTCCTAATGGTGCGGGAAAATCGACTGCGATGAAAGCAATGTTAGGTTTATTAAATTTAAAATCTGGCTCAGTCATAATTGATGGTAAAGATATTACACGATTATCTCCACAAGATAGAGTTAAGTCAGGAATTTCATTCGTTCCTCAAACAAAAAATGTTTTTGCAGGAATGACTGTTGAGGAAAATTTAGAAATGGGAGCCTTCTTAATTGATGAAAGTTATAATTCAGTAATCAATGAGATCTATGAGTTGTTTCCAATATTAAGTGAAAAAAGAAATCAATTAGTTGGTGAATTATCAGGAGGGCAAAGACAACAAGTTGCACTTGGTAGGGCATTAATGATCAAACCATCAGTTTTAATGTTAGATGAACCAACTGCAGGAGTTTCTCCAATTGTTATGGATGAATTGTTTGATCATATTGTTAAAGTTAAACGTACAAATGTTGCAATACTAATGGTGGAACAAAATGCCAAACAAGCACTAAGTATTTCAGACAGAGGTTATGTATTGGTGACTGGAGAAAATCGTTATTCAGGATCAGGAAAAGAATTACTAAATGATTCAAGAGTAAGAAGTTCATTTTTAGGCGGTTGATATGGATTATATAAATGCAATTGTACTTTTATTAAATTATATTTTTGTTCCAGCATTAGCCTACGGATCCCAATTAGCTTTAGGTGCAATTTTTGTAACGTTGATATATGGGATTTTAAGGTTCGCAAACTTTGCCACAGGAGATATGATGTCTTTTGGAACCATGGTTACAATTTTGTTTACATGGTATTTTCAATCTTTAGGAATAAGTTTGGGCATTTTACCAACCGCTCTTATCGCAATCCCTTTTGCCATTATATTTATGGTTGGTTATATGCTTTTGATAGATAAATTTGTTTTTAAATATTATAGAGTGAGTAAAAGCCCCCCCGTTCAATTAGCAATGGTGAGTATTGGAGTAATGTTCGTTACCCAAGCAGTTGTTCGAATAATCATTGGCCCATCTGATAGAAGATTTTTTGATGGTGAAAAATTTTTAATTAAAGCTGGTGAGTTTAAAGAAATGACAGGACTTAATGAAGGCCTCGCAGTCAAATCAACCCAGGTAATTACAATTGTTGTAACATTAATTTTAGTTTCAACTCTTTTTTGGTTTTTAAATAAAACAAAAACAGGAAAAAGTATGAGGGCTTATTCCGATAATGAAGATCTTGCATTGTTGTCTGGAATAGATCCAAAAAAGATTGTTATGATTACATGGATAATAGCGGGAGTTTTAGCTACAATTGGTGGAGCATTATATGGTTTAGATAAAAGTTTTAAACCATTTACTTATTTCAATAATATGCTCCCAATTTTTGCTGCAGCAATTGTTGGTGGTATAGGAAATCCTTTTGGTGCATTTTTAGGTGGATATGTAATTGCATTTTCCGAAATTCTTTTAACTTATGCTTATAAAAAATTTTTCATGTATCTATTGCCTGAAAGTTTAGAGCCAAATACTTTAGTACAATTACTATCAACAGATTATAAATTTGCAGTATCATTTTCAATTCTTGTCATTGTACTGCTTTACCGACCATCTGGAATTTTCAAAGGAAAAATGTTGTGACAAAAAACTTAAATGTAATTGCAGCTTATACTATAATGATGGGATTAATTATTCTTGTTGGAATTTTTCAATCTTGGAATATAGCTTTATCGATTTTTAACCTTTGTTTAATTTCAGCAGTCATGACAATGGGAGCTAATATTCAATGGGGTTATGCTGGTCTAATTAACTTTGGTATAATGGGCTATACTGCCCTTGGTGGTTTAGCTGCAGTTTTAATCTCTGTTGATCCCGTTCAAGAAGCATGGAGCGCAGGCGGATCTAATATTCTTTTAAGTCTTTTGCTAATAGTAGGGATGGTATTAGGCGTTAGATATGTATTAAAAAAATACGAAAAATCAAAAGTTAGAACCTACATTATTGCAACTATTATAATTGCAGGAATAATAATTATTAGATTTGTATCTGAACCTGGGATTGAGGCAATAGAGGAAGTAGATCCAGCAAAAACAGGATTTCTTGGTGGATTGGGTCTTCCAATTATTTTTTCTTGGATCGTTGGTGCTCTTTTTGCGGGTGGGTTAGCATTTGTAATTGGTAAAGTTGCCTTAGGTTTAAGGGCAGATTATTTGGCAATAGCTACTTTGTTAATATCTGAAATTGTTATAGCAATAATTAAGCATGAAGATTGGCTGACTAGAGGTGTAAAAAATGTTATTGGATTGAAGCGCCCTGCACCTTATGAGGTTAATTTACAACAAACAGATTGGTTTATAAATTTAGTTGAAAAATTTAATTCAAGTAAATTGAATTTAATAACAGATTTAACCGAGAGACAAGCTGCTCTAAATCAATTTGTCATTGAAGGATCATCAATTTTTGTAAAACTTTGCTATTCAGGTTTGTTTTTAATTGTTGTTATCATTTTATTAATTCTAACTCAAAAAGCTCTTTATTCTCCTTGGGGTAGAATGATGAGAGCTATTAGAGACAATGAAGAAGCGGCGAATGCAATGGGTAAAAATGTGGTGAAACAACATTTACTAATTTTTGTTTTAGGTTCAGCTATAGTTGGAATAGCTGGCGCGATGTTAGTAACCCAAGATGGATTATTTACTCCAGGCAGCTACAGACCTATGCGATATACTTTTCTAATTTGGGTGATGGTCATAGTAGGTGGCAGTGGTAATAATTTTGGTGCAATTCTAGGAGGCTTTGTGGTTTGGTTTTTATGGATAGAGTCAGCACCTATTGGGTTATATTTAGTTAATTTAACAACAACTGGTTTAGCTGATACTCATTTTTTAAAAGTTCATTTAATTGAAAGTGTACCATATTTTAGATTTTTGATGATGGGAATAGGCTTGTTATTGATAATGAGATATAGACCAAAAGGTATACTTCCAGAAAAAATAGAAATAAAATAAAAAAAATGAAATATATAATATTAGGTGCAGCTTTTGCTTGGGCTTTATATATGGTTGATAAATATTTATTTTTTTAAAAAAAACCCCCAACATGAAAATGTCAGGGGTTTTAATTTAAAGATAAATTATCTTTGTTTTTTAGTTTTGAATTTTCCGCCTTTTACCTCTTGCTCTAAGAAAGAACCTTGAGCTTCACCGACGCTAGTAAAAGTAACACCTGTTGCACCTTCGTAGTCAACTTTTTTACCTTTAGCTAATAAATCTAAACCTTTTTTAAGTTCACCTGGATAAATTTTCGTTCCAGGGCCGTTAGCAACATCCATCACATTTTTTGCAATTGATGCTCTATCAGGTGAATCACCTGCTTGCATTGCTAAAACAATTAAAGCAGCTGCATCATATGACTCACCAGTGTATGGACCAGAACTGTCAATACCAGCAGCTTTTGCTACATCAGCAAAAACATTGGCACCTTTTCCAGTTGATCCAGGCATTGAACCAAAAGATTTTCTTAAATCTTTTCCAAATGCATCAACTAATGATTGACCGATCATACCATCTGACAAAATAAATCTGTCAAATGCACCAGAGTCTAAAGAAGCTTGAATAATACCTTTTCCACCTTGGTCCAGATATCCAATAACAGCGACTGCATCACCACCTGCTGAAGCTAGTGTTGCAACCTCAGAAGAATAATCTGCTTTTCCATCTTCATGAGCATTTACTGTAGTTACTTTTATTCCGTGAGCTTCTACTGCTGCTTTATAAACATCAGCTAAACCTTTACCATAATCGTTGTTTGTATAAGTAATAGCCACACTTTTTACTTTTCTATCTTTAGTAATATCTGCAAGAATTTGTCCACCTCTAGCATCTGATGGAGCAGTTCTAAAGAAATACCCTTTATCATCTAAAGTTGTTAATCCTGGAGATGTTGCTGAGGGTGAAATCATTACTACACCATTTGGTACAGCAACATTTGATGCAATAGCACCTGTTACACCTGAACAATCAGCACCCATGATCGCAGCTACACCTTGTGCAATTACACCTTCAGCTGCTGCTGTTGCTGCTGCTGAATCGACACAGGTTGAGTCTGCTCTTACCACTGAAATTTTTTCTCCACCTAATAGTGAACCTGAGTCAGAAGCTTCTTTAAAAGCAAGCTCTGCAGATGCAGCCATAGCAGGTGTAAGAGATTCTATAGGACCAGTAAATCCTAAAATTATTCCCATTTTTACCTCTGCAAAAACATTTGTTGTAAAACTT
>CACOXS010000022.1 GCA_902631255.1 uncultured Pelagibacteraceae bacterium
GAAAAATGGGATTTGGCATGGAAAGATCCTACACCTAAAAAAGAATACGATGTTGTAATTATTGGTGGGGGTGGCCATGGGTTAGCTACCGCCTACTATTTAGCTAAAGAACATCAAATAACTAATGTGGCTGTTATTGAAAAAGGATGGATTGGTGGAGGAAATATAGGAAGAAACACTACAATTATCAGATCAAATTTTATGTATGATGATAATGCTAGGTTTAATGAATTTGGAATGAACTTGTGGAGAAACATGAGTCAGGAATTAAATTTTAATGTCATGTTTTCACCAAGAGGAATAATTAATTTAGCTCATTCAGATGCGCAAATGAATGCTTATGCTCGTAGAGGAAACTCTATGAGATTAAATGGAATTGACGCTGTTTTACTTAATAGGGAAGAAGTAAAAAAGATAATACCTATGGCAGATTTTTCTGATGATGTTAGGTATCCAATTTTTGGAGGCTTAGCGCAACCAAGTGCAGGTACAGCAAGACATGATGCGGTCGCATGGGGTTATGCTAGACAAGCTGACTCAATGGGTGTCGATATAATTCAAAATTGTGAAGTAACAGGATTTGATATTGAGGCAGGAAAAATAATAGGTTTGAGAACATCTAGAGGAGATATTAAATCAAAAAAAATTGGATTGTGTGTAGCCGGTAGCACAAATGTTTTAGCAGAAAAACTTAATATGACACTTCCTATAGAAACTCATTTATTACAAGCTTGTGTTTCTGAGCCAGTGAAACCAGTTTTAGATGGAGTGGTAACCTTTGGTGCTGGACATTTTTATATTAGTCAATCAGATAAAGGTGAGATGGTTATGGGTGGAGATCTTGATGGATATAATAGTTACGCACAAAAAGGCAATCTTCCAACGATACAACATGTCTTAACCGGAGGTGTTGCTTTATTTCCATTCTTAAGTCGATTGAAAATGTTAAGGACTTGGGGAGGGATTATGGATATGTCAATGGATGGCTCACCTATTATTGATAAAACTCATATCGATGGATTATATTTAAATTGTGGTTGGTGTTATGGAGGCTTCAAATCGGTTCCATCTTCTGGGTGGACATTTGCACATACAATCGCACAAGATAGAGTTCATGAATTAAATGAGGGATTTAGTCTAAATAGATTTTCTAAAGGTTACTTGTTAGATGAAAAAGGCCTTGGAACAAAAACTTGGATTTCATAAATGTTAAATATTAAGTGTCCTTACTGTGGGGACAGGTCTCAAAAAGAATTTGCCTACGGAGGTGATGGAACAATTACTAGACCAAAACTTAATCAAGAAATAAGTGATGAAGAATGGGATAATTTTGTTTATCTAAGAAAAAGTCCGAGAGGAAAACATATTGAATTGTGGCATCATATTGCTGGATGCAGACAATGGTTTAAAGTTGAGAGAGATACAACTACTCACGAAATTTTTAGAACTTTTAAACCAGAGGAATAATTTTGATGTCACAAAATTTTAGACTAAATACTGGTGGCTTAATCAATAGAGATAAACCTATTGAATTTAAATTTAATGGAAAAAAATATATTGGGTATGAGGGTGATACGCTGGCTTCAGCACTACTTGCCAATGGCATACATTTAATTGGAAGAAGTTTTAAATATCATCGTCCAAGAGGGTTTTTTGGTGCAGGAGTTGATGAACCAAATGCAAAAATGCAAGTTGAGATTAATGGTTATTCAGAACCAAATATTAACGCAACTGAAATAGAACTAGTAAATGGTTTATCAGCATCTAGTCAAAATTGTTGGCCATCAGTAAATTTTGATATTGGTGCAATAAATAATTTCTTAAATCGTTTTTTTCCAGCTGGTTTTTACTACAAAACTTTCATGTGGCCTAAAAGTTTTTGGTATAGAGTGTATGAGCCTTTTATTCGAAAAGCAGCAGGGTTAGGAATTGCTTCTCTAGAAAAAGATAAAGAGAGATATGACCATAAATATGAATATTGTGATTTATTAGTTACTGGCTCTGGACCCGCTGGTTTAGCAGGTGCTTATGCAGCTGCCAAAAACGGAGCAAAAGTAATATTAGCAGAGGATAAACCTAGATATGGAGGGACGCTTTTAACAGATGACGTTACGATAGATAATTTATCTGGAAAAGATTGGTCAGAAAAAATTATATCTGAATTAAAAGAGATGCCTAATGTTATTGTTAAAAATAGATCTCAAGTTTTTGGATACTATGATCATAATATGATGGTAATGTTTGAAAGAACAGGAGATTATTTAGAAAAAAAACCTAAGTATACACCAAGACAAAGGCTTTGGTATATAAGAGCAAAAGAAGTATTGCTATCAACAGGATCTATTGAAAGACCAATTGTTTTTGGAAATAATGATACACCGGGAGTTTTTCTCTCAGCTGCTGCAAAAGAATATATGAAAGTTTATGGTGTTCTAATTGGTAAAAAACCAATTATTTTCACTAATAACGATAGCGGCTATGAAACAGCTATTGAGTTTAAAAAAAATGGTGTTGATCCAATAGTTTTAGATACTAGAGAGGATCAAAACTCTGAGTTAATTAATGAAGCTAAAGATTTAGATATAAAGATAAAGTTCTCTTATGCAGTGATAGTTGCTCATGGATATAAAAAAGTAAAATCAGCAACAATTGGGAAATTAAATAAAGAGAAGATAGATTTTGAAAATACAGAACAAATAGATTGTGACTCTATTTGTGTATCTGGATTTTGGACACCAACTGTTCATTTAGCATCTCAATCAGGTAATAAACTGAAATTTAACGACTCGATAGATGCTTTTGTACCTGACAAATCAAAACAAAATGAACGTTCTTTAGGTGCTGCTAATGGGACATTTACATTACAAGATACCTTAAAAAACAGTTTTAATACTGGGTCAGAAGTTTCTAAAAGCATAACTAAAAAAGATGAAAAAATACAAATTCCTAATACTAATGAACGAAAATATAGTGCTCATGATAAATTTTGGTGTTCTCCACTTCCTAAAGGTAAAAATTATAAACGATTTGTAGATTTCCAAAATGACGTAGCAGTTTCTGATATAGAGGTTGCTTTAAGAGAGGGCTACAGATCAATTGAACATGTTAAGAGATATACAACGTTGGGAATGGCAACAGACCAAGGAAGGACAAGTAATTTAAATGGATTACAATTAGTTGCAAATGTTGAAAAAAAAATTGTTCCTCAAGTAGGTCACACTACTTTTAGACCGCCTTTTACACCAGTTACCATCGGCACAATAGTTGGAAGGGAGATAGGCAAAGAATATATGCCTACAAGAAAAACACCAATGCACCATTGGCATGAAAAAAATAATGCTGTCTGGGTAGATGCTGGTGCTTGGAAAAGACCAAGATACTACAAAAGAGGAAATGAAAATTTATTTGAGGCATCAAAAAGAGAGGCAAAAAACGTTAGAGATCACGTGGGCGTTTGTGATGTAACAACTTTAGGGAAAATTGATATTAAAGGCCCAGATGCTGCAGAGTTTTTAAATAGAGTTTATACTAATGCATGGTTAAAACTTCCAGTAGGTAAAGCTCGATACGGAGTTATGCTTAGGGAAGATGGAATTGTCATGGATGATGGAACAACAACCAGAATTTCAGAAAATCATTATCATATGACAACCACTACTGCACAGGCCGCAAACGTATTATCGCATTTGGAATATTATCTGCAAATTGTTTGGCCAGAATTAAATGTTAATGTTGTTTCAACAACCGAACAATGGGCTGGTGCGGCGATTGCAGGGCCTAAATCAAGAGATTTGTTAGCAAAGCTTTTTCATAAAACAGATGTTAGCAATGAGGCACTTCCTTTTATGGGATATGTTGAGGGAGACTTATTTGGTGTCAAAGCAAGAATTTTTAGAATTTCTTTTTCAGGTGAACTCGCTTACGAAATAAATGTTGAGTCTGATTTTGGATTATTTATGTGGGAAAAAATTATTGAAATTGGAGAAGAATTTAATATTCAACCTTATGGTACGGAGGCATTGTCGACACTTAGAATAGAAATGGGTCATGTAGCTGGACCAGAACTAGATGGAAGAACTATACCTTATGATGTTTCGTTAGAAGGTTTAGTATCAAAGAAAAAAGATTTTATTGGAAAGAGATCTTTAGCTAAAGAAGCATTTAATAAAGCTGATAGACAAAAAATTGTTGGTTTAGTCCCATTAGACAGGAAATCAAGTATTCCAGAGGGATCTCATTTAGTAGAAAATAAAAATGCAAAACTTCCAAATCCTAAACTTGGTCACGTTTCTTCATCTTGTTGGAGTGTTGAGAACAATAATCCTTTTTCTCTTGCAATATTAAAAGATGGAAAAAATATGATAGGAAAAAAACTTTTTGCGGTCTCTCCACTTAAAAATACTTCTATTGAAGTTGAAGTTATGTCCTCACATTATGTAGACCATGAAGGAAAGAGAGTAAGATCGTGAAGCAAATTT
>CACOXS010000023.1 GCA_902631255.1 uncultured Pelagibacteraceae bacterium
AATGGATCATAAGTATCAATTTCTTGTGGCAAAATTGATCTTATAGCTATCTCCTCTGAACCCATTGCTACTAAATCATCAGACTCATATAAAACTAAAGGTTTTGCGGCCATTGTATCTTTAGCCATTCCCAAAGAATCTTTTGTAGCAACAAAATAAGTAAATACACCATCGAGACCTGTTAACGACTCTTTCATTCCTTCTTCTAATGAAGCCCCATCTCTCATTTTTTCAGCAAGGTAAACTGCAATTAATTCAGAGTCACATTCTGACATAAATCTCATTCCCTTGTTTTCTAAAGCTCTTCTATTATTCCAATAATTCGTTAGCTGACCATTATGAACAACGGACACATCACTAAAAGGATATCCCCAAAAAGGGTGGGCAGATTTAATATCCACACCAGACTCAGTAGCCATTCTTGCATGTCCGATTGCATGAGTACCAACAAGTTTATCTAAGTTATATCTATCACAAACCATTTTAGCATTCCCTAGATCTTTGATTACTTCTAACGATTTACCCATAGATAAAATTTCAACACCAGGAATACTTTCTATTTTTTGTGAGAATTCTAATAAATCTTTTTTATTGTATTCAATTTCATATCTTAATGAGTAAGGGAGTATTCTCTCCTCTTTAATAATTTTTGCGCCCATTTCTGCAAGATAACTATCAACAATTTTCTTTCTTTCATCGTATACAGATACATCTTCAGCGACTGACGTACTTCCTTCACCAACATTTTCACCAACTTTAAATCTCATGATGAAATTTTTGCCATCTGTATCACCATACAACGCATAACCAGTAGAGTCTTCTCCTCGATGTTTTAAGGCTTGCAACATTCCTTGGAGTTCATGACCTACGTTGGATGATTTCCCTCTATGAATTAATCCCGCTATTCCGCACATATATTTTTTCTCTCTGTATTTATTATGGTAAACAATCTAAATAGGTATCTAAATCCCATTGAGTTGTTGCACCTAAAAATCTTTCCCATTCATCATTTTTATACCAATGGAAAACTTTATACATCTCATCAGGCATTGCAGATTTAATAATTTCATCCTCTGATAATCTCTCTAAAGCCTCACCTAAACTCAAAGGAAGTTTCTTAACATCTTTACCTGCTTTTTGAGCTTCATAAATATTTCTAGACTCTGGAGCTGCTGGTTGCATTTTTTTACTAATTCCATGATCACAAGCTTTTAGTAAGGCTGCACCTAATAAATATGGATTATGCATTGAGTCAACCGACCTGTATTCAAATCTACCTGGTGCAGATACTCTCAATCCACAAGTTCTATTTTGATAACCCCAGTCAGCATAAACAGGAGCCCAGAAACCTTGATCCCACAATCTTCTATATGAATTTACAGTTGAAGATCCTAACGCTGTCAAAGCTGGTAAGTGTTCCATGATACCTGCTATTGATTGTAATCCAATTTTTCCAGGTAACTGCATATCCTTAGTATCTGGCATGAAAGTATTTGTTCCACCTTCAACATATCCAAAAACTTCTTCAACACCTGGTAAAGATTTGTGTCCAAGTTTATTTGTTTTAACTTTTCCACCTTTCCATAAAGACATATTAGTATGACAACCACTCGCCGAAACTCCCATAAATGGTTTAGTCATAAAACATGCAATTAGATTATGTTCTCTTGCAACTTGAGCACATATTTGTCTGTAAGTTGAAAGTCTATCTGCGTTTCTTAAAACATTGTCATATGTCCAGTTCAATTCTAATTGACCAGGTGCATCTTCGTGATCACCTTGAATCATGTCTAGACCCATTGCTTTTGCATACTCAATTACTTTCATAAACACAGGTCTTAATGACTCAAATTGGTCTATGTGATAACAAAATGGTTTCGAAAATCCTTTACCAGTTGGAGTTCCATCATCATTTTTAGTCAACCACATCATTTCTGGCTCAGTTCCTACTCTTAGCTCTAAACCATGTTTCTTTTGAAATTCATCCATGAAAATTCTTAAATTTCCTCTGCAATCAGAAGTTAAATGACCTCCAGGATTATTTCTCTCTTCTCTGTTTCTAAAACAAGTTACAAAAACTCTTCCTACTCTTTTATCCCATGGTAACTGACAAAAAGTTTCAGGATCAGGAATTCCAACCAATTCCATTGCCTCTGGTCCATAACCAATATAGTTGTTGTGTCGATCTAAAAATAAGTTTGCAGTTGCTCCGTAAACTAATTGGAAACCTTTTTCAGCTGTTCTTTCCCAATGATCAGCAGGAATTCCTTTTCCAACCACTCTTCCTGTTACAGAAATAAATTGATAATAAATATATGTTATTCCTAATTCGTTAATTTTTTCTCTTACTTTTTTGACTTGTTTATCTCTACCTGGTCGGTTTACGTGTTTTTCTAGATCAGTCATTTTCCCCTCAATGAATTATAAATTTATTCAAGCGTAACTGAAAAATTTATTAGTGTCTAGGCTTGAAGTTTAACTCCAAGGAAACGGACTGTTCGAAGTAGGGTGCAATTCTCCCTTCTCGTAACGGTTGAATCTAAATGGTTTTAATAAATCACTTTCAGTGCCAAGAATTTCTTTTGCTACCAGTTCGCCGACACCAATCATTTTGTAGCCGTGGTTAGCATCAGCAATCATATAAACATTTTCAAAAAATCTATCGAAGATCGGAAAAGAGTCAGGGGTCATACACCCAAGTCCACCTGAAGGACCTTTTCTATACAGGTCTGATTTCCCCTCAAATCTTTTTTGGCAGTGAGCTAAAGCTGAACACCACATTTCACTAAAAGCATCAGTTGTTTGATACTCTGGTGACTCAATTCCATATGGATCAACGTTTACTTGATCGAAATGTTTTTTAACAATGTATGGAGAAGTTCCTCCTTGAACACCTAACCCTTCAATGTCAGGCTTATAATAAATCCCCCAAATTTTATCTGTAATTAATTTTTTTGTTTTATCTGAATACAATGGTGCAGTAGAGTCGACGTGAACCACAGGTGGTTGTTTACCATCATTTGTTTTTAAGAAATCTGGCTCTACTCCAATAACACCTTCTTGAAGCATCCAGTAAGTCCACATGTCAGTAACATGCACCTTACCATCTTTACCTTTAATGTTTGCAGTTTTTGGTAACTCTAACATATTCCAAAAATCTCTCGCCCAAGGTCCCGCTCCAATTACGACTTGTTCACAATCAATTGTCCCTTTGTCTGTTTCTACTCCAGTTACAGCTTTACTATTACTTCCTCTTTTAAAACCTGTAACCCTAACACCTTTCATCACTTGAACGCCATTTGAGGTAGACTTGTTTTCAAGTGCTTTAATTGAATCTTTATTAAAAGCATATCCACCTTTTTTTTCATGAAGAATAGATGTTATACCTTGAGCTTGCCAATCATCAAAGATTCCCTTCATATAATTCATACAATCTTTCTCACCTTCTATAAACTCAGACTCGTAACCAATTGCTTTTTGCTGTTCATAAATACTGGCTACATCCTCATGCATAACTTCTGGTGATATTTGTAAATAACCAACTGGATTATATTTAAATGCTTTTGGATCACTTTCCCAAACTGAAACTGAATGAGCCATTAATTCTCTCATTGCTGGTTGAAAATAATTATTTCTAACGACACCACAAGCTATGCCACTCGCACCTGCAGCAGTATCTTTCTTTTCTAAAACAACAATATCTCCTGGATTTTTATATGTCTCTGATAGTTTCCAAGCAGTACTTAATCCGTGGATCCCCCCACCGATAATTACTACTTTTGCTTTTGTCGGTAATGACATACTCACATCTTTATTTTTCATGCGACGTAAATATATAATTTTTTATATATATAAAAAATATAAGTAAAAATAATAAAGCTTTAAAAACTTAAATGTTTAAGTGTTTCAATGTATTTATTAAACTCTTCAATAAAAGATACACTTGGCTTAATGTGCTTTTTTCGCTGGTCTCCAGAGGTTTTTTCTAAGAAAAAAAACCCTTTTTCACATGCCTCATTAATCATTAAAGCTGACTTAGGGCGTGAAGTTTTAAATAATTTAGTCTTTAATTCCTCAACAGTTAAGTCCTCTTTATATTTGTAAGCATGCATAACTAGAAGCATCATATGATAATGGGAAGGTGATTTTCTAAAAAAATAGTTGCTCGACATATGGGATAGTTTC
>CACOXS010000024.1 GCA_902631255.1 uncultured Pelagibacteraceae bacterium
ATCCAAGAAAAGTTAGAATTTTTGGATTAAGAAGCTTTGGAGAGTCTTTGCATCATTCAATAACAGATGGTTCATTAGAATTTGGTTATCAAAGTAATTAGTTATTAATTTCTTGTTGCAATATAAACACCTACCGATGCTATTAAAAAACCAACAACATCTATATTCGTAAGAGTTTCATTTAAAAAAAGCCAAGCCATAATTGCAGAGGTTGCTGGTATTAGAAAAAAAACAGAAACTGTTTTACTAGCTGAATTTTTTTTTATTAAAAACATTAGTATTGTAAATGCACCGAAGGAAACAAGAAAAATTTGATGACTCATTGCTATAATAAATGTTTTTGTAAAATAGATGTAGGGCTCTATAAAAAAAATAATTATTAAAACATGAAATAAACAACCACCCAATGCTTGATAAAAATTACTAATAGATAATGGTAAGTTATTACTCAATTTTTTCTGCCAAATGGTAGAAAAAGTTATAGATAACAATGCAATTAAAGTTGCAATCAAACCTAGTAGAGGAATACCTGAGCCAACATCTATTCCTAGAACTAAAGAAGCGCCAACAAATCCCAATAAAACACCTACCCATTGCTGTAATGTAACTTTTTCATTTAAAAGCGGTCCACTTAAAATATTTGTTAAAATTGGTTGAAGTGTTACGATTAGAGCAGCTAAACTTGTTGGCATCCCAATTGAAATCGAATAAAAAACTCCTCCTAAATATAACCCATGAAACAAGATACCACTGAACATTGACTCAATCAGATATCTTTTTTTAATCAATATTGATTGTTTAAGGTAAATGGAAAATAATAAAAAACCGACAGCGACAAAAAAAAATCTGAAGGCTAGAGCTGCGAAAGGATCACTATTATCAATAATTGGTTTTGTTGTGATAAAGGCAGAAGACCAAAGTAAAACAAATATGAGTGGAAATATTCTGACCATTTCAGGTCTTATAAATTATTTAATCTACAATATTAAGTATTATTAATTTGTTTTGTTTTGTCTCTTTACACCATAATTCATAACTTTCACACATTCTCCATAAATGATCGAAAGCTCTTTGAGAAATTTCAAGAGGATAATGGCTCTTTGCATAATATAATTCAGGATATTGAATTAGCTGCTTAACTGATAAATCTTTTTGAATATGGAGTAATCTTAGAGTTTCTTCAGGCACCTTCTTTTTTGATACCTTTTCAATTAATTCATCATGGAATTTTCCACTACTTATATCATTGTAGGTTGTTGTTCCAATAAAGTTTTCAATTGCGTTGATTGTTGTCAACTCAGGATTTTTTTTCTTAATCTCACAAACTTTTGAGTAAATTGCTTCTGCAACCAGTAACACATAAGGCTTTTCTTTGGATGGCATTATCTATTTTGATATTTCTTCATAGCAGCGTTAGCTAAAATCAAATTTGGATCTAAAAATATTTTTGATGATTTAATTGTCTTAAATGGTTTATAGGCAAAAATAGCAATAGGGAGCTCTGTACAACCAAGAATAATTTTTTTACATTTTTTTTTGATTAAATAGTTTATTGCTGGTTTTATAGTTTTGCTCGCTAATTTCACTTTTCCCATTTTTACAAGCCTGATAGCGCTGTTTACAGACTTACTTTGAATAGAATTATTTGGAAATACTAGATTATAATCTTTATCAAAAAACTTATTATAAACACCTGTTTTTAAAGTTCCTTCTGTGGCAAGCAAACCAATGGAGGAATGTTTTCTACATTTTTTTTTAGCATGCACAAAAACTTCTTTAGGCATATTTACTATTGGCAAGTTAATTCGTTTTTTTAAATCATCATACCAATAATGGGCTGTGTTACAGGGTATGACTATAAATTTACAATTACTTTTTTTTAAAAGATTACAACCATAAATTAAACTTTTTAAAACAGATAAATATTTTTGCTTAGTCTTTTTATTGCTTATTTTGTTTGATAGCTTACCGGTATGGATACCAATTGACTCAGGTCTACCAGGAATATTTGATTTATTATAAAGCATAAATAAAGGGTAATCTTGATCGATCTTACCTCTATATAAAATTGCAAGCTTATTACAAAAATCTAAACCTGCCTGGGTACCCATTCCACCTAAAATGCCAATCATAAATTATTTTCTAAGTTTCGTTGTAGGATAGTTCATTGGCTATAAAAATAAATTAATTCTTAATTAAAAATTAATTAAATTTATAGCCAATTAATTTATGTGAAAATTATGCAGTTTTTAAGTTAACTGCTGAAGGACCTTTAGGACCATCTTCAACATCGAAAGTCAAAGCTTGACCCTCATCTAAACCGTTCATACCAGCATCTCTTACAGCTGAAACATGTACAAACACATCTTTTTCTTTGTCGTCACGTTCAATAAAACCAAAACCTTTAGTTGGATTGAACCATTTAACTTTTCCTTGTAGACTCATATTTTTTCTTCTTACTTTTTTGTTATATTAATTTATTACTTATAATTAAGTAATGATGGCTTTGTTTATAAATATTAGGGTTTTGTCAACAAATTTAGTGCACAATAAGACTTTTTTTTATCATTCGTGGTCAATTAGCTTAGTTAAATAGATAGAATTAACATCTTCTTTATAATGGGCAAAGGGTTTGCAAGGTGTAAAATCACATTTTTTAAATAATTTTCTTGCCGGATCAAAAAATTTTCCAGCACCAGTCTCTAAACTTATTCTTTTAATCTTTAATTTCTTAGCTTCATCGATGAGGTGTTTGATGACTTTGATACCATTACCTTGATTTCTAAAATCATCATGTATTCTAATTGATTTAAATTCACCATGATCTTTGTCTAAGAATTTTAATGCCCCACAACCGAATATTTTATCATTTTCCCAAAGGCTCCAGAATTTGATTGATGAAACTTTTAAACCCGGAATATCTAGAACATGAGCACTACCCTCGGGTGATGCTACTCTTAGTTCTATAAAATGTTTCGTCAGAAGTTTATTAACCTCTGGGTTATCAAAATTTCCCTCAATAGATTTAAGCATTTATATTAAAGTTGTTATATGGCCCATTTTTCTTTTATCTTTTATCTCTTTTTTTTGATAATCAAAGAAAAATTCATTTTCATTTAATTTAAAGTTTTCTCTATATGGTTTGATTTGACTTCCTATCAGGTTCACCATTTTTGCATTAGATATTTTTTTGAGTGGAATTTTTTCTAACGAACAGACTGCTCTCACATGATTTTCAAATTGACTAATATTAAAAGCATTAATTGTTAGATGGCCAGAGTTATGAACTCGAGGAGCTATTTCGTTAACATAAAGATTTTCATTTCTATCAATAAAAAATTCAACACAAAGCGTTCCTATATATTTCAATTCCTCTGCAATCCGGATTGACCAATCTTTAGATTCATCAAATATTTTTTTACTGATTTCAGCTGGTATTATTGAATGTTTCAATATCTGATCTTCATGAGTATTTTCTATAGGCTCATATATTTCATAACTATTGTTCCCAAATCTGGTAATAATGACAGATATCTCCTTTTTAAGTTTTACTAATTTTTCCAGAATATACCCTTTTGAAAAATCGATATTCAGGTTATTGATGTCTTTAATTTTTTGAATTGGGTATTGGCCCTTACCATCATAACCCATTGTAGTAGTCTTTAAAATCCCAGGTAAGAAATCTCCTAATGGCTCCATATCAGATTTACTTTCTATTAATGCATATTTAGTAGTTCTAATATTTAGTTTGTTTACAAAATCTTTTTCTGCAATTCGATGTTGAATTAATCTATTTACAGATGGCTTTGGTAAAACTGGTTTTACCTTGTTCATTTCATTTAGAGTTTCATAAGGTATATTTTCAAACTCATAAGTAATTACATCAATTTCTTTTATGAACTCTTGCATTTTAACTTTGTCATCGTATTTGCCATAAATAAACTTGTTGCAAAAATTTTGAGCTGGAGCATCAGCATCATCACAATAGATTATAGTGTTGATATTCAACTTACTAGCTGCGACAGCTAGTAAGCTTCCTAGTTGACCACCACCAATTATACCCAAATTTTTATTTGACATTTTTTATTTTG
>CACOXS010000025.1 GCA_902631255.1 uncultured Pelagibacteraceae bacterium
TTAAGAGTAGTCGATAAACAACCACTTGTAATTACACCAACTTGAGATCTTCCTACATGTACACAGTCACCATGACCTGAAGGTTCTTTACCAATTAACTCAAGACCAACAAGTTTTTTTTGTGGATTTGCTTTTCTTTCTTTCAAAACACTTTTACCAATAAAATCTTCTTCCTTTGATTTGAGAGGTACTGCAAAACCAATTCCAGCTTCAAACGGATCCTGTTGACCATCAAATTCGTTTCCAAACAAAATTAAACCTGCTTCAATTCTCAATTTATCTAAAGCAGCAAATCCAGCAGGTATTAAATTATCATTTTTGCCATACTCCATAAGTTTATCCCATACTTTTGGTGCATCTTTTGGATGGCACCATACCTCATACCCAAGTTCACCGGTGTAACCAGTTCTAGATACGATTAATGGTATTCCTTGAAGTTCTTCAACTCTGCAAATTGAAAACCTAAACCATTCTAATTCATCGATTGCAGGCTGTGTAGGAGGTGCAAAAATCATTTTTTTTAAAATTTCTCTACTTTTCGGCCCTTGAATGGAAACATTACTAATTTGATCTGTTGAGTTTTTTATATTTACTTTAAACTTTTTCTTTTGAGCAACTTTTTTAAGCCACTCTCCCGCATATTCGTCTCCACAAATCCATCTAAAACCAGTTTCACTTAATCGAAATAAAGTACCATCATCGAACATCATTCCATTTTCATAGCACATTGCTGAATAAACAATTTGTCCAACTGAAAGTTTTTTGATGTTTCTTGTTAACGTATAGTTCATCAATTCTTCAGCATCTGGTCCAATAATTTCAAATTTTCTTAATGAAGATAAATCAATTAAAACAGCATTCTCTCTGCATGCATTGTATTCTTCTACCACACCATGTTTTGTATAATCATTTGGAAGCCAAAAACCTCTTGCATCAATAAAGTTTCTAGTAAGTTTTGATGTTCTTTCATAAAAACCAGAATTTCTAGTAAGTTTTTTTTCGGAGTCTGTTTTCATTCTAAAAGCAAATGATTTCGAAAATTCTTTTTTTTTGTCATAGGTTCTAACAAAAATATCTGTAGGATTCCATGAGTTACATGCATCAATATCACTTGGACATGCTGTTGTTCCAATTGTTAAATCTTTTAATGCTTTAAACATTACGTAATCACCAGGTCTTGCAAATGATTCATCAGAAATAACAGAATTTAATCCAGTTGCTGAGGTATTAAAAAATAAATTAATTGCTTGCCAACCTTTTTGTTTTTCAACTCCATATTCAGCCATGGCATTATTTAGATTATCCGAACAATTTGGATGACCAAAATAACCTGCATCCTCATAATATTTTGATGTGCAAGCTAAATTAAATGTATCATGTTTACCAACTGTATCTCTAATCACCTCAACTAAAGGTTCATGATCTGTGTCATAAAATTTTGAGAACAATCCCGGCCCAGGAAAAGTATTACCCATGAAGGTTCGTGTGGTCTGCCAATCAAGTCCTTTTTCAATTTTTTTATCAAGTTTTCTTGTATCAAATGCAACAAAGTCAGAGCATTGTCTACCTGCTGGACTAATGATTTGAATGTAATCACCTTCTTTAACTTGAAAAGAAATAGCAGTTTGTCTATCAATATTTTTTTCGTAGTGTGGCTCAAACACGGGGTCAGGAATTATTGATAATTCTTTATCATTTGTAATTTTAGCTCTTTTTATAAATAATATTAAATCACCAGATGGATTTTGTTCACTTACCAACATGTCATTTTGTGGTGCAGAGAAAATAACATAACACTTATCTTTAGATTTTAATTTAATTTTTTCACCACTAGGTGTTTTTTCATCAAATAAAATTGAAGAATGCGATTTATTTAAATCTAGATTTCTTTTTTTTAATTGAAAATTTGTAGCTAAAGAACTTTCATCCTTTTTTTTTAAAATCTCTTTAATAAAACTTTTGTTGCTATTTTCTTTCAAATTTAAAATTGCGAGTTCAGATTTTCCTTCTTTGTCGAAACAAATTATTTCACAAATCTGATTTCCCTCATCATTAATGATTTCTATTTCGTCATCTGGAAAAATTTGTAAACCGGTTAGCCCACCAGCGTTTACAACGTGTCTTTCAACTCCAGGTGGTAGTATATTTAGACCAGGTTCTTTTATATCTAATGTAGTTAGCGACATTTTTTATATCTATTATTATATTATATAAATATCTATTAGTTGACTATCATTTTACTTAGGCACATACTATTCACACTTAATATTAAGAAAGGGGAATAAATGCGAAAAATAATATCATTTGTATCTGCAATGATAATCTCAGCGGTAAGTTTCGCTGGTATAGCAAATGCAGATAGTAAAAAACCCATCGTTATTCCGACACATAACTGGTCAAGTCAAATTGTAATGGCCTATGTTATTGGTGGAATGTTCGAAAGTATGGGTAACAACGTAAAATACGTTAATGCTGACTCTCAAGCAGTATACGAGTCAATTAGAATTGGTGATGTAACTATATCTCACGAGGTATGGGAATCTGCTTTTGGTAAATCATTCACAACTGCTTTAGATAAAGGTGGTTTGTTAGATTGGGGAGATCATGAGGCAAGAACTCTAGAGGATATGGGTTATCCTAATTGGGTTGCTGAAAAAGGATTATGTCCTGGTTTACCAGATTGGACAGCATTAAAAAATCCAGATTGTGCAAAAAACTTTACAACACCTGACTCTCCAAATGGAAAAGGAAGAATGTTGGAAGGTCCACAAACATGGCATGGTGATTTAATTCCACAAAGAGTTGACGCTTTAGGTTTAGGTGATCTATGGTGGGTTAAATTTGCTGGAAGTGCAGATGCTTTATGGGCAGAGTTAGCTGCAGCTGAAAAAGAAGGAAGAGGAACAATCATCTTCAACTGGACACCAAACTTTACTGATGGTGCTGGTTTTACATTTATCGACTTTCCTCCATACACAGCTGGTTGTAGACCAGAGGATGGTGGTGATGGAAAATGTGGTTCGCCAGATGGTTATTTGAAAAAAGCAGTTAATGCTGACTTTCCAAAAACTCATCCAAAAGCAGCAGCGGCATTTAAAAAACTTTCGTTCTCAACAAGTCAAATTGGTGCAATGGCAGCTTTAGTTGACATTGACAAAATGACTCATGAGGATGCAGCTAAAAAATGGTTAGCAGACAATAAGAAAGTTTGGCAAGCTTTTACTAAATAAGGTTAAGAGCTATTAAATCTTTAAATCTCTCCCAACAACGTTGGGGGAGAT
>CACOXS010000026.1 GCA_902631255.1 uncultured Pelagibacteraceae bacterium
TGTGAGTGTTGAGAATGCAATGGATCATGTTCTTGGTTTTTTTCTAGTGAATGATGTTAGTGAAAGAAATTTTCAAAAAAACAAAGGTTTAACTTGGGATAAAGGAAAGGGATTTGATACTTTTGGTCCGATTGGTCCTTATATAGTTACAAAAGATGAAGTTGCAGATTTTCAAAAACTTAATATGTTTTTAGATGTTGACGGAAAAAGAATGCAAACTGGAAATACTGAACATATGATATTTGATATAAAAACGTTAGTCTCTTATATGAGCTCGTGCATGAGTTTACATCCGGGAGACATTTGTTGCACTGGAACGCCTCCAGGTGTTGGGGAAAATATGAGTCCACCTCATTTTTTAAAGGGAGGTGAGGAAGTAGTTTTAGGTGTTGATAAACTCGGTACTCAAAAACATCAAGTTGTTCCTTACAAGGAATAATATAAATTTTTATTTATTAAATGTTAGAATTATTAATTGCTCTAGGTGCGGGTTTGATAAGTTTTTTATCACCTTGTGTATTACCCTTAATACCTGGGTATATTTCTTATATATCTGGTAATTCACTTAATGAACTAATAGAAAAAAAAAACATAAACTTAATTCCAATATTTCTTTTCACAATTGGTTTTTCGATTGTTTTTATAATTTTTGGTGCCGCATCAACTTTTCTGGGTCAAGTTTTACTTCAGAACTCTAATGAGCTGAGAATTGGTGCCGGTTTAGTAATATGTGTTTTATCCTTACATCTTATAGGAATTGTAAATATCAAATTTCTAAATTATGAAAAAAGACTTCATACAAATAAAAACACTAATTTTTTTAGTCCAATATTAATTGGTATGGCTTTCGCTTTTGGTTGGACACCTTGTATAGGTCCTATTCTTGGTTCTATTTTGGCACTTGCTTCAACAGAAGAAAGTATTAACAGAGGTATAACACTTTTGTTCTTTTATTCCTTAGGTTTAGCAATACCATTTATTCTATCTGGTTATTTGATACAGAGATTTTTGATTTTTTCTAAAAATTTTAAAAAGAATATAAATTTGATTTCAAAAATTGGTGGTGGAATATTGTTGATTACTGGTATATTGATATTAACAAATCAATTACAAGCATTAGGTTACTATTTATTAAATATCTTTCCTTTTTTACAAAATTTTGGATAATTATTATGAAAATTTATCAAATAGATTCTAGCGCAAGAAAAGAAGGCTCAACATCAAGAGCTCTGGCAAAAAAATTACTTGAAAAAATAAAAAAGCCTGAAGACGAAGTAATATATAGAGATCTAAACGAAGAAATGGTTTTTGTCACTGGTTTAACAGAGTCGGGAATGAATATTGATAAGAAAGATCAAAATGAAAATCATAAAAAAATGTTTGAACTTTCTAATCAATTGGTAAGCGAGTTAAAAGAGAGTGATATTATCATAATTTCAGCCCCAATTTATAATTATGGCCCTCCAGCAACTTTAAAAGCTTGGTCAGATTTAGCAGCAAGAGTTGGCGAAACATTTAGATTTAAACCGAATGGTAGAAGAGAAGGATTATTAAAAAATAAAAAAGCTTACTTAGTAATTACCTCAGGAGGTACAAAGTTAAATAGTAATGAAGATTTTTTAACCCCATGGTTGAAATTTATTTTAAATTTTTTTGGTATAGATAAAGTTGAAACAATTAGTGCAGACCAGATGGCTCTAGACTATGAAAAATCAATCAAAGATGCACACACTCAGATTGATAAAATTACATTTTAGTCAATCATATTTTAGGTATAAATTTTGATTGTTCTTTTCTTATCCAATAAAATAAAATAGTATCATCCTTAAGGGGTGTCTTTATAGACTGAGATTAAACCCTATGAACCTGTCCGGTAATTCAGAAAGGGAACTATGGATAACACATTTTTTATAAGTCAATCTAATGCATTATTTATTGTAATTGTTATAAATATTATTTTTTTATTTATAGGCGTAATTTATTCTAGAAACTTTCAAGGGTTAAAAAACTATCTTACTGCAAATAGGAATATTGGATTTATCTCATTAACTACAAGTTTAACGGCATCAGCACTAGGTGCATGGATTTTGTTTGGACCAGCCTCAGCTTCGTCATGGGGAGGGCTAGGTGCAATAATTGGATATTCATTAGGTACCGCATTTCCAATGTTTTTTTTTATATATCTTGGAAAAAAAATTAGAAAAGAATTTCCAAAAGGCTCAACATTAATAGAATTTTTAAGAAAAAAATTTGGTAAAAGTTTATTCAAACTTATTCTAGTAATGACAATTTTTTATATGTTTATTTTCTTATGTGCCGAGGTTACAGCTGTAGCAGTTTTAATTAATTATATATCAGGCACTGAACTTTGGATTACTGCTTTGATAGTTCTTTTATGTACTTTATCTTATACATTATATGGGGGATTAAGAGTTTCAATATTAACTGACAATATTCAAATGATTGTAATTTGTTTTTTGTTATTAATTTCTTTAATATATATTTTGTCCTCTACAGGATCAAAATTCTCATTTGATTTTGTAAAAAATACAAACCCTCAGCTTTTGAGTGGATCCTACATACCTGGGTATACAGCTGGTTTAACATTCTTTATCGCAGTAGCTGCAACAAACTTATTCCATCAAGGAAATTGGCAACGAATTTATGCCGCAAAGGATTATAAAACTCTAAAAAAAAGTTTAATTTTTTCTTTTTTAATCATTGTACCAATTGTTTTTTTTATGGGTTTTACAGGATTAGTTGCATTTTCAATAGACTCATCAATAAGACCAGATCTTAGTTTTTTTTCATTGTTATTAAGTGAGCAAGCATTTATGTTATCAATTTTAGTCATTATATTAGGTTTAGCTTTGACTATATCAACCATAGATACTTTAATTAATGCTATCTCGAGCTTGATTGTAGTAGATGGAAAAGCAACATTTAAATTTAAAAAGAAAATCAATTATTTGAATTTTTCAAAAAATATAATCATATTTTTATCTATGGTATCTTTTATAATAGCATCTTATGGATTCGATATTTTATATTTGTTTTTGTTAGCTGACTTATTTTGTTGTGCATTTGTGCTAACAGTTTTTTTTAGTTTTTATAATAAAATAGATGAAAAAACTGCCTATATATCAATTATTATTG
>CACOXS010000027.1 GCA_902631255.1 uncultured Pelagibacteraceae bacterium
AGACAAGGTAAATATTTTGAAATAGATGTTAATGAAAATGATCCAAGCAAAGCAAAAGCTGTTGTAGAGGACATGTGTAAAAAACTTTTAGCTAATCTTGTAATCGAAAACTTTAAAATTATTGAAACACAATAATTAATGAAGTCATCTGTAATAACTTTTCCTGGTTCAAATTGTGATAGAGACATGGATGTTGCGCTCAAGAAATTTGGGTTTAACAACAAGATGATTTGGCATGATGATAATGAAATTCCTAAAAGTGATTTAGTTGTACTTCCGGGTGGTTTTTCCTACGGAGATTATTTACGATGTGGAAGTATGGCTTCAAAGTCTAGGATAATGCAATCAGTTATAAATTTTGCAAAATCAGGGGGATTGGTCATGGGAATTTGCAATGGATTTCAAATACTGGTTGAAACAGGTTTAGTACCAGGCGTTTTATTGAGGAATAAATATTTAGAATTTATATGTAAAAATGTCTTCGTGAAATTGGATAACAAAGAAAATGTTTATTTTAAAAATCTTAATAAAAATGTTTTGGAATTTCATATTGCTCATAATGAAGGAAATTATTTTTGTACCAAAGATCAATTAAAAGAAATTAATGATAATAATCAAATAGCAATTTATTATTGTGATAGTGAGGGCAAGATAGAAGATCGATATAACCCCAACGGTTCAATTAAGAATATTGCAGGCATTTTTAATAAAGAAAAAAATGTTTTAGGGATGATGCCTCATCCTGAAAGAATGATAGATCAAAGTTTATCTGGGGAAGATGGTTCAATTTTTTTCAAAAACCTTCTTAATAATATTAAATGATAGAAGTTAGTGAACAAATTGCTATAGATCATGGTCTAAAGTCTGAGGAGTATAAAAAAATTTGTCAATTACTTAAAAGAACTCCAAATATTACTGAACTTGGGATTTTTTCTGCAATGTGGAATGAACATTGTTCATATAAATCATCACGACTTCACTTAAAAAAACTTCCAACTAAAGGAAAAAAAGTAATTCAAGGTCCAGGAGAAAATGCAGGTGTTGTTGATATTGAAGATGGTGATGCAATCGTTTTTAAAATTGAAAGTCATAATCATCCTTCATTTATAGAACCTTATCAAGGAGCTGCAACTGGCGTTGGGGGAATCATGAGAGATGTATTTACAATGGGGGCAAGACCGATAGCAAATTTAAATTCAATACATTTTGGATCACCACAACATAAAAAAACAAAAAATCTCTTACGAGGGGTTGTACATGGTATCGGTGGTTATGGAAATTGTATGGGTGTGCCAACTATAGCTGGACAGACCTCATTTGATAGTTCTTATAATGGTAATATCTTAGTCAACGCAATGACACTTGGTCTAGTAAAAAAAAATAAGATTTTTTACTCAAAGGCTGCAGGTTTAAATAAACCCGTAATTTATGTGGGTTCAAAGACTGGTAGAGATGGAATTCATGGTGCAAGTATGGCCTCAGCTAGTTTTGATGAGAAGATTGAAGAAAAAAAACCAACTGTACAAGTTGGTGACCCTTTTACAGAAAAACTTTTATTAGAGGCATGTTTAGAATTAATGGCTGGTGACTCAATTATTGCCATTCAAGATATGGGAGCTGCTGGTCTTACTTCGTCGAGTATTGAAATGGCATCAAAAGGAAATTTAGGCATTGAAATTAATCTAAATAAAGTCCCATGTAGGGAAACTAAAATGACTCCATACGAAATTATGTTATCTGAAAGCCAAGAACGAATGTTAATAGTTTTAGAAAATGGCAAAGAGGAAATTGCAAAAAAAATATTTGATAAATGGAATTTAGATTTTGCAGTGATTGGAAAAACAACAAACTCAAAAAACATTGAATTATTTTTTAACCAGGAACAAGTAGCAAAAATACCTGTGAATATTCTTGTTGAAAATTCTCCAATGTATGATCGTAAATGGAAAAAATCAAAGTTGCCAAAAAAAAATAAAATTAAAAATGAAGTTTTAAATAAATTTAAAAGCAAAGATGTACTAAAGAAAATTTTATCTAATCAAAATATATGTAGTAAAGAATGGATCTGGCAACAATATGATCATACAGTTATGGGTGACACTATTCAAAAACCAGGTGGAGACTCTGGTGTGGTAAGAGTACACGGAACTAATAAAGCTGTTGCAGCATCAGTTGACTCCTCAGCAGTATATTGTTGGGCTCACCCATTAACAGGAGGTAAACAGGTTGTAGCCGAAAGTTGGAGAAATTTAATTTCAGTTGGAGCAAAGCCAATTGCTATAACTAATTGTTTAAATTTTGGAAGTCCTGAAAAAGAAGACAACATGGGTGAGTTTGTTGAATGTGTTCAGGGTATAGGTGAAGCAAGTGAATATTTAAATTTCCCAGTTGTATCTGGCAATGTATCATTTTACAACCAAACCAAAGAAGTTGGAATCAAACCCACTCCATCAATTGGAGGTGTGGGTCTTATTAAAGATTACAAAAAGATGATTTCAATGGATTTAAAAGAAATTGATAATTTAGTTTTAATAATTGGTAAGACTGAAGGACATATTGATCAAAGTTTATTTGCAAGAACAATTTTGGATGAAAAAAATGGACCTCCACCAGAAGTAAATCTTTTTAATGAAAAAAATAATGGAGAATCAATTTTAAATTTAATTGATAAAGGATACGTGAAAAGTGCTCATGACATATCTTTAGGAGGTCTATTGGTTGCGATAAGCAAAATGTGCATCAAAGGTAATAAGGGAATTAAGATTAATAAGTCAAAGAATTTAATGAATGAAATTGAGTATTTTTTTGCAGAAGATCAAGGTAGATATTTAATA
>CACOXS010000028.1 GCA_902631255.1 uncultured Pelagibacteraceae bacterium
GGCCATTGTCCCTCCTTAATCGTTAAATATAACTCTCATTTCGTCCTGAATAGTTCCTTCTTTAAAAACATCCTTCATCTTTTTTTGAAGTTCTATAAACTTAGGATCTGCAGACATATTTTGATCATTTTGAAATGCTTTGTCTGTAAATTGTTCACCAATAAGAGTTTCTCTCACTGTTCTAGGATTTCCACCGACTTGAAATGAAAAATAAACCTCATGATCAGGATAATGCTTCTTTCTTACTTCAGCCAGTTCCTTAGAAATTTCCATAGCTTCATTAAGTTTATTGTCATAAACACCGATGGTTCTTGTATAGATTACTTTCATCCTTAGGCGTTATAATCCATTACATTGTCTTCACATTCAACAAAATTATGAGGTTCAAAGAAATCATTCATTTGACCTAATTGCTTGTTAATTGCATCAGTATCTGTTCCTTTCCACCAACAAAACATTGTTAAATTGTCACCAGGAGTATTCCATGTCATTTGACATTTCGCGTTATCGCCAGTCATTGATTTAACAATATCCTCCATTTTCATTGACCCAACCATTTCCATCATTTTTGCTTTAGCTTCTTTAGATTTAAATGTGTGAGTAACCATATAGTTTTTCATTTGTTATTTCCTTTTTGTTATAAATTTATTTTTTAATTAGTTTTTGAATAGATCTAAAGCTTTACCTAAAAGTTCTTCAGATTTAGCATGATCACCAGCTTTATGAGCATCCATACCCTGATCTCTTAACTCTTGAGCTTTTTTAATCTTATCATCAATATTTTTGGCTAACATAGGGCATGAACCTGCGTATGCTGAGCTAACAAATAAGACCAAACAAAGCGTTAACATTATTTTTTTCATTTTCTCTCCTTTTAAATTAATACAAAGTCTGAACTACTTTTTTAACTCTTTCAGCTCCATTCGGAACTAAAGCTTCAACAAATGTATGACATTTCTCAGTTTTAGTTTTGTCGTATTTGGAGCCATAATGCTTATCAACTGCTTTATTAACTCCTTCATCCCATTCTTTTTCTGGAATACCAATTTCAAGAGCATATGCTTTTAAGACTTTTACAGTTGAAATAGATTTTTCTTTCATTCCATATTCAAATTTTTCACCAGATGGTAAAAAGTAATTTGCCATATAAATTCCAACACACTCCCAGGCTTTAGATTTGTCATCTTTACTCATGCCTGCATGAGCAGAAGTAAAAATTAAAAAAGATATTATTATTGCTATATATTTGTTCATAACCACTCTATGTTAATTAATATTATTCTAAAAATGTAACTGTTTTGTTACATGGCTGATATGCGATATTATAACCAGCTAGGTATTGGAAGGTTTTTTTCCTTTAAAAAAGATTTATTAAACATCTTTGAGTTGTATTTATCAGACTTATCACAAAGAATAGTTACAATAGTTTTGCCAGGCCCAAGTTCTTTTCCAAGTCTAATTGCACCTGCAATATTTACACCACAACTGGTTCCTAAACTTAAACCCTCATTTTGAATTAAATCATAAAGTATTGGTAAAGACTCTTCATCATTAATTGAATATGCACCATCAATTTTTGCCTCAGCAAAATTTTTTGTCACTCTACTTGAACCAATTCCCTCAGTAATTGATCCTCCTTCGGCTTTTAATTCACCATTTATAATATAATTATAAAGAGCAGAACCTGTTGGATCAGATAAATAAATTTTAACATCTTTATTTTTTTCTTTTAAAAATTTACTAACACCACCTATAGTTCCACCTGTTCCAGAAGCACAAACAAAACCATCTACTTTTCCATCAGTTTGTTCCCAGATTTCTGGTCCCGTAGTTTCATAGTGACCTTTTGCATTGGCAGTGTTATCAAATTGATTTGCCCAAACTACACCATTGTTATTTGTATTTTTTAATTCTTCGGCAAGACGACCTGCAACTTTTACATAATTACCATCATCTTTATATGGTTTAGGTGGTACCAACCTAAGATCTGCACCAATGTTTTTTAAAATATCTTTTTTTTCTTGTGTTTGATTGTCATTCATCACAATAATTGTTTTATAACCTAAAGAATTTCCTAAAAGACATAAACCAATTCCTGTATTACCAGCAGTTCCTTCAACTACAATTCCCCCCTCTGAAATTAATTTCTTTTCCTGTGCATCCTTAATTAAAGCAAGAGCAGCTCTATCTTTGACCGATCCACCTGGATTAAGATATTCCGCTTTACCAAAAATATGACATCCTGTGATTTCAGAAGCTGCTTTTAATTTGATTAAAGGAGTATTTCCAATCGACTCAAGAAAGTTATTTTTAATTTGTGTCATTGTCTTTATCTTTATCAGTAACCGCATAAGGTTGAAATCCTTTTGTGGCATCCCCAACTCTTGTGGCTGGAATTCCAACCATGATGGATTTATCAGAAACATTTTTGGTAACCACGGCATTTGCACCTATTAAAGAATTTTTTCCGATTACAACTGGTCCTAAAATTTGAGCACCAGATCCAACGACGACGTTGTCTTCTAATGTTGGGTGTCTCT
>CACOXS010000029.1 GCA_902631255.1 uncultured Pelagibacteraceae bacterium
AAAAAATGATAGATTTAATAAAACCTAACAATGGTGATAGGGTTTTAGAAATCGGATGTGGCTGGGGTGGTTTTGCAGAATATTTAGCAAAAAAATATGATGTAAAATTAGATTGTATTACTATTTCAAAAAAACAATTCGAATACGCAAAAAAAAGAATTCATAATTGTGGTTTAAATGAAAAAGTAAATATCGAAATAAAAGATTATAGAGATTTAAAGAATAAATATAATTCAATAGCGTCCATAGAAATGATTGAGGCAGTAGGGCAAAATTATTTGGAAAGTTATTTTAAAACTATTAAGAAAAACCTTTCTACAGATGGTAGGGCTGCAATTCAAGCAATTACAATAGATGATAGTTTATTTGATAGGTATAAAACGAAACAAGATTTTATTCAAAAATATATTTTTCCAGGAGGATTTTTGCCAAGTAAAAATAGCTTAAACAAATATGTTTCAGACAATGGTTTAACAATTAAGTCTTACGACTCATATGCCGATCATTATGCAAATACATTAGCTATTTGGAAAAATGAGTTTAATAGAAAATGGGATCTCATTAAAAAACAAGGTTTTGATTTAACTTTTAAAAGAATGTGGGAGTTTTACCTATCTTATTGTGAGGCTGGATTTAAATCGAAAAATATTGATTTGATACAATTTTCAATTCAAAATAAATAAATAACGGGGGCTTGTGAGCAAAATAATAAACTTAAGATCAATTTTATTGATAATCTCTTTATTCTTAATTACAAACTGCTCAAATAATAGCGATATGAAACCCGAAGATTTTAAAGGTAAAGAACCAAGATTAATTATTGAAAATTACTTGTCAGGTAATGTTAAGGCTTGGGGAGTTCTTCAGAATAGATCTGGAAAAGTTACTAGACAATTTTCAGCAGATTTAGATGGTAAGTGGGATGGCAAACAATTAATTCTTGATGAAAAATTTAATTGGGATGACGGTGAAGTACAAACTAGACAATGGCAAATTACTAAAATAGACGACAACAATTATGAGGGAACTGCTGGAGACGTAGTTGGTAAAGCCAGGGGATATTCATATGGTCCCGCATTTAAATTTGAGTATGTTTTGTTAGTTCCAGTAAAAGGTAAAGAAATTAAGATTACTTTCGATGATTGGATTTTCAAACAGGATGATCGAGTAGCAATTAATAGAGCTACAATGACTAAATTTGGAATTAAGGTTGCAGAGCTCACGGTTGTTTTCATTAAAGAATAATTTTTTTTCTTTTGAGTTTTTTTAGCTAATGATAATCATTCTCAAAAAAAGTTTGAGACTAGTAATCATTCGCTAAAATTCTATTTGCATTAAATTTTAAAATATTTACGATTAATATATGGAAACACAAAACTATAGTTGTAAAAAGTGCGGACTTACAATTACGTCTATTTGCTCAAAATGTGATAGAGTTGTAGATGTGAAAGTTCTTGATAACGGATGCATTGTTCAAAAAACAAAATGTGGAGAATGTGCAAATGTACCTGTTATTAAAGATGTTTGCTCTCAACAAAAAGCTTAAATATCAGCTTAATTTTTTTTTTGATATTTAGTCATTTTAGTGACCAAAGCAAAGTATAATTTGCTAGGTAAGAAACTAAACATCTTAAGCACTAAAGTCAAAGACTTAGGAAAATGTATTTCAAAAGTTTTTTTATTTACCAAGCCATCATATATTTTTTCAGCCGCATATTCAGTAGTCTTTAAAAAGGGCATTTTAAAATCATTTTTATCTGTCATTGGAGTTTTGATAAAACCTGGTGAAACTAAACAAACACGAACATTTGATCTTTTGAAGTCAAAATATAAACTTTCAGCTAAATTATTTAGAGCAGATTTTGAAGGTCCGTATCCAGTTGAATTTGGTAAGCCTCTATAACCAGCAATTGAGGAAACGATAGTAATTGTTCCACTTTTCTTTTTTTTAAAATATTCTTCAACTGCTTTGATAGCATTCAATGTTCCAAAAAAATTAATTTTAAAGACTTCCTCAATTTGTTCAACATCAATATCCCTTTCTTTTTTTGGGTTCCATGTGCCAGTGGAAAAAAAACAAATATCTATATTTTCAAATTTATTCTTAATTTTTTCAAAAACCTCTTTACATTTTGATTTATCAGTCACATCTAATGGAAATGAACTTATATTTTCATGATTGTCTGCGATTTCATTAAGAAGATTCTCACGTCTGGCTGAAATAGCAACATTCCACCCTTCATTAGCAAATTTTATTGCAAGAGCTTTGCCGATTCCAGTACTCCCACCCGTTATCCAAATTGTTTTTTTATTCATTATCTAAAGATGTATAA
>CACOXS010000030.1 GCA_902631255.1 uncultured Pelagibacteraceae bacterium
TATAAAAACCAAAAGTCCCTGTTGACTTAACTAAATTCATAAATCATATTAGTCTTAATTTTACCCCATTTGTACACCTAATTAGCATAAATGAAAAAAACAAAAATTGATCATTACACAGATAAAGAAGCTTTAGATTTTCACAAAGATAAGAGGCCAGGCAAGATCGAAATATCTTCCTCAAAAAATATGACGACAAAAAGAGATCTGGCTTTAGCATACTCGCCTGGTGTAGCTGCTCCTGTAAGAGCAATCAGTGATAATCCTGAGGCTGCGTTTGATTATACAAGTAAAGGAAACCTTGTTGCAGTAATTAGTAATGGCTCAGCAATTTTGGGAATGGGAAATTTAGGTGCGTTGGCATCTAAACCGGTGATGGAAGGTAAGGCTGTTTTATTTAAAAGATTTGCTGATATTGACTCTATTGATTTAGAGATAGACTCCGAAAATCCAGATGAAATCATAAATAGTATAAAAAATTTTGCTCCAAGTTTTGGGGGTATTAATCTTGAGGATATCGCTGCTCCTGATTGTTTTATTATTGAAGAAAAACTTAAAGAAATACTTGATATACCAGTGTTTCATGATGATCAGCATGGAACTGCGATTATCACAACTGCAGCACTTATTAATGCTTTGGACATTTGTAAAAAAAAAATTGATAGAGTTAAAATAATTGTCAATGGTGCCGGAGCTTCAGCTATGGCTTGTGCTAATTTATTTAAAAAGACTGGTGTACCCCAAAAAAATATTACAATGGTAGACAGAACAGGGGTCATTTACAGAGGTCGAGATAATTTGAACCAATGGAAATCAAGTCATGCAATCGAAACAAAAGATAGAACTCTAGATGATGCTATTACTAATGCAGATGTTTTTTTGGGCTTATCTGCGAAAGGAGCGTTAACTAAAGACATGGTTAAAAAAATGGCAAAAAATCCAATAATATTTGCATGTGCTAACCCTGACCCAGAAATTACACCTGAAGAAATCGAAGAAGTTAGAGATGATGCAATTATAGCGACTGGAAGGTCAGATTATCCTAATCAAGTAAATAATTTAATAGGGTTTCCATATATTTTTAGAGGTGCATTAGATGTACGATCAAAAACAATTAATGAAGAGATGAAAATTGCAGCTGCACATGCGATAGCAAAATTAGCTAAAGAAGATGTACCTGATGAAGTCATTGCAGCAATGGGAGGTGAAAGACCTCATTATGGAAAAGATTATATAATTCCATCAACATTCGATCCAAGATTAATAAGTGTTATACCGGCTGCAGTTGCTAAAGCTGCTTTTGACACTGGTGTAGCAAGAAAAAAAATTGATAATTTTGAAATCTATAAAGAGCAGCTAAAACAAAGATTAGATCCAACTGTAACAATTATGCAGGGTGTAAATACTTATATAAAGAAAAAACAAAAAAAAGTTGTTTTTGCTGATGGTGAGGATGAAAATACACTAAAAGCAGCAATAGCTTTTAAAAACTCTGGCTTAGGAATACCCATCTTAATCGGAAAAGAGGAACTCATTAAAAATCAAATTAAAAAAATTGGTTACAGCGAAAATTTTGATATTGAAATTGTAAATTCAAAAGACACCACTAAAAGAGAAAAATATGTCAAATATTTATTCAAAAAACTCCAAAGAGAAAAAGGGATGTTAGAGTGGGATTGTGATAGGCTCATAAGAAATGACAGGGTAATTTGGGCATCATGTATGGTTGCGTGTCAGGATGCAGATGCGATGATAACTGGGAACACAAGAAGATACTCATCTTCACTAGAAAAAATTATTAAAGTCGTTGATCCTAGACCTGGGGAAATTATGTTTGGGTTAAACCTAGTTGTAAATAGAGGTAAAACAATCTTTATTTGTGATACATCAGTCATAGAATACCCAGATGCCAAACAATTAGCTGAAATGGCAAAATCAGCAGCTAGAGTTGCAAAATTATTTGGTTTTGATCCGAAGGTTGCTTTTTTATCTCACTCTACTTTTGGAGAACCGGCTACAGATAGAACAAAAAGACTAAGCGATGCTGTTAAAATTTTAAAAAATGATAAAGTTGATTTTAAATTTGATGGCGAAATGCAGCCAGATGTTGCTTTAGAGGAAATGTATAAAGAGCTTTATCCATTTTCAGAAATAGTTGGTAACTCAAATGTTTTAATTATGCCAAGCCAACATAGTGCTGCTATTTCCTATAAAATGATTAAATCAATGAGTAGA
>CACOXS010000031.1 GCA_902631255.1 uncultured Pelagibacteraceae bacterium
AGATGCTAAAAAAGCCTTAGTCACATTGCATAAAGAATTTAAACTACAAGAATAAAAAAATGAGCATCAGACCTTTTAGAGACATTAAAAGACGAAAGACCAAAACTATAAATGTAGGCGATGTTAAAGTTGGAGGTGAAAATCCTATAACTGTACAATCAATGACCAATACCTCAACATCAGATGTTAAGAGCACAATTAAACAAATTCAAGAAATACAATCTGAAGGAGCTGACATTGTTAGAGTTTCTTGTCCTGATGAGTCTTCATCTAAAGCACTAAAAGAAATTACAAAACACGTTAATATTCCAATAGTTGCTGATATACATTTCCATTACAAGAGAGCAATTGAAGCTGCAGAAAACGGAGCAAGTTGTTTGAGAATAAATCCCGGAAATATTGGAGATAAAAAAAAAATTATTGAAGTAATTAAGTCTGCTAGAGATAATAATTGTTCAATCAGAGTAGGAGTTAATGCTGGTTCATTAGAGAAAGATATACTAGAGAGATTTAAAGAACCTTGTCCGGAGGCACTGGTAGAAAGCGCAATAAGAAATATTGAAATTCTAGAAGATATGGATTTTTCAAATTTAAAAGTAAGCGTTAAATCTTCTGACGTCTTCTTATCCGTAGAGGCATATCGTCAACTTTCAAAGAAAATAGATTATCCACTTCACTTGGGAATCACTGAAGCTGGTAGTTTTATATCAGGGAGTATTAAATCCTCAATCGGCTTAGGAATTCTCCTTAAAGAGGGAATTGGGGATACAATTAGAGTGTCTCTTTCTGATGATCCAGTAAAAGAGGTGGCGATTGGAAATGAGATACTAAAATCATTGAATCTTAGAAATAGAGGAGTAAAGATTATTTCCTGTCCGTCCTGTGCAAGACAAGGTTTTCAAGTAATTGATACTGTAAGGGTCTTAGAGGAAAAATTATCACATATCAAGACACCAATCACTCTCTCAATTATTGGATGTGTTGTTAATGGTCCTGGGGAGGCTGCGATGACAGATGTAGGTATTACTGGTGGGCAAAAAGGAAGTAATATGCTTTACCTCTCTGGTGTTCAAAGTGAAAAAGTTATGACAGATGAAATGATTACGAGAGTGATTCATGAAGTTGAAAAGAAAGCTTCCGAATTAGAGAATAATTCAAAATGATACCAGAAAAAACTATTGAGGAATTAATTACTCGACATTCTTCTTTAGAAAAAGATTTAGCATCGGGAAAGGTAGACAAGAAATTGTTTGCAGAAAAATCAAAAGAATATTCTGATTTAAATGAAATTGTTTATAGCGCAAAGAAATATGCCTCATATAAAAATGATAAGACTGAACTAGAAAAAATTCTAAATGATGAAAATTCTGATGAAGAGTTAATGAAGATGGCACATACTGAATTAAGTGAGCTAAACTCACAATTTGAGAAAAATGAAAAGAAATTAAAATTATTTTTACTACCAAAAGATGAGGCTGATAAAAAAAATGCTATCATAGAGATAAGAGCTGGAACTGGCGGTCTAGAGGCAAGTTTATTTGCAGGCGATTTATTTAAAATGTATGAAAAAGTTTGTAATAAAAAAAAATGGTCTCTGGAATTAATATCTATTTCTAGAAGTGATGCGGGTGGATTAAAAGAAGTTATAGCGTCTATTAAGGGTAACAATATCTATTCTACTTTAAAATATGAAAGTGGTGTACATAGAGTTCAAAGAGTCCCAGATACAGAAACTCAAGGTAGAGTTCACACTTCAGCTGCGACTGTTGCTGTATTACCTGAGGCAGAAGAGGTTGATTTAAAAATAAATGAGACGGACTTAAGAATTGATGTTTTCAGAGCTGGTGGTCCTGGTGGTCAATCTGTTAATACAACTGATAGCGCAGTAAGAATAACTCATATACCATCTGGCTTAAGTGTTTCACAGCAAGATGAAAAATCTCAACATAAAAATAAGGCAAAGGGAATGAAAATATTGAGAGCAAGATTATATGAATTAGAGAGAACCAGAATAGATCAAGAAAGATCAGCAGATAGAAAAAGTAAGATTGGTACCGGAGATAGATCTGAAAGAATTAGAACTTATAATTTTCCACAAGGAAGAGTCACAGATCATAGAATCAATTTAACTTTACATAAGTTAGAAGAATTTTTGGAGGGAGAAGC
>CACOXS010000032.1 GCA_902631255.1 uncultured Pelagibacteraceae bacterium
AATGTTTTTTATTAATCTATCGCCGATAAATTCAATTAATAAAAAAAATGAAATTGATAAAACTATGATTAAAGTTAAAAATTTTTTCATAACAAGTTATTATATCATTTGATATTTTTTTCTAACAATTAGCTGGTCAAACTGGGCACACTTATTAGTTTAAGAATAATTTAATCTGCTCATTTAAAAAAAGAAAAATTAAACATCCTATGATGAGGTATGGGCCAAAAGGAATTTGAGATGAAAGTTTTTTTTTATTTTTTATTAAATCTGGTATCACACTGATCAAGGCAACAGCAGATGAAAAAAAAATAACAAAAGGTATAGAAATCCAACCGAACCAGAAACCGATTACTGAAAGAAGTTTAGCATCTCCTAATCCCATCCCTTCTTTATTTCTTAATTTTTTATAAATAAAAATTATTAACCAAATGATAATGTATCCGAACAATCCACCTATTAGAGAATTAATTAAATTTGGAAATAAAAAGGTATTAAGATTAGGATCAAAAGATTTAAAAAAACCAATAAGGATTAATGGGTAAGTTATTTCATTTGGAATTATAAAATGTTTTAAATCGATAAAAAAAATTATCACAAAGCCGATACATAAAATAAAAAACAATAGGCTTGTTGAAGTAATACCGAACAAATAAAATATAAATACAAAACTAAGAGCTGTGACTAACTCTATCATAAAATATTTGGAGTTTATTTGTGCTGAGCAATCTCTACATTGAGCTTTCAGAATGATAAAAGACAATAAAGGTATGTTGTCATACCATTTAATTTGTTTTTTACATGCAGGACAATGAGACCGGCCATAGATAACACTTAAATTATCAGGGATTCTATGAATACACACATTACTAAAACTCCCCCATATACTTCCGAAGATAAATACTATAATATAGGACACAATTTATAGTTTTATTAGAGAGGAAAATTCTATGAGCCCATCAATGCAGTATTGTATAAGCATCATTGCATCTGTTAAGTGCAAATAGAAATTAGGCGCATGAATAATGAATTCCATCAACTTCAAAAATATCAAAAAATTAACGAATATCAATTTATAAATAGTATGTTTTTTGGCCCAAAAAAAAAGGAAACCACTAAAGTAGATGACACTAGTAGTAAAGATTTAGAGTTAGTGACTAAAATGAATCAAGAGTTTGCTAAGACTCTTGATTTAAAAGAAACATTAAATAATTCATTAGAATTAATTATAAAAAGAATAAATGCACAAGCTGCTAATATCTTTTTAATAGACGAAAAAAATCAATCATTCCAATGTATCGCATCAAAACACCAAGCATACCTCGAAGATTTTGAGATACCTATCACACAAGGAGTAATGGGTAAAGCAGCGGTGATGAAGAAATGTATTAGAGTTGGTGATGTGCGTAAAGATGTAAGAGAAATTGCTGAATTTTATTTTGATTTAGATAATAAAACAAATTTTACAACGTATTCAGTTTTATGTTCACCATTAATTGTTTCAGACGAATGTATTGGAGTTATTCATTGTCTGAATAAAAAAACAAACAATAAACTATTTGAGGAGAATGATAGAAAACTTTTAGAAACTTTGTCTGGACCTGCGGCATTAGCAATTAATAATGCCAAGATGGCAAAAGATTTAATAGATAAGAATAGAATGCAAAAAGAAATTGAAATTGTTGGTGAGATACAAAAAACTTTACTATCTCAAAATCAAAAAGAAAATTTTCCAATAGCAGGTATAAACATCCCAGCTAAAGTTGTTTCAGGAGACTTCTACAACTTTGCAGAACTATCTGAAGGAGTTTATGGTTTTGGTGTTGCTGATGTGTCGGGAAAAGGAATTAAATCTTCTTTGTTAATGTCGAAGGCATCAAGTTTGTACAGATGTTTAAGTAAAACAAATTTTTCTGCTGCAGAGTTGTTAGATATTTTAAATTCTGAAATTTGCGAGACAACATCGAGAGGAATGTTTGTAACAATGTTGATTGGAATTTATGATAGCAATAAAAAAGAATTAACCTTAGCTAATGCAGGACATGAACCTC
>CACOXS010000033.1 GCA_902631255.1 uncultured Pelagibacteraceae bacterium
AAAGACAATGTTTTTATTGGTTCTAATTCATCATTAGTGGCACCAATTACAATTGAGGAGGATAGTGTGGTTGGGGCTGGTTCGGTTATAACAAAAAATGTGAAAAAAAAATCATTAGCATTAACGAGAAGTTTGCAGACTGAAATTAAAAATTATAAAAGAAAGTCTAAATAGTTATGTGTGGAATAATTGGAATAAATAGCATTAAACCTGTATCAGCAACTATAATTAATTCTCTAAAAAAATTAGAATACAGAGGTTATGACTCAGCCGGTATGGCAACCCTCTATAATGGATTGATAAATGAAGTTAAATCTGAGGGAAGAGTAGATAATTTGGAAAAAAATTCTTTAGTTCAAAACATGGAGGGAACTATTGGTATTGGTCATGTGAGATGGGCAACGCACGGGCTTCCTAATAGTATTAATGCTCATCCACACTCTTCCCAGAATGTCTCTGTTGTTCATAATGGAATTATTGAAAACTCAACAATATTAAAAAAATTTTTAGTTGGAAAAGGTCATAAATTTAAATCTCAAACTGATACAGAAGTAATTGTCCATTTAATTACTGAAAATCTTAAAACAGAAAATATTGTTGATTCAATTCAAAAAACTTTGAAGTCATTACATGGAAGCTTTGCGCTGGGTATTATTTTTAAAGATCAACCAGACGTAATTGTTGGTGCAAGGAGGGGTTCACCATTAGCTGTTGGCTATGGTCCTAATGAAAATTATCTAGGCTCTGACTCCTATGCGCTTAAATCAATGACAAATAAAATTACATATTTAAATGATGGTGAATTCTGCATTATTAAAAAAGATCACGTGGAATTTTTTAGCGAGGAAGGAATTAAAATTAATAAAAAAGTTTTAGAATTGTCTACTAAAGAAGAAAAATATGACAAAGGTGATTACAAACATTTTATGGCTAAAGAAATTGAGGAACAACCAAACACAATTAGAAATGGTATTAATGAGTATATAGATATGTCCAATAAAGATATTAGTATTTATAACTTTCCTTGGAAAAGTAATGAGATATCATCAATAACCTTGATTGGATGTGGAACAGCGTATCATTCATGTTTAATGGCAAAATATTGGTTTGAGGAAATAACATCATTAGATGTAAATATAGATATAGCATCAGAATTTAGATACAGAAAAAATAGATTTAAAAAAGAGACACTTTATGTGTTTGTATCACAATCTGGAGAAACAGCGGATACTTATGCAGCTTTGGATCTATGTAAACAGAATGGTGTTAAAACGTGTGCAGTTGTAAATGTAGTAGAAAGTTCAATTGCAAGAGACGCTGAATTTGTATTACCCATACATTGTGGGACTGAAATAGGTGTTGCTTCAACCAAAGCATTTCTTGGACAAATATTAATTTTATATATTTTAGCCTTGAAACTTGCTTTATTGAGAAAGGATATCGAAAAAGCTCAATTTGACAAAAAAATTGACGATCTTAAAAATTTACCAAAACTTGTTGAGCAAACATTATTGATTGATAATAAAATACAAACAATTTCTAATACTTTTAATGAGGCAAAGGGCTCTATGTTTTTGGGGCGTGGTTTTTCATATCCAATTGCTCTTGAGGGTGCATTAAAATTAAAAGAATTATCATACATTCACGCCGAAGGTTATCCTGCAGGGGAGATGAAACATGGACCTCTTGCATTAATAGAGGAGGGTATGCCAGTTGTTGTTTTGGCTCCAAGAGACAATTACTATAAAAAAACGATTTCAAATATGCAGGAGGTAATTGCAAGGGGGGCTAAAGTTTTATTAATCACAAATAAAAGCAAAGATGAGGTAATTTCAGAAAATATTTGGGAGAAAATCGAAGTTGAAAGTACTAATGAAGATCTACTACCTTTTCTTTTGACCATTCCTTTGCAAAAATTAGCTTATTATTCTGCGCTAAAAAAAGGTTATGATATTGATAAACCTAGAAATTTAGCAAAGTCAGTAACCGTTGAATAATAGAAAAA